>CAMAPL010000001.1 GCA_945860165.1 Rhizobium sp. Q54
GAGAATCTGCATGCGCCAAGGCTGGCCTGGTTCTACGACCATGCCGGCGATGCCGATTTTCGCAAGGGCAAAGTTCGTCTCGAGATCGCTCCTGATGGCAACGCCAAGGGCCTGATCGGCGGCTATCGCGACTGGCGCAAGATCTACACGGAAAACACCTTCGCCCAGGACGGCGGCCAGCAGGGCATTCGCGAGCATGAAGACGGCGTCGCTCTTTTTTATGCCCTCAAGCGTAATGCGGACGGCATGGCCGATCCCAAGACGGGCGAGAAGATGGGCATTTCGTCCACTTACCGGGTCACGGCGATGCCGGCCTATGTGGTGGATTCCGAAAAGCCTGTCGGCGTGACAGTCATAGCGGCGGAGGAGCGTCGCAAGGGCGCCTTCCTCGCCATCCGCGCCGCCACCATCAAGTCCTCACTGACCAGAGCAGTGCAGGGCGTGCCGCCCGGTACGTCGCAGGGTGCGTTTCCCGCACTGGAACGGAACATCTCCGATCTGCCGAGCAGGGAGTTTTTTCTGAAAACTCTGGATCGCCCGCACTATACCGCCGAGGTCACCGAATATGAATTTGAAGGTGAGCGGGTCAATAACAAAACCGGCCTTGATGAGCCCGAGCCCAATGTAAAACCGGCGCCCGACAAGCAGGTGCGCAACGATGTGGCTCCGGCTCAGCTAGCCGACGCCAGAAAGCGTTAATCTGAGGCGTTGCGTGCTGACGGGGCGGCGCGCCCGTCAGAGGCCTCACTTTCGAATCTGGCTCAGCGTGTCCTTACGGACCTTGGCAACGACATTGTATTCGGAATCCACCACTTCGGCGATTTCGTATTGCATGGCGGTGCCTAAGAGAGGGGCGATTTCCTGCGGCGATAGCTGATAGGTCGTCGCCAACCAGCGGCTCATCTCGGTGGTCGCGCTTTTCATGGCTGCGTCCAGTGTCACGCCTGTCCCCATGATCATCATGAAATCGGCGCTCTCGACCCTGGTTTGGCCACCCGCCTGGCCCGGGATGACATCCACGGTGAATTGCACGTCCATCGAGGTTTCCAGGCCCTGGCCCGGCAATTCGCCGTCGCCCTGCTGGGCATGGCCATCCCCGATGAACAGCAAGGCGCCGGGCTGGAACACCGGTAGGTAGACCGTGACCCCTTCGCGCATCTGCGCGGTATCCAGATTGCCGCCATAAGGGCCCAGGCGGCCGCTTACGAAGGTTTCATCGCGGGGCGGCGCTACGCCGATACCGCCCAGCATGGGGTCCAGCGTGACCTTGTAGTCCGCCAGCGCGGCTGTGGGATTGATGATGGTGGCGACGCCTGCAGCGGCGTCGATCTTCCACTGGGTGAAGCCGCTTTCGAACTTCGCCAGCTCCCGCAGATAGCCAGGTTCCAGCGCGTTGCTGGAGATCAGGTTGCTCTGATAGGCGGTATCCCGGTTGGTGCGTATCCGGTCCAGGCGCACCACCAGCGTATCGCCCGGCATGGCGCCTTCCACATAGAAAGGTCCCGTCTGGGGGTTGCCGCGCGGCGCCCGCGGCTTGCCGTCCCGGTCGAAGCCGCGGCTGTCGAGCGTGTGCGTCTTGACACTGTCGCCGGGGAATATCCGCAGAGCCGGCGGGATCGTGCCTGAGAAAAATGTATGGAATTTCTGCGGGTTGAATTCGTGGATTCTTGGCGCGGGCCGAGCTGTGGGCCGCTTGCCCTCGATGGTCACCGGTAGATCCTGCAATGTGCCGCTGCCCGTCAGCTGATTACCGGACAGGTGAAGGACAAAAGACCCGCAAGGCTTGCCATTGTCGTCGCAGGTCAGATGCAGGCCATCCTTTTTCACCTGGCCTGTGAAAAGTGCCCGCTGATTATAGGACGCAACGGTGCGGCCTTCGCGTTGCTCCACGGTCAGGCGCCCGTCGACCATCGGGAGGTAGTAGTTTTTCTGTCCAAATTCGCGGACCGAGACTTCCCAGGTGCCGAAATAGCCGGTCTGGGCGAAGGCGGCCGCAGAACCTGACATCAGCAGGATCAGCGACAGTGAAACCGGACGGATCATGCATTAAAGCTCCCAGACGCCAAAATTTTCCGTCGCAAGACTAGCGCGACACACCCTTGAACGTGAATTTCTGCACCCGACCGTCCCGTCCGTCGCCCGTATAAATGTTCCCCTTAGAATCGGTGGCGATGATGTGCAGTCCCAGGAACATGCCCGGCTGCGCACCGACATGGCCGAACTTGCCCTGCGGGATTTCCTGCAGCGTCTGACGGTCCAGCACCCGGATGCGCTGCTGGTGTCCTTCACAGACATAGAGGAAGCGCTGCTCCTTGTCGCCTGACAGCGCCACGCTGTTGACGGTGCCGAAGCCCACCATGGGAATTTCTCGGGCAACAAAAGCTTCCTTGAGGAACTTGCCATCCAGGCTGAAAGCCTGGACGCGGTTGTTGTTGCGGTCGGCGACATAGACGATGCCGTCTTTGGAGATGGTGAGGCCGTGCACCAGGTTGAATTGCTGCGGCACAGGATCGTAGGTCCGCTCCTTGGAGGCGCTGTCGTCCGGCGCCTTGCCATAGGCGCCCCACATCCGCTTGAACTTGCCGGTGTCGGCATCAACCACGATCACGCGCCGGTTGCCATAGCCGTCGGAAATGAACATCTCGTTGGTGGCGGCCCAATAGACCGGCTGTGAGGGGTGATTGAGGTTTTCGGTGTCGAGGCTGCCCTTGCTTTGCGCAGACCTTCCGATCTGCAACAGGAATTTGCCGTTATTGGTGAACTTCAGACACTGATTGTCGTCCAGTTTGAGCTTGGCGTCGCGGCCATTGCCGCAGACCCAGACATTCTCCTTGGAATCCACGGCGATACCATGCTCTGCGATGGGCCAGTCGAATTTGGCGCGCTCGGGATCGCTCATCGCGAATGGTCCGCCCCAGCCCTTCAGGAATTTTCCGGTCGCGTCGAACGCCACCACCGACGGGGCAGGGACGCCGGACGCTTCCTGTGGCGGTTCATCGATCTGCGGGATAATGCGGCGAGGCCGGGAGATCACCCAGAGATTGTCATGGTCATCAACGGTCAGGCCGGCGATCTGCCCGAAGAAATAGCCCTTGGGCATCTGCCTGGGCCAGTTCGGATCGACCTCGAATCTTGGATATGTCTGCGCATGCGCCGACGTGATTAGCGCAGCCAGTCCAAATAGAACCGATGACGCCCAAGTGCCTGTTTTCATGGTTTTTCTCTTTTCGCGGCAGTGACTGGGAGTATGCCACACGTACAAAAACGGATAAATCATGCGCTGCAACAACGGCATTGACGGTGGAAAACTGGAACAGGCCGGGCAACTGGGCCATATTGCGGGCAACAAGAACAATGCAGGGAGGTTGGGATGACACGCCTTTTTTCAGGGCATGGGTGGAAAAGCGGTTTCGGCCTTTTCGCTTTGGCGCTGATCGTGCATCCCGTTGTCGCGCTGGCGCAAAGCTATCCGGTCTTTGAAGTGGACTTCAGCTGGCCCCGACAATTGCCGCACGGCTACGTTTTTGGTCCCAGCGGGGGCGTCACCGTCGATGCCAAAGGCAACATCTGGGCCTATTCGCGTCCGACCCAGCTTCGGATCGCCATAAACGATCCGCCGGAAGAAGAATCAGGCGTCCCGGCGCCTTCGGTGATTGAACTGACCCCAGACGGGCGCTTTGTCAGGGGCTGGGGCGGCAAGGTCGCGATGAGCAAGGCCGAACTGGCCAAGTTCGACTGGCCGATCCAGGAGCATGGCATCGCCCTGGATGGCAAGGACCGCGTCTGGGTGTGCGGCAATGGCCGCGATCCCCAAGGTGAGAAAGAAAAGCGCAGCAAGGAAGACAATCAATGCCTGGTGTTCACCGCCGCCGGAAAGTTCGTGATGCAGATTGGCAAGGCCGGGCAGAACAGGGGCAGCCTGGACATGGAAAATCTCGGCCGCCCTTCGCAGCCGGTCTATTGGGCTGCCACCAACGAGATGTTCATTTCCGACGGCTACGGTAACCGGCGGGTAATGGTGCTGGACGCCAACACCGGCAAGTTCAAGCGGATGTGGGGCGCCTATGGCCGGCCGCCGGACGACAGCTATTCCAGGGACAGAGTTTATAAACCGGTGCAGCAGCAATTCAATCTGCTTCACGGCATGGGCATTTCGCAGGACGGCACCGTGTATGTCGCCGACCGCAACGCTAACCGCGTCCAGTCCTTCACGCTGGAAGGCAAGTTCTTAAACGAAAGCGTGATTGGTCCGAACTCACCGATGACAGGCAACGGCTCGGCTTTTGGCGTCGCATTTTCCGGCGACAAGGAGCAGCGGTTTCTCTATGTCGCCGACGGCCATAGTCAGAAAGTGCGCATACTGGACCGCAAGACGCTGGCGGAAATTCCCGGCTCGGCTTTCGGTCGTATCGGGCTGGGCAACGGACAGCTCGCAAATATTCACGTCATCGCCAATGACGCGCAGGGCAATCTCTATATCGGCGATGGCGGCGGGCGCTTCCAGAAGTTCGTGTTCAAGGGACTATCGAAATAGTTTTCATTAGGAGACTGCAATGTACCGATACCTACTGCTGATCGCTGCGCTTTGCGTGGCAAGTCCGGCCCTGGCGCAGGCGCCCGATACGGTCTTCCTGGAGCGGATGACCTGGGATGAAGTGCGCGATGCTATTGCCGCTGGCAAGACGACCATCATCATCCCGACGGGCGGTACCGAGCAGAATGGCCCGCATATGGCGCTCGGCAAGCACAATGTCCGGGTCACCGCCAACGCCAACACCATCGCGCGCCGGCTAGGCAATGCATTGGTCGCTCCTGTGATGGCTTATGTTCCCGAGGGGGGCATCGATCCGCCCACCGGCCATATGCGTTTCGCCGGCACCATCGGTCTTCCCGACCCCGTTTACCGGCAGGTTCTGGAGTATGCCGCCCGCAGTCTGAAACAGCATGGCTTCCGCGATGTCGTCTTTCTGGGTGACAGTGGCGGCAACCAGCCCGGCCAGACCGCGGTCGCCGCCACGCTCAATGCGGAGTGGGCCGGTTCCAATGTGCGGGTCCATACCTTTTTCAACTATTATCGCGGCGATCCCGAAGGCAGCGCTGTCCTGATGATGCAGCGCGGCATCCGCAGGGACGAGATTGGCGACCATGCTGATGTGCGCGACACATCTTTGATGATGGCAATTGATCCCAGTATGGTCCGCACGAACAAGTTGCAGGCGGGAGACGGGAAGAACGGGGTGGTGGGCGATCCGCGCCGTGCAAGCGCGGAAATCGGCCGCGCCCTTATCGAGAACACGGTAACGCGCACAGTCGAGGAAATCCGGGCATCCATCGCCGCAGCACGAAAGTAGCTCATGCTTCATGTTGGCGATGCTCTGGGCAACGCCCGCTCGCTGCTTGAGCGTGGCCGGAGCGGCGAAGCATGCGACCTTCTACTCCAGGCCATGGCAGGTGGGCTGGAAGGCCCACAGGTCCGAAGCCTGATGGGATTTATCCTGCACCAGCAGGGCGACTTGACTGGCTGCGAGCGCGAGTTGCGTCACGCGGTGCGCCTGGCGCCGGACGATGGCGCCGCGGAATTCGCGCTGGCCTCGATTTCTTTCCGGCTGGGCAACGAAGCTGAGGCAGAGGCCGCCACCTGCCGCGCCATCGCCAAGGGCATGGACGATGTCCATTCGCACCAGCTACTGGGGCGCATTCTGGGCAAGCAGGGCCGCTTCGCCGAAGCAGCAAGCGCCTATCGCAAAGCGGTGCGGCACGATCCGTCCTCGCTCCAGGCCCAACGTGAGCTGGCCGATCTGGTCTGGATGCTGACTGGCGATCTGGCGAAGGCGCGCGCCGAATTGGACGTCGCCCCACAGACGCATGAAATCATCGCGATCACCGTGCGTCTGCTACAGGCCGCCGGCGAGGATGAGGCCGCCTATGCGCTGGCGGCAGCGCGGGCCGAGCGCGATCCCACGCTTAACGTGCTGGCCGCGCGGGCCGGGCTGCGGATCGATCCTCAAGCCGCCGACCGGCATCTGGGGGCGGTCCTGCCGAGCGTCCCCCCGGGCGCGCGCGCCAAGGCCGAGATCGAGGTCGATCTGGCGCTTGGGCGCATCACGCAGGCCGTCAGGCGCAGTGAAGCCCTGCACGCGGCACAGCCGGACGATCAACACGCCACCGCCTTGTTGGCCACCGCCTGGCGGCTGGCGGGTGATCCCCGCTACCATGCGCTTTACGACTATGACCGGCTGGTTAAAACCTATCGCATTGATCCGCCCGAGGGCTGGAACAGCCTGGCGAGCTATCTTGGTGATCTCAGCCTAGCTCTCGACAAAAATCATGGACCTCTGACCCACCCGGTGGGGCAATCACTCCGGCATGGCAGCCAGACCCCGCGCGCTTTGGCCGATTATCCCGATGCAGCGATCCGCGCCCTGTTTGGTGCCATTGCCCCATTGATCCGCCGCCACATCACTGCCATCGGAACGCCTGACCAGACTTACAAAATCGCCAGCGCCTGGTCCGTGCGGCTGAACAGCGGCGGCTTCCACATCAATCACATCCATCCCGAAGGCTGGCTCTCCTCGGCATTCTATGTCCGCACGCCGAGCGCACTAGAAGGAATAGAAGGTGCCCTCAAGTTCGGCGAGCCCGGCCCGCCGACGTCTCCGGTCTTGCGCGAAGACCATCTGGTCAGGCCCGAGCCGGGAATGCTGGTGCTGTTTCCGGCTTATATGTGGCACGGCACGGTTCCGTTTTCGTCGGGGGATACCAGGCTGTCCTGCGCTTTTGATATCGTGCGCCAGCGATGAGATGCCTGCTTGAAACACGGGAGAAGCGTTCATGACAATTTTCGGATCACGTCGCGGGTTTTTTTCCTGGACACGGAACGCCATGGCTGCCGCTGGCGTATCGGTTGCGACACCCAGCCTCGCGGCAGTCGATACGACCCGTTCCGCACTTGCCGGTGGTGAGGATTATTACGACAAGCTTGGTGTTTCAAAGATCATCAATGCTGCGGGAACATTCACGGCGCTCACCGCCTCGATTATGCCACCCTCGGTGCAAGCCGCGGTCTCCAACGCCGCCAAGTATCCGGTCAGGCTGGCCGAATTGCAGAAAAGGGCTGGCGAATATATTGCGCAGCGCCTGATGTGTGATGCCGCGCTGGTGAGTTCGGGCGCGTCTGCGGCTCTCACATTGGGCACGGCGGCCTGCATGACGGTGGGCAATCGCCCGGCGGCGCGGTTGCTGCCTCTGGATGTGTCTGGACTGAAGAACGAGGTGATCGTCCAGAAATCCCATCGCTATGGCTACGATCAGGCCATACGCAATTGCGGCATCCGGTTTGTGGAAGTCGAGACATTGCAGCAGTACGAGGCTGCTTTCACTGACCGCAGCGTGATGTGTCACTTCTTCAATGCGGCCGAGCAGGGGCAGATCACAGCCGAGCAATGGGTTGCCGTGGCGCACCGCCACGGCGTGCCGTGCTTCAACGATGCCGCCGCCGACGTGCCGCCAATTTCAAACTTGTGGAAATTCACCCGGATGGGCTTCGACCTTGTGACGTTTTCGGGTGGCAAGGGGCTGCGCGGCCCGCAAAATGCCGGCCTACTGCTGGGCCGCAAGGATCTGATCGAAGCCGCGACCTGGAGCAACAGTCCAAACAGCGACAGTGTTGGCCGGGGCCTGAAAGTCGCAAAGGAACAGATCGTCGGCATGGTGGCCGCTGTCGACTGGATACTGGCGCAGGACGAAGGCACGATACAGGCAGAATTCCGCCAGAGGGCGGACCGTATCGCCGCGCATCTCAAGGACATTCCTGGCCTGACGCCGGAGATATTTGTGCCGCCGATCGCCAATGTCGTGCCGCACCTCGTGCTGCGCTGCGATCCAGCGAAAATCGGAAAGACGCCCATCGAGATTTCGGAAATTCTGCGCAAGAGTTCGCCCTCGATAGAATTGAACCCATGGACGGGGCGGAAATCCGCTGGGGCAGGCACCCCCGAGGCCGAAAATGCCATTGTTGTCGGGGTCTGGATGCTGCAGCCGGGCGAAGACATGATCGTCGGACGGCGTTTGCGGGAGGTGCTTTCTGTTTAAGGCAATGGCTGTTGTCGAAATAGGGGCATCCTGCTTGCTGCTGCGCTGCACACCGCATTAGCATGGCAGGGCGGCGCCAAGCCAAGACTCGGGTATAATCGCGAGCGGAGGAGTACATGATCCTGAAACAGCGACTTCTGGCGTCCGCCATGACCATATTGATGGCATGCGCAGTTGTGCCGCCGGCAACAGCCGCGCCCTGGATGCGTGGTTTTGTGGTCGGTTCCTACGAGTATGCTTTCCGCTATGGCGGACGGGCCGGTTTCACCCGCGAAGGCGAGATCGAGCCAGGCGCGGACTGCCGCCATGGCAGCAGTACCCATTTCGCCGATGACGTCCGCACCAAGCACGCCGTGGCGAGCCAGACATGGCGCACGCAGCAAGAGATCGACTGGATCTCCGCGCCGCCGGGATTGGAAAAGGTGCGCGCCCCCAACCTGACACGTTTCTATATCTGGGACCGCGCGCTGTCGCATCGCGGCTACAAGAAAGAGATTGAAACATACGTCAATCCTTTCGCCGCCGAGGATCCCGGCCAGCCCGAGGTCACTAGCCGCATTGGCGACGGCTTCAATCTGGACGGCAAGGTCAAGGTTGACGACTTTGTCAGTGCTGACGGCGAGCAGGGTATCGACAATGCCCTGTACCGGGCCTGGGGATGCGATGCGCCCTGGCGCGGTAATGGCAATGCCACCTTGCACCTGCGTGCCAACGACAAGATGCAGGGCGGACTGTACACGATGGTGGTCCGCATCTCTGGCAACAAAGACCCGATGAATGATGACAACGCCACGGTCGAGATCGGCTATTCGCCCGACAAGATCACCCAGAATGCCCGCAGCGAAGTGGCGACCGATTTTTCCTACCGGATTGTCAAAAGCGAGCAATATACGAAACTGAAGGCTAAAATTCGCAATGGCGTGGTCGAAACGCAGCAGGTAGCGGCGCTGCATACGCCCCGCATCGCCTGGTTCTATGACCAGACCGGGGATACGAACTTCACCCAGGGCCGCATTCGCCTCAACATCGCTGCAGACGGCCAGTCGGCCACGGGCCTTGTCGGCGGCTATCGCAACTGGCGCGACCTGTATGCCGAGAACACTTTCGCCCAGGATGGCGGCCAGCAGGGCATCCGCGAACATGAAGATCATGTCGCGCTTTACTACGCCCTGCGGCGCAATGCCGACGGCATGTACAATGCCAAGACACGAAAATATGACGGCATCTCCAGCGTCTATCGTATCAAACTGGCCACGGCCTATGTGATCGATCCGGACAAGCCGGTGGAACTCTCCAAGCTGCTGGTGGAAGAAGACCGCAAGGCCGCTTTTGAAGCCACCAAATTTGCCGTGATCAAGGGCACCGACACCCGCATCCCGCAACTGGTGCCGCCCGGCACAACCCAGGCTGCGATCGGGATCATGGAACGGCTGGTGGTTGATCTGCCGAGCAAGGATTTCTTTCTTAAAACCCTGTATCGTCAACGCTTTCCTGGCGAGGACGAAGAGGGCATTCCGCCCTGGTTGCAGGACAGTTTCGGCCGCACGAAACCGCAACTTCCGCCGCAGCCTACAAAGCCACAGCAGGAGGCGAGGGAAATAGGCATTCCGTTGGCAAAGCCTTAGATGGCCAAAACCCGGCTGCCGTCTCTCGCCGTCGCTATCCTGATGACCATCATGCTGGCTAACCCGACTGTGACCCGGGCGGATGCCGGGTCGGGCAGGCCATCGCCAGCCCCCCGATCTGGCGATGGTATTGTCTACAATGCGGGTGGGTGCCCTACGGGGCAGATACGGCAGTATTCGGAAGGCGGCGCAGGCCCCGGCTCGGACTGCGGGACCTGGAAATTCGACGACACGGTAATTGCCTATGTTCACAAAATGCCAAAGCATAACCTGCACTGGGTCTGCGCCGTCCCATTTGCGTCGTGTGACGAGGGTGGGGCAAGCCGTTCGATGGAGATCAACGAGTGATGATCGACGGTCGGTTTTGAAGTAAGCAAAAGAACAACGCGTCTAACGATCGCGTGTTCAGGAGGAAAAGTTGGGTCACGTGAGATTCGCCGTTCGCCATCGCGTTGTCTCTTTCACAGTCGCGCTTGCCGCCGTCACCTATCTCGACCGCGTTTGCATCGCGGTCCTCGCGCCCCAGATCAGCGCCGAGCTGGAATTATCGCGTATCCAGATGGGCTATATTTTCAGCGCCTTCGCGGTCGCCTATGCCCTGTTCGAAGTGCCCACGGCCTGGTGGGCCGATCGCGACGGCGCCCGCCGGGTGCTCAGCCGCATCGTGCTGTGGTGGTCGGTCTTCACGGTAGCAACCGCCTTCGCCTGGAACTTCGCTTCCCTGCTGGTCATCCGTTTTCTGTTTGGTGCGGGTGAGGCGGGGGCATGGCCCTGTGTCGCGCGCGTGTTCTCGCGCTGGGTTCCCCTCACCGAGCGTGGCCGCATCCAAGGAATTTTCTTCGCCGGCGCACATCTTTCCGGTGGCCTGACGCCGCTGCTCGTCGCCTTACTCGCGGGTCTCCTGGAATGGCGTGCGATATTCATTATGTTTGGGTTCATCGGCGTGCTGTGGAGCTTAGGATGGTATGTCTGGTTCCGGGACGAGCCGCGCGAGCATCCTGCTGTGCCGGCGGAGGAGCGCGATCATATCGAGGCGACGCGCGGGCTGTCCGCTGGCCACACCGGCAGCTGGACCGCCGTGTTCCGCACGCCTACCGTGGCCCCGCTTTGCCTGGCAGCCTTTGCTAACAGTTACGGCTTTTATTTCTTCATCACCTGGCTTCCGACCTATCTGGGGCAGGCGCGCGGCATGACGGGGATGCAGCTGGCGATCTTTTCGGGCCTGCCGCTCTTGTTCAGCGTTATTGCCGATCTTGTCGGCGGCGAGGGCTCCGACAGGTTGGCTCGTGTAATCTCGTTGCGCAACGCGCGCCGGACGTTCGGAACAGGCGGCTACGCCCTGGCCGCGATTGCGATTTTCTGCGCCACGCAAATGAACAACGGCCTTATGGCGGGATTCTTGATCGCCATCGGCGGCGCCTGTTCGATGCTGACGCTGGCGCCGGCCTGGGCGACGGCGGTCGATGTCGGTGGCCGCCATGCCGGCGTGACAGCCGCGACCATGAACACGATGGGGCAGGTCGGCGGCATCCTCAGCCCGCTCGCGCTGGCGTATCTGGTGGATGCGACAAACGACTGGAACATCCCGCTGATGGTCCTGGCGGGCATCTATGCCATCGCCGGTGTGGCATGGCTGGCGATCAACCCCGATCAACGGGTCGAGGTCAGGGCGTAGTCTGCCGCAGAATTGGCGGATGGGGTGTCCGGTTTTAAGCAATCCGTCCCTAACCACACGCGTCTACAATATTGGTATAAAAGCCATGTATATATAGCTTTTGAAGCCACACAGGTCCACGACCGTCTATTTGCCTCTAATTGTAATTTTCTAGTTGTGAAAGTACAGCGCTAGAAATTTAGCCTATGAGTTTACCCTCTACTGCCATGCCAGAGTTTTTTGTTGGTCTTCATTTTTGGCTGGCTGGAGACCGTTCCATTTTAGGAAAATGAAGATTCAAGTTGTAAGCCGCCTCTGTATGTCAAAAGAATTGGGAAATACCCTAGAGAAGGTTTAATTCCATGTCGCAACCAGCCATACAATCAAATACAATATACTTAAAAGTCTTAAGGCCGTTTTGGGTCTGGTTTGGTCGAGCAGCCGAGCGCGTATTCCACCCGGTCGAGAAACTTTTCTATGTCGCAGTTGTAAAGCAAATCAGCTGGTTGCTCGACCACATTGATCCTTTAAGTCATAGGATTGAAGGCACACTCTTCAAAAAAATTCTGCAGGTTACGATCTTTCCGCTGTTCATGACGGCCACCGTCGTAATCGGTTTCAATTTGGTCAAGGGCGGCTATACAAGCCAGACCTTCATTGCATCCATAGGCATGTATCTTATCTATGGTGCGATATGGATGCCACTTGAGCGGCTGATTCCGTTTAGTAGGAAGTGGCTGAAAAACTCCGACGGGTCGACCGACGTCATGCTGCTGTTCGGCAACAAGATTTGCGGCGACTGGATTATAGTGCCGCTGCAATTCGCGACCATCGCCATTGTGGTGCAGGAGATATCGCCAGCGATAGGGCAATCCATTTGGCCATCATCGCTCCCGCTCTTGGCGCAAGTCTTTTTGCTTCTGGTGATTAACGATTTCTTCCGCTACTGGTACCACCGGTGGATGCATGAAAACAGTTTCATGTGGCGCTGGCACGCCGTGCACCATTCCTCGGAACGCCTGTACTGGTTCAACGGCACCAGGTCCCACCCGCTCGAAAGACTTGTGAATGGCTTCCTGTGGGCAATCCCGCTGGCGTTCGTAAAAGCGCCTGTCGAAATCGTGTTCGTGGCCTACCTGGTCAGTCGCACGATCGGCCGCTTCCAGCACACCAATATGGACGTGATCCTGGGACCATTTGATTACATTTTCTCCTCGCCGAAAAATCATCGTTATCACCATTCGAAAAACATGCGGGAAGGCAACACCAATTACGGCGGCGACGTCATAATCTGGGATCTTCTATTCGGCACCTTCTATTTGCCAAAAGGCAAACAGCCCAGCGATGATATCGGTGTCGGGGACGTGGTTAATTATCCGCAGTCGTTCGTCGGCTTGATGTTGGCCCCCTTCAATCACCGCGCTTTGCAGAAACAGTCGCAAGCGCCTGTAAAAATCGTCGCAGCTGAATGACTAACCATGCCGCAGGCAGTTCCATCCAGATACAGCGGCTTCGAAGACAGCAAGTTGCGATGTGTCAGAACGCCAGATCACTCTCCGTGATTAATTTGCGTTCCTTGAACCGTCTTATAGGGCAGGGCGGTGAAGCGGTGTGGACGGGGCCATCACCTGCCGCTAGTTTGGTGCCATGAATTCTTCCTTGACACGTCGCATCGTCCTGGGAGCGTGCCTTTCAATTTCGGCGCGCCCGGCCTTCGCCGCGCCGCAACGAATTTTCACGGTAGTGGGCACGGGCGTGCAGGGCATAGCTCATGACGGGGACGCCGCTGCCACCGCAAACATAAATCAGCCCTTTGGCGTGGAAAGCGCCCCGGATGGATCGCTCTGTTGGGCTGACTTCGGGAGCAACCGTGTGCTGCAATTGCGCCGCGGCAAGGTCTTCGTCGTGGCAGGCACGGGCGAAAAAGGCCATGGCGGCGATGGCGGCCTGGCCAAGGCAGCGCGCCTTAGCGTGCCCCATGAAATCCGTTTCGACCAAGGCGGCAACATGCTTGTGGCCGAGCGCGACACCCATTTGATCCGCAAGATCACGCGCGGCGGGATGATCTCGACCCTGGCCGGCACCGGCGCCCCGGGCTTTGGCGGCGATGGCGGCCCGTCGGAGACCGCCCAGCTCAATCAGCCGCACAGCATTGTGCTGGACCGGCGCGGCGACCTTTATATTTGTGACATCAAGAACAATCGCATCCGCAAGCGCAATGCCGCTACCGGCATCATAACCACCTGGGCGGGAACAGGGGGGGCGGCGGACACGCCGGATGGCGCGCCCCTGCTGTCGCCGCTCAATGGCCCGCGCTCCATCGATATCGGGCCGGACGGGACCATGTATTTAATCCTGCGTGAGGGTAACAAAGTCTATGCCCTTGATCCGCGCGCCGGGTGGATGCGGCACATCGCGGGCACAGGCGCCAAGGGCTATGCCGGCGATGGCGGGCCGGCGCGGGATGCGACATGGAACGGGCCCAAGGGCATCGCCTACGCGCCGGACGGCAGTCTTTATATCGCCGACACCGAGAACCATGTGATCCGACGCGTGTCCTTGCGCGACGGTCTGGTCACCACCGTGGCGGGTACCGGGGCGCGGGGTGACGGGCCTGATGGTGATCCGTTGCGATGTTCGCTGGCGCGGCCGCACGGGCTGCATGTCCGTAATGGGCTGCTCTATATCGGGGACTCGGAAAACAACCGTATCCGGGCGTTGCGCTTATGACGCTTCTCTTCGTGGCATTGCCCAGCCGCGCATCTGCCGACAGGGCCATGTCCCGGCTACATCATTGATCATGTCACAGCCCTGAAGCGCGGCGGGTCGGACCCCCCGGCCTATATGAAGTGGCAGACCGTCGAAGAGGCTAAGGCGAAGGATCGCGTTTAATAGCCCGCTATACAGTCTCTGAGGACTCCGCTGGCAGCCATTCGCCCTGGTTGAATTCCATGCCTAGCTGGGCGGTCGGATGGGACTGGGCGAGTCTGGGGATGGCTGTGGCGGGCTAATCCCAGCGGGCCTGTCAGTGCGGCGTTTCTGAACAGAGCTTGATGCCGTCCCAGCTTGGCGATATCAGCCGAAGGCGAGGCAGAGCCGGTTGAGTTGATTGTGAGATGGGCGGGATCGTGACAGGCTGAATGTCCGCTTTGCGCCAAAAGCGGACATTGGCCCTGCCGGCTAATCCAGGACACCCTTAAGAAGGGTCAGTGTGGCTTTCTGAAGCGCAAAGTCATGCGGTCGCTTTCGCCAATTACGTCGTATTTGGCGTGGTCGAAACTTGGATTGGGTGGCTGGCCGGAAGGCGCATCGCGGCGAATCGGAGGCAAGGTCCAGACGCCAAATGGATGATCCTTAGCGTCCTTTGAATTGGCATTGATCTCCGAGTTGGCCTCCAACACGAAGCCAGCTTTTCTTGCCAAACTCACCACAGTCGCCGTAGCCACATACCCGTCACGGGCTTCAGTGACCTGCGGCTTCGGGTCAGCCCGATGTTCTTCTACAGCTAGAATTCCCCCGGGCTTAAGCACAGAAAAAAAGGCCTGCATGCTTTTTTCCGCCATGCCGGGCACCCACATCCAATTGTGAATGTTGCGCGCCGTCAAAACCAAGTCGGCAGAACTGGCGGGCCCCAGCGCGCTGCCTGTCTGATCAAATACCGTGAATTTTACGTTGCTATAAAGAGCGCCATTAGTGAATTTCGCGCGGTCCTTAAGGTCTATTTCTCGAATAGCGGCGATATAGTCCCCTCTCGTCGCCTTGGCATATGGTGCAAGAATCTCGAACCAATAACCGCCGACACCGGGCGCCACTTCTAAGACAGTTTGGCCTGGCTTCAGACCCCAGAATAAGAGGCTCGCGGAGGGATGACGTGCGCCATCGCGCCCTGCATTTGCCTTAGTGCGTGTCGGCGCCGCGATCGCGGTATCCAGGTCGACATCGGCCGCCATGGCCGAAATCGGCATCGAAGAGATCAGCGCAATCGCTAGAAGTATCACCCGCGGCGTCATCTTCCAGTTCCTTTTCCCGTTGATCTTTTACTATTGTCGCGTGCGCCAACCGTTCTAACTATAGCGAGCTGTGCGTATCTCTTCCAGTTGTGAATCAATCAGTGCTGCCGCGGGGCTAGGGCTTCGGTACTACAACGAACGGAATGTGGAAGGCCATGAGCACAACATCACCTGCTCCCTGAGCCGAATGTCCACTATGCGCCAATAGCGGACATTCATTAACTCCCAGCCTAAGCCCCGCCACGAAAGGCGCAAAGGACATGACGTATCTTGGGGGCTGGCGTGCCTATATTGAAAGCCTTCTGGAATAGAGTGCTGCTCAGGATCGCGCTTTTCATGCCGAGACGGACTGATGGTTCCCCCTTGTTTCCCTTGGCGGTAATTTTTCCAGAGAATCCGCTGAAATAGCTACCGCAAGTTGCCAGTCTGATCGTTTGCAGGCATCCTTCCGCGAAACGAGGCGGGGGCCACAGGTCCTCGGCCCATGCTCACAGGGGGCGCGTCAACTGCATGCGTCATTGGCTGCCAGGTCTGGTTATTGCGGCAAGCATCGCATCGCCCCTTCATGCGCAGACGCCGGACGCCACTTTCTTCGAAACCAAGATACGCCCGGTCCTGGCGACTAATTGCTATGGCTGCCATAACTCTGCCATGGCCGCCCCGAAGGGCAATCTCGTCCTTGATACACGCGAAGGCCTGCGCAGCAAGCTTGAGTCGGGCAAGCCCGACGAAAGCCGGTTGCTGAAAGTCCTCAGCTTCACGGATCCCGTCGTGCAGATGCCACCAAAAGGCAAGCTGGCTGACTCCATTCTGGCCGATTTCCGGCAATGGATCGCGGCGGGTGCGATAGACCCTCGCGGTGCCGCGCCCGCCACGGCAGTCGCGTCGTCAGCGTCCCAGTATAAAGGCTTGTCGCTGGATGAAGGCCGCAAATGGTGGGCGTTCCAGCCTGTCGCGACCAAGCCTGCACCGAACGTCGCGGCTGCGCATGGTCCGCGCAACAACAAGGTAGACAGCTTCATTCTTGCAAAATTGGCGGACAGGAAGCTGGCGCCATCCCCGAAGGCCGACAAGCGCACGCTGGTGACGCGCGCCTATGCGGACCTTGTGGGCTACAAGCCAACCTTTGGCGAAGTGCAGGCTTTCCTGGCCGATCAGAAGCTAGACGCCTATGCCCGGCTGGTCGATCGCCTGATGGCCTCACCGCAATATGGTGAACGCTGGGGCCGCCGCTGGATGGACGTGGTGCGCTATGCCGAGGATAATCCGACCTCGGAAGCGACCAATCCGCCTTATCCCTTTGCCTGGCGTTATCGCGACTGGATCGTGGAAGCCATCAATGCGGACATGCCCTATGACCGCTTCGTCAAGCTGCAGCTGGCGGCCGACCTGATGCCGAACACCAAGCGCAGTGACATGCGGGCGCTGGGCTATCTGGGCGCGGCACCGGTCTATCATCACGACCTGCGGCTGTCGGGCGACGTCATTGGCGGTTTTATGACCGACGATTGGGACGAGCGGATCGATGCGGTGTCGCGCGGCCTGCTGGGCGTTTCGATCAGTTGCGCCCGCTGCCACGACCACAAGTTCGATCCCTTCAGCCAGAAGGACTACACCGCACTGATGGGGGTGTTTGCCTCCACCACCCGTGCCGAGCGGCCCATGTTCGCAGTGGATTCGAAGACCGAGCAGAGCTACATGCTGCTGCAGCGCAAGCTGTTCGACCTGTCCTATTCCGCAAACCTGCTGGTGAATGAAACTTCGACCTTCACCAACCCATCCGAAAAGTCCGTCAAGTGGAAGTCGGTGATTGACGTTCTGAAGGCGCAGGCCAATGCGGCGCTCGCCAAATATCCGCAGCTTGTTGCAACGCTGGAACTATACTGGACGCCGCGCGCGCGTGGTGGCGCAGCGCCGCCGCCACCACCAGCCCCAGTCCGCCTCGCGGCCGGTGCCAAGCCCGCGCCTGCCGCACCGCCAGCGGCCGGCCGTGGTGGCCGTGGCAACGCCAGTTCTACAGACCCCTACATGAATGCCGTGTTCGAGGCGGCACGCGATGTGGACGTGTCGGACCTTACCTACACCTTCATCACCTATAAGCCCGGCGAAACGCGGGACATGCCGGTGTTCCGCGCCGGCAACTATGCGTCGCCCGGTGCTATCGTGCCGCGCGGCTTCCCGGCGGTGCTGGCGAAGGGCGACACGAACTTTCGCCAAGGCTCCGGTCGGCGCGAGCTGGCGGATCGCATCTTCACTGACTCGAAGGGGCTGGCGGCGCGCGTGATTGTCAACCGGGTCTGGGCCTGGCATTTCGGGCAGGGGCTTGTGACCACGCCAAGTGATTTCGGCACCCAGGGCGAAAAAGCTTCGCATCCGGAACTGCTGGACGATCTGGCCGCGCGTTTCATTGCCAATCGCTGGTCGCTGAAGTGGCTGAACCGGGAAATCATGCTGTCGGCGACCTATCAGCAGGCGAGCCGACCGCGTGCCGACGGTATGGTGGCCGATCAGGCGAACGCGCTGTTGTGGCGCCAAAACCCGCAGCGCCTCGATAGTGAGGCCTATCGTGACACGCTGGTGCGCGCTGCCGGTATTCTCGACCTGCAGGTGGGCGGGGCGCCGGGCGACCTGGATGACAGCACCTATTTCCGCCGGGCGATCTATGGCCGTGTCAGCCGCGCTCGTTCTTCGCAGATGCAGACGCTGTTCGATTTCCCCGCGCCCACGCAGACGGCGCCGAACCGTGATGTCACGACTTCGACGCTGCAGCAGGTTTTCCTGATGAACAGCGAATTCGTGCAGAATTTGTCGGCTGCTGCCGTGAAGACCGCGACGGCGAAGGTAACCAGCCAGCCGCAACAGGTGGTCGCGCTCTATCGGCAGGTGCTGGCGCGCAATCCTACCGCGGCCGAAACGGAAGCGGCGCTCACCTATTTGCAGAAAGGCACGCTGGTGCGCTTCGCCCAGATCCTGCTTTCGACCAATGAAGAGATTTTCCTGCCATGAGCATCAGACTCTCGCGACGGCATATGATCGAATCCATTGGCGGCGGTCTTGGCGCTGTTGGCCTGGCCGGCTTGTGGTCGGATGTATTCGGGGCGGAGCCGGGCGCGGCGAACCTGGCGCACTATGCAGGCCCCAAGCTGCCCGCCAAGGCCAAGCACGTCATCATGCTGTACCTGAATGGCGGGCCGTCTCAGCTCGACATGTTCGATCCGAAACCGGCGCTGTTCAAATATGCCGGGCAGCGTCCCAATGCGGTGGATTTGCGCACCGAACGCACCACGGGGGGCCTGATGCCGTCGCCCTTCGAATTTAAGCGTTATGGTCGTGGCGGTATCGAGGTGAGCGAGCTGCTGCCACAGCTGGCCAGCGTGATCGACGAGATTACCGTGATCCGCTCGATGTACACCTTCAATCCCACGCACACGCCTGGCCGCGCCATCCTGCATACGGGCAGCGTGCTGGCGACGCGGCCCTCCATTGGCTCGTGGGTGACCTATGGCCTGGGCACCGAGAACCAGAACCTGCCGTCCTTCGTCGCGCTGGGCAGTGCGCCGCCCGGCGGCCCTCAAACGCGCGCCGGTTTTCTTCCGGCCGAATTCCAGGGCGTGGGTTTTGGCGTCGCTGATCCGGACCCCGAGCGGATTATTCCCAACCTGCGCAACAAGCTGATTGATCCGGCCTCGCAGCGGATAGACATGGATGCCCTGCTGGCCCTGAACCAGGCGCAGGAAAAATCCTTTGGCCATGACCAGTTCCTGGAAGGTCGCATCAAGTCGATGGAAACGGCCTATCGCATGCAGTTCGAGGCGCTGGACCTGTTCGACATCCGTAAAGAACCGCAGAATATCCGTGATGAATATGGCCCCACTGCCTTTGGCACTGGCTGTCTTCTGGCGCGGCGGCTGGTCGAGGCTGGCGTGCGCTATGTCAATGTCGAGTATCCGGGCGGCCAGGCCTGGGACGATCATTCGAACCTCAACAACAATCTACGCAAGCGTTGCCCGGACATGGACCAGGCGGCGGCGGCGCTGATCCGCGACCTCAAGCGCCGGGGCAAGCTGGACGAGACCATTGTGGTGTGGGGCGGCGAGTTTGGCCGCACGCCGGTTTCCGAAAGCGGTTCGGGACGCGACCACAATCCCTATGGCTACACCATGTTCGTGGCAGGCGGCGGCTTCAAGGGCGGCATGGCTTACGGTGCCACGGACGAATTCGGCTTCAAGGCAGAGCAGAACCGCGTCTCGGTCCATGACCTGCATGCGACGTTGCTGGGCCAGCTTGGCATGGATCACACCAAGTTGACCTATCGCTATGCGGGCCGGGATTTCCGTCTCACCGACGTGCATGGCGAGATCGTGAGGGACATCCTTGCGTAAGATGTTTGCCGGATGCGCGGCGCTTGCCTGCCTGACTGTCGCTGTCGCGGCGCAGCAGCCTGAGCCTGCGCGCAAGACCGTGACGCGCGATCCAGTGTTCACCGCGGCACAGGCAGAACGTGGCAATCAGGTGTACCAGGCCAACTGTGTTGGCTGCCATCTTCCGGGGTTGGACGGTTCGGGCAATCCGAAGGTGACGGCCACGGGTGCGCCCCTGGTTGGCCCACGATTCGTGCAGGATTTCGGCGAAGGCAAGGTCGCTGCGCTGCTGAACAAGATCACGCGCGACATGCCAGCGGGCGCAGGCAAGGCAGGGTCGCTGACAGAGCAGCAATATCTCGATGTCTCGTCTTATATCCTGCAGCAGAACAAGTTTCCGGCCGGATCATCTGACCTGACGGTAGATTTAGCCAATGATGTCTGGATTCCCGGCGCTGGCGGCGCGGAAGGGTTGGCGGACTATACCTATGTCACGGGCGTCGGATGCCTGAGCCAAGACCCGACACGCTCATGGATGCTCACAGCCGCGCAGGAACTGAAGAAGACCGATGTGCCCGCGCCAGGTAGCATGCCTGCTGCTGCGACAGCGTCCGATGTGCCCGGCGAATATAATTTCCGCCTGCTCAACGCGTATAATTTCGGTCCCGAGCCGCATAATCAACGCAAGGTGCGTGTGTCCGGATACCTGGCGCGGGTCGGTGCCGAGATACGCGTCAATGTGCAGGCACTGCAGATGGTCAGCGCCTCGTGCAAGTGACAGTCTGGCGCTGGTCGCTTATCGCCGCGTTGGTCTGGGCGGGCGGCCTGACCCAGATCAGGGCCCAGCCCGCCGACACGCCCGCACAGACGGTGTGGAGCGGTGTCTATAGCGAGGCCCAGGCCTATCGCGGCGAGAAAGTCGTAGACACGGTCTGTCTTGGCTGCCATGGCGCCGGGCTTGAGGGCGGTGACTCGGGCCCAAGGCTTGTCGGCGAACATTTCCTGTCGGCCTGGAACAAAAAATCCGTTGGCGATCTCTTCGATTTCATTTTCGAGACGATGCCGAAGAACGCGCCGCGCACGATGAGGAAAGAGGATATCGCGTCGGTCATCGCCTATATGCTCAAGCACAATGACCTTCCCGCCGGCCGGCAGGAATTGTCGGCTGAGCGTGACGCGCTGGCGCAGATCACTATTTTCGCCACCAAGCCTTGAGACCGGCCCAGTTCCCTGCCTAATTCGGTGTGCTGCTGTCCTGCCGGATATTTTGTACCAGCGTGATTTAGGCTACTGCATAGCTGGCGATCCATCTAGGTGATGGTGTCACGGATACAAAAGTCAGAGGCGCAGGTGTTATAGGTCAAACGAATGCCGCCCCGCCGCCTAAAACTCCCGCTGATCCTAGCCGTCGCCCTGCTATCGGCTTGCACGATTGTCCAGTCGGCACCGGCGCCGTCAGCCCCCGCCATCCACCGCGATGCCCACGGGCGCATAGAGCGCAGCGGAGCCGCCAGGGCCGCCTTCAAGCGTGAGCATCCTTGCCCAGCTACGCATCTGCTGACAGGGCCATGCCCCGGCTACATCATCGACCACGTGAACGCACTGAAGCGCGGCGGGCCGGATAGCCCGGCTAACATGCAATGGCAGACCGTCGACGAGGCTAAGGCGAAGGATCGGGTGGAGTAGTCTGCCACTGCTGAGCAATCATGCCGACCCAAAGGGCCGGCGAGCCATCCAGACCGGCTGCACAGGGCGGGCGTAAGGGCTATGCTCGGCGGAAATGGGGACCGCCGCCATGAACCGCAAACGCACCGCACTAATGATCTCAGCCGTTTTCGCCGGTATCGGGCTGCTCCATTTTGCAAGGATTTACTATGACTGGTCGGCCATCATCGGCGGCTGGGCGGTCCCTATGTGGTTAAGCTGGATCGCAGTGATGGCGTGTGGCGCGTTAAGCTATTTCGCGCTGGGGCTTCTTCGGAAGGGTAAATAGGCCAGTAGGTCTAGCGGATACTGCCCCACCGCCTCAAAGCCCCGCCCATCCTATACATCTCCCTACTCATGGACTTTGTTTATCCTTGCATCTCGAGTTGCCTTCCAAGCGTCATAATGCCCATCCCCCGGCGATGGATGCATTGCGAAGTTGACGTCTGTTAAAAGATTCATCGCCTCGTGCACCGACCAACCCCTGCAAGTGGCCGCTATTATTCCACCCGCCAAGGAGGAGGCAGCACTACTGCGTACCGCTGCAATAATCTGATTTTCTGCTGAACTGTGGGGCATTTGCATTATCCTTTTTATTAGATGTTGGCAGAGCCATCCAGCGACGACGACTGACCTGTGCCAGCCGCCGCCACTAGAAGATAAAAGCTATTGGCTACTGCTTGTCGTAAACGGCGGTCATTGTGACCGTAGTACCGTCGACATTTGTATAATTCGCAGTGCTTGTTCGCGTTTTACCATCAGCTGAAATTACTGTGGTGGTATTACGTGTTCCTATTTTTTTTCAAAACTGCCGAATAAAAATAAGCATTAATGCGCGTCAAGGCGATTAAACCGGTATTTACCCCACTAGTGGGATAAGGCTTCCCATCAAAGTTTACGGTCCAGACTATATCTGCGTGACGAGCTTCTCAATGGAGAGATCTTCTACAGCCTGAAGGAGGCCAAGGCGGTGATTGGGCAATGGCGCAGTAACTACAACACTGCCAGACCCCACTCATCGCTGGGATATCGGCCACCAGCACCACAGGTATTTAGCCCAGCTACCCCACCTCTGGACCAGGTGAGTGCCATGCAATAGTCTCTCTATGCCGATGTTACAAAATATCCGCCAGGTCAGTGTTTTGTGATAATATTGGCGGATCTGAAAAACCCGGCCTGAGGCATTGGTGTAGGGTTTGAGGCATCAGCATGGCCAGCATAGTTAAGAGCAGGACGGTGTTGTTGATGGCTGCGGCCGTCCTGATCGCGGTGATGGGAGGCGTGAGCGCTACGATCTTCGGCCATTCCACGCCCTCGCAGCCGCAAATTGAGTTCAACCGCGACATCCGCCCGATCCTGAATGCCAACTGCATGGCCTGCCATGGCGGCGTAAAGCAGGCTGCCAATGTTTCCTTCTCTTATCGCGAGCAGGTGCTGGGCAAAGGCAAGTCCGGTCGCCCGACCGTGGTGCCGGGAAATCCCCGGGCTTCGGAGCTAATGGCCAGAATCACGTCGAAGGATGACGACGTGCGCATGCCGCTGCATACGGCGCCGCTATCGCAAAAGCAGATCGCGCTGCTGCGGCAATGGATCGAGGAAGGGGCGCACTGGTCGGACTATTGGGCTTTCGTGTCACCCAAACCGCAGCCGCTGCCGGCGGTGAAGCGGGCTGCCTGGGTACGCCGGCCGCTGGACCGTTTCATTCTGGCGCGCCTCGAGAAGGAACATCTTTTCCCTTCGGCCGAGGCTGGCAAGGCCGAGCTTTTGCGGCGGGCCTCGCTGGACTTGACGGGCTTGCCGTCCACGCCGCAGGAGCAGGCGAATTTTCTCGCCGATACCTCCCCGGCCGCGTATGAAAAACAGGTGGACCGGTTGCTTGCGTCGCCGCGCTATGGCGAGCGCTGGGCGACCATGTGGCTGGATGTTGCCCGCTATGGAGACAGCAAGGGCTTTGAGAAAGACAGAAGCCGCACGGTCTGGCCGTATCGCGACTGGGTGATTGACGCCTTCAACCGCAACATGCCCTTCGACCAGTTTGTCATCAGGCAGTTGGGGGGCGACCTGTTCCCCAAGCCCAGCTTTGGTGACCTTATCGCCACCTCTTTCCATCGCCAGACCCAGGCCAATGACGAGGGCGGCACCGATGATGAGGAATTCCGCATTGCCGCGATGATGGACCGCACGTCCACGACCTGGTCTGCATTGAACGGGGTCAGCTTCAACTGCGTGCAGTGCCATTCGCACCCTTACGACCCCATCCGCCACGATGAATATTATAAGTTCATGGCGTTCTTCAATACACAACGTGACGCGGACATTGCCTTCGACAATGCCAGGCCGGATGACTGGCCCGTGCTGAACGTGCCCATCGACAAGGCACAGTATGGTGCGGCCGACCGACTGCAGAAACAGATCAGTGCGGTGCGCGAAACCGTCGTGGCCGCCAGCCGGGCCGCGGAGGCCCGCACGCAATGGAAGCCGCTGCCGATCCAGCAGGCCGGCATTAGCGAGGTGCTGGCAATCAAGGCATTGCTGGCTAAGGCCCTGGCCAAGGGCGGGGACGGCGAAGACAAGCGCGCCAAGCAGATCGAACGGCTGCAGAAGGAACTCGCCCGCGCCGAACTGCATCCGCCGCAGGCATCGTTGCAGATCAGAAACGGCATGGCCGAAAGCAAGGGCACCGTTCCCCGCAACACGGTGTTCGAGCTCACCGCGACACTAGACACCCCGACACTGACTGCCATCCGGATCGAAGTCCCGCCCGCCAATTCCGAGGCGGCCCATACGCCGGAGAAGGGCTTCATCGTCAACCATGTCGATGCCTGGATTGTCAGGACCGGTGGCGGCGCTGACAAGATCACCTTCCGCCTGATGGCGCCCGATGCGGCGGACAGCCTGATCGCCGATGTCGCGCGCGACATGAAGGCCAACGGGAAGATCAAGGCCAAGGAATACGGCAAGGACAAGACCGGCCGACCGGTCGAGAAAATGGTCGGGACCAGCCAGCCGGAGGCCAAGCCGCGCACGCCGGACGAGGTGATGCAGAGCGTCGCCGCCAACAGCGGTCTTCTGGCCGATCCTAGTCTTTTCTATGCGCGCTGGGTGGTGGCGGTTCCCGATCGTCCAATCCAGTTGCTCGCCGGCGCCAGGCTGCGGTTGCAGCTGACCCAGACGGAATCTGTCAACCAGACCATCGGCGCCGCGCCGCGCGTGCGACTGTTCACCAGCAACGATAAGCGCTGGACGGCGCTGGCGCATTCTTCGCAGATTGCCAGTTCGCTGGCCGACCTGGAACAAATGGACCACGACCTCTCGGCCATTCCCGCAGTGCTGGTGCCGGTGATGGCAGAGCAGGCCGGTTACGAAAAGCGGCAAACCCTGGAATATGATCGCGGCAGTTTCCTCACCCAGGCCGGCCCCAACCTCGCACCCGACACGCCCGCCTTGTTCCCGAGAATGCCCACCAACGCGCCGCACAATCGCCTGACCCTGGCGAAATGGTTCTTCCAGCCCGGCCAACCCCTTACGGCGCGCGTGGCGGTGAACCGCTACTGGGAGCAGTTGTTCGGCACCGGCATTGTGGAGTCACAGGAAGATTTCGGCAGCGCTGGCGACCCGCCCAGCCATCCTGAACTACTGGACTGGCTGGCGCTGCGTTTCCAGAACGACCTGCATTGGAACCAGAAGGCGCTGGTGCGGGAGATCGTGACCAGCGCCACCTATCGACAGAGCGCCGGCTCGACAGCGGCGCTACGCGACAAGGATCCGCGCAACCGCCTCTTGGCGCGCGGGCCGCAGCAACGCTTGTCGGCCGAGATGGTGCGCGACCAGGCGATGCTGTCCAGTGGCTTGCTCAATCCGCAGATGGGCGGCCCGCCCGTCATGCCCGCCCAGCCCGAGAATATCTGGAACGTAGTGTCCAACAATCCGGAACGCTGGGTTAACGCCACCGGACCTGACCGCTATCGCCGCGCAGTCTATACCTTCGTCAAGCGCACCTCGCTGTATCCCAGCTTCGTCACGTTCGATGCCGCGGATCGCACCCAGACGACCCCACGCCGCATCACCACCAACACGCCGTTGCAGGCGCTGGTGACCCTGAATGATCCGGTCTATCACGAGGCTGCCATCGCCCTGTCCGGGCGCATGCTGAAGGAAGGCAAGGGGCCGCTGGACACCCGCCTAAACTATGGTGCCAACCTAGTGCTGTCGCGCGATCTCACGCCAGAAGAACTGGCGCCGCTGCACCGTCTTTATGTGCAGGCGGGTGGCGGTGCGTCGCCCAACAGCCTGGCCGGCTATACCGCGGTAGGCACCGCCCTGCTCAACCTCGACGCCGCGCTGACAAGGTAATGACCATGCGCAAGACCCCATCCGATCTGTTCGAACAGCTGCACCGGGAGCAGCAGACCCGCCGCCAGTTCGTGGGCTGGGGCGCCGGCGGGCTGGGCGCCTTCTTCATGAACACGGCAATGGCGGCGCAGCAGCCCACCACCTCGACCGGCCTCAGCTTCAAGCGCGATCCCTCGGCGCCGCTGTCGGCGCTGCCGCCCCAATTCCCTGCCAAGGTCAAGCGGGTGATCTATCTACATATGGGCGGTGCACCCAGCCAGCTGGAGCTGTTCGACCATAAGCCCACGCTCAGCCGCTTCGGCGGCCAGCTTTGTCCGGAATCCTTCGTAAAGGGCAAGCGCTTCGCCTTCATCCGCGGCGTGCCCAAGTTGCTGGGGCCGCAGTTTCCCTTCCATCAGACCGGCAGGAACGGCACCTGGATTTCCGATCGCATGCCGCACACCGAGAAACTGATCGACGATCTGTGCCTGATCAAGTCGATGAAGACCGACCAGTTCAATCATGCGCCGGCGCAGCTTCTGGTGCAGACCGGCGATGCGCGCACCGGCCATGCTTCGCTGGGATCATGGGTCACCTATGGCCTTGGCTCCGAGAACCAGAACCTGCCGGGTTTCATCGTGCTGGCCTCGTCGGGGCCGGGTCCCACCGCCAATGCCGGCAAGCCGCTCTGGGGCTCGGGTTTCCTGCCCAGTGTCTATCAGGGTGTGGAATGCCGCTCGGCCGGCGAGCCGATCCTGTATCTCAACAATCCCCATGACGTTAGCCGCGCCTCGCGCCGGCAGGTGCTGGATGCGGTGGATGCGATCAACCAGCAGACCCGCAAGGAATTCGGCAATCCCGAGACCGTGGCACGGATCGCGCAATATGAACTGGCATTCCGCATGCAGATGGAAGCCAGCGAAGCGATGGACATCCGCCGTGAGCCGGGGGCGGTGCTAGCCCGTTATGGCGCCGAACCCGGCAAGACCAGCTACGCCAACAACTGCCTTGTGGCGCGGCGACTGGCTGAACGTGGTGTGCGATTCATCCAGCTCTATCACTGGGGCTGGGATTCCCATGGGTCGCCGACGGACGAGGGCATCAATATCGGCTTCGTAAAACGCTGCAAGGAAACCGACCAGCCCACCGCCGCGCTGCTGCGGGATCTGAAGGAGCGCGGCCTGCTGGAGGATACACTGGTGGTGTGGGGTGGCGAGTTCGGCCGCACGCCGATGGAAGACAATCACGGCGGTTCCACGGAGGCGTCGAAATATGTCGGCCGCGACCATCACACGGCAGCCTTCACCATCTGGATGACCGGCGGCGGCGTGCGCACAGGCATGGTGCATGGCGAGACCGATGACATGGGCTATGACGTGGTGAAGGATCCGGTGGAGGTGCGCGACCTGCATGCCACCATCCTCTACCTGCTGGGCTTTGACTATCAGAAGCTGAATTTCGCCTATCAGGGGCTCGACCAGAAGCTGACGGGCGTCAAGCCAGCACGCGTCGTCTCGCAGATCCTGGCATAGCGCATGGCCCGGTCGATTGCCGCAGGGCCTCGCATGTCGGCGCTCGCCTATTTCGGCGGCGTGACCGTGGCCACGGTATTGGGCCTGGGAATCGCGATGCTGCTGCGTCCAGGGTTTGCGCATGCCGTGCTACAATCAGCCGGCCTGGAAAGCATTCCCATTTCCGATGGCCTTTCCTTTTATGCGGTGCGCGTTCAGCCTCTGTTCGATGCCCATTGCATCAGTTGCCACGGTGCGGCGCGGGAAAAAGGCGGGCTACGGCTGGACAGTTTCGCCGGTACGATGCGCGGTGGGAAGCACGGCGCGGTGATCGCAGCGGGCAAGGCGCAGCACAGCGAACTCTTCACCCGGATCACGCTTCCGGCGACGGATGACAAGGCGATGCCGCCCAGCGGCAAGACGCCCATGAACACCGACGATGTGACTGTGATCCGGCTGTGGATCGCCGCCGGCGCTTCGGGCACGCTGCCGGTCGGCGCGATCAAGGGCGCGCCGCGGCTGGTGACGCCGGTGAAGATGCCGGAAATCAATCCCATCGCTGTGCGTAAGCTGCGCGCGCCGCTCGCCGGCCAGGTGGCAGAGCTGCAAAACCGGCTCCCCGGCGTCATTGCATACGACTCGCGCAGTTCGGCCGACCTGATACTTGACGCATCTCTGAAGCGCGAGGCCTTTGGCGATGCCGACCTGCGCCTATTGGCGCCCCTGCGGGCGCGCATCGTCGAGGCCAATCTCTCCTTCACGGCCGTCACCGATGCCTCCGCACCGCAAATTGCCGCCATGACTGCGCTGCGAACGCTGCGCCTGGCGGACACGAAAACGAGCGATGCCACCATCCGGACGCTGGCATCTCTGAAAGCCCTCAGAGTTTTGGCGGTGGCGAATGCGTCATCGGCCACGCTGACGGCGCTGCGCGAAAAAGGCGTGCGCGTATACGGTGACGTCAATGGCGAATGACCTGCGCGAACACACGCCGCACGTCCAGGTATGGGACGCGCCGACGCGGCTGTTCCACTGGGCCATCGTGATCCTGGTATTTGTGTCGTGGCTAAGCGTCGACCAGGGCTTCATGACCGTGCATCTGTGCTCCGGCCTTGCCTTGCTGGCGCTGCTGGTGTTTCGCATCGGCTGGGGCCTGATCGGTTCCACCACGGCACGGTTCCGCGATTTTCTGCACCCGCCGCGGACTGTGCTGGCCTATCTGCGCAATGGCGCCGGGATGTATGCCGGCCACAATCCGGCCGGCGGGCTGATGGTCATAGCGCTTATCCTGGTGCTTCTGGCCCAGGCCGTGACGGGCCTGTTTGCCAATGACGGCCTGCATTTCAGCGGTCCCCTGGCGCTGCTGGTCGGTGACGACGCCTCGACCCGGCTGACCGCTGTGCACAGCACGATCTTCAATGTGATCCTGCTGCTGGTCTGGAGCCATGTGGTGGCAGTGGGCTTCTATCTGTTCGTCAAGGGCCACAACCTGGTGAAGGCCATGGTCACGGGCAAAAAGCCTCACGCTCATGTTCCAGCAGAGGCGCGCATTACCTTCACCCGCTCGTATATCGCATTGCTGTTGCTGTTGCTGGTACTGACGGCGGGGGCTGTGGCATGGTTCACGATCCAGGGAGGGGCTTTCCTATGAAGACATTTGCGCATGCACTTGCGCTGCTGGCGCTCACGTCGATGGCGGCGCTGGCAGCTGACAGCTTCAGCATGAACTCGCATTACTTCACGCCGCCGGGAAACCGGGCGGTACCGGGCGACTTGCATGGCGACATCGCCGTCTCGCCCAAGGGGGAGGTCTATGCCAGCGTGCAGGGCGGGCCTTATGCCGGCATCCAGGTCTATTCCGCCCAGGGCAAATACCTGCGCAACGTCCCGAACGCGCCGACCGATCTACATGGCTTCATCATCGCCAAGGGAATGGGTGACAAGGCCGTTATCTTCGGCGTCAGCCGGCTGGCGCAGAAGATCGTGGAGATGAGCCTGGACGGAAAGGTGCTGCTGTCTATCCCGGCGGCGGAGGCAATCCCCGACCAGTACCGCAACCATCGCGGCAAGGCGCCGGCCACAAACCTGACGGGAATCGCGGTGGCGCCGAACGGCGACATCTATGTCGTGGACGGCTATGGGCTGAGCTATATCCACCGCTTCGACAGTAGCGGCAAATACATCACTTCCTTCGGCGGCCAAGGTGCGCCCTGGAGCTTCGACCAGGCCCACAAGATCGCCATCGACACGCGTTTTTCGCCCGTGCGGCTGCTGGTCACCGACCGGCGCCATCGTCGCCTGGTGGCGATGGACCTGGATGGAAAAATCCTCAGCGTGTTTGGCGAAGGCCTCCGCCTGCCCAGCGCCTTCTCGGTGCGCGGCGACGAATTGGCGGTGGCCGAGCTGGAAGGCCGCGTCACCATCTTGGACAAGGACGGCAAGGTGATCGCCCATATTGGCCAGAACGACAATGCCGGCGAGGTCCATGTAAACACCACGCCGCCGTCGGTTTGGAAGGAAGGGATGTTCTACGAACCGCATGGCCTGACCTTCGACGCGGCGGGCAATCTGCTTGTGACGGAGTTCAACCGCTATGGCCGGATCACCCGCGTGACTCGGAATTAGGGAATGGGCGTGATGCGGACACAAGGGGCGTGGTTGGTGGTGGGCCTAATCGCACTGGTGGCGCCGCCGGCGCTAGCCCGTGGCCGGGACGAGGTGATGACGCGGCTTGCGTTGGGCTAGCGGATAAGGAGGTGCCTACGCGCCCATCGGGCCATCATGGTGGCGCTTGAGCGCCCTACGGCTCAACCCGGTCCGGGTCACATCGCGAGAGCGGATTTCGATTCAGGCTTTGGTGATCGCGGATCTCGCGCGGGTCGAAGCCGCAAATCAGAACTACAAAAGGCACCGCACCGCCGATCTGCGAGAAATTAGGCCGCATTCCCATCAAATAAATATTGTGGGTTAGATCGTGGGTAATTCGTGCGGAAGTGAAGAATATCGTTTATTTACAATATGTTATCAATTATTATGGCGGATGGGGTGAGATTCGAACTCACGGGACCCTTGCAGGCCCGGCGGTTTTCAAGACCGCTGCCTTAAACCACTCGGCCACCCATCCGTGTAACTGGAGCAAATACTTGGAACCCCGCCAGGGCGCAACCCTTCAGTCATATGCTGGGATGCCGTCGCAGGCTTTCGATCAGAATGCTTCAAGGAGGGCTAGCCAATGGCTGTTACCTCACGCGCTGCACCTTGTAGGTGCGGGGATTGTCGTCGGTGCGCATGAGGAAGTTTCCGAAAACGCCTGGAGTGATCGTAACAAGATACCTGGATGGCGGCTTGACCCAAGACGCAGGTTCTCCTTCCAAATTGGCTTGACGCCATTCTTGACCGTTTACGAGACTGACAACAAAAGCGCCGCTCGTTTCGTAGTGGTAAGATGCCATTCGAGAGGTCGCGACAGGTGGGACGTTGCCAATAAGCGTCTGGAAAAAGCCTGCCTTCTTGCGAGGGACCTGCTGGGCCGAGGAACGGAGTTCGGGTGCGGCGATACCGGGTTGCGAAAGAGGCACGAGGCGCTGCTGAGATTCCGGGGCCGGTGGAAGCCTGAGCTGGGCCCGCATCGGCTGGTGGGCGCCATAAAGGCACTCCAGCCAAGTCCGGTCATCGCGTATGGCGCCGCATCGCTGTATGCCCGACAGGACATCCTCACGCGTATCCGCTCTAACTGGCGACTCCGTCGCCGCTGTAATTCCCGCGCAAATCAATGCCAGGCTGAATTTCTTGATGTTCACGCCCCATTCCCCGCAATGTCCATGCTCAACTCTGCTGCGTGTCTGTGACAGCTCCGATGCTCCGAACCGTGCACCACATCATTGAAAAACTGGAAGCGATGCTAGTTCAGTAACGCTATTCGCGCTAGGTGGTTGATGGCCGACTAATCCTTGATCGAAAGGACAAACGCGGGGATTTCCAGACCGGAGGCCGCACTGTATGTCATATTTTGTGGGAAAAGCTGGGATGCTTCCAACGATTTGGATAAAGATAAAACCTGCCCGGCATAGCCTACGGCAAGTGCAGCCATTATAGTTGAGCTCTCTACTGGCAGGCTGAATTCTAGAGATGAATCGCAAGCAGCGCCGAGCAAAGGGAAAAGCGCGCCAACCTTCTCCAGCCGAGATCGCCGATTCTCGTGACCCAATCACCTTGCATGCCGCCGGCGTTCAATCCTATCGCGCGGGTCGTCTCGAAATGGCTGCCGGCCTGATTGCCAAAGCAATTGCAGCGAACCGGCATATGCCAGATTTTCACTACAATCTGGCCATAGTACTGCGGGCACAGGGCAAGCTGAAGGAGGCAGTTGCAGGCTATCAACGCGCGATCGATCTCAAGCCAGACTATGCCGAGGCGTATAACAATCTAGGTAATGTTTGGAAAACACTAGGCGAACTGGACAGCGCCCGAGCCTGTTTCGAACAGGCGTTGCGCTGCAAGCCCGGCAATGCCGATACTCACTACAGTCTGGGCATTCTTTGCAGCGATTTAGGAGACCGCAGTGGAGCGGCTCTCCATTTCCATCGCTGTCTGGACCATGACCCGGACGATTCTCGGGGCGTCAGCATGCTTTTGGCGCATCTGGGTCTGGCAATTGCTCCGGAACGGACACCGCAAGCCCAATTGCTAAACTTATACGATGTTCGCTCGCGATTTTGGGACCGGGAAAGCTCCTATTTTGGACACGTACTGGTCGCAGAGGGACTCCAGAAACATGCGGCCCGTACCAATCTGGACATTCTGGATATCGGTTGCGGCACCGGGTTGGTTGGCGCCCAAATTCGCCATTTGGCAGGCAAGCTTGATGGCGTCGATATCTCGCTCCCCATGCTAGAAAAAGCACGCGACAAAGAAATCTATGACAGCTTGGATCAAGCCGATTTCGTGTCCTTCATGTGCGCGCACCCAGACAGTTATGACGCCATCCTTGGTGCGGCAACACTGATCCATTTCGGCGACTTGCATGCTGTATTTCAGGCCGCCGCCAAGTGTTTGCGAGATGGAGGCCTGTTTGTTTTTACACTCTTCTCAAATGAGCCGGGCGTTTCCATTGAGGCAGGTAGGATGGGCTTTTCCGTCGCCACGAATGACAAGCTTGCCAAAAGCGGTTGTTACACGCACAGCGCCAACTATGTGGAACGCCTGGCGGCTGGAAGTGAATTTTCGATACAAATGCTGCAAGAAGTGGTTCAGGAATATGATCAGAACGACAATCGGATTCCGGGCATTCTTGTAGTGCTGCGGAGAGGGGGACAGGAGAGCACTGGCCCGGGAGAGCTGGCGTAGCCCCGCGCCCTGCAGCGGCGTGATCAGAACGTATCCACCGTCCTTATACCGTCGGGCCATCGGGCACGGCATCAAAAGCGATAGTGGTGCGCACCGCCGGGGCGTGAAACGGCGTTGTCCCGTGCCACATATAAGACGGAAACAGGACCAGGCGACCTGGCACAGGCTGAATGGCGCGGCGGACGGGATTTTTCAGGGGCACGTTGAGCGACGGCTCGCCGAACTTGATCCACCCCTGCTTTGCGTCTTGATCCTTGGTCACCTCCGGCACGGCTACATAATAGCTGGAACTGATCCAGCCTTCAGGATGCAAGTGATTCACATGGAAACCCTGACCCCGCATCAGGCATGACCACGCGCCGGAATATCGAAGATTCGTGCTGAGGCGAGCCAGGAATGGATGCCGGTCATCCGGCGCCAGATCGGCAACGTAATAGGAGATCGCCTCCTCAATGCGCACCCGCAGTTTTTCCACCAGGGCATGGCCCGCTCCAAACAGGTGGCCTTCGGTTTGCGAGCCGCCATGAAGCGATTGCTCCAGATACGCCTCGGTTTTGGGATGCAGACACTCCAGATATGTCCCGAGTTCGGCGTTGAAATTTTCCATGCTGGAAAAGCCGTCCGGCGGCTCCAGGTCAAAGAAACGGATCAAGCTGTCGTAGCAGTTCAGAGTTTCATCCTGTTCATCGCCCTGTAACCGCCAGGCGGTTCCCAGAAGCGCCAGGCACGCCTGATCATGCGGCTTAAGGCGCAGTCCCGCCTGGCAGAAATATTCCGCCTTTTGCGCGTCGCCAGCCATGAGTGCGGCTCCAGCAGCGCCAATGAAAACCGATGCGCTGTCGCCATGGCGCTTTATAACGCCTTCGAATGCCGTTACGGCGTCGCCGTAGCGCTCCATCAACATCAGGCAGCTGGCGAAACCTGCCGCGGCCGTCATGTCAAGCGGATCGCGGGCCAGCAAGCTATTGTAGATCTCCTGCGCTTCAGCACCTCGCTTTTGCAACGACAGCATGCCGGCTTTTCCCAGCAACAGGTCGCGTGTCTGCGGCGCCCGGTTATAGGATGCGAGGTAATCCTCAGTCCGGCCCAGGCGGTAGAGCAGGCTGTTGTACGCGCGGTGAAGGTCCGGATCGGACGGATTACGTTCCAGCAGCTTTTGGTAAAGCTGCTTGCAGTCTTCGAAGCGGCCGAGTTTAAAGAGGAGATCAATGCGGCGCTGATCCATATTTGGCAGTTCCGGCGCCAATGCGTGGGCGCGTTCCACGCTTTCCAGTGCTTCATCAGTCCGGTTCTGGTTGCCCAATGACAGTGACAAGTTGTTGTGCAGCACGGCCTGGGTTTTTTTGTCCTGGACATGAAGCAGTGCCTTGCGCAGCGGCGCTTCGGCATTGGCAGGCTGACCCATTTCCATCAGTACCGAACTCAGCGCCAAAAGGCCGTCCACATTGTTCGGCGCAAGGCGCAGCAGCTTGCGGAAGGTTGCTTGTGCCGCAGGCAACTGACCCAGCTTACGTTGCACATTGCCCAAGCCGAGATAGGCCGGCCCCATATTGGGCTCCCGCTTGATGGCCTCCCGATAGGCAGGGACAGCCTTATCCAGTTGGCCCATGCCGCCGAGCGCGGTGCCGTGCAGAAAAGAAAAATGCGCGTTATGCGGATACATCGCCCGTGCCCGTTCGAACATCTGTGCGGCTTCAGGGAAGCGCCTTTGCTGCAGTCTGATCATGGCAAGTGTTGGCATAAGCTCGTCCGGGATGCCGTGGATAAGCAGTGGCCTTATGACGTCTTCGGCTGCAGCAGGATTGCCGTTCTGCAGCAGCTGCCCGGCCAGAGCTTGGGCTTGATGCAGTCCAGATGCGGAATTTCCTGCAGTCATTGGTTTCCTGCCGCCTGGCTTAATAATCCATGTCAATCTGACGCCTGGCCAAAGCTATCATGGTCTTGCCATGCACAGCATGTTCGGTCTTCAGGGCCGTGACATTCGGGCTTAGGCAGGCTCGTAAGTCAGTATGCACCTTGCATAGCTTGATTTTCACCGAGCTTGTGGGGCGTGTCCATCTGACTGTAAGGGCTAGTCGCCTGGACAGGTCCCAGAGGCCATTTCTGTAAATTTACTTGCTGTATAAATCTCTGGCTTGCCTCCGGAACCCCGGAGCGAACCTTGCAGCGCAGCAATTTTGAATGATATCGCCCGCGATGTTGTGCGAAATCCCCGGTATTCGTGCTGTTCGGTTTCACACTTGCGGACTTAAAAAATGTTCACCGCCGAATTGGAGGATTTGTCAGTGCGCGCGATCAGCGAATTTTCGTGCTGAAACTCGGACGTTTGCGGACGACGCCCGGCGAAACATCGCTTGACAAGCACTAAATATTGGGATGAAAATTCTGACGCATAATTGTTATAAAACGAAAGTTACGGGCAAACGATCAGCTAAATCAATACATACCTGGGGGGCACAATGGGAAATCTCTGCAAGCGTCTAATGCTTGGCGGCTCGGTGGTTGCCATGGTTTCCGCGATATCGGGGAGCGCGGTCGCGCAGGACCCCGCGGTGGAGTCGGTAACGGTTTCCGGGTCTCGCATCCGAGTCCAAGGCTATGAAGCGCCCACCCCGGTTACCGTTATCGGCCTGGAAACACTACAGCGCGACGCCAAGTTCTCTATCGGCGACTCGATCCGCGAACTGCCTTCGATGGGTATTTCCGATTCCCCCGGTAATGGTTCCCATTCCGGCAATGCCTCTCAAGGCGATGCCGGTCTCGATACCGTCAATCTGCGCAACTTAGGCGTGGTACGCACATTGGTGTTGTTTGACGGCCAGCGTGTCGTTACATCGAACCCCAACTCCGATGGGCCGCCTGCAATCGGCGGCGTTGACCTTTCGACACTCCCCACCAGCATTATCGAGCGCGTGGATGTGGTAACCGGCGGCGCTAGCGCCCAATGGGGCTCTGACGCCGTGGCCGGCGTGGTCAATCTGGTGATCAACAAGCGCTTCAACGGCATCAGAAGTAATCTCTCCTATGGCGATTCCCAGCATCAGGATCACCAGAGCACCAAGGCCGAATTGTCCGCCGGCTTCGATTTCCTGGGTGGCCGTGCCCATACCGTAATGGCGGGCACCTACACCATGAGCCCAAATGCCTTTTTCGGCTGGGATCGCAGCTGGTACCGGCCCCAAGCCCTGTATCCTTGCGCTTTGGTCGGCAAGACTGGGCCTACCCTTTGTCATGTCAGCGGTATCGGCAGTGCGACCCAAACCAATGGCGGTCTGATCACCGCCAGCACGGCATCTTCCGCCGCCAATATAGCCGCCATCACGGCGCTTGGGTATGCGGGGGCTGGTACGAACCCAGCAGCCGCCAATGCACTGCGCGGCCTCCAGTTCGTTGGGCAGGGGAACGTGACGGCCATTCCGTTCAACTTCGGCATCACCTCGGGCAGCAGCTGCATAAATTGTTCAGGCTATAACCAGATTGGCGGAGGAAGTAGCATCAGCAATCCGCCGCTCTTTGCGGTGCCATTTCACAATCTGACGCTGTTTAACTACACCAGCTTTAAGCTCACCGACAATATCAGCATGTCGGTCCAGTTAAATTACGGCAAGAACTCCGAACAGAACCAGGCCAATAACGGCCGGCAGGGCAACACCACCATCAAGGTCGATAATCCCTACCTTCCCAGTTCGGTACAGCAGGCGATGATCGCCGGCGGCATTCCAAGCATCACGGTTGGCGTTTCCGGCATGGGCAACATGGTGCCCGGCGATGTGACGCTTAAAAATTATGAAAAGGCCATCTCGCAGAACTTTATCCAGAACAACCGCGAGCTGAAGCGTGGCGTATTCACCCTCGAGGGCGGGATGAAGCTCTTCGGCAAAAACTGGACGTGGGAATCCTATGCACAGCACAGCAGCGTGCGCGAGACCCAGCGCGCACCCTACAACACCTATAACGTGAACTATGCTAATGCCATCGATCCGGTGTTGGTGACGGCGACCGGACCCAATTCTCTGGGCGGAGGCAATGCCGCAGCGGCGGCCACAGTGCGCAACGCGCTGACAACGGCGGGCGCGCATGTTCCGGTGGTGGGCGAGATCGCCTGCCGTTCGGCCCTGACCGCGACCTCTTGGGGCACCAATATCAATTCGTTCGGCTACAACGTGATCCAGCCCGGTGGCTTGATGGCCGGATGCGAGCCGCTGAACCTTTTCGGCTCGGGTAATGCTTCGCAGGCCGGGCTCAACTATGTTGCGCCTGGCCGTCAAAACCTTGCGATCATGGACCAGGCACTCTACATCATGAACCAGGCGGTGTTTTCTGCCTCGGCCTCGGGTGAGCTGCCCTTTGGCTTGCCCGCTGGCGACATCGCGATGGCGGCCGGGTTTGAATACCGGCTGGAGCAAATGCGGGTCCGGCGCGATCCCCTGCAACTGGGCGCGTCCGGAGTATATCATTCCGGAAATTTCGCCCAATTTGCCGGACAATATAATGTGAAAGAGGGCTTCTTGGAACTCAGCGTTCCAATCCTCCAGAACCAGTTAGTCGACTCCCTGGACTTTAGCGCCGCGGGCCGCATGACCGATTATTCCAGCAGCGGACTGGTGAATACTTGGAAGCTAGGCGCTACCAGCCAGATCAATCAGGACTTCAAGGTCCGCACCAGCCTGTCATCCGACATTCGCGCGCCAGGTATCGGGGAGCTTTACGCCAGTGCTCTCATCAGCACACAGACGGTCACTTATCCGCCTGGCGCTGCTGGCAAATCGTACAACGTCAGATATGGCTCGCCGGGCAATCGAAATCTGAAGCCCGAAGAGTCTAGCACGGTTTCGGGCGGCGTTGTTTGGACACCGCACTGGATCGAAAATCTGTCGCTGTCACTCGACTGGTATTCAATCTCGATCAACAAAGGGATATTCACTTATTCGGCTAACCAGATTTTCGACCAGTGTGGAAACAAGGGTAATAAAGAATTTTGCTCACTGGTCTTCTTTGCCAAGGGCTGGCCGGGCAACAACTCAACACCGGTGACGGCGCAGGTTGACGGCAACGGCAACTCGCCGGGCCTGTCAGCCGGGCTGGGCACCTTCAGCGCCGATGCCGAAGGCGCGCTGAATTTTTATCTCAGAGCGCCAGTTAATGCGAACAGTGAAACCGTTTCGGGTCTGGATTTCCAGGCCGACTATTTCCACGACCTTTGGACCGGTGCGCTGAGCTGGCACCTTGTGGGCAACTACACCGACCAGAAAACCCGAACCTCGCTAGGGATAATCTCCGCCGGGGCGGGCGCAGTCAGCGGCGATGCCTCGGTCAATCCTTTGACCGGGTTTACCATGCCCAAGCTGCGCTCCACGCTCTCGACCAGTTATACTGAGGATAAATGGTCGGTGACGGCTCAGGCTCGTATTTTCGGCTCTGCGCGGCTCAGCAACCAGTACCGGGAGGGCATTGATGTAGATGATAACAGCGTCGAGGCAGTCATCTATGGCGACCTGCGGGCGTCCTGGTACTTTAACGACAGTATCCAGCTCTATAGCGCGGTCGACAATGTGCTCAACCAGTCGCCGCCCATCATTGCCACCACGGGCGGTGGAACGACAGATTGCCGAATTTACGACTGTATCGGCCGGTCGTACCGGATCGGCGTAAGGTTCAACAATTGAGCCGCATCCACCTGAGCGCAAGCGAAGGGCCTGGATACAACTGAAAGTGCGGCGCGGGAGAAATCTCGCGCCGCAGCTTTTTGCTCTGACCTGCTCCCGTAATGCCCGCTTTTACCCCTTTTATGGGGAGCGTCTTTTCTGGTGTGCCCTGGCTGAGGGCAGGGATGTGCTCGTTGAGCCCGCCCCGCCGGTCCAGTAGCCTATGTCGGTAACTCCGGGCATGATTCGGACCATGTGGTCTGTTGCAAGATTTCCTGTTGCCGGTGCTGTCGCCCTGCTGGCGGCTTCCTGCGCCGGCCAGCCTGCGCCAGCGCCGCCCCGGGAAGATAATAGCGTGCGGGTGCCGGCCAACGCCGGGGTCTACAAGGTCGGCCAGCCCTACCAGATCGACAATGTTTGGTACTATCCGCGCGAGCAGCCCGATTATGACGAAACCGGCATCGCCTCCTGGTATGGCCCGGCTTTTTACGGCCGCAAAACCGCCAATGGTGAAATCTACACCGGTGACATGCTGACGGCCGCCCACAAGACCCTGCCCATGCCGGTCAATGTCCGGGTCACTAATCTGGACAATGGCAAGTCGCTGGTGGTGCGGGTGAATGATCGCGGTCCCTATGCCCGGGGGCGCATCATCGATCTGTCCAAGCGCGCCGCTGAGCTTTTGGATGTGGTCAAGGCCGGCACGGCGCGGGTACGCGTCACCTATATGGGCAGGTCTAACCTGAATGGCGGCGTCCCCCCGTCCGAAACACCGCCGGCCATCGCCGACGCCTTGCCGGCTGCGCCAAGCGGCAAAGTGGACAGTGCAGCTCTGGGCATCCTTCCCGGCGCCGCTGTGTCGGCGCCGGCCAGGGTTGCCAGCCTGCCTTCGCCCACGTCTATACCGGCGGAGATGTTTGCCGACGCCCAGCCGACAGGACAGGTCACCAATGTTGCGGTGCCTGCTGCCACCCGCCTGTATGTTCAGGTCGGCGCTTTCTCCAAAATGGAAAATGCCCAGGCGATGCTGAAAAAGCTGGGGGGAGACCTGCGGATTTCGCCCCTTCAACGCGGCGGCCAGACCCTTTATAGGGTGCGCAGCAACGCGCTGGGTTCTGTCAAGGAAGCCGACACCGCCTTGTCGCGCATCAGCGCTGCCGGCGCCAACGACGCCCATATTGTCGTAGACCAATAACCCTCTTGGGAGACGCCATGCTTCGCCGTTTCTGTCTGCTTCTGGCCGTGTTCGCCGCGAACCCGGCGTTCGCCGCGATCCAGACCAGCGCCGAACACGCCCTCTTAATGGACGCGCAGACAGGGCAGGTGCTGTGGCAGAAGGACGGCCTGCTGGCGATGCCGCCCGCCTCTATGTCCAAGCTGATGACCATCGATCTGCTGTTCAGCCGGCTCAAGGACGGCCGCGTCAAGCTGACCGATACCTTCCCGGTGTCGGAGCGCGCCTGGCGCACCCAGGGCTCCAAGATGTTCGTCGAGCTGGGATCGCGCATCGCGGTCGAAGACCTGATCCGCGGCATCGTCATCCAGTCCGGCAACGATGCCTGCGTCGTGGTGGCCGAAGCGCTGGGCGGCACGGTGGAAGGCTTTGTCGCGATGATGAATGTCCGTGCCAAGCAGTTGGGACTGGCGCAGTCCACTTTCGTCAATCCCGATGGCCTGCCGGACCCGCCCGGCCAGCTGATGAGCGCGCTTGATCTGGCAAAGCTGTCGCGCCACATCATCACCGAATATTCGCAATATTATCATTTCTTCAGCGAGCGGGAATTCATCTGGCACAAGATCCGCCAACCCAACCGCGATCTGGTGATCGGCATGCTGCCCGGCGCCGACGGCCTCAAGACAGGCCACACCGATGCCGCCGGTTACGGCATTACTGTCTCCGCCAAGCGCGGCGAACAGCGCCTGATCCTGGTGCTGAACGGACTGCGCTATCCCCAATACAAGAACGACTATTTCCCAAACATTCGCCGCGCCGAAGAAGCGGTGCGGGTGATGGAGGTGGCGTTCCGGGAATTCCGTTCCTATCCGGTGCTGCAGACCAACCAGATCGTCGGCAGTGTGCCGGTGGCGGACGGGACGGATCCGACCGTGACGGCGACCGCCGCCAAGCCGCTTGCCGTCACCATGCAGGTGGAATCTCGCCCCGGCATGAAGACCCAACTCAAGCCTTTGCCGGGCCTCGCCGCACCGATCCATCTTGGCCAGCGTGTCGGCACCCTGGTGGTCACCGCACCGGAATTCCCGCCGCTGAGCGTGCCGGTCTATGCGGCGCAATCGGTGTCCAAGGTCGGATTGATCGGCGGCTTGTGGAACAGCGCCAAGCGCAAGGTCTGGAAGTGACGGTATTCCGGTGACCGGGCGCTTCATCACCCTGGAAGGCGGCGAGGGCACCGGCAAGTCCACCCAGATACGCCGGTTGGCAGCGACGCTTGGGGAAAAAGGCATTGCCACCCTGTGCACGCGCGAACCGGGCGGCTCTCCAGGGGCAGAGGAAATTCGCAAGCTGCTGGTGGAAGGCGAACCCGGCCGTTGGGACGCGGTCACCGAAACCCTGCTGGTGTATGCGGCCCGCGCCGACCATGTGGCGCGCACCATCGGCCCGGCGCTGCTGACGGACACATGGGTGATTTCCGACCGCTTCAATGACTCCACCTTCGCCTATCAGGGCGTGGGGCGCGGGCTGGCGCGCGAAACCATCCGGCGCATTGACAGCGCAGTGCTGGACGATTTCGCCCCGGATCTGACTTTGATTTTTGACCTGGATGTGAAGATCAGCCTGGACCGGGCGATGGCGCGCGGGGCGGCGGAAAACCGCTTTGAGAAATTCGGGCTCGAGTTCCACGAAAGGCTGCGCCAGGCCTTTCTGGATATCGCCAAGCGCAGCCCTGAACGCTGCCGGGTAATCGACGCGTCGGGCAGTGAGGAACAGGTGGCGGAGGCGATTTTCGCCGCCGTCAGCCGGCGTTTCGATCTATAAAACCGGATGGCCAAGCGTTCGCAAGCTCCCGAACCCAATGACAGCGACCGGATCGAGGGTTTCGCCCATCCCCGCGAGACCGGCACACTGCTGGGACAGGATGTGGCGTTGGCCCGCGCCGCAAGGGCGCTTCGGGCAGGGCGGCCACCCAGCGCCTGGCTGATCACCGGCCCGCCAGGGATCGGTAAGGCGACCCTGGCTTACCGCATCGCGCGCTACCTGCTGGCCCATGGCGCAACCGACAAGGGTGAGGGTGATCTGCAGGTAGCCCCGGACGATCCGGCGGCGCGGCAAGTCGTTGCCCAGTCGCATCCCGGCCTGCTGGTGCTGAAGCGGGCGATCAATTCCAAGACCGGCAAGCTGATGACGGTGCTGTCGGTAGACGAGATACGGCGGCTGGCGGATTTCTTCGGTATGACCAGTGGCGCAGGCGGCTGGCGGGTCGCCATCATCGATACCGCCGACGACATGAACGACAATGCCGCCAACGCGCTGCTCAAGATGCTGGAAGAGCCGCCGGGCAATGCCATGCTGCTGCTGCTGTCCAACACGCCGGGACGGTTGCTGCCCACCATCCGCTCGCGCTGCCAGCGCCTGGACTTGCGTCCGCTGGACGATGCCACCCTGGAAAAAGCGCTGGCGCAGCATCTGCCGGATTCAAGCGCGGCGGAGCGGGCATCGCTGGCGCGTCTGGCGGGGGGCAGCATCGGCGCGGCCCTGACCCTGGCGACCGGTGAGGGCGGCGCCCTGGCGCAGGAAGCCGACCGGCTGATCGACAATGCCCGTGAGCCCGATCTTCTGGCGCTGCTGACTCTGGGAGAAAAGCTGTTTCGGATGCGCGACGGACTGGAGCTGTTTGGAAACTTCCTCACCGAATCCCTGGCGGATCGCATTCGCGCCAAAGCCCATGGCGGGAGCGCGGGGCTGGAACGCTGGGTACAATTGCTGGGCCGTCTGGAACATGCGTTCGGCCGCGCCACCGGCTTGCATCTGGAGCCGCGCCAGACCGTGCTGAGCGTGGCGCGCGATTTTTCGCAAATTGCGCGGGGCGGAACGCTTTAGATGCTGGTCGCCCCATGCTTGTAGACTCGCATTGCCATCTCGATTTCCCGGAATATGAGGGCAAGGTAGAAGACGTGCTGGCGCGCGCGCGCGCCGCCGGGGTTGGCGTCTGTGTCAGCATCGGCACCGAACTGAAGCGCTTTCCCGGCGTGAAGGCAGTGGCGGAAGCCCATGCCAATGTCTGGTGCAGCGTCGGCGTGCATCCGCATGAAGCGGAAAAAGAATTGCTGGACGACGAGGCGGCGCTGGTCGCAGAGGCTGCCCATCCCAAGGTCGTTGCCATCGGCGAAACCGGCCTGGATTATTATTACGAACATTCCCCCCGCGCGCCGCAGCAGGAGAATTTCCGTAGCCATATTGCGGCGGCGCGGCGGACTGGGCTGCCGGTTATTGTCCATACGCGCGACGCCGATGACGACACGATCGACATCCTGCGCGAGGAGATGGCCAAGGGCGCCTTTACCGGGTTGATCCATTGTTTCACCGGCACCCAGAAGCTGGCCGATGCCGCGCTGGAACTGGGTCTTTATATATCGGTGTCGGGCATCGCCACCTTCAAGAACTCGACGCCTTTGCGCGACGTGATCAAGAGCGTGCCGCTGGACCGGCTGCTGGTGGAGACCGACGCGCCGTACTTGGCGCCGGTGCCGCACCGGGGCAAGACCAATGAGCCGTCCTTCGTGGTCCACACCGCCGCCATGCTGGCGGAACTGAAGGGCGTCAGCGAGAAAGAACTGGCCGCGGCCACCACCGCGAATTTCTTCCGACTGTTTTCCAAGGTTCTCCCGCCCGATGCTTGAAGTTCGCATCTTGGGTTGTGGCTCATCGGGCGGCGTGCCGCGGGTGGCAGAGGGCGCGCCCAACTGGGGCGTCTGCGATCCCAGCAATCCGAAAAACCGCCGCCTGCGCTGCTCTATTCTGGTGACGCAACGCGGGCCGGACGGCGAGACCCGGGCGCTGGTGGATACTTCGCCCGACCTGCGCGAGCAGTTGCTGGCAGCAAGGGTTGGCCGGCTGGAAGGGATTTTGATCACCCATGACCATGCCGACCAGACACACGGCATGGACGATCTGCGGGTTCTGGTGCTGCAGCAGCAGGGCAAGAAAATTGACCTGTGGTCCGACAAGTTTGCGCTGGACAGCCTGAACAACAAGTTCAGCTATATCTTCAAGACCCCCGACAATGGCGATTATCCGCCCATTCTCGCCGCGCACGAGCTTGCTGAACCCTTCGCGCCGTTCGAGATCGCCGGTCCCGGCGGGACGCTGCCGGTGCTGGCCATCGGGCACGGCCATGGCCGCATCCGCAGTCTGGGATTCCGTTTCGGCAACATCGCCTATTCGCCGGATGTCGACGCGCTGGACGAAGCCGCCTTCGCGGCGCTGGAAGGGCTGGACTGCTGGATCGTGGATGCCCTGCGGCACACGCCCCATCCCAGCCATGCCCATCTGGGACGCACGCTGGAATGGATCGCGCGGGTGAAACCCCGGCGCGCCGTCCTTACCAACATGCATGTCGACATGGATTACGATGCCCTGAAGCGCGAGCTGCCACCGGGCGTCGATCCTGGGTATGACGGCATGACCATCACAGCCTGAAAAGAAAAAGCCCGCCTCCCTCCATGCGGAGAGAGACGGGCTTGAAGCGGATTGCCGTTACTGCCGGCCTTGCGCATTCTCGGCATAGTTGTGCTGCAGGGTCGGGCTGCGATTAAAGGCAAGCCTTGTGTCGATCTGTCCCGCAGCAAAGCTGGCGCGATGGTAACGGCCCGGGGTGGCATAAACGATATCCCCGGCATTGGCGGTGATCAGGCCGACGCCTTCGATCAGGTAATCGATCTTGCCTTCCGGAATGAACCAGAATTCGTCTGTGTTGATGTGGAAATGACCCCGGTTGGTGCTGGGGGGTGTGGGAACGCCCATGCCGCGGATGATGGCGAGCTGGTTTTCGTTGTCGTTGACGAAATAGCGCGGCCAGCCGGTACCGCCGTTCGGATATTTGGCGATCACGTCCTTGAAGAAGTCCAGATAGGCTTTGTTGATGTCGTCATAGGGCACGTTGCCGCCGGCGCGCAGGCCCGGCGGATAGCTGACCTTTTCATACTTCTGGACGCCAACGGAGGCCGGCACCGGCTCGCCTTCATTGAAGGCATAGCTGGGCAGGGTGTCGTTGCGGCGGACTTCGAAGAACAGCGCCGGTTCGTCGCCCACCACTTCCAGACTGTAGCGCATGCGCAGCGGGGTCTGGACCAGGAAGCCCTTGGTGGCGATGAACGGCTCCTGACCCTGGATGTTGAAGCGGACCTGACCGCCCCACACCACCCACACCGTGCGGTCGTCGGCAAAGAAGATGGTTCGGGTCTTTTCGCCCGGCGCCATCTGGATCCACTGGGCGTGATAGCGGTCGGTCTTGACCACATCTTCCTTCCAGCTCTTCTGGCCCTTGTGCTTGGCCAGTACCTCGGTGATGCGGGTGATCGGCTTGTTGGGCGCGGAATAGGCAACCATCTTCTTGGGCACCCAGGACATATAGAGCTTGCGTTCCTGCGCGGCGGCCGGAATGACCAACAGTGCAAGCGCCAGGGCCGCAAATTTCGTGATGTTTCTCATGTTTGCGGTCCTTTACTGCTCGCCGCCGGCTTCAGGGCCGAAAGCGTGGAATGTGTAGGGATTGGCGTTGAAGGAAAGACGCGTATCGGTCTGGCCGTCGACGAAGCTGGCGCGGTGCCAGCGGCCGGGCGGCACGAAGACGATGTCACCGGCATCGGATTTGACCAGACCGATATCCTCGATCAGGTGCTCGATCTTGCCTTCCAGGATGAACCAGAACTCGTCACGCCCGACATGGAAGTGTCCCTTGTTGGTCGGCGGCGGCGTCGGCACGCCCTTACCGCGGATGATGTTGGACATGTTGCCTTCGTCCATCATCACCAGTGAGGGATTGGGGCCCTTGACCGGGTCCTTAGCCACCACATCCTTGAAGAAATCCACGAAGGGCTTGTTTACGCCCTGATAGGTGTCGGGCGCGTCGCGGGTGGAGATCTTGATGTATTCGGTGCCGTCCGGCGCATTGGGCGGCTTGGGTTCGCCATTGTCGGCCGGGAAGTTTGGATGCATGCCCGCGCGCGTCACTTCATAGCGCAACGCCGGTTCGCTGCCGACATTCTCCATGCTGTAGCGCACGCGCTGCGGTACCTGCACCAGGAAGCCCTTGGTCACCGTGAACGGCTCCTGGCCCTCGATGTTGAAGCGAATCTGGCCCTGCCACACCACCCACATCACGCGGTCGTCGCCGTAATAGCGGGTCGAGAGTTTCTCGCCCGGCGCCATCGACACCCAGCGGGTGTCGAAGCGGTCGGTCTTGATCACCTGCTCGGTCCAGCTAGCCTGGCCCTTATGCTTGGCGAGAACTTCCGACAGGCGGACGACCGGCTTGTTGCTGCCATAGGCCGGAAGCTTGGTCGGCCTGGGCGAATAGGCCAGCAACGACTTGGCGGGTTGCGCCAGCGCGGGCAGGGCCGCGGCCGCCACCAGGGCGGCGGCACAGCCCAGCATGAGTTGCTTCGAAATACGCATGCATGACACTCCAGTTACGTGAAAAGGGAAATTCGCTGTCGGCCCCCGCGCATTTGATGCGCTCTTGAAGTTAGGCTCTCATTTTTGGTCGGGGGAGTAAATCGGGCGGCAACAGCGCACCTGTCGCAAACCTTCGCACCGTAATGCACTTGTTGCGTTGCAACAGAAAGTCGGCGCCGCGCGCATTACGCCGCACTTGACTTAATGTCACCCGCGCCCAAACGTCATGCCAAACAAGACAAGCTGTTCGAGGAAAACCACCATGAAAAACCTGCAACGCCGCCACTTTATCGTCGGCGCCACCGCTGCGGCCGCGACACTGTCCGCCGGGCTGACCACCAGCGCGTCGGCCTGGGCGCAGAAGATCAAGCACATCCCGCTTGATCCGGTGAACCCCAATATCCGGTTCGGCACCACCGGTTCGATCTGGGGCGAGGCGGGCGTGGGCGCCACGCGCATCTATTCCACCGAGCAGGCGATCAAGATGTGCTCGAAGGTCGGCCTGCAGGGCGTCGAGCCCTATGCCGGCGGCTGGGAAGAGTATCGCAACAAGCCCGAAGAGCTGATGAAGATCTGCACCGAAAACAACGTCCAGCTGATCGACGCCTCGAATGGCGGCAAGACTCAGTCGACCAACTTCATCGACAAGGAGCAGATTCCCAAGACCCTTGCCGACCATGTCGCCTTCGCCCGCGACTTCCTGCAGGTGTTCGGATGCGCCCAGTGGAAGATCAACATGGGCGCGCGTCCGCCGGGTGGCCCCAATCCCGACCAGATGAAGCAACTCTGCAATACGCTGAACGAGCTGGGCCGCCGTACCCTGGAGTATGGCATCAAGCTCGCGCCGCATCCGCACATCTGGGGGCCGCTGGAACGCGAAGAGGAAATCCGCCGCGCGCTCGAACTGACCGATCCGAAGTATGTCTGGTTCACCTTCGACACCGGTCACCTGACCCTGGGCGGCGCCGACGCGGTGCAGATGCTCAGCGACTATTTCCCGCGCGTCGCGAAGATCCACATGAAGGATACCTACGCCAAGTATCGCGGCAACAAGCAGACCCCGACGCCGGAAATGCACAAGGAAGCCAGCGTCTATCACAATTTCGGCGGCGGCGGCGTCGACTTTCCGGCTCTGTTCAAGGTGCTGCGCGACCGCAAGTTCAACGGCTGGGTGGTGATGGACGTGGATGGGCCGCGCAAGGGCGATGACGGATTCGACGCCATCGGCGGCAACATGCATGTCGCGACCGACAATTACATCATGAACAACATCAACTATCTGCGTCACGTGCTGGGCGTGAAGCTGCCGCCGCAGATCTAGCAATCGGCGAAGGGGTGGGGGACTCATGACACGCTTTTCGGGCGTTCTTGGAATCGTGGCTGCGATGCTGCTGGTCTGCGTGCCCGCCCGGGCCGCGGACTATGAAGCACAGCTTGATCCGGCGCCGTTCGATGCCAGCACGCGCGCCGACATCCTGGGCAGCATCGGGCAGGTCAGCGCCATGCTGAATGGCAACACCCTGACGGTGAACGGTACCTTCAAGGACATGACCTCGCCCGCCACCGCGGCATCGCTGCGGGTCGGATTGATGAAGGGCGTGCTGGGCGAGGCCATCGGCACGCTGACGGTGACACGCACGCCGCAAGGCACCGTGTCGGGCAGCGTGCATCTCACGCCCGCGCAGATCGAGGCCCTGAACCGCCAAGCCTTCTATGTCCGCGTCGACAGCGAAAAGGCGCCCGAGGGCAACCTGCAAGGCTGGCTGGAAGCCAAGGGGAACTAGAAATGTCTGTCACTGGAAGACTGCTTGCGGGCGCCGCTGTCATCATCGGCATTGGCGGGGCTTACGCCGTTGCCCAGCAAGCGCAGCAGCCTGCTATCTATACCGCCCAGCAGGCGGTCGCGGGCAGGACGGTGTATGCGCAGCAATGCGCCGGCTGCCACCGGGACAATCTGACGGGCAGCGCCGAGGCACCGCCGCTGGGCGGCAAGGGCTTCGTCAACGCCTGGGGCAGCCGCACCACTGCCGATTTCTACAAGTTCATCGCCGTGTCGATGCCGGTCGGCGCGCCCGCGAGCCTGAGCGAGGCCCAGTACACCAATGTCGTCGCGTACCTGCTGGCGGCCAACGGTGCGCGTCCCGGCGCCAAGCTCTTTAGCAAGACTGTCAGCGTCAGGATTTCCAGCGTGGCCACCGGCGCCCCGGCGCAGGTCGCCGCCGCCAAGCCGGCCGCATCCCGCGCGAAACCGGCGCCGGCGGCTCCGGCCCTGGTGCCGCTGAACCAGCGTACCGACCTGATGCCGCCGCCGTTCCAGCTTGGCCATACCGTGAAGGGCACGGTGAAGAATTACACCGATGTCAGCGACGAGATGCTGCGCAATCCGGCGGACGGCGACTGGCTGATGTACCGGCGCAATTACCAGGGCTGGAGCTACAGCCCGCTCAAGCAGATCACCACCGCCAACGTCAAAGGCCTGACGCTGAAATGGGCGTGGAACATGAACGAGGGCGGCGCCAACCAGCCGACACCCATCGTCCATGCCGGGGTGATCTTCCTGGCCAACACATCGAACACGGTGCAGGCGCTGGATGCGAAGACCGGCGACCTGATTTGGGAAAACCGTCTGGGCCCGCAATCGCGCGTCGCCTATGGCGGCAACCGCAGCCTGGCCGTCTATGAAGACAAGGTCTATGTCGCCACCACCGACGCCAGGGTCCATGCCCTGGACGCGCGCACCGGCCGCGTGGTGTGGCAGCACATGCTGGGCCTCGAGCACAATTCCAGCACCAGCGGCGTGATGGTGATGCGCGGCAAGCTTGTGACCGGTCTCACCGGTTGCGGCAGCTACTCGCTGAACAATTGCTATATCAGCGGACTGGATGCGCGGACCGGCGCGCCGGTCTGGAAGTTCTACACCACCGCGCTGGAAGGCCAGCCGGGCGGCGATACCTGGAACGGCCTGCCCAATCATTTGCGCGGCGGCGGCGATACCTGGATCGCGGGCACCTATGACCCTGATCTCAATACCACCTATTGGGGCGTGGCCCAGGCCAAGCCCTGGTTCCGCGCCAGCCGCAGAACCGGCGATGGCGCCACGCTCTATTCCAGTTCAACCCTGGCGCTCAATCCCGACGACGGAACGCTGAAATGGCATTTCCCGCATGCTCCCGGCGAGTCGCTGGACCTGGACGAAGTGTTCGAACGCGTGCTGGTCGATCACGGCAAGGACAAGACGCTGCTGACCATCGGCAAGCCCGGCATCCTGTGGAAGCTGGACCGCGTCACCGGAAAGTTCATCGCCGCCAAGGAAACCATCTTCCAGAACGTCTTCTCGAAGATCGACCAGAAGACCGGCGAGGTGACGTACCGGGAAGACATTCTGAAGCATAAAACCAACGAATGGCTGTCGTCATGTCCTGGCCCCCAAGGCGGCCATGACTGGCAGGCCACCAGCTATCACCAGCCCACCGACCAGCTGATCATTCCGCTCAGCCAGAGCTGCGTGATGATCCGCGGGCTGGACGTGGACCCGAAGCTGGGCGGCGGCGGCACCGCGGCCCAGCAGAAGTTCTACTTCACCCCCGGATCCAAACAGCAGCTTGGCCGCCTGTCGGCCTATCGCGCCAGTGACATGAAGGAGATGTGGACCTGGGAGCAGCGTTCGCCCTTCCTGTCGGCGGTGCTGTCGACCGCGGGCGGCGTCGCCTTCGTGGGCGACTTCGACCGCCGCTTCAAAGCGGTCGATGTGACGAATGGGAAGGTGATCTGGGAAACCCGGCTGGGCAACACGGTGCAGGGCTATCCCGTCAGCTTCAGCCTGGACGGCAAGCAGTATATCGCCGTCACCACCGGGCTTGGCGGCGGCAGCCCTCAGCAGAAGCCGACCATGCTGCTGAACGAGGTCCGCCGCCCCGCCACCGGCAACATGCTGTACGTCTTCGCCGTCGACTGAAGCGCTACTTCGCGGGCCCTTACTTGGCGGGTACCGGCATGTGGATGGTCATCAGCGCCAGGCCCTGCGGGTTGGTAAACCAGTGCGGGGTGTTGGACGGGATCAGGGCATAGTCGCCCTTGGCGATCGGGCGCGAGGTGCCGCCCTCGATGGTGCCGTTGACCAGCTTGCCGCCGGTGATCAGCACGCAGCTGCCTTCCAGCACCTCGACCAGCTCGGACTGGGTGGGATGGTTGGAGGCGTTGGTCTGCTTGACGCGGAACTCCATCATCACCGGATAGCCATCGTCATTGGCGATCAGGATGTTCTTATTGCCGCCGCTGGCCTTGGCCTCGGCGATCATGGCCGCCACATCGGCGCCGGAGCTGAAGTGCTTGACCGGATGCTGGGTCTGGGCGGCGCCGGGCAGGGTGGCGCCCAGGACGAGGGCGATGCCCAGGCCCGCGAACCTAAGAGACTGCTTCATGTTTCCTCCTCAAACTCTTGTTTTTGTTGCGGGAATATTGTCTCAAAGACCCGCGCAAAACAATCCGCGCCGGCCGCCCGGACGGGTGTAAAATGCGCCGGCAACTTTCCCCTGGAGCATGGATATGAAGGTTCCGCTCGCACTATTCGTCGCCGCACTCGGACTGACACTACCGACCGTGGCCCCGGCCCAGATCATCGTCTCGACCAAGAGCGGCCTGGCGCATGAGTGTTTTGTCTTGGCCAAGGCGGGCATCAAGGCCCGCGAGGGCGTGGAAGTCTGCAATGCCGCGCTACGGACGGCGGCTGTCAGCACCCGCGACCGGGCCGCGACCCATGGCAATCGCGGCGTGCTGCTGAACGTGATGGACAGGGTTGACCGGGCGGAGGCCGATTTCAGGGCGGCCATCCGGCTAGATCCGACGCTGGGCGATCCCTACGTCAATCTGGGCTCGATGATGATCCGCAAGAAGCAGTTCGAGCCGGCGATCACCCAGATCGACAAAGGCCTGGAACTGGGCATGAGCTTCCCGGCGATCGGCTATTACAACCGCGCCCTGGCCTGGGATTATCTCGGCCGCTACTCTGAGGCCTATGCCGACTATCGCAAGGCGCTGGAACACGACCCCAGCTTCAAGCTGGCCAGCGACCGGCTGAAGGATTTCATCGTCACCCGCAAGCCGCAGGGTTAGAACAGCGGACCTTCGTCCAGCTTGGCCACAAGCTTTTCCCGGGCTTTCTTGCGCTTGACGGCCTTGGTCTTCGGCTGAGTTTGGGGCCGAGCTTGGGGGTGAACGCCTGGCTTGCGTTTGCCGGGAACTGTCTTAGCCGTGGCCATGCAATGCTCCTGAGGACATCAACTCGCAATAGAGAACGCCTGTCATGCTTGAAACCGACAAGATTCCCGTTTTCTGCATCCCGTGCGGCCGGGAGTCCTCCCACCAGATCGGATGGCTGAGAACCCAGGCCATGCTGGCCTGTCCGCTGTGCGGCAACGACATCACCGTGGAGATGGGCGAGGCGCTGGAAAAGGTACCGGCGCAGGATCGCGCGTCCTAGGTTTTCCGGGGCGCCGGCTTGAAGGATGTCTTGTTGGAGCGCTTGAACGCGGCATGCTCCGCCTTGGTGGTAGGCAGACGTGAGCTCATCTTGGGCTTGGGCATAACAGGCTTTGGGGGCGTTTTTTCCATGCCGACTTGTACGCCAAGGCTAGCGCTTCGCGTAATCCGATATATAATTTCCCATAATATTACTTATACGATAATTTGGATGCTGCGGGCATATGGCGGCTTGCAGCGATGGTCGCCCGTCCCTCCAATGTCGCATGACGAATCCCCCGAGCGTTGGCGAGAGCCAGAGCGACAAAAATCAAGTGAAGCCAAGCCGCGACATTGCCGTTCTGCTGGAGGTGATGCGCCGGCTACGCGCCCCGGATGGCTGCCCCTGGGACCGCGTGCAGAGTTTCGCGACCCTTGCGCCTTATACAATCGAGGAAGCCTATGAGGTTGCCAGCGTCATTGCCGACAAAGACCTCAAATCCCTGCCCGGCGAGCTGGGCGACCTGCTGTTCCAGGTGGTGTTCCATGCCCGCATGGCAGAGGATGCGGGGCTGTTCGATTTCGGCGATGTGGTCGAGGCTGTCATCGCCAAAATGATCCGCCGCCATCCCCATGTCTTCGGCAACGATGAAGCCAAGGCCGATGCGGCGGCCCAAAAGGACTTCTGGGAGAAACTCAAGGAAAGTGAACGCACGGCAGCCGGAAAAACCGGGCTGCTGGATGATGTTGCCAACGCGCTTCCCGCCCTGATGCGTGCCGAAAAGCTGCAGCGCCGGGCCTCCAGCGTCGGTTTCGACTGGAACGACAGCAATATGGTGATCGAGAAAATCGCCGAGGAAGCGCGCGAAGTGGCAGCCGCCACGACCCAAGCCGAGCGTGAGGAAGAAATCGGCGACCTGCTGTTTGTGGTTGCCAACCTGGCCCGGCACCTCAAGGTCGATCCAGAGGCCGCCTTGCGGTCCGCCAACACAAAATTCACCCGCCGCTTCGGCCATATCGAAACCAGCCTGACCGCTCGGGGTATCAAACCCTGCGATGCCAGCCTGGATGAAATGGAGGCGCTTTGGCAGGACGCCAAAAAACGGGAAAAAACAGCTCGCCCGAAGACTGAGGATTAGCCATCAATACCCTGCTCTACAATGATTTTCTTTGGGAATCGGCTTTCGAACCGGCCCAGGTCATCGGGGTGGATGCGTAAGGACAGGCTGATATTTTCGCCCCGCATCCGCCGCTCCAGCACCTGGGCGTGGCGATAGGAAAAGGCCAAGGCGCTGCCGTCGGCGGCATCCAGCTTCAGGGAAATCGTGATGTTACCACGCGTCACGCCTGCCTCGAACCCGGCCAGAAGCGCCGCAACGCCCTCGCCGGTCAGCGCCGACACCGCAAGCGCCTCGTCGCCCCGACGGTTCAGCAAGCCGGCGCGCTGGCTGGGCTCCAGCAGGTCGATCTTGTTGAGGGCCTCGAGCATGGGCCGATCCGGCGGCACGCCCAGCTCTTCCAGCACCGCCATAACATCGGCCTTCTGGGCCTGCGTCTCGTCATGGGCGGCGTCACGGACATGGACGATCACATCCGCCTCCAGCACCTCTTCCAGCGTGGCGCGGAAGGCGGCAATCAGTTCAGTCGGCAGGTCGGCGATGAATCCCACCGTGTCCGACAGGATGATTTTCGTCCCCTGCGGCAGCTTCACGCCCCGCATGGTGGGGTCCAGGGTGGCGAACAACAGGTCCTTGGCAAAGACCTCGGATTCGGTGAGCCGGTTGAACAATGTGGACTTGCCGGCATTGGTGTAGCCGACCAGCGCCACCACCGGGAACGGAACCTTGCGGCGCGCCTGGCGGCCGAGGCCCCGGGTGCGCTTGACCGTTTCCAGTTCCTTTTTGATCTTGGTGATGCGCTCGGCGATCAGGCGGCGGTCGGTTTCGATCTGGCTTTCACCCGGCCCGCCGAGGAAGCCGAAGCCGCCACGCTGGCGCTCCAGATGGGTCCATGACCGCACCAAGCGCGAACGCTGATAGCTGAGATGGGCGAGTTCGACCTGCAAGCGCCCTTCCCTTGTGGCGGCCCGCGCGCCGAAAATTTCTAGGATGACGGCGGTGCGGTCCAGAACCTTGCTGTTCCACGCCTTCTCCAGGTTGCGCTGCTGTACCGGTGTGAGATGGGCGTTGACGATGATGACATCGGGCTCGTGGGTCTTCGCCAGTAGGCCGATCTCCTCCACCTTGCCGGTGCCCAGCAAGGTGGCGGGGGTTGGCCGCGCCAGCGGCGCGACTTGCGCCAGCACGACCTCAAGCTGGATGGCCGCCGTCAGCCCGACCGCTTCGGCCAGGCGCGCCTGCGCATCGCGCAAGGCGCGCGACGACACCGAGCGCCCTTTGGGCTCGACGTGAATGACAAAGGCGCGAGAGACTCGCGGTCGGCGCTCGTCCACAGCCAAACGGTCAGCCTTCAGCCGGCTCGTCCTGAAGCTGCATCGGCCCCATCGGCATCACGGTCGAAATCGCGTGCTTGTAGACCAGCTGGGAATGGCCATCGCGGCGCAGCAAGACGCAGAAATTGTCGAACCAGGTGATGTTGCCCTGGAGCTTGACGCCATTGATCAGGAAGATGGTGACGGCAGCCTTGCTTTTACGGACCGCGTTTAAAAAGGTGTCTTGAAGGTTCTGTTGTTTATCGCTCATGGGTTTGCCCATTGTTTCAGCCTAACGGTGGTGTCCGCAGGCGTCTTGGCTTGCCAGTCTAACTCAATGCTGCAATTGCGAAAGGGGGGGGTGACGCCGCTTCAGGCGTTTTTAATGCCTGCTTTTGTTGCATACAGATCATGAATGCGGCGGGTCAGGGGGCCTGGCGTGCCATTCCCGATGGTTTTGCCATCAATTGTCACGACCGGAACCGCCGCACCCGTTGCCGACGAAATAAAGGCTTCCCGCGCCGCCAGGGCCTCGGCCACGGTGAACTTGCGCTCAACCACCTTGATCTGCGCTTCGTCCATCGCTTCCAGCATGATCTTGCGCGTCACGCCCGGCAGGATGGCGTTGGAAAGATCGCGGGTGACGACATTGCCCACACCGTCCACGATCCAGGCATTGGTCGAAGCGCCTTCGGTCACATAACCATCCGCGTCCACCAGCCAGGCTTCGAAGGCGCCCGCCTGTTTGGCCGCCTGCTTGGCCAGCAGGTTTGGCAGCAGCTGCACCGTCTTGATGTCACAGCGGCCCCAGCGGATGTCGGGCTGGGTGGAAACTGCGATACCCTTCTCCATCCGCGTCGCAAAGGCGCCCACGTCCTGCGCCCGCATGGTAAGGATCAGGGTGGGGCGCGGAGGATTTTTTGGCGGCACATGATCGCGCTTCACCGCGCCGCGCGTCACCTGCAGATAGAGCAGCCCGTTGGCGATCCGGTTGCGGGCGATCACCTCGCGCATCACCACTTTCAGCGCGGCGCGGCACATCGGAATCTCCATGCCGAGTTCGCGCAAGGAGCGTTCCATGCGGTCGAGATGAGGTTCCTCATCGATCGGCTTACCGCCCACCACATTGGTGACTTCATAGATGCCGTCGCCCAGTTGCAATGCGCGGTCCTCGATATGCACGCCCGCTGCGGCATGCGGCAGGTAACGGCCGTTGACATAAGCAATGCGCCCGACCGGATTGCGGGCCGTCCACTTCTGCATCAGCTGGGAACGCCCAGAGCAGAGCCCACGCCCAGGGATTTCAGCTTACGATGCAGGGCCGAACGCTCCATGCCGATAAAGACGGCGGTACGAGAGACGTTGCCGCCGAAACGGTTGATCTGCGCCATCAGGTAATCGCGCTCGAAGATTTCACGCGCTTCGCGCAGCGGCAGGGAGATGGCGAGATCGCCGCTCTTGCCGCCGCCCATGCCCGAGCCCTGATCGGTGGGCAGCAGATCGGCGGTGACGGCTTTGGTGACATCGTCGCTGGCCAGGATCAGCAGCCGCTCCACCATATTGCGCAACTGTCGGACATTGCCCGGCCAGCCATGGGTTTGCAGCACCGCCATGGCGTCATCGCCGATGATGCGCATGGGCAGGCCGCCCGCCGCCGACAGCCGCTTCATGAAATGGCTGACCAGCTCGGGAATATCGTCGCGACGCTCGGCCAGGGAGGGAACCCGAACGGGCACGACATTGAGGCGATGATAGAGGTCCTCGCGGAAGCGGCCGGCTTCGGTTTCACCCCGCAAGTCGCGGGTGGTGGAGCAGATCACGCGCGCATCCACCTGCACCCGGCTCTGGCCGCCGACGCGGGTGAAGGTCTGGTCGATCAGCACCCGCAGAATCTTGCCTTGGGTTTCCAGCGGCATGTCCGCCACTTCGTCCAGATACAGCGTGCCGTTATGCGCCAGCTCGAACAGGCCAGTCTTGCGCGGGCCGTCGGCACCTTCCTCGCCGAACAGTTCGGCTTCCAGGCGGTCGGGCTCCATAGTGGCGCAGTTGATGGCGACAAAGGCGTTGCCGGCGCGTCGCGAAAGGGCATGTATCAGGCGCGCCGCCACTTCCTTACCCGAACCGGCGGGGCCGGCGATCAACACGCGGCTGTTGGTCGGCGCGATCTTGTCGATGAGGACGCGCATCTGGGCGATGGCCGGGGAACTGCCTACCATCTCGCCCTCGTCGCCGGCCTTCAGTTTCAGTTCCTGGACTTCGCGCTTGAGACGCGCGGATTCCAGGGCCCGCTCCACCACATGCAGCAGCCAGTCGGCCTTGAAGGGCTTTTCCACGAAATCATAAGCGCCCTTCTTGATCGAGGCGACGGCCGTCTCGATGGTGCCGTGGCCGGAAATCATCACCACCGGCAGGTCAGACTGCTCGCGCTTGATCATGTCCAGCACCTCGATGCCGTCCAGCTTGCTGCCCTGCAGCCAGATGTCCAGCACCACAAGCTGCGGCCGCCGGGCGCGGATGGCGGTCAGCGCGGATTCGGAATCACCCGCGACGCGGGTGGTATAGCCCTCGTCCTGCAGTATCCCTGAAATCAGATCGCGGATATCCTCTTCGTCATCGACGATGAGGATATCAGACGCGATCAGCAATCCGTTTTTGCTCATCTTCACTTCCCTTTGCTGAATTCTGGTCTTTCAGGTTCTTTTGCGCGAAGGGGAAGATCAGCGTGACCTCCGCCCCTCCTTCGCCTTCGACATCCGCGAGGGTGATGTCCCCGCCATGGTCTTCGATGATCTTGCGTACGATCGCCAGGCCGAGGCCCATGCCCTTGGCGCGGGTGGTGACATAAGGCTCGGTCAGGCGGTGCTTGTGTTCCGGCGGCAGGCCGATGCCATTGTCGGTGACGCGGAAGGCGAAGCTGGCGCCTCCATCTTTTCCATTGGTAATGCGCTGGACGGCGATGGTGATCTTGCCCGGCTCGTCATCGCCCTTGGCGATGCGCGCGGCAATCCCCTCGCCCGCATTCTTCAGCACATTGGTCAGGGCCTGGCTGATCAGCCTTCCGTCGCCCTCGAAATGCACCGGCTCCTTGGGCGCGTCGGTCAAGAAAGTGATGTTGGGATTGGCGACGCGTTGCAGGAACAGCGCCTGCTGCAGCAGCTCCTGGGCGTTCTCGCGCTTCATCACCGGCGCCGGCATCCGCGCGAAGGAGGAGAATTCGTCCACCATGCGGCCGATGTCGCCCACCTGGCGCACGATTGTGTCGGTGCATTGCTTGAAGACTTCAGGATCGGAAACGATCTCGTTGGCGTACTTGCGCTGAAGGCGCTCGGCGGAAAGCTGGATCGGGGTCAGCGGGTTCTTGATCTCATGGGCGATGCGGCGGGCGACATCGGCCCAGGCGGCGGTGCGCTGGGCGCCGACCAGATCGGTGATGTCGTCGAACGTGACGACCAAGCCCTCGGCGGTGCCGCGTTCGCTGGTGACCTGCACGCTAAGGGAGCGCGGTGAGCCTGCGCGCTTGATGGTGACTTCGCCGCCCGCCCTGCCCGCCGGCTCGGACATGGCGCGCAGGATAAGCGGCGCCAGTTCCGGTACGGCTTCGGAATAATGGCTGCTTTCCAGATCGTCCGGCGCGGCATCCAGCAGCCGGGCGGCGGCGCGGTTGATCAGGGTGATGCGCCCCTCATGGTCAACACCGATGACGCCGGCGCTGACGCCCGACAGCACGGTTTCGGTGAAGCGGCGGCGAATGTCGATCATCCGGCCAGCGGCGACTAGGTCGGCGCGCTGGGCCGACAATTGCTGCGTCATGCGGTTGAAGGCGATTCCCAGGGTCGCCAGCTCGTCATCGTCACGTTCCACCAGGACCTGCGCAGCCAGGTCACCTTCCGAAACACGCTCCGCCGCGTCGATCAGGCCGGAAATCGGCCGCACCAGACGGTTCGCGGCCCACAGGCCAGACCAGATGGCCGCCAGCAGCACCACCAGCGACACCACCGCATAGAGCAGCGCGAAGACCAGCACGACGGAGGAGCGGTCCTGATCCAGCCGGTCATATTCGCTGACCGCCGCCTTGGTGCGCTGGTAGTAACCAAACACGCGCGGATCGACCACACGCACCACTTCCAGATAGGCGTCGTTAAGCGATTGCAGCTGCACCAGCGCGGTGACTGTGCCGTTGTCGGGCGTGTCCACCACAATGCCCTGGCGCGCCTGGGCGAAGTCGGCGGTGGTGGGCGAACGCGGGTCCTTCAGCGACTGTCTTTTGGTGCTGCCAAGAATATGGCCCTTGCTGTCCAGGATGTAGGAGGCCTGCAAGCCGCGTTGCTGGGTCACGGTACCGAGCTTGGCGAACAGCATTCCGGCGCGGACGCGGCGCTCCTCGTCGAACAGCCGCGGGTCGCGCTGGATGGCGTCGGCGATATAGCGGATGTCGCCGAGCAGGCTGGCTTCATGTTCCTTGATATAGACCTGCGCCACACTGACCGCATTGCCGAGCGCGTTCTTGACGGGACTGGAGAAGATAGCGTCCAGGCCCAGATTCAATGTCACCGCCGCGAAGATGGCGACCAGGATGGCGGGCACCACCGCGATGGCGGAGAACCAGGCCACCAGCCGCACATGCAGCCGGGCGCCGGCGCGTCCCGAGCGCCGCGTCTCCCACGGCCGCGCCAAGCGCCAGCAGATCAGCGCCGCCAGCGACAGGACCAGCGTCAGGTTGACCAGCAGCAGGGCGATCAGCCCGGCGCGATCTGGCGTGTAGGGCACCAGGCCGGTCAGCAGCGCATAGGTCACGCAGCCCGAAATCACCGCCAGGATTGCGACGCCGAAGGCCAATTGTGAAGGCCGGGATACCGCGCGCAAACCTGCGCGCTGCTCCTGGAGCGTTGTTTCGTTTGCCATGTCTTCCGTTGCGACCGGTCACACCCCAACCCGGTTCTAAGGCGTGGAGTGTAACCAAGGCAGGGACTGTTGCAAGAATGCTGCGTTACAATTCCACCACAGTATTACTGGTAAGAATCCAGTAAATCCGCACAATTATTATAGAATTGGAGAAAATAACTGCGCTGGCTTGGGGTAGTCCCGGGCTCTCACGGCTAACTGAGCTGTCGCGCGCCGTGGTGCGTCGCTCAGAAGCTATTCGCTTCTGAGCCCTCTGATGACTTCCAACCCTAGGTCGCGGATTTTCTTGCGTAGCGTATTACGGTTAAGACCGAGCAGTTGCGCCGCTCGGATCTGGTTGCCACGGGTTACGGCCAGGCAGATGGAAATCAGCGGTCGCTCCACCTCCTGCACGATGCGGTCATAGACGCCTGGTGGCGGCAGCCGGTCGCCCTGGGCGAGGAAATACTGGGTGAGATACTGCTCCACCGACGCAGCCAGCGATTGCGGCCCTTCGCCGGAATCCGCCGCGAAGGTCTTGGGGGGCTCTTTCAACTCGGCGCTCACCGCGCCGGCGGAAATCGCATCGCCGGCCTGCAGCACCGCCAGCCGGCGGATAAGGTTTTCCAGCTCGCGCACATTGCCCTGCCAGCGATGCCGCCGCAGCATGTCCAGCGCTTCATTATCCAGGGTCTTGTGCGGCAGGCCCTCGTCCCCCGCCTTGCGCAGGAAGTGGCGCACCAGGTCGGGGATATCCTCCACCCGCTCGCGCAGCGGCGGCAGGCGCAGCGGCACGACATTGATGCGATAATAGAGATCCTCGCGGAACAGGCCCTGGCTAATCAGCTGACGCAGATCGCGATTGGTGGCGGCGATGATGCGAACATCGGTCTTGATCGGGGTTCGTCCGCCAACAGTGGTGTATTCACCCTGTTGCAGCACGCGCAGCAGGCGCGTCTGCGCTTCCAGCGGCATGTCGCCGATCTCGTCCAGGAACAAGGTGCCGCCTTCGGCCTGTTCGAAGCGACCGACGCCGCGGTTGGTGGCGCCGGTGAAGGCGCCGCGCTCATGGCCGAACAGTTCGCTTTCCACCAGCTCCTTGGGGATCGCCGCCATATTGACCGCGACGAAGCTGCCATGGCGGCGCTTGCCGTAATCGTGCAGCGCGCGCGCCACCAGCTCCTTGCCGGTACCGCTCTCGCCCATGATCATCACGGTGAGGTCGGTCTGGGTAAGCCGCGCAATGACGCGATAGATTTCCTGCATCGCCGGCGAGCGACCTATCAGCGGCAGGTTTTCTTCCACCGCCTCGAGCGCACCATCCCGCTTGGTCTGCGGGCTGGCCAGGGCCCGCATCACCACGTTGGTCAGCTCCTTCAGATCGAAGGGCTTGGGTAGATATTCGAAAGCGCCGCGCTCGGCGGCGGTGATGGCGGTGAGCAGCGTGTTCTGCGCGCTCATCACCACGATCGGCAGGTCGGGCCGGATGCGCTTGATGCGCGGTATCAGGTCAAAGCCGCTTTCGTCCGGCAGCACCACGTCAGTGATAACCAGGTTGCCCTCGCCCGCCGAAACCCAGCGCCACAGGCCCGCTGCGGTGCCGGTGGTGCGCACGTCATAGCCCGCCCGGCCCAGCGCCTGGTTCAGCACGGTGCGGATGGCGCTGTCGTCATCGCAGATAAGAACAGTCGCGGCCATCAGATGTCCTCTGCCCGCGCCTTGGGCAATAATACGCAAAACATGGTGCGGCCCGGGACCGAGTCGCATTCGATCACGCCGCCATGGTCGCCCACGATCTTGGCGACCAACGCCAGCCCCAAGCCGGTGCCGCGCACCTTTGTGGTGACAAAGGGATCGAAAATATGCGGCAGCAAATCCTGTGGCACGCCCGAGCCGTTATCGCGCACGGTGACTTCTAGCGGCAGCGAGACGCGGTCACCCGCTAGGCCGGAGCCGAACTTGACGCCTGGACGGTAACCTGTGGTGAGGGTGATCTCGCCGCCCGCCTCGGGCAGCGCGTCGGATGCGTTGCGCACCAGATTGAGAAACACCTGGATCAGTTGATCGCGGTCGCCCAACACCGGCGGCAGTGACGGATCGAAGGTCTCGAGAATGGTGACACCGCGCGCGAAGCTGGTTTCGGCCACCTTGCGCACCCGGTCCAGCACTTCGTGAATATTGACCGGACGGCGGGCGAAGGCGCGGGTGTCTCCGAAACTTTCCATCCGATCGATCAGGGTGCGGATGCGGTCGGACTCCACGATGATCAGCTGTGTCATTTCCCTTTCGTCGGGCGACAACACTTCTTCCAGCAATTGCGCGGCGCCGCGAATGCCCGCCAGCGGATTTTTGATTTCATGCGCCAGGACCGCCGCCATGCCGTGCATCGAGCGCACCGCGCCGCGCGACATCAACTGGCGATCCATCCGCTGCGCCAGACTGCGTTCCTGGATGGTTAGCAGCATCGCCCCTTCCGGGTCGGGCACCGGCGTGACCGTGACATCGGCAACGCGCTCGCCATGACGCGGCGTGGAAAGATCAATGTCGCGCTCGGCGGTGGAGGCATTGCGCTCTGCGGCCTGCTCGACCAGCTGGAACAGCGGCGAGTGCTGCGCCATCAGATCGGCCAGGGTCTGCTTGCGCAGCAAGGTCAGGCCGGTGTCGAAGAACTGTTCGGCGGCGGGATTGGCGTAGAGCACTTCGAGTTTGCTGCTAAGCAGAATGATCGGCATGGGCAACGCATTGGCGATGGTCCCCGATACTGTTGGTTCGGTGGACTCTGTTCGCAATTGCTGAAGAATTCCTGTCAATTACTGCCCATTTTTTGAGCAAAACATATTTTGTGTATAATATAGGCAATTCAAGGCTTGGCAACAATTTATCGCAGTTGCTCACTGTAAATGTTACGCAGGTTCTGGATCGCCATTGGAAGACCTCATGCCCCGCCTTGCTGTCCTGATCGTTGCCGCCGGAAAAGGTGAGCGCGCCGGGCTGGGCCTGCCCAAACAGTATCAACTTCTGGCCGGCCATCCGATGTTGCGCCGGACCGTGCAGGCTTTTGCAGACCAAAAATGTCATGTGCAGGTGGTGATCGGCCAAGGCCAGCATGCCCTGGCGCAGGCCGCCCTGCAGGGTCTGGAACTTCCTGAGCCGGTGACCGGCGGCGCCACGCGGCAGGAATCGGTGCGGCTGGGCCTGGCAGCCCTGGCGAAAGACGCGCCGGATTTCGTCCTGATCCATGACGCCGCCCGGCCGCTGATCTCAGCCAAGGTCATTGGCGAAGTGATCCGGGCGCTGGAAAATGGCGCGGACGGCGCCCTGCCGATGGTGGCGGCGTCCGATACATTGCGCCGGCGGGGCGATGACGGGCGCTGGACTCTGGTGCCGCGCGAAGATCTTTATCGCGCCCAGACACCGCAGGGCTTCGTCTATGCCAAGATCGCGGCGGCACATCGGGCGCACGCTGACAATGAAGTGACCGACGATGTTGCGCTGGCAGAACTGGCCGGGATGAAAGTGGAAATGGTCGAAGGCGAAGAGAAAAATATCAAAGTGACCCGCAAGGAAGATTTCGCGCTGGCCGAAAAATTGATGGCCAATGATCAAACAAGCGGCGATGTCCGCACCGCGACCGGCTACGACGTTCACAAATTCACCGATGGCGATCACATCTGGCTGTGCGGGGTAAAACTCGCGCACAGCCACGGGCTGGAAGGCCATAGCGATGCCGATGTCGGGCTGCACGCCATCACCGATGCGCTACTCGGCTGTATCGGCGAAGGCGATATCGGCCAGCACTTCCCGCCGACCAACGAACGCTGGCGCGGCGTGGCGTCCTGGAATTTTCTCGACCACGCCGCATCACTGGTGCGCGAAAAAGGCGGTGTCATCAGCCATGTCGATGTGACCCTGATCTGTGAACGGCCCAAGGTCGGCCCGCACCGGGGTGCCATGCGCGAGAAGATCGCGGAGATTCTCAGGATCGAGCTGTCCCGCGTCAGCGTGAAGGCCACCACCACAGAAGGCCTGGGTTTCACCGGCCGCCGTGAAGGCATCGCCGCCCAGGCCATCGCCACCGTCAAGCTGTGATGAAGCTGCGCGCCTCCACGGTCGTCGCATCGGTGTTCGGAATCGGTTATTTTCAGGTCGCGTCCGGCACCGTCATGAGCGCGGTGGCCGTCGCGCTGGCCATACTGATCGCCATCTACGGCGGCGGCGGCGTGGGACTTCTGGCGGCCAGCATCGCTGTATTTGCGATCGGTGTTCTGGCCTGCTCTGATCATGTCCGCGCAACCGGGCGCCAGGACCCTTCGGAATGCGTCATCGATGAACTGGCGGGGCAATGGCTGGCCTGCGCCTTCGCCGTCCTGCCCTTCGCCAGCCTGCCGGGCGATACCATCTCCCTGCCCGCTTTCGCTTTGGCCTTTGGGCTGTTCCGGCTGTTCGATATCTGGAAACCCTGGCCGGTGTCCTGGGCCGACACAAATCTCAAGGGCGGCATCGGCGTGATGACCGACGACATGATCGCGGGCTTGATGGCAGGCGTTCTGGTCATGTTGGCCCGCCACTTCGGCCTGCCATGACTTTTTCCAGCGACCTGCGCGCCAAGGCGTTCACTCTACTGGCCGAGGCCCGCGCCAAGGGTTTGAAAATCGCCACGGCCGAAAGCTGCACCGGCGGATTGATCGCCGGCCTTCTGACCGAGATCGCAGGATCGTCAGATGTGTTCGAGCGCGGCTTTGTCACCTACTCCAATGACGCCAAGCACGACATGCTGGGAGTGCGCAAAGCGCTCATCGACAAGCATGGTGCGGTGTCGGAAGAAGTCGCCCGCGCCATGGCGCAAGGCGCGCTGAAACATTCCCAGGCCAGTCTCGCCATCGCGGTCACGGGCATCGCCGGACCGGGTGGCGGAACGGAGGCCAAGCCTGTCGGCCTGGTGCATATTGCCGCGGCGCGCAAGGACGGTGCCGTTACTCACCGCGTCTTCGATTTTGGCGACATCGGCCGCACCGGCATTCGCCTGGGCAGTGTCGAGGCCGCGCTGGAGGTCCTGGAACAGCTCATGAAATGATTTTTCATTCCCGCGCAAGCGGGAATCCATTTCCCCACCTTGCCTATGCCAGACATGGATTCCCGCTTGCGCGGGCATGACAAGTGAAAGTTATGGCGTCGCCGCCAACTCGTCATGGGCGATCTGCTGCAGCGCCCTAGTCTGGGGTTTGGAAAAGCCCATGTCATCCGCCACGGTTTCGTTCTCGCCCAGTGACAACGGGTTCTTGCCCGTCACCTTGCCGAACACCAGCAGCGCTTCCAGGTAATAGCCATAGACGCTGGCGTGATAGTGATCGTGCGTCCACAGGTCGACCTTGCCCGCCGAGATGCCGTCATAGGGATTGTCGTCCGCCACGCCCGCTTCAAACGCGCGGTTCCACGCCAGCCCTGCCGGCACGACGCCGCGTACCTTGGCGCTCTGCGCCGCTAGCGCATAGCCCGCCGCCACATCCTTGCCCATCTGGGTGATCGGTTTGCCGGTCCAGGGTTTGCCAGCGGGATAGGTCAGGTCGGCCCGGCTCCAGGTCGCAGTCAGCCAGATTTCGGCTTTGGCGTTCTTGCCGCGGAACATGTCGGATATCTGTTTCGCCGAGGACACCAGCAGCGCCGGATTGCCGGGATTGGCCTGATCCAGGGTGGAATAGCCATTCATCACCACAACGTCCCAGGGCTTGTCCAGAAGCGCGCGCTTTTCGGGATAATGAAAATCCAGCCCCTTGCCGCCAACGGTTTCCACGCTGACGTCATAGTCGAGATCGGCCTGCCGGCTGAAAGCTTTGAAGATGGCCGGCACGCCGCCGACCAGCTTGCCCTTGGCGTCCGGCCCGTTGAGGTCGGTGACGGTTTCCGGCTTGTAGTGATGCGTCGGCGACCCTGCGCCAAAGGTGAAACTGTTGCCGACAAACAGGATGGTCTTGGCCTCGACCGGTGTCGCGAATAGCAGTGCGGCAAGCAGGAACCTCTTCATATCACTTCCCCTTTTTTAATGGCCTATCGCTTCGCTACTTGATGCCGTTTTCTTGTATCGTTTTCGCCCGCGCCTCGAAGGCGTCGGACATTTTCAGCATCGCTTTTTCGAACTTCGCACCCGCCACGCTGTGCAGAAAGCTGCTCTTGAATTCGAACTGTATGGAAAATTCGATCTCGCAGCCCGCGTCGGTCGACGTGAAGCACCAGCGATTTTCCAGGGTCTTGAACGGGCCTTTGATCTGGGTGACGTCGACCCGGTGCTGCACGGGGTCCAGAGTGACATCGCTGGTATAGCGTTCGCGCAGCGCGCCATAACCGATGGCCATTTCGGCCGTCAGGCGGTTTTCGCCCCGCGACAGAACCCGCAGCGCCACCACCCAGGGCAGGAAATCTGGATATTTCTTGACATCCGACACCACCGCATACATCAGCTCCGCCTGATACGGAACGCTGCGGGTCTCGCGGTGGGAGATCACGCCTTGGTGGCCTGATGGTGAAGCCGGGCGGCCTTCAGCTCCGCAAAGTCGCTGTCGGCATGATAGGAAGACCGGGTCAGCGGCGACGCCGACACCATCAGGAAACCCTTGGCCCGGGCGATGCTTTCCAGGCCGGCGAATTCCTCCGGCGTCCAGAACCGTTCCAGTTTGGCGTGTTTTTTGGTCGGCTGCAGATACTGGCCAATGGTGAGGAAGTCCACTTTGGCGGCGCGCAGGTCGTCCATCACCTGCATGATCTCTTCGCGGCTTTCGCCCAAGCCCACCATGAGCCCCGACTTGGTGAAACCCGTCGGCATCAACTCCTTGGCCTTTTCCAGCAGGCGCAGCGACGTGAAATAGCGCGCCCCGGGACGGATATTGAGATACAGCCGCGGCACGGTTTCCAGATTGTGATTGAATACTTCTGGCTGCGCGGCCATCACGATTTCAATGGCGCCGTCCTTGCGCAGGAAGTCCGGCGTCAGCACTTCCACGCTGGTACCGGGGCTGGTGGCATGAATGGCGTTGATCACGCGCGCGAAATGTTCCGCACCGCCATCGGCCAGATCATCCCGGTCCACCGAGGTGATCACAACATGGGCGAGGCCCAGGGCCTTGACCCCGTTGGCGACATTGGCAGGCTCCTCGGCATCCAGCGGCCCCGGCAACCCGGTCTTCACATTGCAGAATGCGCAGGCGCGGGTGCAGGTGTCCCCCATGATCATCATGGTGGCGTGGCGCTTGGTCCAGCACTCGCCGATATTGGGACAGGCGGCTTCCTCGCACACCGTGTGCAGCTTGTTGGCGCGCACGATCTCGCGGGTTGCGACATACTCCTTCGACACCGGCGCCTTGACCCGAATCCAGTCCGGCTTGCGCTGGATCGCATTGTCCGGGCGGTGGGCCTTTTCGGGATGGCGCGGCGCAATATTGTCGATGACAATGGTCATGACCAAGATATAGCCGCCAAATCCTTGAAAATCACCCGGCTGGTCGGCTGGGCTGCCCTGCGCGGCCGGAATAGTGTCCTATTTCAGTGATCCCGGACCGATCCGTCGAATTTGTCCCACATTTCGGGGAATTCCCATTCGGGCACGCCGCGCTCGCTGTCGATCAGATTGTCGTCCAGTTCGATGCCAAGGCCGGGACCGTCGAAATTGCCCGCCAGCACAATATGGCCTTCGGTCATGGTCAGCGGCTTCTTGATATAACTTCTGCCCAAATAGCTGCGCTGCACATCCGGCCGCCCCCGCGCCGCCTGCAAGGATGGTAACTCATGCGCCAGGAAATTGGGGATCGAAGCGCAGACATGCATCGAGGCCACCGCGCCCACAATGCCTTCGCGGGAATGGGGCATCAGCGCCGCATAATAGGCCTCGCCCAACGCCGCAATCGCCTTCAACTCGGTGATGCCGCCGCAATGGGTGATGTCTGGCTGCAGGATTGACGCCGCGCCGGCCTGCAGCAGCTCGCGAAATTGGAATTTCGTCACCATGCGCTCGCCTGTGGCGAAGGGAATGTGTGTCTTTTTCGCCATCTCGGCCATCAGCGGCAGGTTCTGGTGCTGGATCGGCTCCTCGAACCACCAGGGCTGGAATTTCTCCAGCGCCTTGATGATCACCATCGCGGTCTGGGGCTGGTGGTCGGCATGCATTTCGATCCCCATATCTATCTTGGGGCCGACCACGGCGCGAATAGCCGCCACCTTCTCGACAAAACCTTCGATGAAATCCGGATTCTCGGAATAACGTGACAGGCGGCCCCGGCTGTTGCTGACACTGGTCTTTAGCGAAGTGTAACCCTCGGCCAGAACCTTCTTGGCCTCTTCGACACTCTCCGCCTGGCCATAGACGCGAATGCGGTCGCGCGTCGGCCCGCCCAGCAGATCATAGACCGGCGCTCCCAGCGCCTTGCCCTTGATGTCCCACATGGCAATGTCGACGGCGGACAGGGCGCTGGTGAGCACGATATCGCCGCGATAAAAAGCGTGACGGTAGATCGCCTGCCAGTGATGCGCCGGTTGTCGCGGGTCCTTGCCGACCAGATACGGCTCCAGTTCCTTTATCGCTGCGCTCACGGTCGCGATCCGCCCCTCGACCGTGCCCTCGCCGATGCCGACAATGCCGGCGTCGGTGTGCATCTTGATGAAGATGGTCCGCAACGAATGCACCGGGATGATCTCGAGCCGGGTGATCTTGAGTGGATCGCGCGACCCCAACAGCGCCTGCGCGCTGACAGGCTGGGCATGAGCCACCCGCTCGCTGGCCAGCAGCCCGGCCATGCCGAGTGTCATTGTCTTAATCAAGTCACGGCGGGACGTCATGGCGGCCTCCTGTGGAGATGGGAACGTTGCGATACATAAAGGTGACGCAAAACCGGACAAACAGGCAGACGGCGGGGCGAATATTGCTGGGAATGATATCCCCTCAGATTGCCGGAATTGAACCGTTCCGCCTACCCCCCGCGTTGGCAAGGTTCATCCCATTCGGAGCTGTCTCATGGCTCATGCCGTCAAGCCCGCGCCCCCTATGTCGCGGTCGACACGGTTGGGCTAGCGGCCCTGACGGTCGCCTTTATCGGCCCCAGGCGGCTGGAACGCGAAGTGTTGAAGCCACTGCGCGGCGCCATCGATCCCCAGGCAGAATAATCTGGACCGACACGCAGCACCCGCGCGATCAGATTGCCGGCCTGGTCACGTCGGCCGGACCGGCCGGCCGCGAAAAACTGGCCCGCAGCTTCCAGAGCTGGATCGGGCATTTCCACGCCACTTGAGCTAAGAAGTACTTCCAGAAATATGGAAGCAGCCATGTCGAGCAATCCCGGAACGCGCGCGCCGTTCGACCCGGATTCCGCCCGCCGGACCGTGTTCCAGGCGCTGATTGACGCGCAGCGGGAATGGGGCGGTGGCCGCATTGCTCTGGTCGATGGCGATGATCGTGCCCTTTCCTATGACGAGATCATCCGCGCCAGCTTCGCGCTGGGTTCTGCGCTGAAGGCAGGCACCCGGGCGGGTGAATGCGTCGGTGTGATGTTGCCCACCGGCGCGGCTGGGGCGCTGACCTTTTTTGCCCTGTCGGCCTTCGGGCGCATTCCCACCATGCTGAATTTCACCGCCGGTGTGGCGGGACTAAAAAGCGCGCTGCGAACCGCGCTGGTGAAACGCGTGATCACGGCGCACCGCCTGGTCGAACTTGCGGGACTGGAAGAACTGATCGCCGGATTGACCGGCACCGAGATCGTGTATCTGGAAGACGTCCGCAAGAACCTGTCGCTGGTGAACAAGCTCACCGCCGTGGTCGGCAAGATGGCCCCGAACTTTCTGGCGGCGCGGCCCGATCCGAAAAAGCCCGCCGTCATCCTCTTCACTTCCGGCACCGAGGGCCAACCCAAGGGGGTGGCGCTGAGCCACGAAAACCTGCTGGTCAATGTCGCGCAGGTGCGGTCGCATGTCGGCATCCTTGCTACCGATGTCATTTTCAATCCCCTGCCCGTCTTTCATTGTTTTGGCCTGACAGGCGGCACGATTTTGCCGCTGATCGCCGGCATCCGGGTGATCTGCCATCCCTCGCCCAAACAGCCCAAGGAGATCGTGCGACGGATCAGGCAGCATGGCGCGACCATCCTTCTGTCCACCGACACCTTCATCAACCAGTATGCCCGCACCGCAGACGATGGCGAGATGGCGTCTCTGCGCATGGCGGTGTGCGGCGCCGAGCGGCTGCGCGACGAAACCCGCGCCTTTGTCCGGCGCAAAACAGGCATCACCCTGCTGGAAGGCTATGGCGTCACCGAAACCGCTCCCGTGGTCGCAGTCAACCAGATCGAGACCAACCGCCCCGGCACCGTGGGCCAGCTGATGCCTGGCATGGAAGCGCGGCTGGAACCGGTGGAAGGCATTCCCGGCGCGGGGCGGCTGTTCCTGCGCGGCCCCAATGTCATGCTGGGCTACATCAAGCCAGATGCCCCGGGCAGGATCGTGCCGCCCGAAGGCGGCTGGCACGATACCGGCGATGTCGTCTCGATAGACGAAGACGGCTTTATCGCCATTCGTGGCCGGCTCAAGCGCTTTGCCAAGATCGGCGGCGAAACCGTGTCGCTGGCGGTGGTGGAAAACATCGCTGCCGCCCTGTGGCCGGACAATGCCCATGCCGCCGTCACGGTGCCCGATGGCCGCAAGGGCGAGCAGATCGTGCTGATCACCGACGCCAGGGATGTTCGCCGGGAAAAGCTCATCGCCTGGGCGCGCAACCACGGCGTTTCGGAACTGTCGGTGCCGCGCCGCGTGGTGATGGTGGAGTCCATTCCGCTGCTGGCCACCGGCAAGACCGATTATGTCACGGTGCAAAAGCTGGCAGAGTCTGATCCCAAGATCGGCGATCCCAGAACCTGATCCAAATCGCGGTATGATCGCCGCGTGGGGCAGGCATGGGCTCGCGGCGACTTTCGTTGACTGCAAATTTGCGGGCTGTCCTTGAATGTCCGCTTTGCGCCAATAGCGGTCATTCGCTTCTAAGGCATTGCGCGCTGCGGATCGGCCGGCATGGCTTGACCGTCATGTTCCGCAGGGGCGGCGGCAGGCGCTGGAACCGAGTGATCATGCGGCTGGGCCGGAGCGGGAAGAACAAGCGCGGACACAGCTAGAGCCGTTCTGGTCATTAGAATTGAAAGGCACATGGAGCTCTCAGGCAGCTAATCGTGAAACAGGGTGGCGGAAGAAACGCTGCGCACCAATCTAATGGGCCGGCGCGGCAGCGTCCGTGCCATGCATCTTTTTATGCATGGCACGGCAATCCATGCATTTGCCCATATCCTTGCCCACCGGCTTGGCGGCATCATTGGAATTGGCCTTCATTTTTTCGTGCATCATTTTGCAGTGCGCCGCCATCTTGGTTTTGTTCCCCATCATTCCCGGCTTCATGCCCATTTTTGGCATGTCCGTATTGGGAACGGACGCGGCAGGCTGTGACGGCGCCGGATGATCATGCTGCGCGTGCGACGCAGGTGTCCTGCGCCCAGGCGGGCGGGGCCAAAAAAAATCATTGCCGCGGCGGCGGCGATCAGTGTTTTCAAGTCTTTACTCCAAAGTCAGATTGGGTTTGTGGAAACCTAAACCCTTGAACCGCGGGATCATTGCGCCAGATCAAGCACGCGGAGCTTTATGCCGGGCACGGCGTTAACGCTTGGCACGGCCAAAACCTCGATCAGTTCCGCGATCTTCTGGCGTTGGTCTGCCTTGTCGCCTGACGCAATGGCTTGTTCCACGCAGTGACTGACATGGTCGCGCAATATTTCGTCTTCGACGCGATTGAGCGCCGCTTTCACCGCATCAATCTGGGTGATGATGTCGATGCAATAGCGGTCTTCCTCCAGCATTTTGGAAATGCCGCGCCCTGGAAACGGCTCGCGGCGAGGTTCTGGACCAGCTGGTTTTCACCGTTCTAGCGGAGCATTATTTTGCGCAAGTCAGCCCCGCCATAGACCGGATTTTCGACACGGTTCGGTTAAAATTGCCTCGGAATTCCTATATTTTGAGAGCAATATTGACAATCAATCGCAACTAACAATATATCTTTGCATCTGCAAATTGCTCTCACACGGATCGCTTGGAATGATCGTCTGCGTCTGCAATAGACTCAATGAACAGCGCATCGGTGCGGCCATCTGCGGTGGTGCGGCGTGCGCGGATGATGTCTATGCGCGCTGCGGCGTGAGAAAGAATTGCGGACGATGCCAGGAAACAATCGAAGTTATGCTGGATCAAAGCCGCGAGGCGCTGTCGCTGGCGGCGGAGTAGCGCCGGGACCCAAGCCCCACGCCTCCATTCAAGGTGATCCGGTCACTATCAAGTTCCTAAACAAAGTCCTCAAGAACGAACTCACAGCCATCAATCAGTATTTCCTGCATTCGCGCATGCTGGCAGACTGGGGTCTCAGCATCTTGGCGAAGAAGGAATACGAAGAATCCATCGACGAGATGAAGCACGCCGATAAGCTGATCAAGCGCGTCCTGTTCCTCGGCGGCCTTCCCAACCTGCAGGACCTAGGCAAGCTGATGATCGGCGAGAATGTCGCCGAAGTCCTAAAATGCGACCTGTCGCTGGAAATGATCGGGCTGCCCGATCTCAAAATGGCGATCGCGCATTGCGAGACGGTGAAGGATTATATCAGCCGCGAACTATTCACCGACATCCTGGAAAGCGAAGAAGAGCATATAGACTGGCTGCAGACGCAGATGCGCCTGATTGAGCAGATGGGAATCGAAAACTTCGTCCAGCTCCAGACCAAGCCAAACGAGAGCTAGAACTCCGCTTCCAGCTCTTCGATGCCAGCTTTCTCGGTTTTGGCCGCCTCGATCCATTCGATCATGTCGGGCAGCGTCAGAACGGTTTCACAATAATCGGCACACTGGCGGTCCAGCTTGACGTCATAGGTGGCAAAGCGCGTCGCCACCGGTGCATACATGGCGTCGGCAAGACTGGGTGTTGCGCCGAACAAATACGGCCCGCCATACTGGGCCAGGCATTCGCGCCAGATGGCGGTGACGCGTTCGATATCTGCCTGCGCCGCGGCCAATATATTGAAACCTTTATAATGGGCCTTGAGGTTCATTGGCAGCGCCGAGCGCAGATTGGAAAAACCCGAATGCATCTCGCCTGCGACCGAACGGCAATGGGTGCGCGCCGCCGCATCCTTCGGAAGCAGGCCGGCCTGTGGGAAATTTTCGTGCAGATATTCGCCTATCGCCAGCGTGTCCCACAACTTGATGCCATTTTGGGTGAGCCGCGGCACCAGGAAGGACGGTGACAGCAGCAGAAGTTCCGCCCGCGCGGCGGGATCGTCGCTGGAGAGCAGTTCTTCCTTGAAATCCAGCCCCGCCATCCGGCACAGCAGCCACCCGCGCAACGACCAGGAGGAGTAGTTCTTGCTGGAGATTGTCAGAACTGCACTCATACCCATCATCCTTGGCTGCTTTTGGCGCGTTGACAAGCGTTATCTTGCACTGCAGCATACGTGGACCGGATACGGTGTAATGACCAGAATCTGCTGGAATGCTTTGCGGCCGAAAGGCTTTGAAGCCGGGGCAAAGCGGAATGTTGTACGAAGCCTATCAAGCCCAGCAGGACTTCCTCGCCCCCTGGCGGGCGGGGGCGGATCTGATCACCGCCGCCTTCGGCGGCACCCACATGGGGCCTGCCGCCAACTACATGTTCCGCAGCGTTGCTGCGGGCGCGGAAATCGCCTCGCGGGCCCACGCCATTCACGAACGCCCGCCCTATGGCATAGAACAGGTGACCGTAGAGGGCCAGTTCGTGGCGGTGCGCGAGGAAGTCGCGCTGGCGATGCCGTTCGGCAATCTGGTGCATTTCCGCAAAGAGAACGATCTGGGTCAGCCGCGCGTGCTGCTGGTGGCGCCGATGGCGGGCCATTTCCCGACCCTGCTGCGCCACACCGCCCAGACCCTGCTCTCCGATCATGACGTTTACATCACCGACTGGAAAAGCGGCCGTGATGTGCCGCTGAGCGAGGGCCGCTTCGGGACCGACGAATATATCGATCACCTGATGGCCTACTTCGCGCATATCGGCCCGGGCGCGCACGGCATCGCGGTGTGTCAGCCCTGCCCCCTGCTGCTGGCGGCCACCGCCTTGATGGCCGAAGACAGCAATCCCGCAACACCCGCCAGTCTCGTCCTGATGGCCGGCCCCGTCGATACCAGCATCAACCCGACCAAGGTCAACAAGCTGGCGAACGAACATCCGGTGGAATGGTTTGAACGCAACCTGGTTACGCCCGTGCCGCGCCGCTATGCCGGCGCCCATCGTCGCGTCTATCCCGGCTTCCTGCAATTGTCGGCTTTCGTCACCATGAACCTGCCGCGTCATGTGCGCGCCCATATGGATCTTTTCGGCCATATCCTGAAAGGCGAGCTCGCCAAGGCCGACGCCAACCGCAAATTCTATGATGAGTATTTTTCCATCGCCGACCTGCCCGCCGAATTCTATCTGGAAACGGTGCAGAAGGTGTTCCAGGAACAGCATCTGTCTCGCGGCGTCTTCACCTATCGCAACCGCAAGGTCGACCCGCGCACCATCCGCAAGACCGCGCTTCTGACCGTGGAAGGCGAGCGCGACGATATCTGCGGGTTGGGCCAGACCATGGCGGCGCAGGATATGTGTTCCACCGTCAAGCCGTTCTGCAAGAAACACTATATCCAGCTCGGCGTCGGGCATTACGGCGTGTTTTCCGGCACCCGTTGGCAGACACAAATCTATCCGATGGTTCGCAGTACGATACAGGCGGCGGACTGAACTAGCGCAGGGTTGTGTTGAGCAGCCAGGCCAGCCGCATTCCCGCCTTGGCGAGTTGCATCCGCGTCACCGGCAATCCGTCGCGCACATATCCGGGCGACAGACGCAGGGTGCGGCGGCCGCCCACCATCGGATAAATTCTCGCGCGCGCGATGTCGTGGGATTCATTGGCCCATGAGATGGGCGTGCCCGCCTGCCAGGACTTGAGCTGCGCCGGCGAGACACCGCGTTCGATATCCGCCGCGATCCGGCTGGCTTGCGGCCCCAGGGCTTCCACCATTCGCGTATCCCAGACCTGGTGCATATTGGTGCGGCGGCTCTGCAGCGCGATGCGAACTTCGTTGCCGCCCCGGTCGCCATTGTCCGCCGCATGCAGCGGCTGGTGAAGGTCGGCCACCAGATGGATCAGGAAGCGCAACGCCTCCGCGCGCGCCGCGGCGGGGCGGCGCGAGTCACCCGCTACCAGTCGCGCCCTGCCGATCTGCGCCACCACGCAATCTGCGTTCGGGCAGTCGCGCGCGGCGACATAGGCCGGAACGTGCAGCGGGATATCAACATAGTGCCAGCGTCCGGTTTCCCGCCGCTGGTCGCGGATTTCATCGGCCCAGTTGGAATCGTGGATCAGCATCGCCGGGCTGCCCAGCAGCCGCGCCATCTGCGCCGTGGCCCGCGATGTCAGCTGATGCGCCGCGATGGTGGCGACGATCTCATGCCCCTGCGCGCCCCAAGCGAAGGCCGGCGCCGGCGCGAACAGGATAAACGCCAACGCGAATCGCAGCACCCCGCCATAGGACTTTGGAAGCGGTCTAAAGTTCAATGACAACAAGCCGTTGGCGAACATTTCAGGGTTGCCCTGCACATAAGGGGACGGTTATATGGCAACGATCGCACGCTGGGGATGGGCTGCGGAAGAACTGGGCTGGGATCGGGCGGGCATAAAAGTCGGGGGACTTTGCGCCAGCCGGTTTTCAACGACAATGGAGCCGTCTTGAATCCCGACCGCTATACCCGCGAGAAAGCGCGCGTATTTTCTAAAACAAAGAAGCCGCCGCCCGAAGGCGAGCCTGACTTCAGCACGCTGCTGCTGCAGCGACTGGATGGCGCCAGTGCGGCCCTGTCCACCACCGATGGCCGCTGGGCCATCGTGTCAACCTCGCTGACGGCCATGGTGGCAGGGGCCATTGCCTTGCTGGCGACGGGCATGACGCCGGTATCGCATCCCCTGGTCGCGCCTGGACGCTCGTCCCTGCCCTATGCCCTGTTCCAGAAATTGATACGGGAGACGCCGACCGTTGCCGACAATGCGGACAACGGCAATCCGATTCCCAACCCGGGTGTGGAGAACCGCACCATCACGCTGGATGCGGGCGACACGCTGGCGGGCATGCTGGAAGATGTCGGGATCTCGGTGCAAGACGCCAATGCCGTGGTTGCCGCCATGGGCAAGGATTTCGATCCCCGCCAGCTGCGGGCGGGACAGAGTTTCGACCTCACCTATTCCGTCGCCACCATCGACGCCACGGGCGCGCCCGCGCAGGCCCAGCCGCGCACCACCGTCGTGATGGTCAATCGCAAACCGGTGGTGGTGCCGATTGACTCGGAAGAAGACGCCAGCAGCTCCACGGACGAGGATTCCCTGCCCATCTCCAGGCTGCTGTCGCTGCATTTCTCGCCGTCCATCGAGCAGGAAATCACCGTCACACGCACCACCGAGGGCGGCTATACCGCGCAAGTCGAGAAGAAGGAGCTGACGGTGCATCGGCATCGCGCGGGCGCCACCATCGATTCCAGTCTTTATCTCACCGCCATGCAGGCGGGAATTCCCGCCGACGTGGTCGTGGATATGATCCGCATGTTCTCCTACAAGGTGGACTTTCAGCGCGACCTACATCCGGGCGACAGTTTTGAAGTCTTTTACGATTACTACTACACGCCCGAAGGCCAGCCCGCGAGATACGGCGCCATCAGTTATGCGATGATGACCTTGGACGGCAAGCAGATCCCGATGTACCGCTTTCAGGCCGATCCCAACGAGCCGACGGAATATTTCGATTCCAAGGGCGAAAGCGCCCGCGGCTTGCTGATGAAGACCCCGGTGGACGGAGCGCGCATCTCATCTGGTTTCGGCTCGCGCTTCCATCCCATTCTGGGTTACTCCCGCATGCACCGGGGCGTGGATTTCGCGGTGCCGACCGGCACGCCGGTGATGAGCGCGGGCTCGGGCACCATTTCCTTCATGGGCCGCACCAGAGGTTACGGCAATCTGGTGAAAATCAGCCATGGCAGCGGCTATTCCACTAACTATGCCCATCTCTCGCGCTTCGCGCCGGGCCTGCGCCGCGGCGCGCGGGTGCGTCAGGGCCAGATCTTCGGCTATAGCGGCAACACCGGCATGTCCACCGGGCCGCATCTGCATTACGAGATCATGGCCAACAACGCGCAGGTCAACCCGTTGCGGCTGAAAATCGCGCAAGGGCGTCAGCTGGCAGGCCGTCTACTTACCAAGTTCATGGCCTCGCGCGTGGAGATCGACAATGTCGTCGCCAGCATGCCGCTGGAAGCCAAGGTTGCGGACAACGCAACCGATCTGCGCCAAGCTAAGGCGAAATAGCGCCTAGTTGAGCGCCGTTCCGGACGGCGGGGCTTCCGTCAGTTCGTCGGCCGCGGCGGAAAATTCTTGGCCACTGACGATCAGGCCGGTCTTGCTCGCGCTGGCCTCTACCACCGATCCTTCGGATATCTTGCCTTCCAGGATCAGCTGCGCCAGCGGGTCCTGCAGCCTCCGCTGGATGACGCGCTTGAGCGGCCGCGCGCCATAGACAGGGTCGTACCCGGCATTGCCCAGCCAGTGTCGCGCCTTTTCGTCCAGTACGATCTCAATCTTGCGGTCGGCGAGAAGCTTTTCGAGACGGGTGATCTGGATATAGACGATCTTGTCCATATTGGCGCGGGTCAGGCGGTGGAAAAGGATCACTTCGTCCAGGCGGTTGAGAAATTCGGGCCGGAAGTGGGCGCGCACCGCAGCCATCACCTGCAGGCGGGCCTGGGTCTGGTCACCCTCATGGCCGAGAAATTCGGTGCCGAGATTAGAGGTCAGGATGATAACCGTGTTGCGGAAATCCACGGTGCGGCCCTGGCCGTCAGTCAGCCGGCCGTCATCCAGGACCTGCAGCAGAACATTGAACACGTCGGGATGGGCCTTTTCGACCTCGTCGAACAGGATCACCTGATAGGGCCGGCGCCGCACCGCTTCGGTCAGCACCCCGCCCTCCTCATAGCCAACATAGCCCGGCGGCGCGCCGATCAGGCGTGCGACGGCGTGCTTTTCCATGAACTCGCTCATGTCGATGCGCACCATGGCGCTGTCGTCGTCGAACAGGAAGTTGGCCAGCGCCTTGGTAAGCTCGGTCTTGCCGACCCCGGTGGGCCCTAGGAACAGGAACGAGCCGATGGGCCGGTTGGGATCCTGCAGTCCGGCACGGGCGCGCCGCACCGCGTTGGAAATGGCGCGCACCGCTTCATCCTGGCCCACCACCCGATTGCCAAGATCGGTTTCCATGTGCAACAGCTTTTCGCGCTGGCCCTCCAGCATCTTGTCCACGGGAATGCCGGTCCAGCGCGATACCACACCCGCGATATGCTCGGCGGTCACCGCTTCGCCGGACAAGGCTGCGTCTTTGCTTTCCTCGATGGCCTTGAGCTTGCGCTCCAGGTCGGGGATGACGCCATAGGTCAGCTCGCCTGCCCGGCCAAAATCACCCTTGCGCTGCGCCACTTCGACTTCCTGCCGCGCGGCGTCCAGCTTTTCCTTCAGGCCCTGCACATTGGCGACGGATTTCTTCTCCTCCAGCCAGCGGGCGGTCAGGGCGCCGGATACCTCCTCCAGCTCGGCGAGATCTTTTTCCAGCGTCACCAGCCGGTCGCGCGACGCCTTGTCGGTTTCCTTCTTCAGCGCTTCGCGCTCGATCTTGAGCTGCATGACGCGGCGGTCCAGTTTGTCCAACTTTTCCGGCTTGGAATCGATCTGCATGCGCAGGCGTGAGCCGGCCTCATCCATCAGGTCGATGGCCTTGTCGGGCAGGAACCGATCGGTGATGTAGCGGTTGGAAAGGGTCGCGGCTGCGACAATCGCCGAGTCGGTGATGCGCACGCCGTGATGCAGTTCATATTTTTCCTTTAGGCCACGCAGGATCGAGATGGTGTCTTCCACGGTCGGCTCGCCCACAAAGACGGACTGGAAGCGCCGCGCCAAGGCCGCGTCCTTCTCCACATATTTGCGATACTCGTCCAGGGTGGTGGCGCCGATGCAATGCAGCTCCCCCCGCGCCAGCGCCGGCTTGATCAGATTGGACGCATCCATCGCGCCATCCGCCTTGCCCGCACCCACCAGCGTGTGCATCTCGTCGATGAACAGGATGATTTCACCATTGGCGCCGGTGACTTCATTGAGGACGGCTTTCAGACGCTCCTCGAAATCGCCGCGGAACTTGGCGCCTGCTATCAGCGCCCCCATGTCCAGCGCCATAAGCTTGCGGTCGCGCAGGGATTCCGGAACGTCGCCATTGACGATGCGCAGCGCCAGGCCTTCGGCGATGGCGGTCTTGCCCACGCCCGGCTCCCCAATCAGCACCGGGTTGTTCTTGGTGCGCCGGCTCAGCACCTGGATGGTGCGGCGGATTTCCTCGTCGCGGCCGATCACCGGATCGAGCTTGCCGCTGCGCGCCAACTCCGTCAGGTCGCGGGCATACTTCTTGAGCGCGTCATAGGCATTTTCGGCGGTGGCGCTGTCCGCGGTGCGGCCATTGCGCAAGGCGGTAATGGCGCCATTCAGTCCCTGCGCGTTGACGCCGGCTTCTTTCAGGATTTTCGCAGGCTCGGTGCCGGCCGCCAGGACAAGCGCCAGCAGCAGATATTCGGCGGTGACGAAACTGTCGCCGGCCTTTTTGGCGACGGCTTCCGTATTGTCGAGCAGCTTGGCGGTGTCCTGGGAGAGATAGACCTGGCCCGAACCGCCCTGAACCTTCGGGAGTTTTTTCAGCGCGACTTCGACACCGGCGCGCACGGCGCGGTCATTGCCGCCGGCGGCATTGAGCAACCGCGCAGCCAGGCCTTCCTCATCGTCGATCAGGACCTTGAGCAGATGCTCGGGCACAAACTGCTGATTGCCCTCGCGAAGGGCCAGGCTCTGAGCCGACTGAATAAAACCGCGGGCCCGCTCGGTGAATTTCTCGATATCCATATGCTCTCCCGGACGGCCCCTTGGTGGCAGCCGATCCTATACGGCCCGGTGAAGGCGCCGTTCCTCGACAGATATGGGAGCGAGGAACCGGGGCTGCAAGACCCCAGTTTGCACAGGCGGTTAACGCCCGGCCTTGTGCTGGATCAAGTCGCTTCGGCTTCTTCGCCTTCATCCTCATTCGCCCCTTCGGCCAGGGAGAAGGAAGGACCGCTGCCGGCATTCTGCAGCGGCTGGGGCGCTATATGGGGCTGGCCATCGGCCACCGGGCGCGGGTTCTGGGCGGCCTGCTGGGCCTGATACTGGGCCTGCTGCGCGGCCGCTGCGGCCATGATGCGGTAATAATGCTCCGCATGCTGAAGATAATTCTCGGCCATGACGCGGTCGCCGCCGGAATTGGCGTCGCGGGCCAGCTGCAGATACTTCTCATAGACATGGCTGGCGGAGCCACGAATCTTGATTTCAGGGCCGCTGGAATCGTACGTGCGGTTGGGATTGAACCCGCCACCGCTGCTATTATTATTATTATTGTTGTTGCCGCCGCCGCCGCCGCCGCCATTACCACCATGTTGCGGCCTACGGCCGCCTCTACGTGAGCGTTTCACTGTAAGCCCTTCCTTCGCCGCTAGTACCGTGACGCGCAGCAGGCGCATCAACCGCAAGACGGCATACTTTGGTCGCTTTGTGTCCCCTGCCCGGCCGCGGTTTTTGTCTCGCGTCACCAGCTCAGCCGCGGCTGCATCTGCATCCCGCGGAAGGGACCATCACGATCCCTAGAAGCAGAAATTAGCCTATACCACGGGTTTTTCCAAGGGAATCCTCAGACGTTCCGCAAGATCACGCAGCGGGGTATCCCCGCCAAATCAGGCGCGATCCGTACGATTTCGAGGTCCGGGAACAACAGTTCCATCGCATTTTCTTGGCCAACGCCGATTTCCAGCACGGCATGGCCGCCCGGTTTGAGGATGACCGGCAGCAAGGTGGCCAGCGACCGATAGGCATCCAGGCCGTCCGGCCCGCCATCCAGAGCGGCGCGCGGTTCATACCCGGCAACGTCCCAAGCCAGTGATTCTATATCAGCGGCGGGAATATAGGGCGGGTTGGAAAAGACCAGATCGAACGGGCCTTCCGCCGCCGACCACTGCGCCAACCGGGTTTGCGCCCGGTGCGGCGCGTGGCGTGCGACATTGGCGTTCAGCCAGGCGAACGCCTGCGGCGACGATTCAAAGCCGATGCCAGTGGCGCCTGGAAAGGCGGTCAGCGCCGCCAGCAGGATGGCGCCGGAACCGGCCCCCAGATCGGCGATCGACAGCGGCGCATCGCGGTTCGCCACCAGGCGCAGCGCTTCTTCTATCAAAGTTTCGGTATCGGGCCGGGGGATCAGCACACCCGGCCCCACTGCCAAGGCCAGGCTCCAGAATTCCCTTTGGCCGGCGATATAGGCGAACGGCTCATGCGCCACGCGGCGGGCGACGAAGGCCGCAAAAGCCGCGCTTTGGTCCGGTGTGGGCGTCGCCGTCAATGTCGCATCGCGGCTGACGCCCAAGGCATGAGCAAGAAGCAGGCGGGCTTCGCCGCGCGGATTCTCGATGCCTGCCTCGGCCAGCAGCCGCATAGCTTCGTCGAGGGTCAATGGTCGGCCGCTTCGAACTCGGCCAGCCGATCGGCCTGGTCCTGCGCCACCAGCGCATCCACGATCTCACCCAGCTCGTCGCCGCTGACGATGCGCGCCAGATTGTAGAGCGTCAGGTTGATGCGGTGATCGGTGACCCTCCCTTGCGGGTAGTTATAGGTGCGAATGCGTTCGCTGCGGTCGCCCGACCCAACCAGGCCCTTGCGTTCGCTGGCGCGTTCGGCGTCCACCCGCTTGCGCTCGGCATCGTAAATCTTGGCCTTCAGCAAGGTCATCGCCTTGGCCTTGTTCTTGTGTTGGGATTTTTCTTCCTGCATTGCCACCACCGTGTTGGTGGGCAGATGGGTGATGCGCACAGCGCTGTCGGTCTTGTTGACATGCTGGCCACCGGCGCCCTGCGCCCGGTAAGTGTCGATGCGCAGGTCCTTGTCGTGAATGACGATGTCGACATCCTCGACTTCGGGCAGCACCGCAACCGTCGCCGCGCTGGTATGGATGCGCCCCTGGGTTTCGGTGGCGGGTACGCGCTGCACCCGGTGCACGCCGCTTTCGAATTTCAGCTTGGCATAGACCCCGCGCCCCTCTACTTCCAGGGTGGCGTCCTTGAAGCCGCCCATATCGCTTTCCGACAACGACAGAAGGACGGTCTTCCAACCCTGCAACCCGCAATAACGCTGGTACATGGATAGGAGATCGCCCGCGAACAAGGCGGCTTCGTCGCCGCCGGTGCCGGCGCGGATTTCCACAATCGCCGACGAGGCATCGGCAGCGTCGCGCGGCAGTAACTGGATTTTCAGTTCGAGGTCCAGCGCGGTCAGGCGGGAGCGCAAATCGGCGCGCTCCTGCTCGGCCATGCCGCGCATCTCCGAATCCGTCGCGCCGTCCGCGATCATCGTCTCGATTTCTTCCAGCTGGGTCTGGACGCTGCGAAGCTCGCGCGCGGCTTCGATCACGGGACTAAGCTCGGCATGCTCGCGTGAAAGCTTGACGAAGGCAGCGCCGGACGCGCCTGACGCCATCTCGCTTTCAATGGCAGAAAAACGGTCGAGCAGCCGCTCGAGTTTGGCGGGAGGTATCATGAAGGCACGCTACTGCGCGGCTTCGAGCGGCGCTCCACGCTGCGCCTCGATTTCGGCGGCCTTTTTTTCGCAAAGCTCGACGACGTGATCCACCAGGCTTTCATTGCCCAGCTTATAGGCAGGCTTTCCGTTCAGGTAGATCATGCCATGACCCTTGCCCGCGCCGCCGCCGGTAAAGGCCATATCGGTTTCCTTGGCTTCGCCCGGCCCGTTCACCACGCAGCCGATGATCGACAGCGACATCGGGGTGGCGATGTGCTTGAGCCGCTCTTCAAGTGTGCGGACCGTGTCGATTACGTTGAAGCCCTGGCGCGCGCAGGACGGGCAGGACACGATATTGACGCCGCGATGGCGCAGGTTAAGCGACTTGAGAATGTCGAAACCGACTCGCACTTCTTCCACCGGATCGGCGGACAGCGAGACGCGGATGGTATCGCCGATGCCGCCCCACAACAGCATGCCCATGCCGATGGAGGATTTCACTGTGCCAGAAATCATGCCGCCGGCCTCGGTGATGCCGACATGCAGCGGGCAGTCGATCGCTTCGGACAGCGCCTGATAGGCGGCCACCGCCAGGAACGGGTCCGATGCCTTCACCGAAATCTTGTATTCGCGAAAATCCAGGTCATCGAGAATCTTGGCGTGATTCAGCGCGCTTTCTACCATCGCTTCCGGACAGGGCTCGCCATACTTCTCGAGCAGGTCCGGTTCCAGCGAGCCGGCATTGACGCCGATGCGCATGGAGCAGCCATGGTCCTTGGCCGCCTGCACCACTTCACGCACCCGCGCCGGGCTGCCGATATTGCCCGGATTGATGCGCAGGCAGGCGGCGCCGTTGATCGCGGCCTCGATGGCGCGCTTGTAGTGGAAGTGAATGTCGGCCACGACCGGAAGGACGCTGGCCTTGGTGATGGCCTTCATCGCCTTTGTGGCGTCCTCGTCGGGACAGGAGACGCGCACGATGTCGGCGCCGGCCTCCTCGATGCTACGAATCTGTTCGATTGTGGCGCGGGCGTCACCGGTGATGGTGTTGGTCATGGTCTGGACGGAGATCGGCGCAACGCCACCGACCGGAACCTTGCCGACCATGATCTGGCGCGATTTGCGCCGGTGAATGTCGCGATACGCGCGAATGCTCATTACTCGATTCCTTACAGGGCGTCCTTAGCGGCTATTGAAACGGTCCACCAGCGACTGGGGATCGAGGGCGACGCGGCCGAGAACTTGTTGTGTCTGCCCCGCCCGTCCCAGAGACAGGCCGTCCAGCAGCACTTCCACGCTGGCGCCATCTTTGATCGCCATGGAAAGGCCCGGCGTGTTGGGCACCTGGTAGGTGTCCCCCGCCTTGAGGTCGCGGTTCATATACAGGGTTCCGTCCTCGGCGCGCACGGTGATGCGGGTATCGTTGCGGGCGCGCAAGACAACGCGGGCGCCCCGGTTCTGCGCACCATAGACCTGGCTGATATTGCCCGGCGGGACGACAGGAACCGAGGCCTGGTTGGAACCAGTAGTGCCAGCGGTTGCGGGCGTCGCGGGACCGGCGGCGGGCGGCGGCGTCGCGGCCTGGCCGGGATTGGCAATCGTGGCGTTGTTGATCGCCGGTAACGGTGTTGCGGTCTGAGCCGGGATCACCACCGGCGCTGGCGGTGCCGGAGCCTGGGGCTGGGCCAGAACCGGCGCGGGCGGCACCGGTTGATTGTCGTCACCACCGGATGACAGCAAATGCCAGATGCCGAATATCAGCAGCAACGCGACCACAACTGCGATGACGCGCCAGGCCTGCGGCAGGCGGTGGGATTCTTCCAGATGGATCGCTGCGGGCTCGTGCGACTGTTCCTCGGGGCGGCCGGAAATATCCTGCTTGTAGCGTTCGACATACTGGGCGGAGTCCAGACCCAGATGACGGGCATAAGAACGCACAAAGCCAATCGCATAAGTCCTGCCCGGCAAATCCTCGAGCCGGTCTTCTTCCAGCGCTTCCAGATGGTCCTTGCGGATTTTCAGGGCGCGCGAAATCTGGGCGATCTCATCGCCGCGCCGCAGCCGCGCCGCGCGCAAATCCTGGCCGACGGTCTCGAGCGGGTTTTCGCTGTCGCCAGAAATTTCGCGCAAGTGGATTCGACGGTGGTTCGGGCCGTTCTTTTCTCCACTGCCGTTATTCTCCAATGAAATTTGTGTAATTTTTGTCATAGATTTCCGGGGACACCGCCCGCCCTCCGATTTCTAGCAAAGGGGGGGGGCGAGAGGTTAAATATATGTTGGGGGCATCATATCCGACCAAGCCGGGTACGAACAACCGCTGCACTGCAAAAAATCCGGGTTATCCCGGAAAAGCCCTATTTCAGGACAATTCCGCGCTCGGCGGCGAAGGCAGCAAGTATGGTCCGCAGGGAATGGTCGGTCCGGCCGCACAGCCGGTCCACAAAGGCCGCAACCTCCCCCAGGTGCAGGCTGCGAATCATCATCTTGACCGGGCCGATCTGGCCGGGCTGCATGGACAGTGCACGCAGGCCCAGCCCCAGCAGCGCCATGGCGTCCAGCGGCCGCCCCGCCATCTCGCCGCACAGACTGAGATCGCCGGAATTCTCCGCAGCGCTCTGCACGATCAGGCGGATCAGGGTGAGCGAGGCGGGATTGAGATTGTCATAGCGGCGGGCAACGCGCGGATTGGTGCGGTCCACCGCAAAGGCAAGACTGAGAAGATCGTTGGAGCCGATGGAGACGAAATCGGCCGAGCGCATCAGCTGCGGCAACATGAAGGCCAGCGCCGGAACTTCCAACATCGCGCCCACCAGAACCTGGGTCGGGCGTATCAGGTTCAGCAGCCGGGCCCGCTCCAGTTCGCGGTCGATCAGGGCGCGGGCGCGGTTGAATTCGTCGACGTCCGACACCATCGGCAGCAGGATGCGCAAGGTGCGTCCCGCGCTCGCATTCAGCAAGGCGCGCACCTGGTAACGCAGCAAGGCCGGGCGATCGAGCGCGATGCGGATCGCGCGCCAGCCCAGCGCGGGATTTTCCTCCCGCTCCCAGCGCGCATAGGGCAGCACCTTGTCGCCGCCGAGATCGAGGGTGCGAAACACCACCGGCTTATCGCCCGCAGCATCCAGAATTTTTTTGTAGAAGGCGGCTTGGTCGGCCAGGCGCGGCATGGTCTCGCCGATCATGAACTGCAATTCGGTGCGGAACAGGCCGATGCCGTCGGCGCCCGATTGGTCCAGATGCGGCATGTCGAACTCAAGCCCGGCGTTCATCATCAGCCTGATGGCGATGCCATCACGGGTGACCGCCGGCAAGTCGCGCACCGCCGCGAAGCGCGCCTGCATCTGGACGAGCACCGCGCGCTTTTCCTCGAACGCCTTCACGATTTCGGCGGCGGGACGTAAGTGGACTTCACCCATCTCGCCATCGACCGCGATGCCATCGCCAGCACGGGCATTGTCGGCGATACCCTCCAGCGATGCGACAATGGGAAGTCCCATGGACCGCGCCACGATGGCGACATGGCTGGTGGCAGCGGCCCCCTCTAGAACCAGCGCAACCAGCCTGTCGCGGCCATAATCCAGCAGTTCGGCCGGCCCCATGCCGCGAGCGATCAGCACCGCATTGGGCGGCAGGCTGCGGTCCGCGACATCCTCGCCGGTGAGATGGCGCAGCAGCCGCCGCGCCAGATCGTCAAAATCATGGGCGCGTTCACGCAGGATCGGATCGCCCATGCGCTGGACCCTGAGCCGTGTCTCGTCCTGCACGCGCTCCACCGCCGCTTCGGCAGTGAGGCCGGTGCGCACCGCATCGCGCATGCGCTGGCGCCAGCCCTGGTCATAGGCAAACAGGCGATAGGCTTCGATCACTTCGCGCCCCTCGCCCGTCAGGTCGAGCTCGCTGGAGGACAGCATCTGGTCCACGGATTCGCGCAGACTTGCAATCGCCGCTTCCAGACGCTTGAGCTCGTCCACTGGATTGTCGGCGATCATGCGCTCGACCTTGACGCGCGGCTCGTGCAGCACGACACGCCCTACGGCCACGCCTTCCGATAGCCCCTCGCCGACGAACTTGCGGGGCCGGTCGTGGCGCAGTTCCGGTTCGTCCAGTTCGGCAACGTTGAAGAAGCCGCCCTGGGCCACCACTTCGGCCAGCACCATAGCGACGGTCTGCAGCGCTTCGACTTCCTCTTCGGCGTATAGCCGCTCGGCCTTGTTCTGAACGGTGAGCACGCCGAACACCTGGCCGCCGCGCACGATGGGAACGCCCAGGAAGGCCTTGAACGGGTCTTCGCCGGTTTCCGGGCGGTAGGAAAAATGCGGGTCGGCGGGGGCGTCAGAAAGGTTCACCGCTTCGGCGGTCTCCGACACCATGCCGACCAGGCCTTCGCCTTCCTTCAGCCGAGTGGTGTGGACCGCCTCGCGCCTAAGGCCCTCGGTGGCGAAAAGCTCCAGCACCTTGCCGGCGCGGCGCAGATAGATCGAGCAGACTTCCGCCACCATGTTTGAGGCGATGACGGAGACCAGCTTGTCCAGCTGCATTTGGGCGCTGGTCTGCTCCGCCATGATCTCGCGCAGGCGGCGCAACAACAGACGTGGACCACCACCAGGCGACATTAATTCAAACTCCAACCCGACATGTCATGGCCCGCCGGAGTGCGGGCCACCCAGTTGGGTACAAATACCATATCGAAGAAAAAAACGGAGCCAAACCGGCTGTGAAACGCCACCGACTTCACTTGGGTGGTCCGCATTCGCGAGCCATGACACCAAAAGGACGTCAGGCGGTGTCCAGCTCATAGGCGGAATGCAGCGCCCGCACCGCCAGTTCGACATACTCTTCGGCTATCAACACGCTGACCTTTATCTCTGAGGTCGAGATCACCTGAATGTTGATGCCCTTGTCCGCCAGCGTGCGAAACATGGTCTGGGCCACTCCGGGATGGGCGCGCATACCGATGCCGATGATCGAGACCTTGGCCACCGCCGCGTCATGGGTGACATCGCGATAGTTGATGGTCTTGGCATAGGTCTCGATGGCCGCCAGCGCCCGCGCCAGCTCGCCGCGGGTGCAGGTGAAGGTCAGGTCGGTTGTTTTGCCGTCCTCGGACACATTCTGCACGATCATGTCGACATTGACGCCGGCATCGGCCAGCGGCCCGAAGATCGCCGAAGCGATGCCAGGCCTGTCGGGCACCTTGTGCAGTGTGATCTTGGCCTCGTCGCGGCTATAGGCGATGCCGGTAACCGGTTTCTTTTCCACGATGTCTTCCTCGTCGCAAAGCAGGGTGCCGCCCACACCGGGCGTGAAGGTCGAAAGCACGCGGGTCGGCACCCGGTGCAGCATGGCGATTTCCACCGAGCGCGTCTGCAAGACCTTGGCGCCCAGCGATGCCATTTCCAGCATTTCCTCGAAGGCGATTTTTTCCAGCCGTCGCGCCTTAGGAACGATGCGCGGGTCGGTGGTGTATACGCCGTCCACGTCGGTATAGATGTCGCAACGCGCCGCCCCGATGCCGGCGGCCACGGCCACCGCGCTGGTGTCCGAGCCGCCGCGTCCCAGCGTGGAGATACGCGTGCCGGGCGCGACGCCCTGGAAACCGGCCACCACCGCGACTTCGCCGCCTTCGATAGCCGCCTTCATGTCGTTGGCCGGAACGCCCTCGATGCGGGCCGAGCCGTGCACCGCCGATGTGTTTATCGGCACCTGCCAGCCGAGCCAAGACCGTGCCTTGATGCCCATGGCGTTGAGGGTGATGGCTAGCAAGCCCGCCGTGACCTGTTCACCCGCCGCCACCACGACATCATATTCGCGTTGATCCGGCAGCGCCGCATGATTGGCGCCGTCCGGCCTGGAGGCGTCATTCGTCCAGGCCACCAGCTTGTTGGTTTCGCCAGCCATGGCCGAGACCACCACGGCCACCTTGTTGCCGCGCTCGACTTCGCGCTTCACCAGGGTTGCGACATGGCGGATGCGGTCGATGTCGGCCACCGAAGTGCCGCCAAATTTCATCGCAATGGTCGCCACGTATTGAATTCCTAAGTGGGGCCCGATTTGCCCCTGAATGGATGGCGGTCTACATAGACGGGGTCAGGTTCCCGCTCAACCCTCGAAACGGCATGGCAGATTCAGCCTCTATAGATCCCGCCGAAGTGGCCAAATTCTCGGCCATTGCCGCGGAATGGTGGGATCCTACCGGCAAGTTCGCCCCCCTGCACAAGTTCAACCCGGTGCGGCTGGCCTTTATCCGCACCGAAGCGGCGGCGCATTTCGGCCGGGACGCCAGGTCCCTGCGGCCGCTCGAGGGTCTTTCGCTGCTGGATATCGGTTGCGGCGGCGGGCTGTTGTCCGAACCCATGACCCGGCTGGGTTTTGCGGTTACCGGCGCCGATGCCTCGGAAAAGAATATCGGCACCGCCAAGGCCCATGCCGCCCAGTCCGGGCTGGAGATCAGGTACCGCGCCACCACCGCCGAAGTTCTGGCGGCCGAGGGCGCCAGCTTCGACGTGGTCCTCAATATGGAAGTGGTGGAACATGTGGCGGATGTGTCCGCTTACCTTGGCGCCTGCACCGAACTGGTGAAGCCCGGCGGAATCACCGTCGTCGCCACCATGAACAAGACCCTCAAGAGCCTCGCCTTGGCCAAGATTGGGGCCGAATATATCCTGGGCTGGCTGCCGCGCGGGACGCATGACTGGAACCGCTTTATTTCGCCTACGGAGCTTAGCGTGTCACTGGAAGAAACCGGCCTAACCATCCTGAAAACGCAGGGTGTTTCTTTTGACCCGCTGGCATGGGATTGGAAACTGTCGTCCGATGTGGACGTCAACTACATGGTAGTGGCAAGACGCTAATTCGCACCTTCCGGGTCAGGCGGCAGGGGCGCGACGTCTACACCCTCTTCGACCAGTTCCTGGGCTTCCTTGTGGGTCGCCTCGCCATAGATGTGGCGGTCGGGCGTCTCGCCATAATGGATCTTGCGGGCTTCCTCCGCAAAAGTGGGACCGACATAGTCGGCATTCTCCTGCACATACTTGCGCAGGCCGGTGGCGAACTGGCGCATCTCGTCCGCCCTGCCCTTGGAGGACTTCTTGGTGCCGCTGACGGCAGGCGCCATGATCGCCTTTTCGATCCGCATGGAATCACAGACCGGGCATCCCAGCTGGCCGGCAAAGGACTGTTCGTCGAAGGCGGCGCTGTCGCGAAACCAGCCTTCGAATTCGTGCCCCTTATGGCAGTGCAAGGAATAGGAAATCACAGCTACGCTCCCTTGGCCTGCCCACGGACAGTGACAGAAACATGATCCGGGAACTGAGGATTCGCAAGACCCACCAATAGCGCGAGGGATTATGGCGATTGGCCAGGAGCGAGGAGCAATGTGAGTGATGGAACCCATGAGCGACGAGCGACGCCGCCAAGCGACAAAGGACCCGCGCTAGGGGCCAGCGAATTCGCGGTCGTGTTGAAGGTTGGGAACTTTCGCACGCGCCTCCGCCGCCAGGGCCGGATCGATATCGGCAATTATGATACCCGGCTCGGTTCCGGCCTCCCCCAGAACTTCACCCCAGGGCGCAACGATCAGACTGTGACCATAGGTCTTGCGGCCATTGGCATGTTCGCCGCCCTGCGCCGGCGCCATCACAAAGGCGCCATTCTCGATTGCCCGCGCCCGTAGCAGAACGTGCCAGTGCGCGCTGCCGGTGGGCACGGTGAATGCGGAGGGTACGGTGAAGAGGAAAGCTCCCTTCTGTGCCAGCTTGCGGTAGAGAATCGGGAAGCGCAGGTCGTAGCAAATGCTCAGGCCCACCTTGCCTAATTCCGTGTCGGCCACCACCGCTTCATTCCCGCCCGCCACGGTGTTGGACTCGCGATAGACCTCGCCCGAGGCCAGCTGCACATCGAACAGATGAATCTTGCTGTAGCGGGCGCGGATGCCACCGTCCGGCGCGAACAGGAAGGACCGGTTGGCGGTCTTGCTGTCGCTGACCTTGATGGCCACAGACCCGATCAGGATCCAGACTTTCAGCTCCGTCGCCAGGGCGGAAAAAACCGGCAGGGCCGGGTCATGCGTCTCGTCGTAACTCTGGGCCAGCTTAGCGCCGCCGTCTGGCGCCATCAGGGTGGTGTTTTCCGGCGTGGCGATAAAGATGGAGCCCCGGGCGGCTGCTTCCCGTACCAGCGCGATGGTGTCGCGGATATTTTCCGCGACATCGTCGGTGGAGCATAGCTGAACGCATGCAGCCTTGAAGGGGGCCGCCCGGAATGCCGTCATGTTGTTACTGCACGCGGTCCTGGATTTTAGCAATGGCAGCGCGGGCGCAGACTTCGTCCTTGTCGCCGCCGGGAGCGCCCGACACCGAAATGAAGCCGACCACATCGCTGCCGGCCATGAGCGCAAACGCGCCGGGACGGGCGGTATCGATCATCGGATTGGCCTTGATCTCGGCGGCCAGTGCGGCGTCGGTGCCGGTCTTGGTCACAACTTCGCCACTGCTCATTTTGTATTTGAGCACCACCTGGGCCTTTGTCATGGCGATGCGCTGGGTGATGGCGGCAGCGCCGTCGTTTGAAATCACCACAATCGGCACACCGGCGGAGTCCGTAACCATCGTGGTGGTCTTGTAGGTGCTGGCCTGGCAGGAGGCGTTGGCAGCCTGGGCGGCTTCGATGGCCAGCGCGGTGGGAATACCGCGCGCGCGCGCCGGACGCGGAAGCTTCATTTCTTCGGCGCTGGGTGCGCCGACGATGGTCGGCGCGGGATTAGTCTGCGCCATGGCAGGCATGACAATCGCAAGCGAGGTGACGGCGAGCAGAATCTTTTTCATGAATAGTCCCTTCCCGTTTCTGGAGTTTAATGCGCGGCATTATTCGGGTCGCCGCCGCGCTTTGTCCAGCCGTAAAGGGAAGAAACTAGGCCAAAAGCGCGTCCAGCTTGCCTGCATTTTCCAGGGCATAAAGCTCGTCACAACCGCCGACATGGGTGTCGCCGATGAAAATCTGCGGCACGGTACGCGCGCCGCCGCTATTGGCCTGCATCTCTTCGCGTGCACCGTCATCCATGAAGATATCGATCTCCACGAGCTCCGCGCCTTTCTTTTTCAAAAGCGACTTGGCGCGCGCACAATAGGGGCAGAACGGGGTGGTGTAGAGGCGGACGGTTTTCATGGCGGGACTCAGTGACTTCCTGTTTTCTATATAAGCACGTCCGACGCCTTCACAACGCGGGCGAGCGCCAGGACATGAACGCGCACAGCGCCCGCCCGTTTCAAAGCCCGGGCGCAGGCTTCCGCGGTGGCGCCGGTGGTCAGAACATCGTCGAGCAACAGGAGGCGTTTTCCAGATACCCGGGCCGGATCGGGAACCCGGAAAGCGCGCTGCACATTGCGCCGGCGCGCCTTGGCCGAAGCCATCGCACCCTGGCTGGGCGTTGAACGGCTTTTCATCAGCACAAAGGGATCGGCCGCCAGAGCGCTATTGGCTGCGAGCCATCGCGCCAGTTCTGCGGACTGGTTGTAGCGCCGCTGCCAGAGCCGCCAGCGATGCAGTGGTACCGGCACGATCAGATCGCAATCCGAAAAGCTGGTGCGGCCGGCACGCCCCAGCCTGCGGGCGAAACCCGGCACCAGGTCCAGGCGGTCGGCATGCTTGAGCGCCAGAATGGCGCCGCGGCTTTTGTCGTCATAGGCCAGAAGTGTGCGTGCCGTGTCGAAGGCAGGTTTGCGGGTGATGCAGGCGGCGCAGAAATTCTCCCCTCCCAGTTAAACCGGAAAGGGCAGACCGCAACAGGCACAGCCCGGGCCATCGAGAAAGGCAATACCGCTCCAGCAGGCGGCGCAAAGCCCCTGGGCGCTGACCGGCAGGCGGCAGGACATGCAGAGCGGCGGAAACAGAAGATCGACCAGCCCCCGCGTGATATTTTTCCCATTCTCAGCCATAGACGGTAGTCTAGCGCGGATGCCGGACTTGCCAAACCATATGGGCCACCCGCCCCTTTTCGATTTTTCCGCCAGCCTGCGGGCGCGCCGGCGGGCGCAGGTGTTGGCAGGCGACTGTTTCCTCGACCGGGCAGGCGCGGAAGGTCTGGCCGACCGGCTTGCTGCGGTGACGCGCAAATTCGCCTTGGGGCTGTGGATCGGCGCCCCGGCGAGCGAAGGCGATCCATTAAAAGAACCGGTGCCGCCGGACATCGCACCCTTCGCCCAAGAATGGGTATGCGCCGATTTTGACGAACACGAGATACTCAACGCCGGTGAAAACCGCTTCGATATCGCCGCCAGCGTGTTCTCGTTACAGGCGATCAACGACTTGCCGGGCGCGCTGGTGCAGATCCGCCGTTTGCTCAAGCCCGACGGTTTGCTGATGGCCGCACTGCTGGGCGGGGCTACCCTGTCGGAATTGCGTGACGGTTTTGCCCATGCCGAAAGCCTTACCCGCGGCGGCGCCTCGCCCCGCGTTTCGCCTTTTGCCGATGTCCGCGACCTGGGCGCCCTGTTGCAGCGTGGCGGCTTCGCCCTGCCCGTCAGCGATGTCGAACGGCTGATGGTGCGCTATAGGGATTTCTACGCTCTGGCGCGCGACCTGCGCGCCCATGGGCTGACCAATGTCTTGTCGGAGCGCAGCCGCAAATTCCTGCGGCGCGACACGCTGATGGCGCTACTGTCGCATTATGCCGCCCAGCATGCCGATCCGGACGGCAAGCTGCGGGCGCGGTTTGAAATTCTGTATCTCACCGGCTGGTCGCCGCATGACAGCCAGCAAAAGCCTCTGGCGCCGGGAGCCGCAAAATCGCGGCTTGCCGATGCGCTAGGCGCGACCGAAACCGTTATTTCAGGTTCGCGGACATCGTCGTGAAGAAGGTGACCAGCTTGGTGCCCACGCTGGTCACGCCCGACAGGATCATGTTCGAGAGCAGACGGGCGATCAGGGCATATTCGATGGCGGTGGCGCCGCAGCTGTTGGCAGCGAACTGCTTCACAACAGATCGCGTAGCATAGGAATAAGCGGCAAGTCGGCTGCGGGCATGGGAAAATCGTTCATGTCCTTTGGCCTTACCCATTTCAGCGCCGCGTGATGGCGCGGCTGGGGCGTGCCGTCCCATCTGCGGCAGACATAGAGCGGCATCAAAAGGTGAAAGGCGTCGTATGTGTGCGAAGCAAAGGTGAACGGCGCGAGGCAGGCCTCCTTCACCGCGATGCCGAGCTCTTCCCTCAACTCGCGGATCAGAGCGTCCTCGGGCCGTTCGCCGGTCTCGATTTTGCCACCTGGAAATTCCCATAACCCCGCCATGTTTTTGCCCTCGGGACGTTGTGCAATCAGCACGCGTCCATCGGGGTCCACCAATGCCACCGCAACGACAAGCATCAAGGGTTGCGGAGTGTTCATCTGGGAGGAGCGCGACTAAAATGGGGTTAAACGAAATGGTTATCGCAGCTTAACGCTGACCCAACGCGTTACGATCCTAACCCCGGTGCGAGGTGGCAAACAAGGAGAAGACAATGACGACATATGGCAACGCCGTCTGGAAAGGCGGACTCAAGCACGGCATCGGGGCAGTCTCGACCAAAAGTGGCGCCCTGAAGGATCATCCTTATGGCTTAGTCGCCCGCTTTGAAGGCGGTTCCGGCACCAATCCCGAAGAGCTGATCGGCACGGCCCATTCGGGTTGTTTCACCATGGCCCTGTCCAAGATTCTTGGCGATGCCGGCTTCACCGCCACCGAGATGAACACCAAGGCCGAGATCACGCTGGAAAAGGACGGCGACGACTTCACCATCAGCAAGTCGCATCTCACCCTGCGCGCGAAAATCCCCGGCATTGACGAGGCCAAGTTCAAGGAACTGGCGGGCAGGGCCGAAAAGGGCTGCCCCGTGTCCAAGCTGCTCAAGGCGGAAATCACCCTAGACGCCGCACTGACCTGACGCTCAGGCGTTCGGCAGAAACAGCGGCAATGCCAGCGGCTCGGCGGGCGCAAACCGCCCGTCTGGCCGCTGTCTCAGCAATTGCCGCGCCTGCGCATCCACAATCGCATCGCGCGCAAAAGGCTGCTGCTTGTCGGCGCGCACGATTTTATCGCGCGACAGCCGCGCCAGCCCCAGCGGCTCGAATTGGCCCGTGACGGGCGCAGGAAATTCGGGATGATCGATCACCGGGTCGACATAAAACCAGAAGGCGTAGCGGGCATATTCCTTGGACAGCCAGGCCGGCTTGAGGCCGGCGCCATTCCCATGATTATAGGCGAAGTCCAGGCAGTGATCGTCTTCACTGCGGGGATGGCGTTCAAGCGACAGCTCCCAATCCTTGAGCAGGGCAAAGGCTGCCTCGCTGCCGTTCCAAAACTGTACCGCGCCGCTGGCCATCAGCTGGGAGTCCGAGGCGACATCAACGCTGAAGAAGAATTTCCACAACCGCCCGCCCGGCTCGGGCCGCCAGGCGTCGTTCATCGGATCGGTGAGCCAGTTGTAGATGGCGAAATCACAGCCCGCAGCGCAAAGCGCCCCGATCTGCTCCGGAGCTTTACGGAAAATCACATCGGCATCGACATACAGGACCGGCTTGCGGAAATGCCTGAGGGCAAAGCTGATAAAACGCGGCTTGCTGAAGTCCGGATCGGCGACGCCGCCCGGCGTGATGGAACGGTGGATCTGCGGCACTTCGTAGATCGCATGGGCCAGGCCAAACGCCTCCAGCGACGCTGCGAGGCGCTCCGCCTTGGCCTGGTAGCCGGGAGTGAACATGGCGCAGACAATGAACGGCGCTGCGGCATCGCCGCCTTCCCGCCACGGCGCATAGAGATCGCCCATCAGGCGATTTCCGCGCGGCACGAAATCAGGTCAGCTGCGATACGAACCATTGATGTCAATGTAGCCGTGGGTCAGGTCGCAGGTCCACACGCGCGCCTTGCCTTTGCCCAGCCCCAAGTCGATCGCGATATTCACCTCGCGGCCCGACACCGCCTTGGTGGCGGTGGCCTCATTGTATTTAACGGCGCGCATGCCCTTCTCGGCCACAACATGGCCGCCGAAGGAAATCTTTAGCAGGTCGCGGTCGGCGGCTTCGCCGCTCTTGCCCACCGCCATCACGATGCGGCCCCAATTGGCGTCATTGCCGGCAATGGCGGTCTTGACCAACGGCGAATTGGCGACCGATAGCGCGATGCGTTTTGCCGCCCCGTCACTTTCCGCGCTCGTCACATCTATGCGGATCAGTTTCTGGGCGCCCTCGCCGTCGCGCACCACCTGCAGCGCCAGGTCCAGCAGCAATCCGTCCAGCGCCCGGCGGAATTCGGTCAGATTCTTGTCGCTGGCCTTGGCAATGGCGGCATGTTTGCCGCCCTTGCCGGTGGCGAACAGCATCAGCGTGTCGCTGGTGGAGGTATCGGAATCCACCGTGATGGCGTTGAAGGACGGCCCGATGCCCGCACTCAGGCATTCCTGCAGCACGCTGGCAGGCAAATTCGCGTCTGTGAAAACGAAGGACAGCATGGTCGCCATGTCCGGCGCGATCATGCCCGATCCCTTGGCGATACCGTTGATGGTCACCTTCACGCCGTCGATGTTCGCCGTGGCTGTGGCGGCCTTGGGGAAGGTATCGGTGGTCATGATGGCGTCGGCCGCAGCGCGCCAGTTTCCGGCCGCCGTCTGGCGCGCCAGATCGGACAGCACGCGGATAATTTTGGATGTGGGCAACGGCTCGCCGATCACGCCGGTGGAGGCCATAAACACCTCCTGCGGACGGCAACCCGCGACCGCGGACGCTTCGTTCGCGACGTCCCGCACGCCGTCCAGCCCCGCCTTGCCGGTGAAGGCGTTTGCGTTGCCGCTATTGACCACCAGCACGCGCGCCTCCCCGCCCTTGAGCTTGTCCTGGCACCACAGGACAGGCGCACTGGCGGTCCGGGATTTTGTGAAGACACCGGCCACCTGGGTTCCGGGCGCCAGCAGCGCCAGCAGCACATCGGTGCGCTGCTGATAGCGGATACCGGCAGCCGTCGTCGCCAGGCGGATTCCGGCCAGTGGCGGCAGTTTGGGGAAACTCTTGGGGGCAAGGGGCGAGACAGCCGGGCCTGTCGACTTGGCCCCAGACTGGGCAGATGGCGCCTTCTGAGTCGATTTCGCTGTTTTCGGCATCTTCCCCCTCCGATTTTGCAGGGATATTGTTAAAAACCCCCGGTTTGACAAGAGAGTAGCGCGTTCTTATGTCTTCCGCGCGGCCGCCATGCGGAAAAGGCGGCCTCTTTTGGGCCGGGCCGCGGTTTGGTCCCCTTCCGGCTGTATGTAGAGGAATTTCATGCTGAGTCTCAGCACGTTTGCCAAATCGCTTTTCGGCTCCGCCAATGACCGCAAGGTCAAGCCCCTGTGGGGCGCCGTGGCCGAGATCAACGCCCTGGAAGACCGCTTCAAGGCGATGTCGGACGAGGAACTGCGGGCGCAGACACCGGCTTTCCGCGAACGGCTAGAAAAAGGCGAGAGGCTGAACGACCTGCTGCCAGAGGCCTTCGCGGTGGTCCGCGAGGGCGCCAAGCGTACCCTCGGCCAGCGCCACTTCGACGTCCAGCTGGTCGGCGGCATTGTCCTGCACCGGGGCAACATCGCCGAGATGAAAACCGGCGAAGGCAAGACCCTTGTCGCCACCCTGCCCGTGTATCTCAACGCCCTGGCCGGCGACGGCGTGCATGTGGTCACGGTCAACGACTATCTCGCAAAGCGCGACAGCGACTGGATGGGGCAGATCTACCGCTTCCTGGGCATGAGCGTGGGCGTCATCGTCCATGGCCTCAGCGATGAAGAGCGCAAGGCCGCCTACGGCGCCGACATCACCTACGGCACCAACAACGAATTCGGCTTCGATTACCTGCGCGACAACATGAAATATTCGCTGGATACGATGAGCCAGCGCGGCCACAACTTCGCCATCGTGGACGAAGTGGACTCGATCCTGATCGACGAGGCCCGCACGCCGCTGATCATCTCCGGTCCAACCGAAGACCAGACCGAAATGTATCGCTCCGTGAATGCGGTGATGGGCGCGCTGGTGAAAGAAGATTACGACCTGGACGAGAAAACGCGCCAGGTGTCGCTGACCGAGGTCGGCAACGAACATATGACCCAGATCCTCAAGACAGGTGGGCTACTGGAACAGGGCGACCTGTACGACACCGAGAATATCGCTGTCGTCCATCACGTGAACCAGGCGCTGAAGGCACACCTGCTGTTCCAAAAGGACAAGGACTATATCGTCAAGAATGGCCAGGTCATCATCATCGACGAGTTTACCGGCCGCATGATGGAAGGCCGCCGCTATTCCGAAGGCCTGCACCAGGCGCTTGAAGCCAAAGAAGACGTCCAGGTTCAGCCCGAAAACGTCACTATGGCGTCCATTACCTTCCAGAATTACTTCCGCCTTTACGACAAATTGGCGGGCATGACCGGCACGGCGATGACCGAAGCCGCGGAGTTCATGGACATCTACAAGCTCGATGTTCTGGAAATTCCCACCAACGTCCCGGTCAGCCGCATCGACGCTGATGACGAAGTCTACCGCACCGCCGACGAGAAGAGCGAAGCGATCATCAAGCTGATCATCGCCTGCCGGGAGCGTGGCCAGCCCGTGCTGGTGGGCACCACCTCAATCGAGAAATCAGAACAGCTCTCCGAATTCCTCAAGAAGCGCAAAGTCCAGCACAACGTGCTGAATGCCCGCTATCACGAACAGGAAGCCTTCATCGTGGCCCAGGCGGGCCAGCCCGGCGCGGTGACCATCGCCACCAACATGGCGGGCCGCGGCACCGACATCCAGCTGGGGGGCAATGCCGACATGCGGATCAAGGCGGAACTGGTCGCCATCACCGACGAAGCCGAGTATGCCAGCAAGAGCGACGCCATCCGCAGGGAAGTCGCGGAGCACAAGCAGAAGGCGTTGGCCGCCGGCGGCCTCTACATGATCGGCACCGAGCGCCATGAAAGCCGACGCATTGATAACCAGCTGCGCGGCCGCGCCGGCCGCCAGGGCGATCCCGGCGGCTCGAAATTCTTCCTGTCGTTGCAGGACGACTTGATGCGCATCTTCGGGTCGGAGCGGATGGACGCCATCCTCACCCGGCTGGGGCTGGAACCCGGCGAAGCCATCACCCATCCCTGGGTGAACAAGGCGCTGGAAAAGGCGCAACAGAAGGTCGAAGCGCGTAACTTCGAAATTCGCAAGAACATCCTGAAGTATGACGACGTGCTGAACGACCAGCGCCGGGTGATCTTCGACCAGCGCAAGGAGATCATGTCATCTGAGGACGTTTCCGACCAGATCGCCGACTTCCGCGAGGAAGTGGTGGAGATGCTGGTGGAACGCCACATCCCGGAAAAGGCCTATGCCGAGCAGTGGGATGCCAAGGGCCTGCACGACGAGGTCGAGAAGATTTTCGGCGCCGACCTGCCGGTGCTGGACTGGACCAAGGAAGAAGGCATCGCCGACGAGGAAGTGCGCGAACGCATCATGAAATCTGTGGGCGAGCGCGCCGCCGAGCGCGCCGCAAATTTCGGGATCGACGTCACCCGCTATGTCGAAAAGGCCATCCTGCTCCAGACCCTGGACCAGAACTGGCGCGAGCATATCGTCAACCTCGACCATTTGCGCCAGTATGTCGGCCTGCGCGGTTACGGCCAGCGCGACCCGCTGAACGAGTACAAGAGCGAGGCCTTTGAACTTTTCGAGGCATTGCTTGTCACCCTGCGCACCGATGTGGTGCGCCAGCTGATGAATGTGCAGATCCAGACCGCCCCGCCACCGCCCCTAGAAGACACGCCCCTGCCCGACATGTACGCCTCCCACATCAATCCGCTCACCGGCGAGAATGAAGTGGAGCAGAACGGTCTATGGCCGGATGATGCGCCGGTGGACCCCAACAATCCTAGGACGTGGGACAAGGTGCAGCGCAACGCCCCCTGCCCCTGCGGGTCGGGCCGTAAGTACAAGCACTGCCACGGGGCGCTGGCTTAAGCTTGCGCATAAATCCATTTTCGCGCGTTATGGGCGTTACGGGAGATTTGCGTGCTGACTGAACACTACTCGGGCGGCAAGACGGTCTGGGTCGACCTCTACAATCCGACCAACGAGGAAATCGCCCTAGCCTGCGGCACCTACGGCCTGGACATTCCCCCGCGCGAACAGCTGGAGGAAATCGAATTCTCCAGCCGCCTGCAGTATGAGGACGATGTTTTCGCCGTCTCAGTGCCGGTGACGCCCCATTTCACAAACCAGGCGGAAGATGTCACCACGCCACTGGGCTTCGTTCTTACCAAAGACCTGCTGGTCACGGTTCGCTTTTCGCAACTGCATACTTTTGAGGCGATAACGGCGCGGGTGAAGCGGCGCGAACGCAGCGCCCCGGACATTTTCATGGTAATCTTGGAGGCGATGATCGATTACGGCGCCGACCGGCTGGAAGAATTGCGAGCCGAGGCGCAGCGCATTTCCCAACGCATCTTCCACAAGGGGATACAGGACCAGCAGACCTACAATGTTTCGGGCGTGAACCGCATGTTGCGCGACACGCTGGTACAGATCGGCGACATGGGTGAACGGCTCTCCCATATCCGCGATACGCTGCTGGTGCTGCAGCGCGCCGTGCCCTTTGTCACGGAAAATGGCGATGCCTGGCTGGGCGGTCCGGTCAAGGCGCGGCTCAAGATGGCCGGCAAGGACGTTCGCTCCCTCAACGAGTATGAAGGTCACCTCAACACCAAGATCCAGTTCCTGCTGAACGCGGCGCTGGGCTTTCTCACCACCGAGCAGAACAATCTGTTCAAGGTTCTGACAATTGCCTCGGTGGTGGGCATTCCGCCGGTGCTGGTAGCGGGCGTTTATGGCATGAACTTCCATTTCATGCCGGAGCTGAGCTGGCAGTTCGGCTACCCTTTCGGGCTTGCCTTGATCCTGATCAGCGGGCTTTTGCCGCTATTGTGGTTCAAATGGCGAGGTTGGTGGTAACGTTCTGCCGCGCGCGGGATATTGCAGAATCCGTGTCATCTTGTATGTTCCGCCCGAGGGCAAACTTTAGATTTATTGAAAAGGCTCATCATGCGTCTTGGAAAATCTATCGCGCTTGTGACAGCTCTATGTCTCGCGGCCACGTCCTTCGCAACGCCGGCAGCGTCCCAATCCATCCGCCGCAAGACCGAAGAAAAGAAAGCCGAGATTCCCACCTGCTCGCACCGTATCGGCTCCCTGGCGATCCGCGAGCCGGACAACAAGTGGTGGGAAGGCCTTGGCCTGGAATCGCCCGAAGCCCTGATTAAGATTTTCGTGCAGCGGTCTGGCTGTTTCACCCTGGTGGATCGCGGCAAGGGGCTTTGAACTGGTACAGCAGGAACGCGCGCTGGCGGCCGGCGGCGCCCTGCAGGGCGGCTCCAATATCGGCGGCGGCCAAGTCCGGGCGGCTGACTATATAATGGTACCCGATATCGTTTCCAAGAACGCCAATTCCAGCGGCACCAATGTCGGCGGGTTTCTCGGTGGTCTTGTTGGCGGCGGTCTCGGCGCCGCGATCGGCAGAAGCCTTTCCTTAAATTCCAGCACCGCCGATGTGATTCTGTCGATCACCAATGTCCGCACCAGCGAACAGCAGGCGATGACTGAAGGTCATGGCGACAAGACCGATATCGGCTTTGGCATTGGCGGCGGTTTGGGCGGGATCGGTGGCTTCGGCGGCGCTGGCGTGTCCAGCTACCAGAGGACCGCCATCGGTCAGGTCGTGGTGCTGGCCTATATCGATGCCTACACCAAGCTGGTCGGCCAGATGGGTGGCCTGCCCAGTGCAGCGGCGCAGGACGCGCCGCTGCGCACCCTGACCATGACCCGCCCCGGCGCGATGCGGACATCGCCGAGCGAAAAGGGCAAGGTCGTGCGCCAGCTCGATCCCGGCATGGACCTCTATCCGACGGGCAACACTGACGGCGTGTGGCGTGAAGTCACCGACGAAGACGACAATAAGGGTTGTGTGCCGAATGGCAGTCTGGCCATGGCGCAATAGCCGCAAAGCATAAAAGCAAAAAGCCCGAACGTCCGTACAGTGTCGCTACGGAACCGGGCCTTTTTTTGGCTAGATGCTGCGACCCATGGCGAGGAATTTCGCGCGGCGCTGGCGCAGTATTTCATCGCCGGAAAGACCGTCCATTTCCTTCAGGCCCTGGGCGATCTGGTCGGCCACCGCGTCCATCGTTTCCAGCGGCGCGCGGTGCGCCCCGCCCACCGGTTCAGGCACGATGGCGTCGATGATCTTGAGCTGGTGTAGGTCCTGCGCGGTAATTTTGAGCGCAGTGGCGGCTTCCTGCGCCTTGTCGGCGCTGCGCCACAGGATCGAGGCGCAGCCCTCCGGCGAGATCACCGAATAGATCGAATGCTCCAGCATATAGACGCGGCTGGCGGCGGCGATGGCTATGGCCCCACCCGACATGCCTTCGCCGATGATGGTGGCGATGAACGGCGTCTTGACAGAGAGACCCGCTTCTATAGAGCGGGCAATAGCTTCCGCCTGGCCGCGTTCTTCCGCGCTGACGCCGGGATAGGCGCCGGCAGTGTCGGCGAAAGACAGGACCGGCAAAGCGAAACGATCGGCCAGTTCGAAAATTCGTACCGCCTTGCGATAACCTTCCGGCATCGCCGAACCGAAATTATGCTTCACGCGGCTTTGGGTATCGCTGCCCTTTTCCTGGCCGATAAAAGCAATGGGCCGTCCGCGGAACCGGGCCAGGCCGGCAACGACCGCCTGGTCTTCACCAAAAGACCGGTCGCCGGCCAGGGGCGTGAAATCTTCCAGGATGCGATTGGCGTAATCGAGAAAATGCGGACGGCCGGGATGGCGCGCCACCTGCACCTTTTGCCACGGCGTCAGCCTGGCATAGGTGTCCGCGACCATGGTCCCGGCGCGCATCTCCAGCCGTTTCACCTCGCCATCGATATCCATGCTGGGATCTTCTTCGGCAAGCTTGCGCAGCTCGACAATCTTGCCTTCCAGCTCGGCTATGGGGCGTTCAAATTCGAGGTAATGCATGGCTCAAATCACTGTCAAAGGGCGGAAAGTGACACAGGCATCCCAGAAAAGAAATGCCTAAAGAAACTAAACGATCCAATGGGTTAATGGCTTATTTTTTTAAATGCCCCCCTCCGGCTATCGCATCGCAAGCTCTGCTACGGCCACCTCCCCTTCCTACGTGCTGACGCACGCGAAGGGGAGGCAGGGCCAGGCGTGCTTTTTCCGAGTGGATGGGCGGTCCGCATCACCTGGCTCAGGCGGCCCTGCGCCACATGGGTGTATATCTGGGTGGTGGCGATATCGGCATGGCCCAGCAGGGTCTGGACGCTGCGCAAGTCCGCGCCTCCTTCCACCAGATGGGTGGCGAAGGCATGGCGCAGGACATGGGGCGAGACCTTGGCCGGATCGAGGCCTGCCTTAAGTGCCAGCCCCTTCAGCAACTGGTGAAAGCGGCGGCGGGTGAGAAAACCGTCCGCGCCGCGCGAGGCAAACAGATAGCGGTTGTTCTTGTCGTTCTTGGGCACGAATTCATCGCGTACCGCCAGATAGGCATCCAGCGCCGCCCGCGCGGAAGAATTCAGCGGCGTCATGCGCTGCTTGTTGCCTTTGCCGGTGATGCGAATAAAGCCCTCATGCGTCCGCACGCTGGCCAGTTTTAGGCCCGCCAGTTCGGTGACACGCAAGCCGCCGCCATACAGCATTTCGACAATGCAGGTCAGCCGCAGCCCTTCGGGCGTGACATCCTGCATCGCGGTTTCCAGCATCGCATCCAGATCGCTGCCCGACAGGATTTTTGGCAACGGGCGGCGCGCCTTTGGGGCGGCAATCGTCTGGGTGGGATCGTCGCTGCGCATCCCTTCGGTGTAAAGAAAGCCGTAGAGCTGCCGCAACGTCGACAGCTTGCGTGCCTGGGTCGAGGCGGCGAGTCCGGACCTGGACAGTGACGACAGGAAATCGCGCACCTGATCGCGGCTGGCCTGGCGCAGATCGGCTACCTGCGCAAAATCCATCAGGTCGCGGCGATACGCGGCCAGGGTGTTAGCGCCCGCCCCGCGCTCGGCGCCCATCATGTCGAGAAAAAGCTCGATCAGATAAGCGGTGTCCGTGCTTTTCACAGGACCTGTTGCGGGCCGAGTCATGGACCCCAGCCTAGCATGGCTGCCGCAAGCACACCGCAAAGCCCGCACTACTAAAGAAAACACCTTTGGTGTATCGGAAAGGCCATGACACTGAACCGGACCGTGGCGCTGGTCGGCATGATGGGGGCGGGAAAAACCTCCATCGGCAAGCGGCTGGCCGCGCGGCTGGATGTCCCCTTCGCCGATGCCGATCACCAGATCGAGGAGGCGGCGGGCATGAGCGTGGCGGAGATTTTCGCCAAGTATAGCGAGCCTTATTTCCGGGACGGCGAGCGGCGGGTGATTGCCCGCCTGCTGGGCGAAATGCCCCATGTGCTGGCCACCGGCGGCGGCGCCTATATAGACGACGCGACCCGCGCCACCATGAAGGAATCGGCTTTCACCATATGGCTGAAAGCGCCGCTCGAAATCCTGCTGGGCCGGGTGAGGAAGCGCCAGGGCAACGACCAGACGCGCCCCCTGCTGGCCAATGACGATATGCGTGGCACCCTGGAGCGCCTGCTGGCCCAGCGCGAGCCCGTCTATGCCACCGCCGACATGATCCTGGAATCGGGCGACGAGCCCCATGCCATGCTGCTGGACAAGATCGTTGCCGCCCTGGCCGCCCATGGGATATGGGATAGCCATGAGTGATCCATCTTCCAATCAAAAAATTTCCGTTGGGCTGGGCGAACGCGCTTACGACATTCATGTCGGCGCCGGCCTGCTGGCGCGCGCCGCCGAATTGCTGAAGCCGCTCCTTTCTGAAAGTAAGTCGCGCGGCCCTGTGCCGGTGGTGACTGACGCGCATGTCGCCGATATCCACCTGCCGCCCCTGCTTGACCTGTTGGGCAAGGCCGGCATCGACGCGCGTCCCATCGTGATGGCGCCGGGCGAAGTCACCAAAAGCTTCGCCGGCCTAGAACGTCTCTCCGGCGCATTGCTGGACATGCGAATCGACCGCAATGGTCTTGTCATAGCGCTGGGGGGCGGGGTGATGGGCGACCTCACCGGCTTTGCGGCGGGCGTGCTCAAGCGCGGCGTCGCCTTCGCACAGATTCCCACCACCCTTCTGTCGCAGGTGGACTCGTCGGTCGGCGGCAAGACCGCGATCAACGCCCGGCAGGGCAAGAACCTGATCGGGCTGTTCCACCAGCCGCGCATCGTGATCGCGGACACCACCCTGCTGGCCACCCTGCCCCGGCGCGAATTGCTGTCCGGCTATGCCGAGGTGGCAAAGTATGGCGCGCTGGGTGACGCGAACTTTTTTGAATGGCTCGAGGTAAACGGTGCCAAGGCCCTGGCGGGCGACGAAGCGGCGATGATCAAGGCGGTGGCCCATTCCTGCCAAATGAAGGCGGACATCGTGGCACGCGACGAGCGCGAAACCGGCGACCGCGCCTTGCTCAATCTCGGCCATACCTTCGGCCATGCATTGGAAGCGGCGACGGGATTCTCGGATCGGCTGGTTCACGGCGAGGGTGTGGCCATCGGCATGGCGCTGGCATTCCGGCTGTCGGTGAAACTGGGCCTGTGTCCCGGGCAGGATGCCGAACGCTTCACGCGCCACCTGAAAGCCGTCGGATTGCCGGCGGCGATCCCAGACATTGCCGGGCCACGCCCCGACGCAGACGAACTGATCGGCCATATGGCGCATGACAAGAAAGTGACGGACGGAAAACTGACATTCATCCTGCTGAACGGGCTGGGACAGGCGTTTGTCACACGCGATGTGCCGCTGGCAGCGGTAAAATCGGTCCTGACGGAAAGCTAAATCCCGGCTATCATCGCCGCTTTCTCACCGGACCCCCTTCCTCATGCCTGCTGACACCATCGCCGCGAGATGAGTTCCACCATCGTCAATCTGCTGCTGGCGGTCTTCCTCCTTGCCGCGAATGCGTTCTTTGTCGCCGCCGAATTCGCGCTGGTAAAAGCGCGTGGTTTCCGCATCAACGCCCTTGCCGAGGAGAACAGGATCGGCGCTCGGATGGTGCAGACGATCCTGCGCAACATTGAGGCCTATCTCGCCTGCTGCCAACTCGGCATCACCATGGCCTCGCTGGGCCTTGGTTGGGTGGGCGAGCCAACCGTCGCCGTACTGCTGGAACCGGCGCTCGCGCCTTTGCATCTGACCGCGCCGGTCGTGCACTTCACGTCTTTCATGGTCGGCTTCCTGGTCTTTTCGTCGCTGCACATCGTCGTCGGCGAACAGGTTCCCAAAACCCTTGCGATCCGCGAACCCGAACCCGTGGCGCTGTGGATCGCCTATCCGCTGCGCGCCACGTTCCTGCTTTTCTATCCGCTGAACTGGCTGCTCAATAACGCCTCAGGCTCAATCCTCACCCTGCTGGGTGTCAAGGAAGCGCCGCATCATGACGTCCTAACCGACAGCGAGATCGAGGGGCTGGTCGAGGTTTCGGCCGAACATGGCAAGATGGGCAGCGGACAGGCCGAATATATCCAGAATGTCTTCCGCTTCGCGCAGATGGAAGTCTCCGACGTCATGGTCCACCGGACCGAGATGTTCACCCTCAACGTGGATGATCCGCCGGCGGAAATCCTCAACGCGGTGCTCAAGGCCAGCTATACCCGCATCCCGCTATGGCAGGGCACGCAGGACAATGTCATCGGCGTCCTGCATGTCACACACCTGGCCAAGGCGCTGCTGGAAAAGGGCGATATAGGCAAGGTGGACGTCGCCGCCCTGGCGAGCGAGCCATGGTTTGTGCCCGACACCACGGCCCTGGATGAGCAACTCAACGCCTTCCGCGAGCGGCGTACCCATCTGGCGCTGATCGTGGATGAGTATGGCGCGTTGATGGGGTTGGTGACGCCGGGCGACATCCTGTCGGAGATTCTCGGCGAGATGCCCGACGAGCTTCAGAAAGCGCGGCCGCATGTGCGGGCCAGGCCCGATGGTTCCTACCTGGTGGACGGTACGGTGCCGGTGCGTGACCTCAACCGTGAACTGGACTGGTCGCTGCCGGAAGACGACGCCACCACCGTCGCCGGACTGGTGATCGCCCATGCCAGCGCCATTCCCGATCCGGGCCAGCGCTTCGCTTTTTTCGGGTTCACCTTTGAGATCATGCGCCGCCAGCGCAACCAGATCACGGCGATCCGCATCATTCCGCCCACAAGCGACGGCCAGAAAACGAAGCCAGAATGTCCGAAACCGTGAGCGATCTCAGATAAACCGTCAGGATAATTTCTGCGCTTCCGCCGGTGTCAGCACCGCAAGCGACAGCGCATGGACGGAACTTTTGAGCTCCTCCTCCAGCGCGGCATGAATGCGGCGCTGGCGCTCGACCCGGGAAAGGCCCTCGAACGCCGCCGATACCAGCCGCACATGAAAATGGGTTTCGCCCTGGCTGCCATCGTCGCGGGTGGCGCCGCCATGGCCGGCGTGACGGGCGCTTTCGTCCCGCACCTCCAGCACCAGCGGCGCAAAGGCAGCGGTCAGTTTTTGTCCAATGGCGTCGGCAACTTTCATGGCGCTCTAGTTTGCTTTGGCCGGCGGAAAGTCAAGAGATACGTTTCCTTGTCTTTTACCCTTCCCTCCCCATAATTGTTCGATGGTCGAACCCCGCGCCAACCGCTTCAAAAGCGACATCCGGATCAAGTCGGCCAAGGCGAAAAAGCCCGAGCCGCAGACCCGGATGTGCGAAGCGCCCGATTGTGTCGGGCCAGGCGATTGCCGCGTGTCCAAATCGCCCAAGAATCTTTCCGAATATGTCTGGCTGTGTTCCAAGCACGCCCGCGCCCACAATGAGTCGTGGGACTTCTTCAAGGGCATGGGCAATGACGATATCCAGCGGTTCCGCGAGGAAGCGCTGACCGGCCATCGCCCCACCTGGCCCCTGGGCAAGCGCGGCGCCAAGGCCCGCATGGGTCAGTCCTCATTGGGCAACGTGAATGACAGCCATGTGGTGTTTGCAGAGGATGGCGAAACCGGCACGGTCCGGCGTCCGGAGCGACAATTGACACGCCTGCAGATCATCGCCATGGACACATTGCAGCTGGCCCATAACGCCACCTTGATCGAGATCAAGGCGCGGTATAAGGAACTTGTGAAGCGTTTTCATCCCGACGCGAATGGCGGCGACCGGGGCGCGGAAGAAAGGCTGAAGCAGGTTATCAAGGCCTATGGCGTTTTGCGCGCCTCCGGCCTCCTCACCTGAAAAGGGCCTGCCGCGCCCGCGTTTGCTATGCGCAGCGGCCCCCGGACCAGACATCATGAGCACCCAAACCGAAACCCTCGACCCCAGCATCCTGCCCGACACCACCGTGGACGCGGGCGAAGTGTTCGGCATCAAGACCAAGATGAAGGTTCCCGCCTTCAAGAAAGCGAACGAGCATGTGCCGGAGCGCGATCCGGCCTATCGCTTCGACCGCGAAACCACGCTGGCAATCCTGGCCGGCTTTGCCTTCAATCGCCGCGTCATGGTTCAGGGCTATCACGGCACCGGCAAGTCCACGCATATCGAGCAGGTGGCGGCCCACCTGAACTGGCCTTGCATCCGCATCAACCTGGATTCGCATATCAGCCGCATCGACCTGATCGGCAAGGATGCCATTGTCCTGAAGGACGGCCAGCAGATCACCGAATTCCGCGAAGGCCTGCTACCCTGGGCGCTGCAACGTCCCGTGGCGCTGGTGTTCGACGAGTATGACGCGGGCCGGCCCGACGTGATGTTCGTCATCCAGCGCGTGCTGGAGGTCTCGGGCCGGTTGACCCTGCTGGACCAGAACAAGGTGATCCACCCCCATCCGGCGTTCCGCCTGTTCTCGACCACCAACACCATCGGCCTTGGCGACACTACGGGCCTGTATCACGGCACCCAGCAGATCAATCAGGGCCAGATGGATCGCTGGAGCATTGTCACCACGCTCAACTACCTGACCCATGACGCCGAAGCGGAAATCGTTCTGGCCAAGAGCCCGGGCTACAACACGGCCGAAGGCAAGAAGACGATCTCCGCCATGGTGCGGCTGGCCGACATGACCCGCAACGCCTTCGTGGCGGGCGATCTTTCGACCGTGATGAGCCCGCGTACCGTCATCACCTGGGCGCAGAACGTCGAAATCTTCGGCGATATCGGCTTTGCCTTCCGTCTCACCTTCCTCAACAAGTGCGACGAGCTGGAACGCGCCAGCGTGGCGGAGTTTTACCAGCGCTGCTTCGGCGAGGAATTGCCGGAAAGCGCCGCCAAAGTACTGGTCGCGTAGCGACCGGCATCACCCGTCCCTACGCTGTCGCTAGGGACTGTGCGGGTGATCCAGTTGGAAAAAGGGTTGTAAGTGGTCAAGCCCGAATCTCCCTCAGAGCCGTTCAAGCGGGCCGTGGCAGTCGCGGTGAGAAGCCTCGCGGCCGAGCCCGAGCTGGAAGTCAATTTCTCCTCCGAGCCGCCGGTCCTGAAGGGCCTGAAGGCGCGCCTGCCCTCGCCGTCCCGCAATCTGTCGGCCAATGATGTGGCACTGGTGCGCGGCACCGGCGACGCCTACGCCCTGCGCAAGGCGTATCACGACGAAAAAGTGAACAACAAATTCCGGCCTCAGTCGCCCGAAGGCGCGGCGATTTTCGAGGCCGCCGAGCAGGCCCGGGTGGAAGCGATCGGCTCGCTGGCCATGAAGGGCGTGAAGGCCAATCTCGCCAGCGGGTTGGAACAGCGCCTGCTCAATCGCGGACTGGGCAAGGCGCGGGCGAAGGATGAAGCGCCGCTGGCCGATGTGCTGGGGCTGATGGTGCGCGAAAAGCTGACGGGGGAAAGCCCGCCGGCCTCCATCGCAGCCGCGGTAGAACTGTGGCGGCCCTTTATCGAGGAAAAGGCGGGCGGCGACCTGGACAAGTTGGCGGCGGCGCTGCGCGACCAGAAGAGCTTCGCCAAACTGACCCACACCATGCTCAATCATCTGTCGCATGGCGACCAGAATGAGAGCGATTCCTCGGCCGATCAAGACGCCGACGGCGAGAATGACGAAGGCCAGGACCAGGACGCCCAGCAGGACGGCGAGAGCGCCGCCACCGAATCCGCCGCCGATGCGGAAGACGGCGAGGAAGTCGAATCCGACCAGGCGGCGGAGAATTCCGAAGACCTATCGGATGCGACCGAGCCGGAAGACGGCGCCAAGCCCCAGCGCAACGAGCAAGCTTTTTCCCGCAAGGACGAATGGGGCTACAAAATCTTCACCGCAGAGTTCGACGAGGAGATCGCCGCCGGTGATCTTTGTGAGGCGGAAGAGCTGGCGCGGCTGCGCGGTTTCCTGGATCAGCAGCTTTCCGCCATGCAGGGCGTGGTCTCGCGCCTGGCCAACAAGCTGCAGCGCCAGCTGATGGCGCAGCAAAACCGCCATTGGGAATTCGATCTCGAAGAAGGCATGCTCGACAGTTCTCGGCTGACCCGCATCGTGATTGATCCGATGTGTCCGTTATCGTTCAAGCGCGAGAAAGACACCACCTTTCGCGACACCTGCGTGACCCTGCTGCTGGACAATTCCGGCTCGATGCGCGGGCGCCCCATCATGGTGGCGGCGATGTGCGCCGACATACTGGGCCGCACCCTGGAACGCGTTGGGGTCAAGACCGAGATCCTGGGCTTCACCACCAGGGCCTGGAAAGGCGGACAGTCGCGCGAGAAATGGCTGGGTGCGGGTAAACCACCCCAGCCCGGACGCCTCAATGATCTGCGCCACATCGTCTACAAGGCCGCCGATGAACCGTGGCGGCGAGCCAAGCGCAATCTCGGCCTGATGATGCGCGAGGGCCTGCTGAAAGAGAATATCGACGGCGAAGCGCTGACCTGGGCGCATAACCGTATCATCGCCCAGCCCGAACAGCGCAAGATCCTAATGGTGATCTCCGATGGCGCCCCGGTGGACGATTCAACCCTGTCGGTGAATGCGGGAAACTATCTGGAACATCACTTGCGCCGGGTGATCGAGGAAATCGAAATCCGCTCGTCGGTGGAACTGACCGCCATCGGCATCGGCCATGACGTGACGCGCTATTATCGCAAGGCCGTCACCATCGTGGATGCCGAGCAGCTGGGCGGCGCCATGACCGATCAATTGACCGAACTGTTTGCCGAGGTAGTCCCCACCGGACGCCGCCGGCGGGCTTGATGTTTTAATGGTCGCGCATCGCACGACGCTGCCGCTAGCGACCCCTCGCTCTGCTCGGGTTGCCGGTCGCTCCTAGTACCCGTTCCTGCCGTGCAGCGGCCGCATCGCGGGCCGCAGCAGATAATAGGGCACCAGCAGCACCACGCTTTCGGCGAAGAAGACGATGAAATGCACCAGGGCGGAATCCGTCCAGGACAGCTGGACAGCGCCCGCAAAGGCTGCCGGATAATAAACCGCGCTGAACACCAGGCTGGCCGCGAAGGACGCCGCAAGAGGCGCCGTCCACCAATGCGGCCCCCGCGCCGCGTCGAAGAAGATGATGGCGATGAAGTTGGCGAAAAGGAACGACGCGCCGAAAGCCAGCAGGGCGCGCAGCGACAGAGCGGGCGCGTTGTTGATCCAATTGTTGACGTCGCCCGAATTGATCAGCGCCACCAGGACGATGATGGACAGGCCTGCCAGAAGGATGCCTTGGCGGCGGTCTTATTGCCCGATTATCAGGCGGCCTTGGCGGCCGCCTTCTTGGCAATGGCGCGCTTCAGGCGCAGGGCCTTGGGCGACAGGACGCCGTCCTTGCACTTGAGGATGAAGGGGTCCAGGCCGCCATTGCGATCCACCGAACGCAGCGCGTTCATGGAGATCTTGAGCTTGTAGCTGTTGCCCAAAATCTCGCTGGCCAGCGCGATCTGCTGCAGATTGGGGCGATAGACCCGCTTGGTCTTGTTGTTGGCGTGGCTGACATTGTTGCCAACCAGCAGGCCTTTTCCGGTCAATTCGCAGCGGCGGGACATGGCGGTATCTCTTCGATTCTCGAGGGTTTCCGCGCCTTTTCAGCCGGAAAGAGCCGGGTTCATAAGCAAACAGGCAGGTTTGGTCAAGGCGGAACGGCTGCTGGCACCCGCGGGGCGGGTGTGAACCCGCTGAAATAGCACCTAGATGGCGTAATCGCGGTCTTGGCGACGCCGCTGAAGTTGGTCGGGGAAAAGCCCAAATGTCGTGCGTTCGGGATCGTAAAGGCCGGCTTTTCCGGCAAGAATTTGATCCGGGTACGGAATGGAGTCGTCTTGGCCTGACAAAGGCCCATTGCTCGATTCGGCGACTAGATATGGTGGTCTTTCTGCCTGGAAAACATCCTAAATGTATGAGAACAAAGACAGATATTTAATTGGTTAGCGATTCGTACAGTGTTTGTATGATTTTTGTTCTAATTCTTAGCCCGCAATCCACAGCCCGGCTATTGCCACTAAGGTGCAGCCAGAAATCACGCCAGGCTGGGAGAGAAACATGGCGCATATTTCGAGGATTTTATTTGAGAGCAGTTGTGCTGGCAGCAACCTTGACGCTGGAGGCCTGCATCGGCAATGCGGTGGCGCAACAGCCGCGCATGTATGCCGTTTTGGATGCACAGCGCACGGCACGGGCGGAACTTATCGCCGCCACACCCAACAAGGGTGGCCATCGCGCCGGCCCTAACCCTAGTCAACCAGGCGATCGACGAAACCAACGCCGGCATCCGCTACGCGTAGTCAAATCCGTACCAGGGAAAGAGCCACCACCGGGCCTCTTCCCCTAATTTTTTAACTTGCGAAAGACGCAGGTACACACGATTTAAAGTCTCATGCACAACACAGGCACAAGCCGTGAACCCACCGCCAAAGTGACGGCGGTCCTGGGACCTACCAACACCGGCAAGACCTTCTTCGCCATAGAGCGGATGCTGGCGCACAAGTCCGGTATGATCGGGCTGCCGCTGCGCCTTTTGGCGCGCGAGGTTTACGACCGCATCGTCCGGCTGCGCGGATCCAGCGAAGTCGCCCTGATCACCGGCGAAGAAAAGATCGTCCCGAAAAATCCGCGTTTCTATGTCTGCACCGTCGAGGCCATGCCGCTGGACATTCCGGTGGCGTGCCTGGCGATTGATGAGATCCAGCTTTGCGCCGATCCCGAACGCGGCCATGTCTTCACCGATCGGCTGCTGCATGCGCGGGGCACGGAAGAAACCATGCTGCTGGGCAGCGACACGATGCGCGGCATCATCCAGCGCTTTATCCCGCGCGCCTGGTTCATCAGCCGCGGCCGCTTTTCGGACCTGGCCTATACTGGCGCGAGAAAACTCACCCGCCTGCCCCGCCGCTCCGCCGTGGTGGGTTTTTCCGCACAGGATGTTTATGGCATTGCCGAAGTGATCCGCCGCCAGCGCGGCGGCGCGGCGGTGGTGCTGGGCGCACTCAGTCCGCGCACCCGCAATGCCCAGGTCGAACTCTACCAGTCGGGCGACGTGGATTTCCTGGTGGCGACCGACGCCATCGGCATGGGCCTGAACATGGAAGTCGATCATGTCGGCTTTGTTGCCCGCGACAAGTTCGATGGCGCGCGCATGCGACCCCTTCGACCTGACGAAATCGGCCAGATCGCCGGACGCGCCGGGCGCTACATGAATGACGGCACCTTCGGCGTCACCGCCGACTGCGAGGCGTTCGAGGATGAACTGGTGCAACGGGTCGAAAGCCATCGCTACGATCCGGTGCGTGTCCTGCAATGGCGCAACGCGGACCTCGATTTCCGCAGCCTTGCCAGCCTGAACCAGAGCCTGGATGCGCCGCCGCCGGAAAAGGGCCTGACGCGGGCGCGGCCCGCCATCGATGCCGTGGCGCTCCGGCTGCTCTCCGACGACGACGAGATCAAGGCCGCCGCCGCCGAACGCGCGTCGGTCGCCAGGCTGTGGGATGTCTGCCAGCTGCCGGATTTCCGCAAGCTCTCCACCGACGAGCATGTGAAGCTGGTGCGCAGCATTTTTCTGTTCCTCAGCAAGGACGGTTTCATTCCCGACGGCTGGCTGGCCGGCCAGATCGCACGCGCCGATATTGTCGAAGGCGATGTCGCCACCCTGTCGGGACGGCTGGCGCAGATCCGCACCTATACCTATGCGGCGCACAGAGCGGGGTGGATTCGCGACAGCGCGCACTGGCAGGGCGTCACCCGTGCGGTGGAGGACCGGCTGTCTGACGCGCTGCACGAGCGGCTGACCGAGCGCTTTATCGACCGGCGCACCTCGGTGCTGATGAAGCATTTGCGCGATGACGAGTTTGCCAGCCTTGCGCTGGACGAAGCCGGCACCGTGTCCATCGGCGGCGAAGCCATCGGGCGGCTGGACGGTTTTCGCTTCGTGCCCGATCCGCGCGCCACCGGCCTGCAGGGGCGCACCTTGCGCGCCGCAGCGCTGAAGGGACTGGAAAGCGAAATCGCCGCCCGCAGCCTTGCGCTCGCGGCGGCGGACAACAGCGCCATCACCCTCAGCGAGCATGGCAAGCTGTGGTGGGACGGCGCCATCGTTGCCAGGCTGGTCGCGGGTTCATCGCCGCTGGCGCCCAACATCGAGATGCTGGCCGATGCGCATGTGCGCACGGAGGCGCTAGAGGCGCGGCTGCGGGTCTGGCTCACTGCCCGCATTGCCCACCGGCTGAGACCGCTGCTGGCATTGCGCGATGCCGCCGATGCCAGAACCGGAAGCGGCAGCGCCCTGCCCGGTGACGCGCGCGGCATCGCCCATCAGCTGGCGGAGAATTTCGCAGGGCTTGATCGCACCGGCTTGGCATTGCCGGAGAAGCTTGGCCCGCTGCTGCGCGCGCTGCGCCCCTTCGGCGTCTGGTTTGGCCGACGCATGGTCTATCTGCCAAAACTGCTGCGGCCTGATGCAGCCGCGCTTCTGACCCTGTTATGGGGCATCTGGACGAAGAAGGTGTCGCCGCCTGCACCGCCCGCGCCGGGCCTGACGTCTTTCGCCGTGGACAAAGGAACGGACACCGCGTCCCTGCAGGCCGCAGGATTCGCGGTCATGGGCAGCCGCGCCATCCGCTTCGACATGCTGGAACGGCTGGAGGACGAACTGGAAAAATCGCTGTCGTCCGGCACAGATGCCGAAACGCTGCTGACCAAACTCGTATCGCTGCTGGGCACCGGCAAGGAGGAAGCCCGTGACGTTCTCGCCGCGCTGGGCTGGCGCGCCATCGATGTCGCCGGCGCCCAGCCGGTATGGCGGCGCATCAGGGACAAAACCCGCCGCGCAGAAAAAGCCAAAAACCGCAAGCCCGAACCGCCGCCCGATCCCCGTTCCCCCTTCGCCGGTCTTGCGGCGTTGAAAGTACGATGAGCCGTCTGCTGTTCCGCGCCCGCTTCTGCCGCACCCAAGCCCTAGCGCAGGCTGAAGCGGCTGCCGGGCGGGTCCGCCTCAATGGCCGCGGGTGGAGAAGCCCGCCCAGACAGTGAAGCCTGTCGATATCTGGCCCTTTGCCGGGGCGGCATGCCTGTACAAAACCGTAGAGTAGTTCTAGCCAGTTGAGAGCCGTTATCAATTTATGTGCTATTGAAGACTCTTGCCTGATAGGGCAACGCGCCGTAAGCACACCCCCTAATTTCGCCTGAAGGACGTGCCTACCAATGACCTATGTCGTCACCGAAGCCTGCATCAAGTGCAAGTTCATGGACTGCGTCGAGGTCTGCCCGGTCGACTGCTTCTACGAGGGCGAAAACATGCTGGTCATCAACCCTGACGAATGCATCGATTGCGGAGTTTGCGAGCCGGAATGCCCGGCGGAAGCCATCAAGGCCGATACCGAGCCGGGCCTGGAAAAGTGGCTGTCGGTGAATGCCGAATATTCCCGGACCTGGCCCAATATCGCCCAGAAGGGCGAGGCGCCGGCCGACGCCAAAGAAATGCAGGGCGTCGAGGACAAGTTCGAGAAATTCTTCAATCCCGCCCCCGGCTCGGGTTCTTAGAACCCTCGCTTTTTTGAAGGTCGCACGTCGCCACGCTGCCGCTAGAGACCCATGGCTTTGCTCCGGTTGCCGGTCTCTCCTGATTCCTGACACCCCGTCAACCGGACCTCCCGTTCAGGATGTGCTCAGCACACAGAACAACCACCACAAACGGTTGAATTGGCGTCCCTTTCTGCCAGAGTTAAATAAACTTCGCGAAATCAACGGGATAGGACTTTTTTCTTCCTTTTTCGATCAGGCTGTGATAGAGTAATTTTGTTCTAAAGACCTGCCCGTTCCCGCCGGCGCCACACCGGTGGATCACCCCATGCTTTGTCCGCACAGGAATGAAAATGACAGCCCTAAAGCCCCCGCCTGCCAAGACCGCAGCCGCAGCCGCCGCCCCAGCCAAGAAGGTCCCTGCAAATTCCAACAGGAAGCACGAATTCAAGACCAACGACCATGTCGTCTATCCCACCCACGGCGTTGGAAAAGTGTCCGGCGTCGAGGAGAAGGAAGTCGCAGGCGTGCGGCTCGAGCTTTTCATCATCGAGTTCGAAAAGGACAAGATGACCCTGCGCGTCCCCACCCTGAAGGCCAAGATTGTTGGCATGCGCAAGCTGTCCTCGCCGGAAGTCGTGGCCGGCGCCCTCAACACCCTCAAGGGCCGCGCCCGTATCAAGCGCACCATGTGGTCGCGCCGCGCCCAGGAATACGAAGCCAAGATCGACTCCGGTGACCTGGTGTCCATCGCCGAAGTCGTGCGCGACCTGCATCGCGCGGGCGGCCAGCCGGAACAGTCCTATTCCGAGCGCCAGCTGTACGAAAAGGCCCTGGCCCGCATGGCCCGCGAAGTCGCCGCCGTCGAAAAAACCGACGAGCCGACTGCGGTCAAGCGCGTCGAAGGCATGCTGACCAAGAAGGCAGCGTAACCAAAAAGCTGCGACCCTCTATCGCAAAAGGAAGAGCCCGGTGGCAGCACCGGGCTTTTTCTTTGCTATATTTTTGCATGCCGAGACCAAAAGCTTTCATCAAAAACCATCGAGGCAGCAGCTAGTGGGCAAAAGGCAAACCCTGAACGGTGTGCCCACCGGCTATTGGGAGTGGTTCCGCAAGGACGGAACGAAGCTGCCTCAGGACACTTCGCGGCAGGCAAGCAGGCCGGAGAATGGACGACCTATGACGCCAAAGGAAAATTGTACAAAGTCACGAAGATGAAGCCGAAGGGCTCCTAGTTCAGCAGTTCGATCTGCGCCGGGTTGGAAAGCGCGATCTGGGGACGGCCGCGCACCGTCTGCACCGTGCCGCCCGCCTGTTCGACCTGCGCGGCGGCGGTGTAAATAGTTCCCGACAAGTTCGGGTTGGCCTCGGTGGTCTTGGCCGCGATCACGATATTGGCACCGTCGCGCGCGGCCCGCAGCGCGATGTCCAGCCCGTTGCCCCGGCTGCCGCCAGTGATGAACAAGGTTTTGCCCGCCAGCGACACGAATCCTCCCGCCATAGCGCTATTAGTGGCAAATCCGGGGCGGATTGTCGCTCTCGCCGCAACATCGGCCCCTCGACATAGGGGCCGCACACGCTAAATTGCCCCGTCATGATTGCCCTTGAGACAAAGATCGCGCCCGCCGACAGTGCCGGTATCGCCCAGGCCGCCCGCATTCTGCGCGATGGCGGTTTGGTCGCCTTCCCCACCGAAACGGTCTACGGGCTGGGCGCCGACGCCACCAATGGCGAAGCGGTGGCAGCGATCTTCGCCGCCAAGGGCCGGCCGCTGTTCAACCCCTTAATCGTACACGTCGCCGATATAGAGGAGGCGCGCCGTCATGTGGAACTGTCGCCCCGCGCCCAAGCGCTGGCGGAAAAATTTTGGCCCGGCGCACTGACCCTGGTGCTGCAGCGGCGCAAGAACTCACCGCTGTCTTTGCTGGTCAGTGCTGGCCTCGACAGCGTCGCACTGCGTGCGCCATCGCATCCCGCCGCCATCGCACTGCTGAAAGAAACCGGCCGGCCAGTCGCCGGCCCCTCCGCCAATATGTCGGGCCAGGTCAGCGCCACAACCGCCACCCATGTCGCCGACAGCCTGGCGGGGAAGGTGGATTTCATCCTGGACGCCGGCAGCGCCACCCTCGGCATCGAATCCACCGTTATCGGTTTTGACGGCGACCGCCCGCTGCTGCTGCGCCCCGGCGCCATTCCGCGCGGCGAGATCGAAGACATGATCGGCCCGCTGGGCGCGCCCGGCAGCCTGATCCGTTCGCCCGGGCAGTTGCCCAGCCATTATGCGCCGCGCGCCGCCTTGCGCCTGAATGCGGGCGAGATCGAATCCGGTGAAGTGCTGCTGGGCTTTGGCGTTGCGCCGGGCGCCAAGCTGAACCTCAGCCCGCGCGGCGACCTCCGGGAAGCCGCTTCCAATCTCTTCGCCATGCTGCGCGAGCTGGACAAGAGCGCCAGCCGTATTGCCGTCTCACCCATTCCCGCCACCGGCATCGGCGAGGCGATCAATGACCGCCTGCTACGGGCGGCCGCACCGCGATGACCGTGCCGCAAGCTGTCCTTGGGCGGCTGAAAGAGGCGGTGGGGATCAAAGGCTTCAGCGACGATCCGTCGGAGATCGCGCCTCATCTCGAAGAGTGGCGCGGCAAGTATAAAGGCCACACGCCGCTGCTTTTGAAACCGGCCACAGTGGTGGAAGTCTCCGCGATACTGCGCATCTGTCATGAAAGCGGAACGCCCGTCGTCACTCAGGGCGGCAATACCGGGCTGGTGGGCGGGCAAATTCCCATCCATGGCGAAGTGCTGCTTTCCACCAAGCGCCTGAACAAGATCGGGGCGGTGGACGAGCGCGGCATGACCTTGACGGCGGAAGCCGGCGTTACGCTGGCCCAAGTGCAGCGCGCGGCGGACGACAAGAATTTTCTGTTTCCGCTCAACCTGGCGTCGGAAGGCACCTGCACCATCGGCGGGAACATCGCCACCAATGCCGGCGGCACCCATGTGCTTCGCTACGGCATGACCCGCGCCCTGGTTCTGGGCATTCAGGCGGTGCTGGCCAATGGCACGGTGCTGGACATGCTGCGCTCCCTCGCCAAGGACAATAGCGGCTATGACCTCAAGCAAATGTTCATCGGCTCGGAAGGCACATTGGGCGTCATCACCGCAGCGACCCTGAGGCTGTTTCCCAAGCCCGATGTCGCCGTCACGGCTTTCGCCGCAGTCCCATCGCCCGCCGCCGCCCTCACGCTGCTGGGGCTTATGCAAGCGCGCACCGGCGGCATGTTGTCGGCCTTTGAACTGATCCCGCGCATCGCACTGGACTTCGTCACCCGCCACATCGAAGGCACACGCGATCCGCTGACCGCGCCGTCCCCCTGGTATGTGTTGATGGAAGCAACTGGCGGGCAAGAAGCCAATCTGGCGGCCAGTTTTGAAGCCGGTCTCGCCGCCACGATCACCGATGGCGTCGCCAGCGATGCGGTGGTGGCGGGCAGCCAGGCCCAGGCGGCGGCACTGTGGAAATTGCGCGAAAGCATCTCCGAAAGCCAGAAACGCGAAGGCGCCTCGATCAAGCATGACATCGCTGTGCCCGTGAGCACCATTCCCGATTTCCTCGCCAGAGCTACGCCTGTCGTTCAGGCACTGGTCCCCGGCGCCCGCGCCGTCAGTTTCGGCCATCTGGGCGACGGCAACCTGCATTTCAATTTCAATGCACCTGGCGCCGGCGACGATCCCGCATTCCTCACCCTGTGGGACGAAGTTCAGCAGGCGGTGCATGACATTGTTAAAGAATTCGGCGGCTCGATCAGCGCCGAGCACGGCATCGGGGCAATGAAGGTCGCCACTCTGCCCCGCTACAAGTCCCACGAGGAACTGGATGCGATGCGCGCGCTGAAGAACGCCTTCGATTCGAAAAACATCCTAAACCCCGGCAAGACCGTGCCCCCGGTACTGCGCCTCTGATCCGCCAGACGTCGCATTATGGGAATCCGGCCGCCCGATCGTCACGTTCCCTGGCGCCAGCAGCGCTGACCGAAATCTCGCGCATATAGGAATGTGAAGGGATCTCGCTATTGCCCCCCCCCCGGGGGGGGGGGCCTAGGAGAACACGGTCACCGGCCATTGACCAAACAGATCCATGGCTGGATTTATCAAATGTAACATTTGCCAGGCCAAAATAGTTGCTCGCCGTGCTGCTGGCGGGTATGGAAGGCGGCATGAACACCCCCGATCCGTTAAACGCCGTTCCCATCAAGCTCAAGCCGCTCCCGCTGCTGATCTTTAGCTCACGTTGGCTGCAGTTACCGCTCTATGTCGGCCTCATCGTTGCGCAATGTGTATACGTATTCCTGTTTCTCAAGGAACTTTTGCACCTAGTTATGCATGCTTGGGAGTTTTCCGAGCAGCAGATCATGCTGGTGGTGCTTGGCCTGATCGATGTGGTGATGATCTCAAACCTGCTGGTGATGGTCATTGTCGGCGGATATGAAACCTTTGTTTCGCGCTTGGGGTTGAAGGGTCATCCGGACCAGCCGGAATGGCTGAGTCACGTCAACGCGGGTGTGCTCAAGGTGAAGCTGGCGATGGCCATCATCGGCATATCCTCGATCCACCTCCTGCGCACCTTCATAGAAGCGGGCGCTCTGGGACAGCCCAACGCACGCATCACCGAGGCCGCGATCCTTTGGCAAACGGCTATTCATATGTCCTTCATTGTGTCGGCGATTGGCATCGCGTGGGTCGACAGGATGACGCAGGCAAAGCACTAAATTCCCAAGCGATAGTATGCAAACGCGTGAGCAGTCGTTGCTTCGGTATTTTCTGTCAAAATACCCTATCAGGCAGATACCGCCGTTGCCGCGGCTCTAGCGCAGGATTTCCCCTTCGGTCTTGCGGCCATCGACATAGACGGTGACCCGCTCCCGTGCAGGCGGCGCCGCCAGCGCAATCAACAGCGCCACGATCCAGCCGATCATGGTCCAGCCCAGGAAGAAATTGACCGCCGCCACGCCCAGCGCCGACGGCGTATGGCGCAGGACGGCGATGATGGTGGGCACCCAATACATCACGAACAGGAACAGCAGGAACGTCAGCACGGCGCAAACCTCAAAGGCCAATGCGTAATATAGTGCGGAATAGCAGCGATACCATTGCGCCCCTAGGCCGCCTTGGACAGGGTCGGCGTATCAGCGGGCGCGATGTCCGCCTTGCGGTTGGCCTGGGCGCTGATCTTGGCGGTGATCATGGTGGCGGCATAGGGAATGCTCTGCACCCCCAGCATCACCATCCACATGGTCACGGCCGGATCCTGGAAGCCGCGGTCGAACGCCATGGAAAACATCGCCATCACCAGCAGGGTCAGCAGCACCGCTTCCTGCCATACCACCCGCAGCACCTGGGTGAAACTGGCGGGGTCGGCGCATTTGGGCGTGCGCAGGAATGGCTTGCCGCTGGTCAGCAGGCCCATCCAAACCGCCTTGCCGACCGAGTGGGTCAGCGCCAGGCCCGCCACCGAGGCCACCACCGCGCCCTTGAAGCCCGAGCCCACCTTGGGCGGATAGAGCAGCAGCGTCTTGATCAGCTTGGTGGCGAACAGCGCCATCGCCGCTGCCGACAAAGCCGGCATCGGCACATCGATATAGCCAGGCGCAATCCACATCAGCAGCGTCCAGGCCAGCGCCATCAGGGTCACCAGCATACCCAGGCCGTCGGAAATCCATGGCAGCCAGCCGGACAGGAAGTGGTAGCGCTGTGTCCGCGACAGCGCCGAGCCGCCGACAAAAAACTCGCGCGCGTGACGCTTCATAATCTGCATGGCGCCATAGACCCAGCGATAACGCTGCGACATGAAGGCTTCCAGCGTGTCTGGCATCAGGCCGGACCCCATGCTCTGGGAAACGTAAGCGGCTTCATAGCCGGCCTCGAACAGTTTCAGGCCCAGCTCGGTATCCTCGGTGATGCACCATTCGCTCCAGCCATCCACTTCCTCCAGCGCATCCTTGCGCACGATGGTCATGGTGCCGTGCTGGATGATGGCATTGTGCTCGTTGCGCTCCACCATGCCGATATGGAAGAAGCCACGATATTCCTCATAGGCCATCGCCTTGAACGGGTTCTGCGGCGCATCGCGGTAATCCTGCGGCCCCTGCACCAGCGCGATGGCGGGCGAGGCAAAATAAGGGATGACGCGCCGCAGCCAGAAAGGCTGCACCTGGTAATCGCTGTCGATCACCGCAACATAGACCGCCTTGGAATCGGTCAGCGCCAAAGCCCGGTTGAGGGCGCCGCCCTTGAAGCCCTTGAGCTGTTCGAAATGAAAGAAGCGGAAATTGCCACCGGTTTCGGCATTGAGGGTCCGGCAATGCGCCTCCACCGGCCGCCAGGTTTCCGGATCGGGGGTGTTGTTGTCCAGAATGATGACTTCGTAATTGTCGTAATCCAGCCGGGCCAGCGCGTTCAGGCTTTCGATCACCATTTGCGGCGGCTCGTTGTAGGTCGGCAGATGGATGGAGACGCGCGGCGATGTCTCGGGAATGCCCAGCTTCATCGCCCGCCGGTCCACCCGCCACAGGGTGGCCGCCAGCTCGATGCTTTCGGTGAGGATCACGGCGCAGGCCAGCAGCACCAGCGGTGACATGGCGATCAGGGCGGCGATGTCGGTGGGATCGACATATTCCAGCGCCGCAGCGTCCACCAACGCCAGAAGACCGGTGGAGACCAGCACGACCATGCCGCCCATCATCACATAGCCGGTCTGGCGCACGCGCGGCATCCGGCCAAGCACAAGCAATCCCAGCAGCAGGCTGATGATCGACGCCATCAGGGCATAACCGCGCCATTCCGGGAAGGTGCGGATCAGGCCGGTGAAGGCAATCTTGGGGTTGCCGCTGGCGTCATGAAGGCCCCAATAGGCGCCCACCGCGCCCTCGCCCTGATTCTTCCAAGGCTGGTCATAGGCTTCAAACAGATAATAGTCCCAGCCCTTCTCCTGAGCGAACTGGACAAAGCCGCGCAGAAAATAACCTTCATTGGCGGCGGTGGCCTCGGCGCGGCCACGGGTGCGCCCCTCCGACGGCCAGCCCGCCTCGCCCACCACGATCTGCTTGTCGGGAAACTCGCCCTGGATGTGGTTGTAGAAGCCTTCGCTGGATTTCAGCGAACCGCGAATATCGACATTCTCCCAGTACGGCAGAAGATGCACGAAGATCAAATCCACATACTGGCCGATCTCCGGCGTCAGCATCCATGTCGACCAGGGTTCGGCCGTGGTGATCTTGATGCGGGCGGGCAAGGCATCGCGCACGCGCTGGATATAGGTGTTGAGCTGGTCGGGTGAGACATAACCCATCAACTGGGTTTCGTTGCCGACAATCACCCGGTCGATGGTGCGGCGGTTGGCCAGTACCGTGCGTATGCCGCGCTCGATCTCTTTTTCGTTTTTTCCCAGGTCTGGACTGATCCAGATCCCAAGCGACACGATCATGCCGTAGCGGCGCGCGATTTCCGGCACCTTGGCCATGCCGCCGTCCACTGTATAGGTGCGGATGCGCCCGGTGAGCTTCGAGAGCTGGGACAGATCGCGGTCGATCCGCTCTTCGGTAATGTTCCGGGCTTGCCGCTGGCTGAACATGCCGCTGGGGCTGTAGGCGATGCCGCGTACCTGCCCGTCCCATTCCGGCGCCAACACCGTAAAGTCGCGGCTGGTCCAGAACAGTGCGCTGGCCGCCACCACCATCACCAGCGCGATGGCGATGCGCAGCTTGCCACCGCCAAGATGCCGCGCGGTCCAAAGACGGGTGAAAAACGCGCGCAGCACTTTCTACTGTTCTTGGCGTTCGCTGGGGTCCGGGATGTAGCCCTTCTCGCCGCGCCGGGGCAGAGGCGTGACCTTCACCAGACGGATGTCGAACATCAGAACCTGGTTGGGCGGAATCGTGCCTTCGCCCGAGCCGCGCACCCCGTAACCCAGATTGGGCGGAATGGTCAGAAGCCAGCGGTCACCTTCGCGCATCAATTGCAGCGCCTCGATCCAGCCGGGGATAACGCTGCTCAGCCGCATGGTCGCGGGCAAGCCCGGCGAGGTGCCGTCGAAGATCACTTTGTTAATCAGTGTGCCGGTGTAATAGACGGTCACCGAATCCGTCGCGGCGGGGCGCTTGCCATAACCGTTCTGGATGATACGAAACTGCAGGCCGCTGGGGCGCGTGATCACGCCCTTCTTCGCCTTGTTCTCCTCAAGATATTTCAGGTTGGCATCGATGCTCAGCGCATCGTCCACCGCAAAGGCGGGCGCGGTCCAGCCAGCCAACAGCAAAACCGCAAAAACAGTCCAGAACCGCTTCATATCCGTCTCCGAAAAACCACCCGGCGCCCCCGCATGTGCTGATCCTAGCGGAGCCCTGGTCCGGGCCATAGCGCTTGAAACCATGGAACTCCAGCTTCAGCGCGAAATTTTTCCGCGTTGCTTAATTCCGGGCGGGGCAGGTCAGGTGAACTTGGTGACCAGGTGGATCAGCACCACAAGCCCGAAAATGGCCACCAGCACCCCGGAGCCGCGGTTGATGGCCCACATAGCCTTTTCGTCGATCCGGGTGTGGAACAGGCCGATCAGGGTGGTCAGGACCAGCCACCACAGGGCTGAGCCCCCCACCACCCCGGCAACGACCAGGCTGGCGTCCGCAAAGCTGCCTGCTCCGCCCGCCAGGCCTCCCAGGCCTGCAAACATGCCGCCAAAGAACATCAGGGTGGCCGGGTTGGTGATGGTCAGGGCAAAAGTCGAGAGCATGGCCCGGCCCAGATTGGAGCCGCTCCTGTCCATCCCGGTTTCCGGGCAATGGGGCACCGGCGGGGCGATGAAGGTTCGCCAGCCGAGCCACACCATCATGGCGCCGCTAATCAGCTCGATGATGGTGGAGTAGCCCTGGATCAACTGGGCTATCCAGGTCAGGCTGAAGCCGGTGACGGCGGCGAACACGCCGTCGCCCAGCGCCGCGCCCATCCCCGAGACGAAGCCGTTGAGCGTTCCGAAGGCCAAGGTGCGGCGGATGCAGATCAGGTTTACCGGGCCGATCGGCACCGCCGCGATCAAGCCCATCACCACGCCGGAGAGTACCAGATAAAATATCGTCATGCCGGCTCAAGGGTTTCCACGAACCGCACCGGCTCGCCGCCCGCCGCCATGACGCTGGCAAAGTCCCGCATCACGATACGCCCGCGCAGGATGGTGGCGACCGGCCAGCCTTTGGTCTTAATGCCGTCGAACGGCGTCCAGCCGCAAGTCGAGGCGATCCACTTGTTCTCGATGGTGCGCGTCAGGCCCATATCGACGATGGTGAAGTCGGCGTCATAGCCGCACGCGATGCGGCCCTTGCCGGCGATGCCGAAGATGCGCTGCGGGCCAGAAGCCGTCAGGTCAATGAAACGCTCCAGGGTCAGATTGCCCTTGCTGACATGATCGAGCAGGACGGTCGCCAGGGTCTGCACACCCGGCATGCCCGAAGGCGTATCGGGATAGGTCTTGTCTTTTTCCTCGCGCGTATGCGGCGCATGGTCGGAGCCGATCACGTCGATCACCCCGTCGCGCACCGCCGCCCACAACGCCTGGCGATGGCTTTCATCGCGGATTGGCGGGTTCATCTGGGCATAGGCGCCCAGCCGCTCGTAGCATTCCGGCGCCGACAAGGTGAGATGCTGCGGCGTGGTCTCGGCGGTGACGATATCCTTGGCCGCCGCCAGCAGCGGGATCTCGTCGCTGGTGGTGATGTGCAGAACATGCAGCCGGCGTCCGGCTGCGCGGGCCAGCCTGATCACCCGCTCGGTGGACATGCGCGCCGATTCCGCGTCGCGCCAGATGGGATGGGTTTGCGGCTTGCCGCACTCGGCCAGATGTTTGCGTTCGATCATGCGGTCTTCATCTTCGGAATGGACCGCGACGCGGCGCTTGCCAGACTTGAGCGCCGCCAGAATGTCTTCTTCTTTGTTCAGCAGCAGTGTGCCGGTGGAGGAACCCAGAAAAGCCTTGATGCCACAAACGCCGGGCATTTTTTCCAAGTTCGCCAGCTCGGCGATATTCTGCGGCGCCGCGCCGGCATAAAAGGCGTGGTCGCAATGCATCCGCCCCCTGGCGCGGGCCAGCTTGTCCTGGATCGCTTCGGCCGTGGTGGTCGGCGGTACGGTGTTGGGCATTTCAAAGACGCTGGTGACGCCGCCCAAGATGGCGGCCAGGCTGCCGCTGGCCAGGTCTTCCTTGTGTACATTGCCGGGCTCACGGAAATGCACCTGAGTGTCCATCACGCCGGGCAGAACGTGCAGGCCCTTGGCCTCGAAGACTTCGGCGGCCTTGGCGCCTGCCAGAGACCCGATGGCGACGATTCGCCCGGCTATCACGCCCACATCAGCCTCGGCGATGCCGTTGGGGGTGGCGACGATGCCGTCCCGGATCAGAAGATCGAAAATTTCCTGATTTTTCATGCTCATGGGCTCGGAATTAGCCTACTCATCCCGCCCTTGGCAATCTTGACGGAGGGGGTTAACTGGGATGGATGAAACCTGCTCTTCTCGACGACCGCGCCATTATCGCAATTTCCGGCTCCGAGGCACGCGATTTTCTGCAGGGACTGGTCACAAATGATGTCGTCGAGGGGCTGGCCCCGGGCACGGGCCTGTATACCGCACTGCTCTCGCCCCAAGGCAAGATCCTGATCGATTTCTTTGTCACCGAAGGCGATGGCGCCTTGCTACTGGATTGCGCCCGGGCTTCGCGCGATGCGCTGCTGAAAAAACTGAAAATGTACAAGCTGCGCGCCAAGGTGGATATCGAGGCACGCGACCAGCTGGCGGTTTGCAGCAACCTGCAGGACCACCCCGAAAATCGCCCGGTCACCTATGCGGACCGCGCCGTAACCTATCCCGACCCGCGCCTAGAGGCGTTAGGGATGCGCAGCATCGGCGCAATCGCCGAAATGCCGGCCAACCTGCCGGGGCCGAGTGCCTATCACGCGATGCGGCTAGCGCTGGGCGTGCCGGAAGCCGGCGATTTCGGGTCTGAGAAAATCTTCGCCCTGGATGCCGGGCTGGAAGAACTCCACGGCGTGTCCTTCACCAAGGGCTGTTATGTCGGCCAGGAACTGACATCCCGCATGAAGCACCGCGCCACCGCCCGCAAGCGCATCGTCACGATCACGGCGCAGGCGGATCTGCCCGCCAGTGGCCCCGTGACACGCGGCGGCAGCGAGATCGGTGAAATTCTTTCTGCCTATGGTTCTATCGCTTTTGTATTGGTGCGGCTGGACCGGCTGGCCGAGACGCAGGGCGAGATAACGGCTGCATCCATTCCCGTTGCCCTGACGAGACCGGCATGGTTGCTCTAGCAAAGACGCGATGCTCGTGGCCGGGTAAAGACCCGCTTTATGTCGCCTATCACGACAGCGAATGGGGCGTGCCGGAGCATGACGCCCGCACCTTGTATGAAAAACTCGTGCTGGATGGTTTTCAGGCCGGGCTTTCCTGGATTACCATCCTGCGCAAGCGAGAGAATTTCCGCAAAGCCTTCCACAATTTCGATCCGCATAAGATCGCCCGCTACACCGTACGCGATGTCGACCGGCTGCTCAAGAATGACGGCATCATCCGAAGCCGCGCCAAGATCGAGGCGACGATCAGGGGCGCCAAGCTATGGCTGGAGATTGAAGAAAAAGAGCCGTACGGATTTCACGATCTGATCTGGAAGCATGTCGGCGGCAAGCCCAAGATAAACCGCTTCAAGAGCCGCGAGCAGGTGCCGGCCCAGACCGAGATGAGCGAGGGGCTGTCGAAGGACCTGAAAAAACACGGCTTCAATTTCTGCGGCCCGGTGATCGTCTACGCTTTCGCCCAGGCCACCGGCATGGTCAATGATCATCTCACCACCTGCTTCCGGCATGCGGAATGCGCGAAAGGCCCGTGATCAGAACAGTGATCCGAATCGCGGAATTTCCCGTAAAACCGGCATGAATCCCATCATTGTCTGGTTTCGTCAGGATCTGCGGCTGGCCGACAATCCCGCCTTTACTCACGCGGCCAAGTCTGGCCGACCTGTGATCTGCCTGTTCGTTCTGGATGACGGGGCCGCGGGCGAGTGGAAATGGGGCGGCGCTTCGCGCTGGTGGCTGCACCATTCCCTCACCGCCCTGAACAAATCCCTGAAGGGACATCTGGTGCTGCGTAAGGGCGGCGCGGCGCAAACCATCAAGGCGTTGATGCGGGAGACAGGCGCGGACCAGCTTGTGTGGAATCGCTGCTACGAACCCTTTGCTGTCGCCCGCGACACAGGTTTGAAGACCGCACTGGGCGCCGCCGCGCAAAGTTTCAATGGCGCGCTACTGCATGAGCCCTGGGAGATCAAGACCGGCGCCGGTACGCCCTTTCGCGTCTTCACCCCTTTCTGGAACGCGATGCTGAAACGACCGGTGGAAAAACCGAAGCCCGTGCCCCGCGCGCCGCATTTCGCTATCGCCCCCAGCGACAGCCTGGCGGACTGGAAGCTACTGCCGGTCAAACCCAACTGGGCGCATGGTTTCGACTGGACGCCCGGTGAAAAACCGGCGCAGGACGCGCTCTACGATTTCCTCGATCAGGTGGATGACTATGGACGCTCGCGCGACCTGCCGGACCGTGATGGCACGTCAAGGCTTTCCGCCCATTTGCACTGGGGCGAAATCTCGCCGCGGCAGGCGTGGCATGCGGTTCGCGCACGGCATCACAGCGAAGGCAGCGAGACCTTCCTGAAAGAATTGGGCTGGCGGGAATTCTGCGCCCAGTTGCTGTTTCACAATCCCGATCTGCCGTCCCAGCCGCTGGACCGACGCTTCGCCAAATTCCCCTGGCGCAAAAATGAGAAAGACTTCCAGGCCTGGACGAAGGGCCGCACCGGCATCCCCATCGTCGATGCTGGGATGCGTCAGCTCTGGCAGACGGGCTGGATGCACAATCGCGTGCGCATGATCGTCGCCAGCCTGCTGATCAAGCATCTGGGTATCCACTGGCGGCAGGGCGAGGAATGGTTCTGGGACACGCTGGTGGACGCCGACCTGGCCAGCAACAGCGCCAACTGGCAATGGGTGGCGGGCTGCGGCGCCGACGCCGCACCTTTCTTTCGCATCTTCAACCCGGTGCTGCAGGGTGAGAAATTCGATCCTCAGGGCGTCTATGTCCGCCGCTTCGTGCCAGAGCTGGAAAACTGTCCCGACAAATATATCCACAAGCCGTGGGCAGCCCCGGTGTCGCCCGAAAATTACCCTGAACCCATCGTGGACTTGGCCGCCGGACGAGACCGCGCTTTGGGCATTTTTCGCGCCTTGAAGCGCTAGGCGCAGCCTACTAGGTTCGCGTTATGCAAATAAAGCATGATGTCATCGCCGCAATCGGCGGCACGCCGCTGATCCGTCTCAAACAGGCTTCCGACGCGACGGGCTGTGAAATCCTGGGCAAGGCGGAATTTCTCAATCCCGGCCAGTCGGTCAAGGACCGCGCCGCGCTTTTCATTATCAAGGACGCGATCCGGCGCGGCTGGTTGCACCCTGGCGGCACCATCGTGGAAGGCACCACCGGCAATACCGGCATCGGTTTGGCGACCGTGGCCAACGCGATGGGCTTTCGCACCGTGATCGTGATCCCCGATACCCAGAGCCAGGAAAAGAAGGATGCACTGCGCCTGCTGGGCGCGGAGCTGATCGAAGTGCCTGCGGTACCGTACAAGGACCCCAACAACTACGTGAAGCTGTCGGGACGGCTGGCCGAGCAGCTGGCGAAAACGGAAAATAATGGCGCGATCTGGGCCAACCAGTTCGACAATGTCGCAAACCGTCAGGCCCATATCGAAGGCACCGGTCCGGAAATCTGGGCCCAGACGGACGGCAGGGTAGATGGCTTCACCTGCGCCGTTGGCACCGGCGGCACCCTGAGCGGCGTGGCCATCGCTCTGAAGGAAAAAAACAAGTATGTGCGGATTGCCGCCGCCGACCCGCTGGGCGCGGCGATCTATAGCTGGATCAGATTCGGCAAGCTGGAAAGCCACGGCACCTCGATCACCGAAGGCATCGGCCAGGGCCGCGTCACCGGAAATCTCGAAGGCGCGCCGATCGATGACGCCTATCAGGTTCCAGACGAAGAGGCGCTGCCGCTGATCTTCGACTTGCTGCGACATGAAGGGCTGTGCATGGGTGGCTCCACCGGCATCAATGTCGCCGGCGCCATCCGCATGGCAAAGGACATGGGTCCGGGCCACACCATCGTCACCATCCTGTGTGATTATGGCAATCGCTATCATAGCAAACTGTTCAATCCCACTTTCCTGCGCGAAAAAGGCCTGCCCGTTCCGCCCTGGCTGGCGGAACAACGCACCGCAATCGTGGTTCCATATCAATGAGAAATCTTGTCTCCACCGAGTGGCTGGCCGCGCATCTGAAGGATGTGCGGGTGGTCGACGCCTCCTGGTACATGCCCAGCGAGAAACGCAATCCGGCGACCGAATTCGAAGTCGCCCATATTCCCGGCGCGGTGTTCTTCGACATTGACCGCATCGCTGATCACGACACCGACCTGCCGCACATGATGCCGGGCCAAAGCGAATTTTCCAAAGCGGTTGGAGAGCTCGGCATCGGCGATGGCGAAACGGTGGTGGTCTATGACGGCTCCGGCATCTTCTCGGCGCCGCGCGCCTGGTGGATGCTCAAGGCGATGGGCCATGCCAAAGTGATGGTGCTGGATGGCGGCCTGCCGCAGTGGAAGCGCGAAGGCCGCGCGATCGACACCGGCCCTGCCAATCCCAAGGCGAAATTCTTCACCGCCAATACCGAGCCCGCTTTGAAGCGCGACTTCGATGCAGTTATGGGAATCGTCAAAAACAAAAGCGCCCAATTGGTCGATGCACGCAGCCCCAGCCGTTTCACCGGCAGCGAGGCCGAACCCCGCGCCGGTGTGCGCGGCGGCCATATGCCCGGCGCCGCCAATGTGCATTTCCGCAGCCTGCTCACCAGAGAGGGTACCTTCAAGCCGCCAGAGCAGCTCAGCGAGATTTTCGCAGCGGCAGACGTTGATACCCAAAAGCCCATCGTCACCAGCTGCGGCAGCGGTGTCACTGCGGCCATCCTGCTGCTGGCGCTGCAGGACATCGGCGCGAAAAATGTGGCGCTTTATGACGGCTCCTGGACCGAATGGGGCGGACGCCCCGAAGCACCCGTGGTCAGGGACTGACATGGACAAGACTGTGCGGCGCATTCCCATGACGGTGACGTTCCTGGAGATGACCGCCAGGCCCACCGCCCTGCCCCCACCGCAACCGCGCGGCAAGGTCGCCCTGCTCCGCTGCGAAAAGCCGCCGGTCCATTACTACCGCTATCTCTATGACACGATCGGCGCGGACTATTACTGGGTCGACCGCAAGAAGCTGGCACCGGACAAATTGGCCGAGGTGATCCAGGACCCGCGCAACCTACTCTATGTTCTGTATGCGGAGGGAAATCCCGCCGGCATGGCCGAACTGGACCTGCGCAAGGAGGGCGAGGCCAACATCTCCTATTTCGGCCTGATGCCCGAAGCGATCGGCCGACGCATGGGATTCTTCTTTTTCTATCATACCTGCGCCAATGCGTGGCTACAGCCGATCCGGCGCCTGACCATCAACACCTGCACGCTGGATCATCCCCGCGCTCTGCCGCTATACCAGCGGCTGGGTTTCACCGCTTCCGCCCGCGAAGAACGCTTTGTCGAGCTGCCTTAGAGTCTGAAGGAATGTCATGAATATTGTCGTTCTGATCGGCATCATCATCACGGTGGCAACCGGCATCCCGGTCTACCTGCAGATGCGAAAGCATCCTCGCGGTCTGAAAATCCTGTTCTTCGCCGAAATGTGGGAACGCTTTTCCTATTACGGCATGCGCGGCCTGCTGATTTTCTACCTGACCCGCCATTTCCTGTTCGACGATGCCACCGCCAATGCCCAGTACAGCGCCTATACCTCACTGGTCTATCTGCTGCCGCTGATCGGCGGCGCGCTGGCTGACTGTTACCTCGGCACCCGCAAGGCCATAGCCTACGGTGCGGTGCTGCTGGTAGCCGGTCATTGCCTGATGGCGGTTGAGGGCAGCCCGGCAAAGCAATTCCTGGTTCACGACGGCGCGCGTTACGAAGTTTTGTCGGGCGAGAAACCGCGCGTGATGGTCGGCGGCAATGCCTATCGCTATTCATCGGCCGGGAATGGCGGCATTTCCATTGCCGGCCTTCCCACCGGCGCGGCGCTGCCGGAGACACTGACCACAGGCAGCTATTCGACGGTGGAGGAACGCGATCCGTTTTTCTTGTCGGTGTTCTATCTGGCTTTGTCGCTTATTATCATGGGCGTGGCGTTTCTGAAACCGAACATCTCCACCATTGTGGGGCAACTTTATAAAGCCAGCGATCCGCGCCGCGATCCCGGCTTTACGTTTTATTATTACGGCATCAATCTGGGCGCCTTCTGGGCCGCCATCCTGTGCGGACTGTTGGGCGAGGCGGTCGGCTGGTGGGCGGGCTTCGGCCTTGCGGGCGTCGGCATGGCGGCCGGACTGATCGTCTTCCTGCGCGGCAAAGCGCACCTGGAAGGACATGGCGAGCCGCCCTCGCCTACCCTGCTGGCGCAACCCATCCTGGGGCCTCTGAGCCGCGAGCATATTATTTACATCTGCGGGCTGCTGGGCGTGGGCCTGGTGTGGCTGCTTGTGCAGCGGAACCAGGCAGTTGGGCTGCTACTCGCCGCCGGCTCGGTGATCGTGCTCGGCTATGTCGGCTGGTACATCGCCATGCGCTGTCAGGGCCGCGCCCGCATGGACATGCTCCTGGCACTGATCCTGATCTCTGGCGCCGTGGTGTTCTTTACCCTGTTCGAGCAGGCCGGCACTTCGCTCAATCTTTTTGCCGACCGCAACACGCAGTTGCCCGATGGTTTCACCGCAGCGCAGACCCAGTCCTTCAATGCCGGATTCATCCTGCTGTTCGCGCCGCTTTTCGCGATGCTATGGGCCTGGCTGGGAAGAAAGAACATGGACTTCGATCCGATCGTTAAATTCGGGCTGGGTCTGGTGCAGGTCGGCGCGGGTTTTCTGATCCTGGTCTATGCGGCGGGGTTTGCAGACACTGATTACCGCCTGCCGCTGATCTTCCTGGCTCTCGCATACTTGCTGCACACCACCGGCGAATTGTGCCTGTCGCCGGTCGGGATGGCGGAGATCACCAAACTGTCGGTGCCCGCGCTTGTTTCCACCATGATGGCGGTCTGGTTCCTGTCGAGCAGCTGGGCGCAGTATATCGGCGCCTTTATCGCCGAACATGCGGGCACGGAAACATTGGGCGGACAGGCGGTCGATCCGCGCGCAGCGCTGGAAACCTCGCTGGTCGTGTTCAACGTGATCGGCTGGGTCGGCGTTGGCTGCGGCGTGTTTTTCTTCCTACTGAGTTTTGTATGGAAGCGGCGGGCGGCTTAGGAACATGGACAAAAAAGGCAAACCCGAAACCCTAGCCGTCTCCATCGGGCGGATGAGCGACACGCATTTCGGCGCGGTGAACACCCCGATCTATCGCGCCTCCACCATCCTGTATCCCGACCTGGCGGCGCTGAAGGCCAATAAACAGCCTTACAGCTATGGCCGCCGCGGCACGCCGACCACACGCAGCTTCGAAGAGGCAATCAGCGTGCTGGAAGGCGCCGCGCGCACCGTCACGGTGCCATCGGGCCTTAACGCCAATGCCCTAGCTATCCTGTCGGCGTGCGGCGCTGGCGACCATCTGCTGATGGTGGACAGCGCCTATGAGCCGACCAAGACATTCTGCGAGCGCACGCTCCAGCGTTTCGGCGTCGAAACGACCTATTATGCGCCGACCGAAGCCATCGCGCCGCTGCTCCGGCCAAACACCAAGGCGGTGTTCTGCGAAAGTCCCGGCTCCCTCACCTTCGAGGTGCAGGACATTCCCGCGATCGTGAAGGCCGCCCACGCAAAAGGTGTCTCAGTCCTGATGGACAATACCTGGGCGACGCCGGTGTTCTTCCAGCCGCTGAAACATGGTGTGGACCTGTCTATCCAGGCGGCCACCAAATATGTCGGCGGACATGCCGATGTGATGCTGGGTTATGTCGCGGCCAATGACAGCCATGCCGCCCGACTGCAGGAGACCCACGGCAATCTCGGCCTTTATGCCAGCGGGGACGACTGTTTCCTGGGATTGCGCGGGCTGCGCACTCTGTCCGTGCGTCTGGCCCGCCACCAGGAAACCGGCCTCACCCTGGCCCGCTGGCTGGCCGCCCGGCCGGAAGTGGCGCGGGTGCTGCACCCGGCGCTGGAAAGCGACCCCGGACACACCCTGTGGAAACGCGATTTTTCCGGCGCCTGCGGCTTGTTCGGGCTGGTGCTGAAGCCCGCGCCCGAGGCCGCTATCGCCGCCTTCGTGGACGGGTTGCGGCATTTCGGGATCGGCTATTCCTGGGGCGGGTTTGAAAGTCTGATCGTCCCGGCGCATATCAGGCGCAGCACCGGGACCTTCGCGGAAGAAGGGCCGGTGCTGCGCATTCATGCCGGCCTGGAAGATGCGGGCGACCTGATCACCGACCTGGAAAAGGGCCTCGCCCGCCTGAGAGAGCACACGTGACCGATCACCTGACCCACGCCGCCTTCGTCTCCACCGTCAAGTTTGACGCCAGCGGCCTGGTGCCGGTGATTGCCCAGAGCAAAGACACCGGCCAGGTGCTGATGTTCGCTTGGATGACCCGCGAAACGCTGGAAATGACCCTGACGACCGGGCGGGTCACCTACTGGTCCCGTTCGCGCCAGTCGGTGTGGGCCAAGGGTGAAACCAGCGGTCACTCCCAGCATCTTGTCGAGGCCTATGTCGATTGCGATGGGGACGTCCTCTTGCTGAAGGTCGACCAGATGGGGCCGGCCTGCCACACCGGGGCACCAAGCTGTTTTTTCCGGAAACTAGCCGAAGCCTAAAGGGGTTCCGCAGGTTATAGTCGGGCCATGTCAGAGTTAAAGCGGTCCCCGCACAGCGCCGCCGCGTCCACCGTCTCGCTCACGCCCAAATTCATGACGGCGGTGATCACCGCTGTGGTGGTTGCGGGCATCTATTTCGGCCGCCCCGTCCTGATGCCGCTAGCGCTGGCGGTGCTGATGGCCTTCGCCCTGGCGCCGCTGGTCAGCCTGCTGAGGCGTTGGCATCTGGGCCATGTCGCGCCTGTGCTGATAAGCGTGTTGCTGGCGGTGGTCGTTCTGACCTCCGTGGGCGGCTTCATGGGTTCGCAGCTGGCCAGGCTGGCGTCTGAACTGCCGCGCTATCAGACCAATCTTGCCCACAAAATCCAGTCGGTGGTGGGCGGAGCTGTGAACAACGGCACCATAATGCGCCTGAACCGCACCGTGGAAACCCTTGCCGAACAGATCACTGGCGGCAACAAGGCCGAAGAGGCGACCGGGGCGACGGCGACCGATACGGTCAAGCCGATCCCCGTTATCATCCGCCGCACCTCGGTCGCGCCCTGGTCGATGGCGCAGACCGTGCTCGGCCCGCTTCTCGAACCGCTGGGCCTGATCGTTCTGGTGCTCGTGTTCGTCGGTTTCATCCTGCTGCAGAAAGACGATTTGCGTGACCGCATCGTGCGGCTGGCGGGATCGCGCGACATGCAGCGCACCACCATCGCGCTGGACGAAGCCGCATCGCGCCTGTCGCGCTATCTGTTTTTGCAGACCGGCGTCAATATCTGCTTCGGCCTGATTGTCGGCGTCGGCCTGTGGCTGATCGGCATCCCCAATGCCGGCCTGTGGGGGATGATGACTGGCCTGATGCGCTTCGTGCCCTATGTCGGCGTGCCGCTGGCCTCCCTGTTTCCCCTCGCTTTGGCGCTAGCGGTGGACCCCGGCTGGAGCATGCTGGTCCAGGCCATGCTGCTTTATTTCGTGATCGACGCGGTAACCGGCCAGGCTATTGAACCTTTCCTGTATGGCCGCAGCATGGGCCTGTCGGCCGTGGCTGTGGTGGTCGCGGCGGTATTCTGGACCTGGCAATGGGGGCCGATGGGCCTTCTGCTCTCCACGCCGCTAACCATGTGCTTTGTGGTGTTCAGCCGCCATGTCGAGAGCCTAAAATTCCTCGACGTGATGCTGGGCGACCGCCCCGCCTTGCGCTTTGAGGAAAGCCTTTATCTGCGGATGCTGGCCAACGATCCCGACGAAGCCGCCGACGAAGCCGAAGCTTTTCTCAAGAAAAATTCGCTGACGGCCTATTATGACGAAGTGGCGGCGCGCGCGCTGATGCTGGCGCAGATCGATGTGGATCGCGGCGCGCTGGATTCGATGCGCCAGGAACGCATTCGCGACGCCATCAAGGGCCTGATCGTCAATCTATCCGACCGCAAGGACGAGGACGCCGTCACAGAACCCGCGCATCACTGGCACGGCGCGCCGGTCGAGCCGGTCCTGTGCGTGGCGGGGCGCGGCCCGCTGGACGAAGCCGCCGCCCTGCTGCTGGTGGACATGCTGGGCAAATACGGCGTCGGCGCGCGCGTCGTGTCATCAGACGAAACTTCGGCCACCAATATCCGCGAGCTTTCCGGCGCGGGCGTACGCCTGACCTGCGTTTCCTACCTGGAACCGGGGACCTTTAAGAATGCGCGCTACCAGGTGCGCCGCCTGCGCAAGCACATGCCCGGCGTTCCGGCGATCGCGATCTTCTGGGGCCTAGCGGGCGACAATGCGCGCTATCTCGACGCCATCGAAGCCACCGAGAGCGATATCGTCACCACCGGCCTCAAGGAAACGGTGCGGCACATCCTGGCCTTTGCCCGCCGCACGAGCACACCACTGCCGGCGCTTACGGCGGCCAAGTGAGTTCACCTGCCGATTATGGCGTGCTGCTGACGACGGTGCCGTCGCGCGACGAGGCTGCCAAAATCGCCCATCTGCTGCTCAATGAACAGCTGGTCGGCTGCGTCCATCTGCTGCCGATCGACAGCTTATATGTCTAGGAGGGCAAGACCCAGAACGAGGCCGAGCTGTTGCTATTGATCAAGACCCGCACCGCGCTATTTAAAACTGCTATCGCCAGGATCAAGGCAGTCCATCCCTACAGCGTTCTGGAAATTGTCGGCACAGAATTCCTGGCGGGCTTCAAAGGCTATCTGGACTGGATCGACCAAATCACGGAGCGATAGAAAAGCTGGCGACTCCGGCTGGATTCGAACCAGCGACCACCGGCTTAGAAGGCAGGTGCTCTATCCATCTGAGCTACGGAGTCGTCAAAGCAGTTTAGTCCGAAATCCTGTTGATTCTCACCATGGGCGGGCTTGCCCCGGCCATCCAGTGCCGCGCGAGGCATCAAAAGCAGGTGGGCCCTGGCTGGCCGGCTCAGCGCCCGCCATGGAGAGTTTTGAGGTACGCGTATCAATGTGACCAGGGCACCTTGCGGTCGAACTTGAAATTGTCCGAATAGGCCTTGGGCTTGGGCGTCAAGACATGCGGCTCGAACACCTGGTAGGGAATGTTGTTGGCCGTGGCATAGGCGACCGCGTCTTCCGCCGTGTCGAACTCCAGGCAAAGCTGCTGGCGCATGTCGCCCGAAGAGGTCCAGCCCATCAGCGGATCAATGGTGCGCGCCGTTTCCGGTTCATACTCCAACTGCCAAAGCTTGGTGCGGGCCCGGCCCGACTGCATGGCGTTCTTGGCCGGCCTGTAGATACGCGCGCGCATGAAACTCTCTAAGAAAAAAATTGGTCGGAGCGGCTGGATTCGAACCAACGGCCCTTAGCTCCCAAAGCTAATGCTCTACCAGGCTGAGCTACGCTCCGATCAGCCCGTCAGGAATTACACGCTAGGGGCAAAGGCGTCAATTAACCTCGGAAAACCGTCCGAAAAACAGGGTTTTCCAGTTTTTCCCGGTCAGGATGAACTGCCCGGTCGCCGCATCATGGGCGATGCCGTTGGGGACGAAATTGGCGTCGGAATCGATGTATTTCCGCTCGGCGGTGCTCACCCGGGAGCGCAGTGGACGCAGGTCGGCGCTGGCCTCGACGCAGCCGGTTGCCGGATTGATCCGCACCACATCCCAGTCCTCGAACAGATTGGCCCATACCGCGCCGCCGACATATTCCAGCTCGTTGAGATTATCGACATAGCGGCCGTTGCGTGTGACGCGCACCGATCCCAGGGTGCTGAAATCCTGCGGCGACAGGAAGAACAGCCGGCTGGAACCGTCGCTGGCGATCAGCCGCGTGCCATCATTGGTAAGGCCCCAGCCATCGCGCGGATTCGGAAATTGCCCGAGCGGACGCAGTTGGCGATCGAAGACAAAGACCTGACCTTCGCGCCAGCTCATCTGGTAGATGCGGTCGCCAAAGACAGTGATGCCTTCGCCGAAATAGCGTTTGCCGGCACTCATCAGCTGCGTGACCTTGCCGGTGGCCGGATCGATGCGGTTGATCCGGGTGTCGCCGAACATATTGCCGGTGCCTTCCAGCAGCGTACTGCCGTCCATTTCCAGCCCCTGGGTGAATCCCAGAGTGTCGCGGGGGATTTGTTTTTCCACCTGGAAGGTCAGTATTTTTGGGACGGGGCATTTTTGCGCCATGGCCGGGACGGCGCACAGTGTCAGCAGGAAAAGGCAAAGCAGGGTTCGCATGGCCGCGACTATCGCAGCCGCCGGCGTAAAATCAATTCGCAAATCAGAAGTCCATGACGGCGATTTCGGCGACCAGTTCGCCTTTCGGGCAATCACCCACCCGCACCTCGACCTTCTGGCCTTCCTGCAGCTTGCTGACATTGCAGCGGCGCAAGGTTTCCATATGGACAAAAATATCGGCGGTGCCGAGGCCGCGGCTGACAAAGCCATAGCCCTTGGCGCGGTTGAACCACTTCACGGTGCCTTCACAGGCCGGACCGCGCGGCTCGGCGACATAGCGCGGACCGCGCTCGCCGAGCGTGGGCATGACCTGTGCGGTGGAATTGTCCAGCGACAGAATCCGGCTGGCCTGCATGCCGCGCGGGCCTTTCACCGCCTCGCACACCACCGACGCGCCCTCCAAAGCCTGCTTGAAGCCCGACCGGCGGACACAGGTCTGGTGCAGCAGGATGTCACCCTCGCTGTCCGAGCCGGACCGCGTGATGAATCCATAGCCTTTATGGGCGTCAAACCACTTGACCTGACCCGTTACGGTCTGGCTCGCCGCATCCTCCATGCCCCCCCTGCATTTTCCCGCAGGTTTCGCAACAATCCTGCCTTATTACCCCCCCACCGAAAGAGGAAGTACGGACGAATTTTCCGGGTGAACTTGCAGTTACACTGAGCCAATATGTCCGCCCCGCTCAGGAAACCGCCATGTTCCGTCCGTCCACGCGCCGGCAACTGCCCAAGGCCGATCCAGCGCCCAATCGCGCGCCCGCTGTCTGGATCGCCGGACTGGCGGGCGTGGTGGTCATCCTGCTGCTCTTCGTCCTTGTGATGATCTAGCCGTTTCTATTTTGGTGCAAAGGAACGAAACTGCTTCATTGGACAGGGTTTGCGACAAATCCCTGTTTGCGTGGGGGACCGGCGTGACGTAAATATTGCGCCTCATGATCAAAGAAGAAGCCAAGCCGCATATCCTGCTGGTGGAGGATGCGCGCGATATCCGCGAACCGCTGGCGCGCTATCTGCGCGAACACAGCTATCGCGCCACCACGGCCCAGGATGCCGACAGCGCCCGCAAGGTGATGAAGGGCGCCGCCATCGACCTGGTGGTGCTGGACATCATGATGCCCGGCGAGGATGGGCTGAGCCTGTGCCGCTCGATCCGCGAGACCACCCAGATCCCGGTCATCCTGCTGACGGCGCGCGGCGAGGAAGTGGACCGCATCATCGGACTTGAGATGGGCGCCGACGATTATATCGCCAAGCCGTTTTCGCCCCGTGAGTTGATCGCCCGGGTAGCGGCGGTGCTGCGCCGGACCCAGGCCCTGCCGCCACGCCAGAAGCCGCCGGGCGCCGAACGTGTGCGCTTTGGCGAATGGATGCTCGACACCGGCCAGCGTGAACTGATCGGCGCCGATGGCGTGGCCCTGCCCCTGTCGAGCGGCGAATTCCGCCTGCTGTCGGCGCTGATTGAACGGCCCAAGATCGCGCTGACCCGCAACCAGCTGCTGGACCTGACCAAGGGGCGCGACGCCGACCTGTTCGACCGCTCGATCGATAACCATGTCAGCCGGCTGCGCAAGAAAATCGAGCCAGACCCGAAGAATCCGCGCTATATTAAGACCGTCTGGGGAGGCGGGTACATCTTCGCGATAGTCCCTGAAATGGCTTAGTCGCCTAGCTAGTGACCAATAAAGCAAAGGCTGAACATGCGATTCCGATTCTGGCCGCGCACCCTGGTGGTGCAGTTGATCCTGGTGACCGCCGCCGCCGTGGCGATCTCCAATATCGGCGTCGCGATCTATTTCTACAAAAACAGCGAAGCGCAGACCCGCAATTTTAACATCGAGCGCATGATCGACCGCACGGCCTCTGTCGCCGCTACCGTCCGCCAGTTTTCCCAGAAATCGCGCCTGGTGGTGATGCAGAATATGAGCCGGCAGGAATGGCGCTTCCGCGAAGCCAAAGGCTACACCGCCAACCCGATGACAGCTGAGGAAGCCGTGCTGGCTAAGCGTCTGGCGGACGCCTTGCCGCAAAACCATCCGCGCAAGAACGCCATCGCCGTCCACTTGCACGTGTCGCTCGCCAATATCCCGGAAGAATTGCGCCCCATCCGCGCGCGCGGGACCGACGCGGATTTGATTCAGACCATCGTTCCCATTGATGCGCACACCACGTTGAGCAGTGTTCTGATCCGGCCGACGCCGGTCTGGCCGCTCGAGATCATGGTCGCCGCCGCCGTTGCGGGTCTGCTGGCCTCGGCGGGCGCCGTCTTCATGGCGCGGCGCGTGGTACGGCCACTTTCAGAACTCACTCGCGCCGCCGCCGCCGTGGCAGCCGGTTCGGCCACGCCCCATGTCGTCGAACAGGGGCCCGAGGACGTGCGCAATGCCGCAATCGCCTTCAACGCCATGGCTGCGAACGTTACCAAGACCCTGGAAAGCCAGCGCCACCTGTTGTCGGCGGTGGGCCATGACCTGCGCACCCCCCTCACCGCCATGCGCATCAATCTGGAATTTGTCGAGGATTCTGAATTGCGCGACGGACTGCTGCGCAACCTGGACGAATTGCAGGCCCTGACCGAACAGGTTCTGGCCGCGGCCAAGGGCGCCGGCGGCGAACAGCGGCGCAGTGTGGACCTGTCGGCGCTGGTCGAAAGCCTCTGCACCGACCTAGACGAAATCGGCGAGCCGGTCAGCTGGGCCAATCATTCCCCCGCGCCCATCTTCTGCCGCCCCAACGAGATCAAGCGGGCCGTCCGCAACCTGGTGGAGAATGCGGTCGCCTATGGCCACAAGGCCGATGTGCGAATCGCCAAAACGGGTGACGGCTATGACGTGGTGGTCGAAGATGAGGGCCCGGGCATTTCCGAGACCGACCGCCAGCGTGTGTTCGAGCCTTTCGTTCGGCTGGAAAGCTCCCGCAACGAAGCCACCGGCGGCACCGGCCTGGGCCTGACCCTGGTCAAGGCGATTGCCGAAGGCCATGGCGGCGCGGTGATACTGGAGAGCCGTCCCGGCGGCGGCTTGCGGGCAAGGATTCATCTGCCGCGCGCGGCCGGCTCCGCTTAGTTGGCGTTGGTAACATAGCAATCTCACAAACCGAAAAAGCAGCGTATTTCCAAATGGTTTGACTACAGACCTGAGGTAGAGTGTGAAGGCCTTCATGGTAGGTGACCCTCTTTATCGCCGCGAGCTTTTGCGGCTGGCGGCTGACGCCACCGGCAGCGGATGCCTTGCGGTAGCCGATGCCACCGGCACGGCCCACAACCCCGCCTGTGGCGACCGGGTGACGGTGGAGCTGACACTGGACGGCGGGCAGATCACGGCGCTGGCCCACCAGACTCAGGCCTGTGTTCTAACCCAGGCTTCGGCGGCCCTGCTGGCGGGCGCGGCCCCCGGACAGGACCATGCCGGCCTGACCCGGCTTGGTGGGGACCTCAGGGCCATGCTGGCGGGCGGGCCACCGCCCTCGCCCTCCTATGGGGTGTTCGACGGCGTGTCGGGCCATCACGGTCGGCATGCCTGCGTCCTGCTGCCGGTCGAGGCCGCACTCAACGCCCTAGAGGCTACCGAACCAGGCGGCGGCAGGACCAAGGGCTAGCGCCGCGTCGACGACCCTCGCCTCGCCCGTCCCCAGATCAAGCGCCGTGGCCGGACCCGGAAAATCGAACCGCACCACGTCGTCACCCAGGTTGAAGACGCAGACGATTTTTTCGTCCGCCGCCTCGCGGACAAAGGCCAGCACATCTCCCGGCAGCAAGGTGAGCGTCCCGGTGCGCAGAGCCGGATGGGCGTTGCGCGCCGACAGAAATTTTCGCGTGAAGGCCAATGCGGAATTGGGGTCGCCTTCCTGTGCTGAAACCGCCAGCGCCGCATGATCCTCGCCCGGCGGCAGCCAGGGCGTGCCGCTGGTGAAACCGAGATGCGGCGCGGCGGCGTGCCACGGCATCGGCGTGCGGCAGCCATCGCGCCCCTTGAAAAGCGGGTAATAGAGATCGCCGACCGGGTCTTTCAGCTGTTCGCGCCGCAGGTCGACTTCCGGCAGGCCCAGTTCCTCGCCCTGATACAGCAGCACCGTGCCACGCAGGGCGCAGAGCAGCGCCAGCATCACCCTGGCCGATCCCGGACCAAAGCGGGAGGCGGTGCGGATAACATCGTGGTTCGAAAAAGCGATGCAAGGCCAGTGATCGGGAAATTGCGCCAAGGTCTCGAGATGGGCGCGAATGGCGGGCGCATCGCCCGCCAGCAGCAGAGCGAAATTGTAGCCGGCATGAAGCCCGGTTTGCGGCGGCAGATAACAGCCGGAGCGTTCGAACTCCTCGGAGAATTCGCCGAAGACAAAACGGTCTTCGAATGCGTCCACCCGGCGGCGGATCACATCCTGCACGGCGCGGTTTTCCTCCACGTTGGAGTCGTTCAGATGGCTTTGCATATTGGCCGCCGCCGACCATTCCGGCGCACCGCGCAGCGCCGACGGTATGGCCGGATTGTCGCGAAGCTGCGTGTCATGCAGGAAGGCGTTGGCGACATCCAGGCGGTAACCGTCCACACCGCGTTTGAGCCACAGATCCAGCACCTTCAGGGCCGCTTCCCGCGCGCCGCTGTTCGTCCAGTTCAGCTTGGGCTGCTGGCGCAGGAATTTATGATGGTAATACTGGTGCCGCGCGGGCTGGTACGACCAGGCCGGCCCGCCGAACACAGACAGCCAGTTGTTGGGCACCGTGCCATCGTCTTTGGGGTCAGCCCAGGCATACCAGTCGCGCTTGCTCGCATCGCCGTCGCGGCTGGCGGCGAACCAGGCATGTTCGTCGGAAGTATGCGCCAGCACTTCGTCAAGGATGATTTTCAGGCCGCGGCATGCACGCCGTCCACCAGCGCGGCGAAATCCTGCAGACTGCCGTAATCGGGATGCACGCCGTCATAGTCGCAAACGTCATAGCTCCAGTCGCGATTGGGCGACGGATGGATGGGCGACAGCCATATCGCATCCACGCCCAGCGACTTGATGTAATCGAGCTTGCCCGTCAGGCCGGCGAAATCGCCCTGCCCGTCACCATTGCCGTCGCAGAAGCTGCGGACATAGACCTGATAGACAGCTGCGCCGCGCCACCAGGGAGAGTCTGCCGCCACCGGTTACACTTCGCTGGCGCTGCTGATGACCTTGGCGGCGAGGCCGTACTTGACCGCATCTTCGGCGCCCATCCAGAAATTGCGCTCGGTATCGGCCACGACCTTTTCATAGCTCTGGCCGGTCTCGTCGGAAATTTCCTTGATCAGGCGGGCACGCATCTTGAGAATTTCTTCCGCCTCGATGGTGATGTCGCTGGCCTGGCCGCGCACGCCGCCCAGGGGCTGGTGCAGCAGGAAGCGGGTGAAGGGCAGGCAGAAACGGTTTTCCTTTTTCGCGCCCAGGAAGATGTGCGCGCCGGCGCTGGCGACCCAGCCGGTGCCAATCATCTTCACCTTGTTGCCGACGAAACGGATCATGTCGTGGATGGTGTCGCCCGACTCCACATGGCCGCCCGGCGAATTGACGATGACGCGAATGTCGCCGTCGCTTTCGGCATAGGCCAGAAGCTGAGCGGTAACCCGCTCGGCCATCTTCATGTCCACTTCGCCGAACACCAGGATGGTGCGCGACTTGTAAAGCGCCTTGGCAATCTCGCTGGATTGCAGTTCTGGGGCCTTGGACTTCTCGTCTTCTTTTTCGTCATTCTCGTCGGCGCGGCGCAAGGGCAGTCTCCGGGATTCGGGGGTTGAGAGCAGTCTAGCGATCATAGTGGTACGGGCAACCCGCTTATAAAGCGTCAACAACCGCGCGCATTGTAGGGCCAATACCGGCATTTGCGACCAGATCGGCGTAACGGTCCTGCGGGGTCTCGTCCCGGTTCAGGATCGCCAGCCGCGCCCCGTTGCGCTTGGCCATCAGCGGGAAGCCTGCCGCCGGGTACACGGCCAGCGACGACCCCATCACCAGCATCAGGTCGCAGGCCAGGGTCGCCGCCTCCGCCCGCAGCATTTCATCCTGCGGCATAGGCTGGCCGAAGGAGATGGTAGCGGTCTTAACGATCCCGCCGCACCCCGCACAATCGGGCGCCTCGCCATTGAGGTCGAAATGGGCGCGAATGTCCGGGATTTCGACCCGCTTGCCGCAGCCCAGGCATTTGGCATAGCGGGTATTGCCGTGCAGCTCGATCACATGGCCGTCCGGCACAACACCAATTTGTTCGAGGGCAGCCTGATGCAGGGCATCGATATTCTGGGTGATGACATGGCTGACCCTGCCCTGCCCCACCAGTTCAGCCACGGCCCGGTGGCCGTCATTGGGCTGCACCGCGTTCCAGGTGTCTTCCATTTCGAAACGCCGCTGCCAGGAAACGCGGCGGGCCTGCGTATCACGAACATAGTCCTGAAATTCCACCGGCATCATCTTGGTCCAGATGCCGCCGGGCGAACGAAAATCGAGAATGCCGGACTCGGTGGACATGCCCGCCCCCGTGAATATCACGGTACGACGCGCGGACCGGATCAGCGCGGCCAGGGCCGCCTCTTCGTCGGTCAATGCGGCTTGGCCGGGAATTTGAACGGTTTCACCGTGCCGCAATCGGCCTTCACCCAGTCGCCGGTATAATGCGTGCTCATCTGGTGCGGCTGGCCGCGCATCGCCCCCTTGAAGTTGTATGACCCTTCATAGTGATCGTTGCCGCGCCAACTCACCTGGGAGCGGCCCGTGCCTTCCATGGCGCCGCGGCACACGATCTCACTTTCGACCGAATTGGCGCTCTGCTTCAGGATGCGCGGCGTGCAGTTCATCTGGTTCTGCACCTACATCCGCGATATCGCATCTTTATCGATCTCTTCCTCCGTCATGCAGATTTGCGTCTTCACGGGCTCCCCGCCTATGCCGGGCAGCTTAATGCCGCGCGATTTCATCATCGCCATCGCTTCAGGCGGCAGTTGCGGCATCGCCATCTGCATGGTGGTGGTGATGTTCCACAGGCCCGGCTTGCCATGCGGCGCGGCCAGCACGGCGGATGGCGCAAGAACGAGCATCGTGACGGCAATTCCCAAAATCCGTTTCATGGCGCGTTTCCCTGTCCGTAGCGGCGGCAAATCTGGCACGCCCGCTGCGGCTTGAAAAGCGCGGCAATAGCATTACTTCTGACGCCGCCATTCGCACGGGGATGCAACATGACCAGGCCCAAAGCCCTTATCACCGGGGCTTCCACCGGAATCGGAAAATCCTATGCCCAGCGCCTGGGGCGGCGCGGCTACGACCTTGTGCTGGTGGCGCGCGACAAGGCGCGGCTGGAAGCGCTGGCGGCTGAGCTTCGCAGCGGCGGCGCGCAATCCGAAGTGCTGGTCGCGGACCTGACGCAAAGCGCCGATGTCGTGCAGGTGGAGAAGAAGCTGGAGAACGATGGCGCTCTCACCTTCTTCCTCAACAATGCCGGCATCGCCACCGTCGAACACCACCTTCACACCAAAGTGGAGACTATGGAAAGACTGGTGGCGCTGAACGTGACGGCGGCGACGCGGCTGGCGCTGGCGGCGGGCCGCGCATTCACGGCGCGCAAGTCGGGTATCATTGTGAACATGGCCTCTGCGGTGGCCCTCAACCCGGAACGGTTCAACGGCGTCTATAGCGGCTCCAAGGCCTTCCTGCTGGCGCTGTCCCACGCCCTGACGCGCGAGCTGAACGCCAACGGTGTCACCATCCAGACCGTCCTGCCCGGCATCATCCGCACCGAAATCTGGGAGCGTTCCGGCAAGGACGTCAGCACCCTGCCCCCGGAACGCACCATGGATGTGGACGAACTGGTGGACGCCGCGCTGAAGGGCCTGGACCTGGGCGAGCGCATCACCATCCCGTCCCTGCCCGATGTCCAGGACCTTGCCGATGCCGAAACTGCGCGGCTGAAGCTGGGCCCGAACCTGTCCTGGAAACATCCGGCGGCGCGTTACAAAAACGTCTGACCAGAAGGGATTTTAAAGCTGGGATTTGGCGCGCGCGACGCCATCCTGAATCATTTTTTTTGCTTCGGCGGCGTCGCCCCAGCGGATGATCTTGACCCATTTTCCGGGTTCCAGATCCTTGTAGTGGGCGAAGAAATGCTCGATCTGCTTGACTGTAATTTCGGGCAGATCGCCGTAGCTGGTGATGCCGTCGAAACGCTGGGTGATGTGCGAGGACGGCACCGCCACGATCTTCTCGTCCATGCCGGCATTGTCTTCCATCAGCAGCACGCCGACCGGGCGCACGCTCATCACTGCGCCCGGCGCGATGGCGCGGGAATTGGCAATCAGCACATCGACCGGATCGCCGTCGCCCGACAGCGTGTGCGGGATAAAACCGTAATTGCCGGGGTAGCGCATCGCCGTATAGAGAAAGCGGTCCACCACCAGCGCCCCGGAGGCCTTGTCCAGCTCATACTTGATCGGCTCGCCGCCGATCGGCACTTCGATAATGACATTGACGTCATCGGGAGCATTTTTTCCGACCGGAATCTGGTCTACGCGCATGAAGCAGGTCCTGAATGGAGGCGCCGGGGTGATAAGTTCAATGCTGCGGTGCGTCAACCCGCCCGCGACAATTGGCACGAAACGCCTCTAGTTTGCCCCCTCTTGTTTGCCAATGTTCATTCCAGGAGCAGTCATGCAGACCAAGGCCTTCGCCGTTCAGTCCGCCACCACCCCTTTCGCCCACACCACCATCGCGCGCCGCGCGCCTGGCCCCAAGGATGTCGCCATCGAGGTCCTGTTCTGCGGCGTCTGCCACAGCGACCTGCACACCGCGCGCAGCGAATGGCCGGGCACCCAGTATCCCTGCGTGCCGGGCCACGAGATCATCGGCAAGGTCACCGCCGTCGGCGCCCAGGTGAAAAAATTCAAACCGGGCCAGACCGTCGGTGTCGGCTGCCTGGTGGACAGTTGCCGTACCTGTTGCTCCTGCGAAGAATACCTGGAGCAGTATTGCGACGGACCGGTCGGTTTCACCGGCACCTATAATGGACCGGTCGGCGGTGGCACCAACACCCATGGCGGCTATAGCGCCGCTATCACGGTCGATGAGCATTTCGTGCTGGCCATCAATCATGCCGAAAACGACCTGGCGGCGGCCGCGCCGCTGCTGTGCGCAGGCATCACCACCTGGTCGCCGCTCAAGCACTGGAAGGCCGGGCCCGGCAAGAAGGTCGGCGTGGTCGGCATAGGCGGGCTGGGCCATATGGGCGTGAAACTCAGCCATGCGCTTGGCGCGCATACGGTGGCCTTCACCACCTCGCCCGACAAGATCGCCGATGCCAAGGCGCTGGGCGCCGACGAAGTCGTGGTGTCGAAGAATGAAGATGAGATGGCAAAGCACATCAATAGCTTCGACCTGATCCTCAACACCGTGGCGGCATCGCACAATCTAGACGCCTTTTCCACGCTTCTGAAGCGTGACGGCACCATGGTGGTGGTAGGCGTGCCGGCCTCGCCGCATCCCTCGCCCGCCGTGTTCAACCTGATCATAAAGCGCCGCAGCATCGCCGGATCGGTTATCGGCGGGATTGCCGAGACCCAGGAGATGCTGGATTTCTGCGCCAAGCACGGCATCACCTCGGATATCGAGGTGATCGCCATGCAGGATATCGAGACAGCATATGCCCGAATGCTGAAAAGCGATGTGAAGTACCGCTTCGTCATCGACATGGCGACGCTGAAGAACGGCTAGGTCCGGCGCAAAAGAAAAACCCCGCGATTTGTGTCGCGGGGGTTTTTCATTGTACTAGCTGTAGGTCCGGGCCTGGGCTGTCCTGGCCTTGCGCGCTTTCTTGTTCGGCTTCACTTTTCATTCCAGGGCGGCGATGCGCTGCTTGGCAGCCGACAGATCAGCATTGGCCTGGCCGGCCTTCTGCTCGGCAATCAGCGACGGCGACTTGGCGTCATGGCCCACGCCCAACGCTTCCTTGCCAACGCCATAAGCGTCATCGGTGCGGACCCGCACGTTCGCAGCGCGGCGGTCGGCGGCGTTGGCCGAGTTCTGTGCATTTTCCACCGACTCTCGGGTGCCCCCCAAGCGTCACGCCTAGCGCCAGAACCGCGATCATTGACTTGCTTGCCGTGGATTTCATCCAGTCTCTCCCTAAGGGGGCCCGCTCGCTTTGGGCGTGTTGAAGGTGAGGCATGAACAGTCGCGCCGGTGGCCGTATTGTGGCGCGGGCTGGACCGCCAAAAAGGCGCGGAGCAGATTGGAACTTTTGGAACTCGTCGGCGTTGGCGGCGGGCTATGCGACGTTTTCCACCAGCACCACACCTGAGCGCGCCAGAACAGCCAGACTCTTTTTCAAGTCGGCGCGCGCGGAATCACTTTCCAGGGTGGCGGACAGTTCGGCGACACGCACCGCACGGGCGTTGTGCAGCTGGCTAAGCGCGGGAATCAATGTACGCGGCACGGTCCAGAACTTGTTCACCGCCTTGAATTCGAAACTCTCGCCGAACGGCGTCAGCGGCAGGCGATTGAGGGTGGCCAGCCGCACCAGGCTGCCATCGCTGATGTCCGAGAACTGCTCGTATGGTGAACCCGGCAGGCGGATATGCGGGGTGTGCCCAATATTGGCGTCCCACTGGCCCAGAAAATCGGTCATCGCCCGGTCGTTCAGCACCTCGTCCAGCAAGCCGCGCAGCATTTTCATCTGGGCGGCCTGCGCCGCCTCGCCCTGCAATGCGGGAAGGTCGGCGCGCACCTGTGCCTCGCTACGCAATTTCGATACCGCCCATCCCAGAAGATCGATGCCCTTGGGCGGGGTCAGCGAAACCGTCAGATGCAGGCTGGGCTCGTTGAGCGGATGGACCACATGCCACCAACCGCGCGGGATATAGATGGCATCGCCTTCCTTCATCACCCCTTCCCACACCGGATCGCCGGTCGGCTGGACCGGCTTTTCGAGATCGTCTTCCAGCGGATACAGGCGGGTGGGCTTGTAGACCTTCCAGCGCTTCTTGCCGGAGATCTGCAGGATGATCGAATCCTGCGGGTCCCAGTGCAGGTCAAAGGCCTTCTGGCTGTGCCAGGCGGCATAAAGATTGGCATAGGTGTCGGTCTTGAGCGCGGCCTGGACCACCTGCATCAGTTCGCGCAGGCGGGGACTGACTTCCTGCACATCGTTGAGGATCAGCGAAGCGCCTTCGGCGAGGCAGACCGCCAGCCCGCCCGAATCCAGACGCGGCGTGCCCATGTGCGGCGGGGTGATATAGCGCATCGGATCGGTCGCCTGGCCGTCCTTGAACAACTTGAAGCGCGGCGGCATCAGCCGGTGGGTTTCCAGCACCGTGTTGAGCTCATCCCAGCTGAACAGACCGGCGAAGCGGTCGGCCTGGCCCTGCATCCGGGCGAAGGACTTGCCCCAATGGTCGCGGAGAAATTTGTCACGGTTCAGCGGCGCAATGATCTGATCGAATTCCAGCATGGTCTCAGCTTAGCTTTTCGGTATCGCGCTCGCCATAGAGAAAAGTAACGTTGATACGGCGGTTGTCATAGCCTTCCTGGAACCGGATCTTGTCGGACTTGTGCAGAAGGTCGGAATCGAAAATCACCGCCCGGTTGCTGCGATAGGGCACGGTGAGGGCTTTGGCGTGGTTGCGCGCCAGAAAATCGCGTATCGCCGGCTGGTCCCGGTTGAATTGGGTGAAGTCCCAATTGCGCGGCGCCGCCACGTCCCACACCAGCAGCCCGCCGCTTTGCGGATCGAGATTGGCTTCGTCCGGCGTGATCCAGAAATTGACGTTCACCACCGCATCGTCGGCATGGATGTGGACGCCTTCCATGGCGCTGTCATACTTGAAGGCCTAGGCATATTTCAGGGGAAGGTCGCCGCAGATCCCGGAGAAAACGCTGCGGAATTCCTCGGCGATCTGCGCCAGCAGCGGCGCCGAAAAGCCGTGCTCTGGAAAGGCCCCGATATAACCGCTGTCATAGCCGGTGCGCCACACGGTCGAACCAAGACAGAAGCGGCGCAAGGCGGCCAGCGCTTCATCGGTCAGAAGATTGTCGATCACCACGACCTTGGGACTGTTTTCGCGCCATTGCCGCGACGCGTCCTCGGCATTGACGGGATTGACCGCACGCCCTTCCAGCCGCGCGCCGGCTTCGATCTGCAGGCCGGTGTGGGACGATACGCCCTGCTCCCGCTGCCAGGTTTGTTGCTCGGCATCATGGCGGGCCTTGTGCGGCAGCGTTTCGCCGACCGGCGCGGCGCTGGCGCCACGTTGCGCAAAAGCATGAAAGGACGCGAACCAGTCAGCGATCCGATGCTGTGCCGCCAATGCGGTACCACGTTCATACAGCGCGGCATCAGAGTCCGGTTTCAGCTGCAGCACACGCGCGAAGCAGGATTCCGCATCAGCATGGCGGCCAAGTCCCGCCAAAGCCAGGCCGCGCTGATGCAGCAGGTTGATGGCCTGGGGTTGCAAAGCCAGCGCAGGACCGGTTGCTGCCAGCGCCTCGGCGTGGCGCTTCAGCCGCAGCAGTGCCTCGATACGCAGCAGAGTCAATTCCAGATCGCCCGGCATGAGGGCCAGCGCGCGATCAAACACCGCCAGCGCCTCGTCATTACGCCTGGCGCCGGCCAGCACCACGGCATAGTCCTTGAGCAGGCCGGCATCGAGCGGGCTTTGCGCCACCACGCCCTCCAGCAGCGCCAGTGCTTCGTCGACGCGGCCCTGCTGGGCGCGCAGCACACCAAGGGGATGGCGAAGCTGGGGGTTGTTCGGTGTAACCGCCAACAGGCGCAGATAGGCATCCTCGGCCCCTGCTAGGTCGCCCTGCCGGTGTGCTGTCGTCGCCTGATTGTAGAGAGCCTGAAGGTCCATGCGCTCAGCCCGGCGTGCCGGGGTCGCGCTCGCCATAGAGCAGCGTGACGTTGATGCGGCGGTTGCAATAGCCGGGCTTGAACCGGATCGTGTCGGTCTGGTGGAACAGGTCGGAATCGAAAATCACCGCCCGGTTGGCGCGGTAGGGGATGGTCAGTGATTTCGCGCCGCTTTGCGCCAGGAAGTCGCGGATGGCGTCCTCGTCCCGGTTGAATTTCGCAAAGTCCCAGTCCAGCGGCGCCGCCCTGTCCCACACCACCAGCCCGCCGCTTTCAGGATCAAGATTGGCGCCGTCAGGCGTGATCCAGAAATTGACATTCACCGCCGCCGCGTCGGCATGGATGCCGATCCCCTCCAGGCTGCTGTCATACTTGAAGCCCCAGATATATTTCAGCGCATGGTCACCGCAGATGTCCGAAAACACGGTGCGGAATTCCTCCACGATCTGGGCCAGCAGCGGAGCGGAAAAGCCGCTTTCCGGAAAGGCGCCGATATAGCCGGGGTCATAAGCGTCGCGCCACATGGCCGAGCCCCAGCAATAGCGCCGCATGGCGGCCAGCGCCTCGTCGCTCAGAAGATTGTCGATCACCACGATCTGGGGGCGGTTGCTGCGCCAGGATTGCGCGGCGGCGGCGGCATTGACCGGATTGATGGCGGGGCCGGAAAGCCGCGCGCCACCTTCGATATGCGGCTTCGCGCCGGTAACGGTAATGCCCGCCTCCTTGAGATAGGCGGCCTACTCGCGGTCATGCTGCGCCTTGTGCGGCGGCGGCTCATCGCCCACCGCCGACCAAGTCGCTGCGGCTTTCCATCGCTTGAAGAAGCGGTCAAACCCCGCGAACCATTCGGCGATCCTGTGACGGACGGCCAGCGACGTACCCCGGTCATACAGCGCCGGCGTAAAATCAGGCTGCAGCGCCAGGGCGCGATCAAAACAGGCCACCGCTTCTTCGTGGCGCCCCAGCCCGCGCAAGGCATTGCCGCGACTGTGCAGCAGCATGGCGGTGTTGGGCGTGAAGCTCAGCACCAGATCATAGCAAGCCATCGCATCGTCATAGCGGTGCAGCGACATCGCCGCGTCGCCCTTGAGTTTCACCAGGTCGGTATTGCCCGGCTGGACCGTCAGCGCATGATCGAAGGCCGCCAGCGCCTCTTCGAAGCGGCCGGCTTCGCGCAAGACTACGCCGTAATCCAGCAGAATATCGAGATCGTCAGGATTGGTCTCCAGCGCGCCGCCGATCAGGTCCAGCGCCTCGCCGGTACGACCCTGCTGAGCGAGTGTCACACCCAGTGGATGGCGGATTTGCGGATTGCCCGGATGGAGCGCCAGCAGTTCCAGGAAGCCCCGCTCGGCCTCGACCAGGTCGCCATGGGCCAGCGCGGCCACCGCCAGGTCAAAGAGGAGCTGATTGTCCATGGGTTCAGACAAATGAAGCCGAGGCCTCTGTCAGGGGAGAGATTGGTGCGCCATGGCGCAAACAGACTAAAGTGCGACAAAAAAGAATTGGGGTCAGAGTTGACTAGGATTAAGATCGTGCCGGGCTGCGGCCCGGCTCACGGCGCTATCGCGCGGGCAGTCAATCAAAGCAGGTTTCTCCAGCCGCCTTCGCCGCTGCGCGGCTCGAAGCGGCACTCACTTTTTGTAAGCTCGCTGAGCTCGCTAACAAAAAGTGGTGCGCCCTAGGGGGGTCCAACCCCTCTTGCAGGAATGAAAAGTCGGACAGAATTTAATGGTTACAAATACTTAGCCTCCCAAACAGTCTAGAATAGACTCTATGTTTTGCTATGTATTGTTTTCACCCTCCCAAACACGCCCGAGAACTAAATGCCCGCAAATCCGGGAGAATCGGCAACGGCCCAAAAACCTCCCAAACAGCCTCCCAAACAGAACCGCTTTGTTCTGTTTTGTTCTAAAAACTGCTTCTAAGTATTTTATTTTGTTGGTGCGCCCTAGGGGAGTCGAACCCCTCTTGCAGGAATGAAAATCCTGAGTCCTAACCGATAGACGAAGGGCGCTACCGGAGCGGCGGGGTTTACCGGCCAAAAGCAGCCTTTGCAACCCAAAATCAGGGGCTTGCAGGCGAGGCATCCTCGATTTCCAGCTGGACCCGGATACGGCCGTTCCAGTCGTCCTGGCGCAGCCGTCCGGCGACATGGATGACCTTCCCCCGGGACGCCAGAAGGCCCTCTCCCAGGGGCGTTCCCACGGCTCTGAAGGCGATGGCGTCCAGCAGGGTGCCGTCGCCGCCCCCGAGCCGCAGCTTCACATGGGCCTTGCCCACAATGTCGGCAAAGGCGACCCGGACATCCGGCAGGCCCAGCAGGGGTTCGGGGTTGCCCGCCCCGAACGGCCCAGCCGCGGCGATTTCCTGCACCAAGGCGACATTGGCCCCGGCCGGAGACAACACCGCATCCAGGCAAAGATCATTGGCAGCCGCCAGTGCCGGCCCGGCACCGCTGAACCGCGTCTCGACAAATTTGCGAAAACCTTCCAGCTGGGACGAGGTCAGTGAAAAGCCCGCCGCCATGGCATGGCCGCCGCCATATTCTATGACCTTTGCTTCCGCCGCAGCGCGGATGATGCCGCCTAGGTCGATGCCGGGAATCGACCGCGCCGACCCGCGCCCCATGCCGCCTTCAAAGCCGGCGACAAAAGCGGGCTTTCCGAAGCGTTCCTTCAGCCGCCCGGCCACGATGCCGACCACCCCCGGATGCCAGCCATCGCCGGACACCAAGACGAAGGGCGCATTGGCCTGCAGCGCGCCCTGGGCGATCGCTTCTTCCAGAATGAGCTTCTCGATCGCCTGACGTTCCTTGTTGTGCAGATCGAGCTGGGCGGCGAAGTCGTTCGCCTTGTCCGGCTCGCGCGCGGTCAGCAGGTCCACGCCCAGCGAAGAGCGCCCAACCCGCCCGCCGGCATTGATGCGCGGCCCGAACACATAGCCCAGATGATAGGGTGTGAACGGCCCCTTTGCGCCCGCCACGCCAGCCAACGCCGCCAGGCCAGGCCGCGACAGCGTGGAAATCTGCCCCAGCCCGAAGCGGACAAAGGCGCGGTTGACCCCTTCCAGCGGCACCACATCGCAGATCGTGGCCAGGCCCACCAGATCGAGGAACAGCCGAAGGTCCGGTTCTGCGATTCCACGCTCTTCGTAAAGGCCGATGACGCGCAGATGCCGGTTGAGCGCCACCAGAAACAGGAAACTCACGCCCGCGGCGCAGAGGTGACCGAGGCTTGAGGTGTCGTCCGGCTGGTTGGGATTGACATGCGCCAGCGCCGGCGGCGCGATATCGACCCGGTGATGATCCAGCACCACCACATCCATGCCCAGCGTCTTGGCTTCTTCCAGTGCGGCAATCGCGGCGGCGCCGCAATCCACCGTGATCACCAGATTCATGCCTTCGGCGTGCAGCACATTCATGGCGGCTGGTGACGGGCCATAGCCTTCGGTCATCCGGTCGGGAATATAAACACGTGGGGCCGCACCCAGCGCGGTGAGGAAATCCGACAGCAGTGCCGCCGAGGTCGAGCCGTCAACATCGTAATCGCCGAACACCGCGATGCGCTCGCCCGCCACCAGCGCGGCACTGACGCGCGCCACGGCGGCCGGCATGTCTTTCAGGACATCAGGATCGGGCAGAAGGTTCTTGAGCTTGGGCGCCAGGTAATCCGCCGCCTCTTTTGCTGTTATGCCGCGCAGCGCCAGCAGCCGGGACAGAACGGGCGAAATCTCGCGCAGCAGATCGCGCTCCACCGCCGCGTCGACCAATTTCAGCAGCCAGCGGCGGCCCGCGAAGGAACGGGAGACGCCGAATGCGGTTGCTTCGGTCAACCCTGCACGCGGCGATGCCGCGCCCTGATCCAGCGCACCGTGCCGGTGGCAGACCGCATCACCACGCTTTCGGTCGTGATGAAATCGCCGTCGCGGTGTACGCCGCGCAGCATCGAGCCATCTGTAACGCCGGTGGCCGAAAACACCACATCGCCCGACACCAGCTCATGCAGGCTGTATTTGCGGGCCAGGTCGGTAACACCCCACTTGGCGGCACGGGCACGCTCTTCGTCATTGCGGAATATCAACCGGCCCTGCATCTGGCCACCAATACAGCGCAGCGCCGCCGCCGCCAGCACACCTTCGGGCGCGCCGCCCAGGCCCATATAGATGTCCACGCCCGTCGCGACATCGGTTGTCTCGATCACGCCGGCGACATCGCCGTCGGTGATCAGTTTAACTTTCGCGCCGGCCTGGCGGATCTTTGCGATCAGCGCTTCGTGGCGGGGACGATCCATCACCAGCGCCGTGACTTCGCTGGGCTTCATGCCCTTGGCCTTGGCAATCGCGTTGATATTGTCGCCGGGTTCGGCGTCGAGGTCGATCAGGCCTTCCTTGTGACCGGGACCGATGGCGATCTTGTCCATATAGGTGTCGGGCGCGTTCAGCATGGTACCCGGTTCCGCCATCGCCATCACCGCCAGCGCATTGGCCATCGCCTTGGCGGTCAGGGTGGTGCCTTCCAGCGGATCCAGCGCGATATCAACCGACAGACCGCCCTGCCCGACTTTTTCGCCGATGAACAGCATGGGAGCTTCATCGCGCTCGCCCTCGCCGATCACCACCGTGCCGTCGATTGGCAAGCGGTTGAAGGCGGCGCGCATCGCTTCCACCGCGGCATGGTCGGCCTGGTGCTCGTTGCCGCGCCCGATCTCGGCGAAAGCCGCGATAGCGGCGGCTTCGGTGACGCGCACCGCTTCCAGCGCGAAAGCGCGGTCGAGCGGCTTGATCTGTGCGGGCGAAACGGCCTGGGTCATTTCTATATCTTCTTTAAGCCGATTCCATGGGAATCATGCACGGGCGGGCCCGCACCTTGTCCGAGGCGGCAATGGCCTTCAAGGCGCGCTCCACGCTTGCCTGTTAAGTTTCGTGGGTAATCATGACAATTGCCACCGGGGCGCCGGGCGCGCGCACGCGCTGGATCATGCTTTCGATGGAAACAGCGGCTTCCGCCAGATTGCCGGCAATGGAGGCCAGAACGCCCGGCACATCCAGCACCTCGAAGCGCAGGTACCAGGGCGAAATCGTCGCCTTGCCGTCGGCGGGCTTGAGAGTTTTGAGCATGACAGCCGAACGTCCGAATACCGGGCTGATCGCACCGCTGGCCGCATCGACTATGTCGGCAACGACGGCGCTGGCGGTGGGGGCTTCGCCCGCGCCGCGCCCCGAGAAGAAGAACGAGCCTGCTTCACCCGCATCGACCATCACGCCATTGGCGGCGCCGCTGACATTGCCCAGCGGCGTGCGCGCCTTGACCATGGCGGGATGAACTTTCTGGTCAATCGCATCGCCCACCCGGCGCGCCACACCCAGCAGCTTGATGCGGAATCCGAATTCAGACGCGAAGGCGATATCGTCGGCGGTGACATGCTCGATGCCTTCGACCGCAATGGCGCCGAAATTGGGCGCTGTGCCGAAGGCGACGCTGGCCAGCAGCGCCAGCTTGTGCGCGGTATCGCTGCCGCCAACATCCAGGGCCGGATCTGCCTCGGCATAGCCCTTGCCCTGTGCTTCCTTCAGCACTTCAGCGAAAGAGCGGCCCGAACTTTCCATTTCCGTCAGGATGTAATTGCAGGTGCCGTTGAGGATGCCCTTCACGGCATCCACGCCGTGCGCGATCAGGCCTTCGCGCAGCGCCTTGACGATGGGAATGCCGCCCGCCGCAGCCGCCTCGAATTTCAGGGTGACGCCCTTGCTCTCGGCCAGATCGGCCAGCGCCTTGCCATGCTTGGCCAGCAGCGCCTTGTTGGCGGTCACGACATGCTTGCCGTTGGCGAGCGCGGTTTCGACCAGCGCGCGGGCAATGCCCTCGTCGCCACCGATCAGTTCCACCACGATGTCGGCATCGCCTTTGGACAGCTCCAGCGGATCGTCGGTCCAGCCCGGCACGTCAAAGCCGCGCGCCTTGCTCTTGTCGCGCGCCGAAACAGCGATGATCTACAACGTGCGCCCGGCGCGCTGGGACAGTTCCTCCTGCCGCGCGGCCAGGGCCTTGACCACACAGCCGCCGACCGTGCCGAGCCCGGCGATGGCGATACGAAGGGGGGGGGGGTCACTTTGCGGACGCCAGGTCCGACGGCGACATATTGGTGCCCATGGTGAGGAACTTCTTCACATTACGCGCCGCCTGGCGGATGCGATGCTCATTCTCCACCAGCGCTACGCGGACATAGCCTTCGCCATATTCGCCAAAGCCGATGCCCGGCGACACCGCCACCTTGGCGTGGATCAGCAGGTCCTTGGCGAACTCCATCGAACCCAGCTCACGGTAATTTTCCGGCACCGGCGCCCAGGCGAACATCGAGGCGTCGGGCGCGGGAATGTCCCAGCCGGCCTGCGCCATGCTTTTCACCAGAACGTCGCGGCGCGATTTATAGACGGCTCGGATTTCGTCCACCACGGTCTGCGGCCCGTTCAGCGCCGCCGCCGCCGCCACCTGGATCGGCGTGAAGGCGCCGTAATCGAGATACGATTTGATGCGCGCCAGCGCGCCGATCAGCTTTTCATTGCCCGCCGCAAAGCCCATGCGCCAGCCCGGCATGGAATAGGTCTTGGACAAAGACTGGAATTCAATCGCGATGTCCTTGGCGCCATCGACCTGCAGGATCGAGGGCGGCGGATTGGCGTCGTCGAAATAGATGTCGGCATAGGCCAGATCGCTGAGCACCCAGATCTCGTGCTTCTTGGCGAACTTGATGACCTCTTTGTAGAAATCCAGTCCCACCACTTGCGCCGTCGGATTGGACGGATAATTCACCACCATGGCCAGCGGCGACGGCACCGAATGGCGTGTTGCGACACCGATCTTGGACAAATACTCCTCCGGCGAGGTGGCGGGCACGTGCCGGATGGCTGCGCCGGCGATCATGAAGCCGAAGGCGTGGATGGGATAGGCCGGGTTGGGCACCAGCACGACATCGCCCGGCGCGGTGATCGCCATGGCGAGGTTGGCGAAGCCTTCCTTAGAGCCCAGCGCCGCGATCACTTCCTTGTCGGGATTGAGATCGACGCCGAAGCGGCGCTTGTAATAGGCGACATGGGCCTTGCGCAGGCCCTTGATGCCGCGCGATGCGGAATAGCGATGGGCGCGCGGATCGCGCGCCGTCTCGCACAATTTGTCCACGATGAAGTCGGGTGTCGCCATGTCAGGATTGCCCATCCCGAAATCGATGATGTCCTCGCCCCGAGCGCGCGCAGCTGCCTTGAGGCGGTTTACTTCCTCGAAGATGTAAGGCGGCAGCCGCTTGATGCGGTAGAAATCGGTATTCATGGCCTGAAGTCCTGAAAACGCCCGAGAATCGGGGATTCATGCCCGGGGCGCAATCATTTTCGGGTTAAAATGGGGTGCTTTAGTGCAAGTCACTCATTCGGGGTGCGCAGAGCCACGGGATTATCGCCCGTTTCACCAGCTCCCGGCCCTTCGCTTACGCTCAGGGCGTTCGCGCGGGCAAAAGGTCCACTGGACCTTTCACTAAAACCGCGTTCACCCCTGCACAAAGATTTCTGCACGGCGGTTGCCGGCTTCGCCCCGAGGCATGGATTCGTAGTAAATCGGCTGGCTGTCGCCCACCGCTTCCACAATCACCTTGTCAGCGGGAACACCGGCGCGGATCAGCGCCTGGGCCACGGCATTGGCCCTGGACTGCGACTTCTGGAAGATCACTTCCAGATGCCGTTCGACCGGCATGTTGGGCGTGTGGCTGGAGGAATGGCCCACGACCTTGACGCTACCGCTGCCGCCATTGGCCTGGAAGGCCGCCACGGCATCGAGAACCTGGCTGCGGGCGCTAGCCGGCAGGGCGGTGCCGTCACCGGTGAAATAAACGATCGCGGTCGGCGGGATACCGCCATTCATGGCCGCGGCCATACCGCGGGCCGTACCCGGCGCGGCATCAAGATTGGCGATCACATCGCCTGAGAAGTTGGAATCGCCCCTCTTGCGGCTGGTGGGAACCGCAGGCACAGCGGGTGTCCCGGTGCCGGCAGTGCCTGCCAGCGCGGCGGTCTGGCGGTAATGCGCCAAGATCGGCGGCGACACCCATTGGGAAATCGAGGCATTGAGCGGCGGCGCGCTGGAGGGCTTGAAGCCCAGCTGGGCATCGCTTGGGTTGATCATGGCCATGCGGCCGGCGGCGGTCATGGGGACGGCCGGCACGGCCGGTTCGGCGCCGGGCGGCGGCGCGATAGGGGCGCTGTAGACTGAGGGGCTGGCGATCGGGGCCGGCGGAGCTGACATCGGCGGAGGCGGCACGGCGGGCGCGACGGCGGCGGTCGGCGGAGCATCGCCAGCGACTAGGCTGGAGCCGGCGCTGGGCGGGGTGTCGCCGGCAAAGGTGGTGGGCGGCGCATCGCTGGCGGCCAGCGCCTGGCGGGCGGCATTGGCATCGGTGGCGGGCGGCGGCGGCGCGGACGCCTCGGTACCGGCGCGCAAGGCTTCGGCGCTGTACTGCGCCTGGGTGCCGGAGGCAATGACGGATTGGGTCGTATCGGCCTGCGCCACGGTGTCGGGCGCGGCGGGACGCGACGGGATGCTGGCCAGGTCGGGGGTGGTGGTGTTGGCGTCAGCCTCCGCCTGCTGGGCGCTATCGGTGGGGAACTGACTCTCGGCAACCTCGTCGTCGGCCAGCAGACCCGTTGGGTCCAGGTCGGCCATGGTCTGGCAACCGCTCGCAGCCGTGGCCAGCGTCAGGACAATGGCAAGGTTCACCAAAGGACGCGCGTAATGTTTCGTCATACAAAAAATCCCGATTCCAAGCGCCGATAACCTGATCCGCGCGGGCGCGCCATACCAAACCCAGCTTAAAGCATATACCGCGCCAAAGCCTTTTGCGCCAGCAGCTTGGCCGCGCAAATCCTCCGAATTATCGCGATAATTATGCGCGACAGCTGCGCTTTCTGCCACCCGTTACTGTCTTGCGGCTGTCACCGTGGCCGGGCTATCACAGTTTACGCCCATGTCATCCCCCCCCCCTGACAAAAAGACACAAACACCGCCGCCCGAATCGTACGGCACGGCGCCGGATGGGCTGAACACCCTGGAATTTACCCGCAACATGCTGACGGTCGGCATGAAGATCCAGCAGCTTCTGGTGGACTTCATCGCGCGCATGGCCAAGCGCGACAAGGCCGCGCCCCTCGATCCGCTGAACATCTCCGGCGCAATGATGAACCTGGTAAAGGCGATGGGCGGCAACCGCGATCAGGTGGCCCAGGCACAGGCGGAGTGGTGGAACAACTTCATGACGCTGTGGGAAACCACCGCACGCCGCATGCTCGGCGGGGAGGCGCCGTCGGTGGCGGAGCCGGCGCCCGGCGACCGCCGCTTCCGCGCCGACGAGTGGAAGCAGAACGAGGTTTTCGACTTCATCAAGCAGAGCTACCTGCTGACCGCCAACGCCATGCAAAACATGGTGGGCAAGCTGAACGGGCTGGACGACAAAGAGCGCGGCCGGGTCGCCTTCTATACCCGCCAGTTCGCCGATGCTTTCGCGCCGACCAATTTCCCCCTCACCAATCCCGATGTGCTGAAGGCGACGATCGCTTCCAATGGCGAGAACCTGGTCAAGGGACTGGACAACCTGCTGGCCGATATCGAGCGCGGCCAGGGCGAGCTTTCCATCCGCCAGTCGGCGGACGGTTTTGTCATCGGCGAGAATATCGCCACCGCGCCCGGCAAGGTCGTGTTCCGCAACAACACGATGGAGCTGCTGCAGTATTCGCCGTCGACTGACGAGGTCCATGAGCGGCCGCTGCTGATCTTCCCGCCCTGGATCAACAAGTTCTACATCATCGATCTTCGGCCCGAGAACAGCTTCGTGCGCTGGCTGACGGCGCAGGGCTACACCGTGTTCCTGGTCAGCTGGGTCAATCCCGGCGCCGACATGGCCGATGCCGGATTCGAGGAATATATGCAGGGCGGCATCTTCGCTGCCCTGGACGCGGTGGAGAAAGCCACCGGCGTGCGCGATCCCAACTGCGTCGGCTATTGCATCGGCGGCACACTGCTGGCCGCCACCCTCGCCTACATGGCGGCCAAGCATGACGACCGGATTCATTCCGCCACCTTTTGGGCGGCACAGACCGATTTCAGCGACGCAGGCGAATTGTCGGTCTTCGTGGACGAAGCCCAGCTGGGCGCGCTGAAGTCCAAGATGGACAGCGAAGGCGGCGTGCTGCCCGGCTCCAAGATGGCAGGCGCTTTCAACATGCTGCGCGCCAACGACCTGATCTGGTCTTTCGTGATCAACAATTACCTGCTGGGCAAGCAGCCCATACCGTTCGACCTGCTCTATTGGAACAGCGACACGACGCGGATGCCGGAAAAACTGCATTTGTCCTACTTGCGCCAGTGCTACAAGGAAAATGCGCTGGCCACCGGCAAGATGGAGCTGGCGGGCGTCAATCTGTATCTGTCGAAGGTCAAGGTGCCGGTCTATCTGCAGTCGGCGCGCGAGGATCACATTGCCCCCGCCGCCTCGGTGTTCAAGTCGGTCAACCTGTTCGGCGGGCCGGTGCGTTTCATCATCGCAGGGTCAGGACACATCGCAGGCGTGATCAATCCGCCAGCGGCGAACAAGTATCAGCACTGGACAAACGACGCTTTTGAAAAAGGAAGTGGGGGCGCCAAAGACATCGAAACCTGGCGCGCCGGCGCGACCGAACATGCAGGTTCCTGGTGGCCGGACTGGGACCACTGGCTGTCCAAACTGTCGGGCAAGAAAATTCCGGCGCGTAAACCCGGCGATGGCAAGCTGAAAGTGCTGGGCGATGCGCCGGGGACCTATGTGAAGGTGAAAGCGCAATAGCAGCGCTATTGCGCTTTCATACCCGGCGAGAAAGACGCGGTAGCGCCTTTCGAGGGAAGGGGATCCAGACGGCAAACACGGCGCGGCCTTCAACATTCTGGATCGTTCGTACGCTGCCGCTACGAACTTCCTCGCGCTTCGCGCTCGCCGGGGATGACACGAAAATCCTGGGCATTTCGTGTCAGTTGATCCGACCGGGATACAGGCGCTCGTTCTCGCCGCCGGTCTGGTGATAGAAGCCCGGTCCATCTGCCCCACTCTGCCAATAGTCTTTCCGCGGATTGACCAGAAACATCTCGCCCTTAATGTTGTGGACATAGCCCTTGCGCAGCACACTCAAATAGGTGGCGGCGAAATCACTGTCCTCGCAGGCGCCCTTGATGCAGCGCAGGGAAATCCCCGTCGCTAGCAGCGCCGGATCGCGCAGTTTTGTCGGCGCTGCGCAACGCAAGGTCAGCGCCACCGCCCCTATCAGCGGCTTGCCCCAGGCAACATCGCTGCCGAGCATCGCCGCCAGCCACAGAGCGATGCGCCCATCGATGACGCGATAGAGCACGAAACCCGCGCCGCCCTTGCGATTGCCGAAATCCTGCAGCACGAAACTAAAGGGCCGCGCCTGCGGTGGTGTCAGCACCGCAGGCGCGCCGAAAGTCTTCTCCAGATAGGTTTTGAGGAAGGCCTGCGGATCGGCGCCGTCCAGCGCCGCGCTGTGATGGATCGCATGGGCGAAGCCTTCCCCTGCCATAACATGCAGCGTGTCAGACAGATGGCCGGCGACTTTCCACCTCTCTGGCGCAAAGCCGTTGCAGGGTCCATCACCCAGCTCCAAAAGCGGCACCGGCTTTATAGTGGCGCCGCGCAGAATGCGTTTCGACCAGGCGGCATTGGCAGCGACAGTCAAGACGGCCGGAATTTCCTTCGCCAGCGTGCGCGGCGGATGCACGTAGCGTTTCTTGCCAACAGGCGGCGCGGCATCGAAGGTCAGCGCCACCTCGCGCGGCCGCACTTCGCCTTTGGTGATATCGTAGAGCGTGAAGGTGAAGCGTTCCCCTGCCCGGCCTGCGCGCACCAGGTCGGAGGCCTGCCGCGCCGAAAGAACGGTCACGCCATTGATCGCAGCCACGACTTCGCCCGGCACGATCCCGGCCTCGGCGGCGGGGCTGTCCGCCATCGCGTTGGTCACCAGCGCCCCGCCGCGCTTTAGCATCGGAGTGCGAGCGGAGGCGCCAGGCGTCAGCGCACCGAACTCCAGGCCGGAAAAGCCGCCGGGCACGGGCGCGGCATGAATGGCATACAGAACCGCGCACGCAAACAGCGCGAGCGCTGCGGCGATGCTGATGCATATGCCTTGCCAGCCTCGAAACATGAGGCGGCTTCTAGCACAGATCAAAGGCCTGTGGTTTCCGGCAAGCCGAGCATGATGTTCATGTTCTGAACCGCCGCGCCGCTGGCACCCTTGCCCAGATTGTCAAAGACCGCGACCAGCCGCGCCTGCGCCGATTTTTCATTGGCAAAGACATAGAGGGTGACGCCATTGCTACCGGCCAGGATTTCGGCATCCAGCGAAGTGGCGGCGGCGGCATCTTCCAGCGAGGCAACCTTGACCAGCGGGCGGTCGGGATAGGCCTTCACCAGCGCGGCATGAAGATCGCGCGCGGCCGGCTTGCCGGGCAGCGCCCACAATTGCAGCGGCACCTCGACCAGCATACCGCGATAGAAACGCCCGACGCTGGGCTCGAACAAGGGCGGATGGGCCAGCCCGCCATGCTGCTGCATTTCGGGAAGATGCTTGTGCGACAGGTTCAGGCCATAGATGCGCGACACCGTCTCGCTATAATCGGCAGAGGCCTTGTCTTCGAATTCCGCAATCATGCTTTTGCCGCCGCCGGAATAGCCGGTGACGCCGTTTACGGTGACGGGGAAATCCGCTGGCACCAGACCGGCGCGCACCAGTGGCCGTATGATGGCCAGAAAGCCGGTCGGCCAGCAGCCGGGATTGCTCACCCGCTTGGAGGCCGCGATGCGGTCATTGCCGTCCACTTCCAGTTCCGGGAAACCATAGGTCCAGCCCGGCGCGACACGATGAGCACTGGAGGCGTCGATCACCCGCACAGCGGGATTGTCGATCAGGGTGACGGCCTCCTTCGCCGCCTCATCGGGCAGACACAGGATCACCAGGTCGGCATCGTTCAGCGCGGATTTGCGTGCCGCCGCATTCTTGCGGTCGGCATCGGCCAGGGTGATCAGCGAAAGTTCGCTGCGGCCCGCCAGACGCTCGCGGATTTCCAGCCCGGTGGTGCCGGCGGCGCCGTCGATGAAGATTTTTGCCTGCTTGCTCATCTGGTTGCTTCCGAACATTGATTTGAACGTATCCGCCTTTTAGCCCAATTCATCCCCACAAAACAAAAACGGCGCGGATTGCTCCGCGCCGTTTTTGTTTGTTCCTGAAGCGGGTTAGCGTTTCGAGAACTGGAACGAACGGCGCGCCTTCGGGCGGCCATACTTCTTGCGTTCGACGGCGCGCGGATCGCGGGTCAGGAAGCCGCCCGGCTTCAGCACGGGGCGCAGGGTCGGTTCATAATTGACCAGCGCGCGGCTGATGCCATGACGCACGGCGCCGGCCTGGCCCGAAAGCCCGCCGCCATTGACCGTAACGACGACATCGAACTGGCCATCGCGGCTCGCCGCGATCAGCGGCTGGCGCAGGATCATGCGCAAAACCGGACGGGCGAAATAGACGGTTTCGTCGCGGCCGTTGACGGTGATCTTACCGCTACCCGGCTTGATCCAGACGCGGGCGACCGATTCCTTGCGGCGGCCCGTGGCATAGGCGCGGCCCTTGGAGTCGCGCTTGCTGTCGATCTTGGAAGGATCAACGGCTTCGGCCGCCTTGGCCTTGATCAGCGTGGTCTTGAGTTCGGTGAACTTGTTCTCTTCCGCCATGGTCAGGCCGCCTTCGTCTTATACTGAGTGTTCTTGGGGTTCATCTTGGCAACATCAAGCATGGCAGCCTGCTGCGCCTCATGCGGATGGTCGGCGCCGGGATAGACGCGCAGGTTGGACATCTGGCGGCGGCCCAGCGGACCGCGCGGCACCATGCGTTCAACCGCCTTCTCCAGGATGCGCTCCGGGAATTTGCCGGCCATGATGGCGCCCGCGGTGCGTTCCTTGATGCCGCCGATATAGCCAGTGTGATGGTAGTAAACCTTCTTCTTCAGCTTGTTGCCGGTCAGCACGACCTTGGCGGCGTTGATCACGATGATGTTGTCACCGCAGTCCATGTGCGGGGTGTAGGTCACCTTGTGCTTGCCGCGCAGGCGCATGGCGATGATCGAAGCCAAGCGACCCACGACCAGCCCTTCGGCGTCGATCAGTATCCACTTCTTTTCGATCTCGGAGGCTTTCGCCGAGTAGGTTTTCATGGCGGGATTTCCGTTGATTTGACGGGCGCGTATACGGTCACGTGCCCGTATGGTCAATAGAAATGTCGATATATCAGGCATTTTCCAATGGTGGTATTATAATACCGTATCACAGGGGCGCGGAAGGTGTAATTGCCACAGGCGCGCACTACATTCGCCGCCATGACCGCTTCGCCCCACCTCCTGCTCTCCGCCCATACTGGCGGCGTACTGCGCCTGATCCTCAACCGGCCGGCCGCGCGCAACGCTCTGTCGTCCGACCTGATGACGTTGCTGCAGGCGGCGCTGGACGGGGCGGCCACCGACAACGCCACCAAGGTGATCGTGATCGCCGCCGAAGGGCCGGTCTTTTCCTCGGGCCATGACCTGAAAGAACTGGCGGCGCACCGCGCCGACGGGGACAAGGGCGCAGGCGCCTATGCCGCGCTCTTCACCCAATGTTCGGCGATGATGCAGACCATCGTGCGCAATCCCAAGCCGGTGATCGCACAGGTGCAAGGCATCGCCACGGCAGCGGGATGCCAGCTGGTGGCCAGCTGCGACCTGGCGGTGGCCTCGACCTCGGCGCGCTTCGCCACCCCGGGGGTCAATATTGGCCTGTTCTGTTCGACGCCCATGGTGGCGCTGTCGCGCAACATTGCGCGCAAGGCAGCGATGGAGATGCTGCTGACCGGCGAAATGATCGACGGCGAGGAAGCCCGCCGCATCGGATTGATCAACCGCGTGGTGGCGCCCGAACTGCTGGAAGCCGAAACCATGGCGCTGGCCACCCGCATTGCCGCCAAGCCGCGCGCCACCATCAAGACCGGCAAGGAAGCTTTCTATCGCCAGTTGGAGATGAAGCTGGACGAGGCCTATGGCTATGCCAGCAAGGTGATGACCGAGAACATGCTTGACGCAGAATCCTGCGAAGGCATCGGGGCGTTTCTTGAGAAACGGGAACCGACGTGGCCGAATTAAACCAACAAGCTTTGCCACAATATCCCGACGCACTGATCAAAACGATCCTGCGCAGCGTCAAGACCATCGCCATGGTGGGGGCCAGCGGCAACGGCATCCGCCCCTCCTATTTCGCAATGATGTATCTGCTGAACAAGGGTTACAAAGTCATCCCGGTAAATCCAGGCATGGTGGGCAAGGACATCCTCGGCCAGACAGTTTACGCCGCGCTGAAAGACGTTCCCGCGCCGGTGGACATGGTGGATATCTTCCGCGAAGCCAAATACGCGCCCGGCATTGCGCGCGAAGCGGTGGCGGAAAAAGACCGGCTGGGCCTCAAGATTCTCTGGATGCAGCTGGGCGTGATCAGTCCCGAAGCGGAAAAGATCGCCCATGATGCCGGTCTGACCGTAGTAATGAACCGTTGTCCCAAGATCGAGCATGGCCGCTTTTCCGGCGAGATCGGCTGGATGGGCGTCAACCGCCGCATCATCGACAATCGCAAGCCCTTGCTGTTCTGCAAAGGCGGCAGCCTCAAGCGGCTCTAGGAGACGACATGCGAGCAGTTACTTTTGGCTTTTGTGCCGCTGTGTTGGTGGCTGGCATCGCTGTGGCGCAACCCGTTATGCACAGTCTGGAGGCGGAGGAAGCGCAGCAGGGCGTGGCCTCCGACGGCACCTATGCCTATGCCATCGACAATTCGCGCATCGGAAAATACGACATAAAGACCGGACAGCGCGTCGCCCAATGGGAAGGCCCGAGTGGCCTGTTCCCGCACATGAATGCCTGCACCCTGGTTGACAAGCGCCTGCTCTGCGCCGCCTCCAATTTTCCCCAGGTGCCGATGACCAGCGCGATCGAGATTTTCGATCCGGTCGCCATGAAGCATCTTACGACCATCTCGCTGGGGATGGGCATCGGATCGCTGACCTGGGTGGATCGCAAGGACGGTTTCTGGTGGGCGGGTTTTGCCAATTACGCCGGCAAGGCCGGCGAGCCGGGACATGACCATCGTTACACAAGCGTGTTGAAGCTCGATGACCAGTGGCGGCAGCTGGAAGGCTGGACCCTGCCCGACGCGGTTCTGGAGCGCATGGCGCCGATGAGCAATTCGGGCGGCGGCTGGGGCGATGACGGACTGCTTTATCTGACGGGCCACGACCGGCCGGAAATCTATGCCCTGCGCCTGCCCAAGGCCGGTTCGACCCTGGAACTGGCCGCCACGCTGCCCATTCCCTTTGAAGGCCAGGCGATTGACTGGGACCCCAAGGCCAAGCGCCTGCTGTGGGGTATCAGCCGCAAGGACCGCAAGGCCATCGCCGTCATCCTGCCCAACGTGGAAACCAATGTCGCTCGATAATGCCGCAATGACCGTCTATGGCGATTCCATCTCAGGCAATTGCCTGAAGGTGAAATTCGTTGCCGCCCGCCTTGGCCTGCCCTTTGACTGGGTCGAGGTCAGCGTGCTGGCCAAGCAGACACGCACGCCGGAATTCCTTGCGATAAACCCCGCCGGCCAAGTGCCGGTGGTGCGCTTCGCCGACAACAATGTGCTGGCCCAGTCCAAGGCCATCATCCTGCATCTGGCGGTAGGCAGCGATCTGATACCGGGTGACGCGTTTGAACGCGCCCAGATGTACCAATGGCTGTTCTGGGAACAGTATAGCCACGAGACCGCCATCGCCCAGCGCTGTTATTTTGTCGGCGAGAAACTCAGCCTCGCCGATATCGCGCTGGTGGCCTACACCCGCTTTGCCCATCAGGCGTCGATTGATCTGGCGCAGTACCCGCATGTGAAGAACTGGTTGCGCCGCATCGAAACCGACCTTAACATCGAACACGCCCAATAGAGGGAAATGCCATGGCCGATTATGGATTTAACACGCTTGCCGTCCATGCCGGGGCGCAGCCCGACCCCGCCACCGGCGCGCGAGCGACGCCGATCTACCAGACCACCGCTTTTGTGTTCGAGGATGCCGACCATGCCGCGGCACTGTTCAACCTGCAGGTCTTCGGTAACATCTATTCGCGCATCATGAATCCCACCAATGCGGTGCTGGAGGAACGGGTCGCGGCGCTGGAGAATGGCCGTGCGGGCCTCGCCTGCGCCAGCGGCCATGCCGCCCAGCTTCTCGCCTTTCACACCCTGATGAGCCCGGGCGATGAAATCGTCTCGGCGCGCCAGCTGTATGGCGGCTCGATCAACCAGTTCAGCCAGAGCTTCGCCAAGTTCAACTGGCATGTGAAATGGGCCGACACCACCAACCCGGACAGTTTCAAGGCCCAGATCACCGACAAGACCAAGGCCATCTATGCCGAAAGCATCGCCAATCCCGGCGGACTGATCACCGACATCGAGGCGCTGGCGAAAATTGCCCATGATGCCGGCGTGCCGCTGGTGATCGACAACACCCTGGCCTCGCCCTACCTGATCCGGCCCATCGAATGGGGCGCCGACATCGTCACCCATTCCGCCACCAAATTCCTGGGCGGCCATGGCAACTCCATGGCGGGCGTGATCGTGGATGGCGGCAAGTTCGACTGGGGCAGCGGGAAATTCCCGACCCTGTCCGAACCCAATCCCTCCTATCACGGCATGCGGATGTGGGAGACGTTCGGCGACATGGCCTTCGCCATCACCACACGCGTCTTTGGGTTGCGCGACCTCGGACCGTCGCTGTCGCCGATGAATGCCTTTCTCGTTCTCACCGGCACCGAGACATTGCCGCTGCGCATGCAGCGCCACTGCGACAATGCCCTGACGGTCGCCAAATGGCTCAAGGCCAATCCCAAGGTGGAATGGGTCAACTATGCTGGCCTGCCCGACAACCCGTCCTACACGCTGCACCAGAAATACTGCCCCAAGGGCGCGGGCAGCGTCTTCACCTTCGGGCTCAAGGGCGGCTATGAGGCCGGCATCAAGATGGTCAACAACGTCAAGCTGTTCAGCCATCTCGCCAATGTCGGCGACACCCGCAGCCTGATCATCCATCCCGCCTCCACCACCCATCGCCAATTGTCGGATGAAGACCGGGCGAAGGCCGGTGCGGGCAATGATGTGGTGCGTCTGTCCGTCGGCATTGAAGATGCGGCGGATATCATCGCGGACCTGGAGCAGGCGTTAGCGTAGCTCTCCTGTCATTCCCGGCGAGCCGCGTTGCGGCGCTCATCCGGGGATGACAGCTTGTGTTTGCGGCAAGCGCCGCAACTCGAAGGCGTGCCAAACGGCGGCGCAGAGCAGCGCCGCCGCCACGACCTGATGCATCGCCGACAGCAAAATCGGCGCCATCAGCACCAGGGTGCAGATTCCCAGGAAGATCTGGAAGGTCGTGAGGATGGCGATGGCCTTGGCGCTTTTCTTCGCCAGCCCGGTTAGCTTGATGCCGCGCGCATAGATCAGCGCCGCGAAGCCGGCGACGACATAGGCGCCGATGCGATGATTGAACTGGACCAGACCATCATTCTCGAAGAAATTGATCCACCAGGGTGAATGGTAGAACGGGCTTTCCGGGAAAATCCCGCCATTCATGTCCGGCCATGTGTTGTAGATCAGGCCGGCATCCAGGCCCGCCACCAGCGCGCCCAGCAGCGTCTGCAGATAGATCAGCGCGGCGAAAATATAGCCCCGCCTTGCATCGCCCTTGCCCTGACCGCCCTGCAGATATTGAAGTGCGATCCACAGGATTGCCGCCAGCAGCAGCAGCGCCGCGCCCAGATGAACCGCCAACCGGTACTGGCTGACCGAGACGCGCGCCTCCAGCCCGCTCTGCACCATCCACCAGCCGATCAACCCCTGCAGACCGCCCAGCACGAACAACAGCAGCATGCCGGGCCATTCGCTGCGCCGGATCGCGCCCACGGCTGCGAAGTATAAAAATGGCACCAGGAACATCAGGCCCAGAAAGCGGCCCAGGAAGCGGTGCGACCATTCCCACCAGAAGATGACCTTGAACGCCTCAAGGCCCATGCCGCGATTTTCGAGGAGATACTGCGGAATGCGCTGGTATTTGGCGAAGGCGTCGGCCCAGGCTGCGTCAGTCATCGGCGGCAGCGCCCCCATGATCGGCTTCCATTCAGTGATGGAAAGGCCCGATCCGGTCAGGCGCGTCAGCCCGCCGATGGTGATCATGGCCAGGATGACCAGCGCCACCGACAGCAACCACAGGCCCACTGCCCGCCGACTTTTCCAGAATTTTTCGGACGCTTCCATGACAGCCTTCTGATACCGTCCCACACCTTACCCGTCCACGCCTTTTCGAAGAAGACGCCAAAATGTCCCGTCGCACCAAGACACTGATTTCCGCGATTGTGATCGTTTTCCTGTGGCTGCCGATCTATGCGCTCTTCATCATGGGGCTGGCGCGGCATCTGCTGCCAGGCGCGGCCTGGTATGTCTCCCTGCTCTTTTATGCCCTGGCCGGGACGGCGTGGATCGTTCCCATAGGACTTTCGTTACCCTGGATGTACCGCGAGCCAGCTCCCAAAAATTGACGGGACGACATGATCGATAACCCGGATGATCAGCGCTTCGAGCTGACAGAGAATGGCTTCCTGGCCTGGGCCGATTACCGCGTTCAGGGCAGCAGATACGTCATTTCCCATGTCGAGGCCGAACCACCGCTGCGTGGCACCGGCGCTGCGGATCGCCTGATGGATGCCATTGTTGCCCATGCGCGCGCCAACAAGCTGGTAATCGAATCACGATGCTCCTATGCGCGCATCTGGTTCATGCGCCATCCCGACGCAGCCGACGTTCTGCCTTGACCGCCAAGGCCTGCCGCGTGTGAATATGCGCGGCGGATCGAAGGTATCGGGGACCGGCATGTGGCGTGTGAAATCCCTGGATGCGATCCTTGAGACCGCGCAGAAGAAAAGCCTGCACCGCAGCCTTGGCCTGTTCCATCTGACCCTACTGGGAATCGGCGGCGTCATCGGCACCGGCATCTTCGTGCTGACTGCGGAAGCGACGCAGAAGGCCGGTCCCGGCATGATGATGGCATTCGTGATTGCGGGCACGGTCAGCGCCGTGGCCGCCCTGTGTTATGCCGAACTGGCCTCGATGGTGCCGGTGTCTGGCTCGGCCTACACCTATTCCTATGCCGTGCTGGGCGAGCTGGTGGCCTGGCTGGTGGGTTGGGCGCTGATCCTGGAATATGCCGTCGCGGCCAGCGCCGTGTCGGTGGGATGGTCCGGCTATATCGTCGGCCTGTTGGCGCACCTGCCCGATCCCATAATCATTCCGCCGGAGCTGGCGGCCGGGCCATATGCCGGCGGGGTGTTCAACCTGCTGGCCGTTTTGATCGCCTTCGCTGTCACCGGACTTCTTGTTATTGGTACCCGCGAAAGTGCCACCGTGAATGCCGTGCTGGTCGCCATCAAGCTGGTGGCGCTGGGCGCCTTCATCTGGCTGGCCCTGCCTGTGATGAACAGCGAGAATTTCCATCCCTTCGCGCCACTCGGCACCACCGGCATTGTTGCGGCGGCGGCCTCCATATTCTTCGCCTATGTCGGCTTTGACGCGGTTTCCACCGCCGCCGAGGAGACCAAGAACCCGCAGCGCAATCTGCCGCTAGCACTGATCCTGTCGCTGTCGATCTGTACCGTCATCTATCTTCTGGTAGCGGCGGCGGCCATCGGCTCCTATGGCGCACAACCGGTTTTTGGCCCCAATGGCGAAGCCCTGAGCCCCGGCAGCCCTGCCTTGGCCCAGGCCTGCACCGCGCTGGCCACCGAGCCACTGGTCTGTTCGCGCGAGGCCTTAGCGCATGTGCTGCGCTCCATCGGCCATCCGATGGTGGGCAATCTGCTGGGCCTGGCGGCGGGCATCGCCCTGCCCACCGTGATCCTGATGATGATGTTCGGCCAGACCCGCATCTTCTTTGTGATGTCGCGCGATGGGCTGCTGCCGGAAATATTGAGCAGGGTGCATGCGCGCTTCCGCACCCCGCATGTCGTGACCTGGATCACCGGCGTCGCGGTGGCCTTCGCTGCGGCGTTTCTTCCCGTTGGGCAGCTGGCCGATATTTCCAATTCCGGTACCCTGTTCGCCTTCGCCGTCGTGTCGCTGGCGGTGCTGGTGCTGCGCCGGACCCAGCCGGACCGCAAGCGGCCGTTCCGTGCGCCGCTGATCTGGCTGTTCGCGCCGCTATCGATTGGGGGATGCACGATCCTGTTCTACTTCCTGCCCTGGCAGGCGCAGCTGCTGTTTCCCGCCTGGTCGGCGATCGGGCTGGGCTTCTATTACGCCTATGGCTATCGCCACAGCCATGTCGGGCGCGGAGAGACAAAAGTACCCGACGTGGAAATGCCGGGGCCGATCTCCGGCTAGGGTGCACGCAGGCGTTCCAGCAACATCCGGGGCTGCGCAATGCGCAGCAAAACGCCATGCCCGATCAACGCGTCCGCTCGCCCCCGATCCTCAATCGCAATGCGCTGGCGGTAAAAGGCCAGCGCGGCGTCCCGGTCGCCCGTTGCAACCACGTCCCGCGCATCCAGATGCAGGGGCCCAATCGCCTGGCGAATATCATCCTTCTCCAACCAGCGGTCGGCAAAGTGACCCAGCGTGCGGTATTTCTGCCAGAAGCTTTCGAAGCCGCTACAGGCATAGTGCAGGATATAGGCGTCGCAATTGCGCGCCGTGACGGTTTCGCGCGTCCCATGGCAAAAGCGGTGCACGCCATTGGGCCGCGCCGCAGCAGCGCCAAGGCGCACTGCGGACTTGCCATTGGAATAGAAATGGAAAAACAGGCCTTGCGGCAATTGCGGCGTGGCGCGCAACAGCTCCACGCCTTCGTCCGTGAACGGGCCAGGATTGAGCGCCGGCGGAATCTTGAACAGGTCAACCTCCCGGAACGCGTCTGCGATATCGGCCTTCTCGGGCACGGCTTCGAAATTGGGATACTGCGCCGTGTCGGCGCGTTCGGCGCCGGCGCCAGCTAAATGCTCCGCCACGGACTGGTTAGGCGAAAAGAACAGTTCGTCGGCATCGATGTGCAAAAGCCAATCCAGCCCCATATCGCGAGCCCGTTTCATGGCGATGCCAGCATTCAGCACCTGGCGGGCCATCACTTCGCTGTCAAGAAAGGCCCGATGCTCGGCATATTCCGGCAGGGTCTCCCATTCCCGCCGCAAGGCACCGTCATGCGCGATCGCGGTTATCTGGGGATGCGCAGCCAGGCACGGCAGATCGGGATCGGCCGGGTCGTCGAAAAAGATAAACAGCCGCGCAAAGCCGATGGCCAGATGGTACGCGACGAAAGAATTGATCATCTCGCCAGCATTGCGCGCGGTGGTGACGATGGCCGCATTGGCGGACGGCGGCGCGAATGTTCCGGTCTGCATCGAAACGCCAGCCCCCAGCATTCGCAAAAAAATGGTCGGAGCGACAGGATTTGAACCTGCGACCCTTCGCCCCCCAGGCGAATGCTCTACCAGGCTGAGCCACGCTCCGACTTAGATTTTTGAGGACTTTTTTACCTCAGGGGCGCGGAACATAGCGGCGACACACCCCGCCAGCAAGCCTCTATCTGGAAAGCTTTTATCCGGTGCGTTGGGCGGACTTTAGCCCTGGCGCACGGCCTGGAGACGGGTTTTCAGGCCGTGGAGTTCGTCCAGCAACTCTTCCAGCCGTTCGCGCTCCTCGTCTGCCATGCCCAGTTCTTCGGCCACGGCTTCTTCCGCCAAAGGCGCCTCGACGATATCCAGCGCCTGGAATGTCTCCACCACGCTTTCAACCACCGGATCGGCCCGCACGGGCTGGGCAGGCACATCGAAGAACGGCAGCGAAATGTCGGGCACGGCGCGCAGATGAGTCGGGCGGGGCTTCTTCGCCGGCGCTGTCTTTTCGATATAAACCAGTTTCTCGATCACCAGCGGCGCGAGCGCCGGAACGCCGCCACGGCCGATTTCCGCCACATGGCGCATACCGCGATCCTTCAGGACTTTCTGCACGCCCTTGATGGTGAAACCGTCACTGTAGAGCAGCGCGCGGATGCCCTTGAGCAGATCTATATCGTCGGGGCGGTAATAGCGCCGTCCGCCGGCGCGCTTCACCGGCTTGACCTGGGCAAAGCGGCTTTCCCAGAAGCGCAGCACATGCTGCGGCACATCCAGTTCGACCGCGACTTCACTGATGGTACGGAAGGCTTCCGCCGATTTGCCGGGATATGCGAGGGCCGCGGAGGACAATTAGTCTTCACCTTCCGGGGATGGCATCTGGCCGTTAATCACGGCTTTCAGCACATGGCTGGGGCGGAACACCAGAACGCGGCGCGGCGCGATCGGCACTTCTTCGCCGGTCTTGGGATTGCGGCCCATGCGCTGCGACTTCTGGCGCACCGCAAACGTTCCGAAGGAAGAAAGCTTCACCGTCTCGCCCTTGGCGAGCGCGCCGCATACTTCTTCGAGCATGTCCTCGACCATCTGCGCCGAGTCGGTACGCGCTAGCCCGACGGCCTGAAACACCGCTTCGGTGAGATCGGCCCTGGTCAAAGTTCCGGTGGTCATGTTGACGACTCTCTTTTATCCACTGCACGGTAGGCCTGCGGCGAATATCCGTCAATATCAGTAACTTGGCCCAGCGCGCTTAAGTTATATGTTTCCCGCGCGAGGGATTTGGGGGCCTGAGCAGGAGCGAGGAGCGATGTGGGCCAAAGGCCCATGAGCGACGAAGCGACGCCCTCTGGACCCAAAATCCCTCGCGCGGGCTACCAGCGCAGCAGGGCGGCGCCCCAAGTGAAGCCCCCACCCATGGCCTCTAGCAGGACCAGGTCCCCGCGCTGGATACGCCCGTCCCTGACCGCCGCGACCAGCGCCAGAGGGACCGAGGCGGCAGAGGTATTGCCGTGCAGGGCCACGGTCGAGATCACCTTGGCGGGATCAATGCCCAGCTTCTTGGCGGTGCCGTCCAGGATGCGCTGGTTGGCCTGGTGGGGCACGAACCAGTCGATGTCGGCGATTGTAAGCCCCGCCGCCTCCGACGAGGCGACAATGGCGGCTGCGATATTGGTGATGGCGTGCTTGAAGACTTCCTTGCCCTGCATCCGCAGCTTGCCCGCCGTCCCCGTCGAGGAGACGCCGCCATCGGCATAGAGCATGTCGTGCAGACGTCCGTCCGAGAACAGCCTAGTGTTCAGGATGCCCTGGTCGGAATTGTCGCCGATCCCGGCATGTGCCTGCAGCACCATCGCGCCCGCGCCGTCCCCGAACAGCACGCAGGTGGAACGGTCGGTCCAGTCCAGCAGGCGAGACATGGTCTCGGCCCCGATCAACAAGATGGTGCGCGCCGAGCCGGTGCGGATCAGGCTGTCGGCCACCGACATGCCATAGATGAAGCCCGAGCAGACCGCCTGCACGTCGAAGGCGGCGCCGCGAGTCATGCCCAGTCGCGACTGGACGATGGTGGCGGTGGCGGGAAAGCTTTCATCCGGCGTGGTGGTGGCACAGATGATCATGTCCAGTTCGCCGACATCAATGCCGGCGTCAATCAGCGCCGCCCGCGCCGCGCCCAGCGCAAGATCCGAGGTCTTTTCGCCTTCGAGGGCGATATGGCGCTGGGTGATGCCGGTGCGCTCGCGAATCCACGTGTCCGACGTATCCACGCGCTTGGCCAGATCGTCATTGGTGACGATGTTGGACGGCAGGTAGCTGCCGCTGCCGATGACTCTGGCGCGGATCATGGCGCGACTGTCTCGACGCGCTCCGCGCGCATGGCGCGGCGGTCGGCGGTGATACGCGCATTGATGTCGGTCCTGGCCATGTCGATGGCCATGTCCAGTGCGCTGGCAAAGCCCACCGCATCTGCGCCGCCATGGCTTTTCACCACCACGCCGTTCAGCCCCAGGAAAATGCCGCCATTGCTGGCGCGCGGATCGAGCTTGCGGCGCAAGGTTCTGAGCGCGCCAGACGCCACCATCGCGCCTATACGGCTGAGCAGCGAGCGTTTCAGCGACTGGCGCAGATAGGTGCCGACCAGTCGGGCGGTACCTTCGGCGGTCTTCAGGGCGACATTGCCGGTAAATCCGTCCGTCACCACGACATCCACGGTGCCCTTGGCGATGTCATCGCCTTCGACAAATCCGTGGAACGCCAACGGCAGGCTGGAATTGCGCAGGATCTGGGCGGCGCCTTTGACGGCGTCATTGCCCTTCTGCTCTTCCGAGCCGACATTGAGAATGCCGACGGTGGGACGCTCCAGGCCGAAGATCACATGGGCGAAGGCTTCACCCATCACCGCGAAGTCGACTAGCTGCTCGTCCGTGGCCACGACATTGGCGCCGACATCCAGAACGATGGTCTGTCCCTTGAGTGTCGGCCAAATAGTGGCGATGGCCGGGCGTGCGATACCGTCCACGATGCCAAGTCCGAACATCGAGACCGCCATCAGCGCGCCGGTATTGCCGGCGCTGACCGCGACATCGGCCTCACACTGCTTCAGGCTTTCGATGGCGTGCCACATGGAGGTGTCGCGGCCCCGGCGCAGCACATGGCTTGGCTTGTCTTCCATGGCAACGCGGCCGGTGGTGTGCCGGACGGTGACGCGGCCCTTGAGCTTGGCGTGCCGGGCCAGCAGCGGGTTCAGCTGTGCCTCATCGCCGTGCAGAAGGAACTGGACGCTGGTATGGCGCTGAAGGGTCCGCAACAAGGCAGCGACGACAATGCCGGGGCCGGCATCGCCGCCCATGGCATCGATCGAGACTGTCAGGGCGCGAGTCACGGCCACCTTTCGAAGGTGAAAGGTTTTAGCTCTTGGCCTTCACGACTTCGCGGTCGGCATAATGGCCGCACGAACCGCAGACATGATGGGGACGCTTGGGCTCACCACAATTGGAGCAGTCGCTGTGGTTGACCGCCGTAAGGGCGTGGTGCGAGCGGCGCATATTGCGACGCGACGGCGAGGTTTTTCGTTTCGGGACCGCCATGGCGGAAAACTCCTAAAAGCCGCGCCCGACTGGACCGGCAAAACAGGCGGGGTGGGTAGCAGGAAAACCGGTACCCTTTCAAGCGAAAAGCCGTCTCGCGGAAGGGTTTAAACCCCGGACTTCAGGCCTTTCAGCACGGCAAAGGGGCTTTCAGGAGGCTGGAATCCGTCTCCGGGGGGCTCAAACGCGACACCAGGGCGGCGGGGGTAGGGCTCCAGGGCCAGGACAAACTCCTCCAGAAGCGGCCCCGCCAGGTCGTAATGCAGGCTTTCGATCTCCTCCGGCCCCTCCTCCTCAAGCGACTCCAGCACCACTTCCGGCACCGATTCGGGCGCGGGTGCCTTGCGCCGGGCCTGTCCGGTAAAATGCAGTTCGCGGCTGAAGCTGTGTTTCAGATGCGCCGGCACGGGGTCCAGGGTCACCACACAGGCCTGGGTGACATCGACATGCATCACGAACGCCAGCGCGAAGCGGTTGAGTTCCGATTTGCAGATTTCGACCTCTGCCGAGAAATTTTCCAGCGACAGGACCTCGGCCCAGAGGGCAATCGCGGCGCGCTGCGCCTCATCAGTGGCAATGGCAACCGTATCGCCCGCATGGCCGAGGCGGGCGAGGTTGTAGATTTGGCTGAGCGGTAAAGTGTCGGTCATGGCTTTTATATAGTCGTCTCTCGCGCCTGCGGAAGTGGCCCGAAATCGAGGCTGTCGGGAACCCCATTTTTAAGGCTCTCCCGGGCGTGCCAGGCATAGGCCGCCAATGTGCGGGCACGTTTGTCCACCTCCGCGCCGCGCCACAGGTTCCGCGCAAGCGCCATCGCCAATTCGCTTTCATCCTTGGCCTGCCCATAGACGCTCAACCGGCCATAAAATGCGTCCGCGAAAGCCTTCATTTTTCGGCTCAGGCCCATATCGCCTGCCCCCTGTTCGCGCATTGCTTCGTCGAAACCGATGAAAATGGTGTCGGTCAGGCCCTGCGCTGCCTCATCGTGACCCGAGGTCTTCAGGGCCGTCAGCGCCAGCCAGGCATGCAGCACCACCATATCGAACCGGCCGTCGATGGTATCCGCCACCGCGAAATCGCGGAAAAACACGGTTTCGCGCGCCTGGGTTATCAGGCCGTCATACAGGCGCTGGCCTTTCTGCTTGCGCGCCCCGGGTTTCCTGAGCAAATTCAGCATGAAACTATCCCTATGGATGGTGGGGACTTGCAACGCCCCGTCCTAAGACGGTAGCACATCCGCGAAGGCCCTAAAAAAGACAGATCTGCACGTCAAGGTTGAAGTCATGAAACTTGCCCTCATTCCCCTGTCTGTTCTCGCCCTCCTGATTGCCTGCGCCCCGGTCATCAGCCAGCGCGGCTATCTGCCGGACCCTGCCGGCGAAGCCAGCATAAAGCCGGGCACCGATACCAAGACCACGATCCAGTCGCGGATGGGCTACGCCTCCACCACCGCCACCTTCGGCAATGACAGCTGGTATTATATTTCCGCCACCGAGAAGCAGGTCGCCTTCTTCTCGCCGACTGTGCTTAAGCGCCAGATCCTGGCGGTCTATTTCGACAAGGCCAACAAGGTGACGGGCGTGCGCCGGTTCGGATTGCAGGACGGCAATGTGATCTCGTTCGAAAAGCGCGAGACCCCGGCCCGCGGCCGCGAACTGACATTTCTTCAGCAACTGCTGAACGCCACCCCCGGCACCTCGGCCACCCAGATTCGGGAAACCAATCCGGGCAACGGCGGCGGGCCCGTTCCTTAAGCGCCTGCGCTGGTCCGAAAATGACGTTACACTCGCCCCAATAACAAACTGGGGCGGGAAATGAAATTTGCGGCATTTTGCTTTGCGATTTCTTGGACGCTTCTGGCGGCAACGCCGGCCGTGGCCGCGCCCCACCTCCATCCCATGTTTCAGGACCATGCGGCTCTGCAGCGCGATCAGCCGATCCGCGTCTATGGCTAGCGCCGCGCGGCAGCGAGATCAGCGTGCGGCTGGGCGAATCCCGCACCACGGCGCGCACCGCGACCAACGGCCAATGGAGCGCGCTGCTGCCGGCGATGCCGGCCGGCGAGTTACGATGAACCCTGTCCTTCCTGCGGTGGGCCAATAAGAGGCGAGCCCTCTTACGGAGATTCCGGAACCGGTTTCCAATAGTCGGACAAACCGGCCTTGGTAGCTGCGGCGATATTGATGGCGGCCGAAGGACGTTACGGCCACTTGGCCGCCGCATCCATGGCATGGGGCAGCTTGGGGATGCCCGCACCCGCCCAATTCTGGCGCGGCGCTTTCGGAAAGATCATCTTGTTGATCTCAGTCGTCCAGGGATCCATGAAGCTGCGGCTGGCCCATATGTTCCATTGCGCGGCCAGACTGTAGACTAGGTCCGGCCGGGATGCCGCGATGTCCCTGGTCTCGCTCCTGTCGGTCGTCATGTCGTACAGGCACCATTGCTGGCCCCAGTTCTGGACCAGCTTCCATTGCCCGCTGCGTATCGCGCGGTTGCCTTCATGTTCGAAAAACAAGGGTCCGGACCTGTTCCAGGACGTCATGCGGAAGGTGGGCGCAAAGCTTTGGCCTTGCAGCGGCACCAGCTCCTGCCCCTTGTAGGTTTTTGGATATTGCACGCCGGTGACTTCCAGCAGCGTGGGCATAACGTCAACCAGATGTCCCATTTCCTTCACATAGCTGCCATTGCGTGACCGATCGATCCCGTTTGGCCAATGCACGACCAGCGGTGTGGAAATGCCGCCCTCTCCGACGAAGTGCTTGAAATAGCGGAACGGCGTGTTCTGCAGCGTGGCCCATTCCATCCCCGCCGCGACATAGGAGTCCGGGCTTCCCGGTATCTTGCCTTCCAGTTCGCCATCCGGCCCGGCTTCCGCATTGCCGCCATTGTCGGACATGAAGAGGATCAATGTATTGTCGATCTCCCCCATGGATTTGAGCGCAGAGACCAGAGTGCCGATCGCCTTGTCCATGCGCGCAACATTCGCGGCATAAATCGCCATGATGGTGTCGAAATCGTCCTTCTCCTTGGGAGTGAGCTTGTCCCAATTGTAGGTATTGGGTTCGCGCGGTGGCAAAATTTGGTCCGGCCCGAGAATTCCAAGCGCTTTTTGACGTTCAAATCGTGCCTGCCGTACCGCGTCCCAGCCGGCCATGTAACGGCCCTTGAAGCGGGCAATGTCTTCCTTGGGCGCCATCAGCGGCGCATGCGCGTTAACGAAGGGCAGATAGAAGACGAACGGTTTCTTTTGCCGCCGGGCTTCATGGATATAGCGAATGCCGTAATCGACAAACAGGTCGGCAGAATACCACTGGCCCTTGCCGACCTGCGGCGCGCTGATGTCGAAAAGCTTGCCGTCGATATAAATGTCCTTGTTGACAGGATTGTTCGTCGTCATGTCGGGGAAATACATGCGCCCTTGCGGCGAGGCGCAAGACCGATCGAAGCCGCGATTCCACGGACCCACGCCACGCGAGATGCCCAGATGCCACTTGCCGGCCATGGCGGTGAAATAGCCCGCGTCTTTCAGCAGCTCGGCGAAAGTGACAACCCGATTCATCAATGCCCCGCGAATGCCAGCGGACTCTGGAATGGCGAACTGTTCCAGATGTCCCAATCCCGCCTGATGTGGCCAGGCGCCGGTGAGAAGCGAGGCGCGCGATGGGCTGCAGCGGGCGCAATTGTAGAACTGGGTGAATTTGAGGCCGCCCGCGCCAAGCGCATCAATGTTGGGCGTGGGTATTTCGCCGCCGTAAGAGCTGAAATCCGAATAGCCCACGTCATCCGCCAGAATAACGACGATATTGGGTCTTTTGGCCTGCGCGATGGCGCTTCCTGCGGCCCCTAATAAGGCCATCGCCGCTGAACTTGCCAGAAGCGCCCTGCGTGTCATTCCCATGATGCTTCTTCTTTTTGTTATGCGGATTCGCGCAGCACGCAGCGAAACCCGATATGGCTTGTTGAACTGTCAACCATCTGTGGCGACCGCGCCGCGGGCCGGTACCTGCGGCAATAGGTTGGGGCACAAAGATGCGAACCGCCTTTAATGACTTTCCGGCCGATCCGCACCTGCGGCATGGCAGGATCGAGGCTGCCGCCGGAGGTGCCGCCGCGCGGATTGTCCATGACACAGCAGGGACTGGACGGCGCGACATGCAAGTCCCACCAATCATCCGTCCACTCCCATACATTTCCGATCATGTCGTAGAGGCCGTGGCCATTGGACGGGAAGGACCGCACCGGAACGGTCCTGTAGCCGCCGTCCTCGCGCAGGTTGCTGTAGGGGAAATGCCCGCGCCAATAATTCGCCAGAACGCGCCCATCGGGATTGAGTTCGTCGCCCCAGCCATAGTCCACGCCCGACAGCCCTCCCCGCGCCGCATACTCCCACTCCGCTTCCGTGGGCAGAGATTTTCCGGCCCAGTTCGCGTAGGCCAGCGCATCGGCTTGAGCGACATGAACCACGGGATGATCCATCAACGCATCGAGGGAGCTGCCCGCGCCGGTGGGATGCCGCCAATCGGCGCCAGCACGGAAAAACCACCAGCGCGCGGGATCGTTCAACGGCACAGCACCCGCCGTCCGCTCGAAAACCAGCGAGCCCGCGCGCGCCAGATCAGGATTGAGGCCGGGGTAGTCGGCAGGATCGGGCGGGATTTCCGCCAGCGTGCGGTGCCCTGTGGCGTCCACGAATTGGGAAAATTCGCGGTTCGTCACCGGACAGGTATCAATCCAGAAGGCAGAAACGCGAACATTTCGCGCGGGCCGCTCCTCGGGATAAAAACGGTCCGATCCCATCAGGAACACGCCGCCTTCCATCTGCCGCATCCCCTGCGTTCGGCTTGTCTCTTCTTGGGTTGCAAGCATGGCTTCAGGCTGACCGAGGTTTAGCGGCATGCGACCCTATAGCAGGGACGCGCTATGATCCAGAGGGCGCGAGACTAGCGCTGACATCCCACCATGAAAAAAGGCGCGGGGATAAGCCCGCGCCTTCTTCATTTTTACGTGTTCAGATCACAGATGGGCGAGAACCGCGAGCAGCAGAAGCGCCACGATATTGGTGATCTTGATCATCGGATTGACCGCCGGACCAGCGGTATCCTTGTAGGGATCGCCGACCGTGTCGCCCGTCACCGCGGCCTTGTGGGCTTCTGAACCCTTGCCGCCGTGATGGCCGTCCTCGATATACTTCTTGGCATTGTCCCATGCACCACCACCGGAGGTCATTGAGATTGCCACGAAGAGACCAGTGACGATCACACCCATCAGCATGGCGCCCAGGGCGTTGAACGCCTGCGTCTTGCCCGCGATGGCGTTCACCAGCACGAACAGCACGATGGGCGAGAACACCGGTAGCATGGACGGGATAACCATTTCCTTGATGGCGGCCTTGGTCAGCAGGTCGACGGCCCGGGCATAGTCAGGCTTCTGCGTGCCCTGCATGATGCCTGGCATTTCGCGGAACTGCTTGCGCACCTCCTCGACCACCGCACCGGCCGCTCGGCCCACCGCCGTCATCGCCATGCCGCCGAACAAGTAGGGCAGCAGGCCGCCGAAGAACAGGCCCACCACCACCCACGGATCAGCAAGGCTGAAGGTCGGCGGCGTGAAGTCCGCGAAGAAACCGGTCCCCTGGGCCGCAAAGTGCTTCAGGTCCTCGGTATAGGCCGCGAACAGCACCAGCGCGCCCAGACCGGCGGACCCGATGGCGTAGCCCTTGGTTACTGCCTTGGTAGTGTTCCCCACCGCATCCAGCGCATCGGTGGTCTTGCGGACATCGCCCTCAAGACCGGCCATTTCGGCGATGCCGCCGGCATTGTCGGTGACAGGACCGAAGGCATCCAGCGCCACGACCATGCCCGCCAGCGACAGCATGGTCGAAACCGCGATGGCGATTCCGAACAGGCCTGCCAGCATATAGGTCACGACGATGCCGGCACAAATCACCAGCGCCGGAAGGGCGGTGGATTCCATGCTGATTGCCAGGCCCTGGATCACGTTGGTGCCGTGACCGGTGACCGAGGATTTTGCGATGGACTGCACCGGGCGGAAATTGGTGCCGGTATAGTATTCGGTGATCCAGATCAGCAGACCCGTGACGACCAGCCCAACGATGCCGCAGTAGAACAGCGTCACGCCGGTATAGGTCATGCTACCACTGCTGATCTCGTTGTTCAGTCCGATCATCCAGTCGGTGAGCGGCCACAGGCCGATCAGCGACAGGACCACGGTGGCGATCACGCCCTTGTAGAGCGCGCCCATGATGTTGTTGGACTTGCCCAAACGCACGAAGAATGTGCCGATGATCGAGGTCACGATGCTCATGCCCGCAATGGCCAGCGGATAGATCATCAGCTGGGCTTTGAGGTCGCCCGTGAAATAGATCGAGGCCAGCACCATGGTCGCCACGGTGGTCACGGCGAAGGTTTCGAACAGGTCGGCCGCCATGCCGGCGCAGTCGCCGACATTGTCGCCCACATTATCGGCGATGGTGGCGGGATTGCGGGGGTCATCTTCGGGAATGCCCGCTTCGACCTTGCCCACCATGTCGCCGCCGACATCCGCACCCTTGGTGAAGATGCCGCCGCCAAGACGCGCAAATATCGAGATCAGCGAAGCGCCGAAGCCCAGGCCCACCAGGCTGTCCACTATGACGCGGTTCTGTTCCGGAACGTCCAACGCCAGGCCCAGTCCCATGGTCAAAAACGTGTAATAACCCGCCACCGCCAGCAGGCCGAGGCCCACCACTAGCATGCCGGTCACCGCGCCGGCCCGGAACGCAACCGAAAGACCGGCCGCCAGGCCGGTGCGTGCGGCTTCCGCGGTGCGCACATTGGCGCGCACCGACACATACATGCCGACATAGCCGGCTGCGCCCGACAGCGCCGCGCCGATTAGGAAGCCCAGGGCGACCTGCCAGCCCAGAACGATCCAGGCCAGGACAAAGATCACCGCGCCGACAATGGCGATGGTGGTGTACTGGCGATTGAGGTATGCACGCGCGCCTTCCTGGATGGCGGCGGCGATTTCCTGCATCCGGGCATTGCCGGCCGGAAGGGCCAGCACGGCGCGGATCGTCCAGAGGCCATACAGCAGCGCCAGCACGCCGCAGCCCAATATGAGTTGTAATTCCATGATTATCCCCTTCGAGTTTCGTATGCGGGTCGGACAAGCCTCCCCCATCGAATGTGAGGATGGGCTGCAAGCCGATCCCCATGGCCGGGGCCCCATCATGTAAGGCTGATGGGACTCGCCGCTTCAAGGGCGGGCAAAGACTGCCAAAAGCCAACTACCGAGGCAACCGCCTCAAGCGACTAAAAATCAGCTTTCGCAGCGCGATTTCACGGGATTCTTCGGCAGGGGCGCACCGTGGGGGGCGGCCGCGTCCGCCGGGCTGTGCAGCCCCGGGGTCTGGACCGGCCGCAGCTCGGCGATCTGGACGGTGCAGACGATGATCTGTTTTACCTTGCCCGCGCCCATCACCTTGCGGGCGTCGGCCAGCATCCGCGCCTCGATGCCGGCAAGGTCCACCTTCTCCCGATCTTCGGCGGTGGTGACGCTGGCGCTGTTCACGTCGCGCACCATGATGTCCTAGATGAAGGGCAGTTTCTCAAGCACATCGGTGACGACGCCTTCCGACGTCGCGGTCAAGCGGGACGAGATATAGGCATAGCCGGTGAGCTTGCCCGCTTAATTGGTCAACAGCGCCATCAGGAACGGCATGACAACATTGGTGCCAGGCCTGCCGCCCTTCTTGGCTTCGTGGCCGGTGTTCTTCTTGTGGGCTGCGGGCGCGCCATGCTCCGCCGCCATGGCAGTTACAGCCATTGCCAGAAACGCCAGAATTGCCGCCTTGCGCATGCCTGCAATCTGACAAAACAGGGTTAGCGAATAGTTAAAAATGCCGATAACCCAGCTTGGGCACAGCAATCTCCTTGCCGTGCAGGGTCAGGCTGACGCCCAAACCCGCTTCGACTTTTCCAATACCAGTGAACGGTCCATCCAGGCCGGGCGGCCCCGTAAAGGCGATTTGGTAATCGTCGCCTGCGGTGACCGCGCGGAGCAGTGTGTTTTCACCCCATAAAGCTCTTAGCGGCGCAGACAGCGGAACGCGCTCGCCTTCCACGATAATGCGCACCCCGGAGGCCACCGCGACATGGCCAAGATCGGCGATCAATCCATCGGACACATCCACGCTGGCATGGGCGATATCGCGCAAGGCGGAGGCGAAGCGCACCGGCGGCTCCGGCACCCGATAGCGCGCGATCAGGGAAACACGATCCGCTTCCGGTAAACTGTGGATCTCGCGGCGGAAGATCGCCAGCCCACCACCGGATTCGCCGATGCTGCCGGTGACATAGACATGATCGCCAACGCATGCACCGCAGCGACGGATCATCTTGCCGTGCGGCAGAAAGCCGAAGGCGGTCACCGCAATGCAAAGCGGCCCGTCGGTAACGCCGGTGTCGCCGCCCAGCAAGCTGACACCGTACTGTTTCTGGTCTGCCGCCAGGCCTTCGGCAAAGCCCGCCAGCCAGTCGGGCGTCACGGTATGCGGCAGCGACAGGCCCAGCAGATAGTGCGCCGGCACCGCCCCCTTGGCGGCGAGGTCGGACAGGCTCACCCGCAGCGCCTTGCGCGCAATGGTAGACGACGGATCGAAGCCGAAGAAATCCACTCCTTCGGTGATGGTATCAGTGGTCACCAGCAGATCGTCGCCGGTTTGCCGCGGTAACAGAGCGACGTCATCGGTCAGGCCGAAGGCGCCCTCACCGGCCAGCGGCGCGAAGTATTTTGCGATAAGGCCGAATTCATCCATCGCCGCAGACTAAAGCAAAAAGCGCGGCAGCTAAAGCCGCCGCACCCTGTACCTGCAATACCACGATCAAACCGGCATTTTGCGTTTGCTGTGCTCGCGGCCCTGAATGGCGGTGGCCTCGTTGCCGGAGATCATCATCGCGCCATCCTTGATCTGCTGGACGATGTTGTTATGACCCGGCTCGGCATCGGCGGCGTTGAGGAACTTGACATTGTTCTTCTTGCACGCCGCCAGAACCTGCTGACGCACCGCTTCCATGTTGGGCAGGGCCGAAATGTCTTCCACCACCTTGCCTTGGGCGTCGCGCACCACAGGATGGCCAGAAAGCCCGCCATCGGTGACGCCGTTATAGCCGTTGAGCCAGAGATTGTGATCGCCCGGACCCCATTCCGCCATCGCCATGCCCGGAATGGCCAATGTCATGGCCATGGTCTTGTCGGCATAGGTGTCCTCGATCTTGACGCCGAAGATGAGTTCGCCGCGCGGATTGAGCGGCCAGAGATCGGCGATGTGCTGATAGGTGCCACCCGAAACGCCCCAGATATTGGCGGCATAGCTGGCGCTGTTGCCGCGCAGGCCCTGCATGCGGACTTTGCCGGTCAGGCCGGGCGTGTCCAGGAAAGGATAACGGCAGCCCATATGCATATAGGTCTCGATCGCGCGCGGGTCGCGGGCGTGGCAGATGTGAATACCCATCACGCCGGTGCAGAGAATTTGTTCCAGCACCCAGGTGTTGGCGCGGGCATAGGCTTCGTCCAGGCCAATAATCGGCGGGCAGACAAAGACAGTGGGAAATTTGTGGCCCGAGGCGGTGCCGCCGCCATCCTTGATGCCGCGCATGAATTCGCGCAATTCCTTCAGGTCAAAGCAGCCATGCTCCATTTCGTAATTGATTGCGTCCGCCCAGGTCTTGCACATCCGCTTGCCCTGTTCGTAGGGGTCGACACCGGGGCCGACACCGGCGCCGGTGTAATAGATGGGCTGGCCGTCTTCCCACAGCTCGATACACTTGTTGAGACGGCGCGGCTTGTAGTTGCGGTCAACCAGCGACGGCTGCTTGCCGGAGTTGACCGGGCGCGGCTGCGCCAAAGCGGCGGTCGCGGCAACGCCGACGCCGATGGCGGCGCCCGCCAGCAGAAAATCGCGCTTCTTGATGTCCATGTGCGCCCCCTCAGCGTTTGATTTTGAGGGATGCTCGCATGGCCCTGAGAGCGCTAGCAAGCCACGAGCCGTCACTTCGCAAATGCGAAGTGCTAAAAGTCCAATTCGCATTCAGTAAGGAGCATCGGGCAGCCAAGCGAAGCGGAGGCATCGCCCGTGCGACCATTAAAAATCTAATTCCCCTTCGGGAATTGGAAGGCCGAATTCAGCCGCCCGTTTGCGTTTGGCAATCGTATCAAGCGCGCCATTGACGAAACCCGGTTCGTCGCCGCCGAAGAAGGCGCCCGACACCGCGACATACTCATCGATGATGACCTTGGCCGGAACGTCGCGCCGCGCAACCAGTTCGAACACGCCGCAGCGCAGAATCGCGCGCAGGATCGAGTCCACCCGTTCCAATCGCCATTTTTCCGACAGGGAGGCGACAATGGCGCGGTCAATTTCCACCTGGTGCTGCGGCACGCCGTTCACGATGGCGGCGAAGAATTCCTCATCAGGGGCCGCGGGCAGTTCTGCGAAACGATGCTCGGCAAACTCCTGCGCCACTTCCTCAGCGCCGCTGCCCGACATTTCCATCTGGTACAACGCCTGCACAGCGCCCAGGCGCGAAGCATGGCGGGCGTCCGCCCTGCCCTCGCTCATGGCAGGTATCCCGCGCGCTGGGCGAAGGCGACCAGTGTCAGGCTTGCGCGTGCCGCGTCACCGCCGACATCTAGCGTTCCAGCCTGATCCAGCGCGGCGCACTCATCGGCCGCCAGCACGATGCCGCTGCCGATGGCCAGGCCCTGGGTGCCGAGCTGCATCAGGCCGCGCACCGTTTCTTTATAAAGTGTGTCGGCAATTCTGCTGTCCGCCAGCACACAGCCCAATGCGACATAGCCGTCAAATTTCTTTTCGCCGCGCGCGGCAATGGCGATGGCGGCCGGAATCTCCAGCACGCCAGGCAGGGAAACAAGCTCGAACCGCGCCCCGCCCTTTTCCAGCGCGCCGGTGGCACCGTCCACCAGCGCGTCAGCGACGGCCGGGTGGCAGCGCGCGTCAATAATCAGAATGTTCAAGCTCAAACCTTGTCGTCGCCTTCGAGCTCGCCTATCAGCGCCTCAAAATCGCGCGTCTCGCGGAAATTGCGATAGACAGAGGCGAAGCGCACATAGGCGACCTTGTCCAGCGACGCCAGCGCCTGCATCACAAGTTCGCCGATCACATTGGCGGGAATTTCATTCTCGCCCATGGATTCCAGGCGGCGAACGATGCCGGTGATGGTACGCTCGACCCGTTCGCGTTCGACGGGACGCTTGCGCAGCGCGTGGGTGATGGAGCGTTCCAGCTTGTCGCGGTCGAAGGATTCGCGTCGGCCATTCTTCTTGACCACGACCAGCTCGCGCAGCTGCACCCGCTCGAAGGTGGTGAAGCGGCCGCCGCATTCCGGGCAATGCCGACGGCGGCGAATGGCGGAATTGTCCTCAGAAGGACGCGAGTCCTTTACTTGGCTGTCGTCATGTCCGCAGAAGGGGCAACGCATGGCTGGTCCTTATCGATAGATCGGGAAGCGGGCGCAGAGTTCGCTCACACGGCGTGCGACGCTCTGCTCGATCTGCGCGTCTCCCGCTTCATTCTTGGCGACGGCATCCACCACTTCCACGATCAGCTTGCCGATTTCGCGGAATTCGGTGACGCCGAATCCTCGCGTGGTCCCGGCGGGCGAGCCCAGGCGAATGCCCGAGGTGATGACGGCTTTTTCCGTGTCGAAAGGCACCGCATTCTTGTTGCAGGTGATACCGGCGCGGTCGAGTGCGTGTTCGGTGGGACGGCCCTTGGCGCCCTTGGGACGCAGGTCCACCAACATCAGATGGGTTTCGGTGCCGCCGGTGACGATATCGAGACCGCTGCCCTTGAGAACTTCGGCCAGCGCCTTGGCATTCTCGACCACGTTCTTCGCATAGACTTTGAATTCCGGCTTCAGCGCCTCGCCGAAAGCCACGGCCTTGGCGGCGATGACATGCATCAGCGGGCCGCCCTGCAGGCCCGGGAAGACGGCCGAGTTTATCTTCTTGCCGAGGTCCGCATCGTTGGAAAGAATCATGCCGCCGCGCGGTCCGCGCAGCGTCTTGTGGGTGGTGGTGGTCACCACATGGGCGTGCGAGATGGGGCTGGGATGCACGCCGCCCGCCACTAGGCCGGCGAAATGCGCCATGTCGACCATGAACAGGGCACCCACTTCATCGGCGATCTTGCGGAAGGCCGCGAAATCGATAGTGCGGGCATAGGCGCTGCCGCCAGCCAGGATCAGTTTGGGCTTGTTCTCACGCGCCAGGGCGGCAACCTGATCCATGTCGATGCGTTGGTCGTCACGGCGCACGGTGTACGGCACAGGCTTGAACCACTTGCCGGAATAATTGGCGGGATGGCCGTGGGTAAGATGCCCGCCCGCCGCCAGATCGAGGCCCATGAAAGTGTCGCCCGGCTGCAGCAGGGCATAAAACACCGCCTGGTTGGCATTGGCGCCGGAATGGGGCTGCACATTGGCGAAGCTGGCGCCGAACAGCTGACAGGCGCGATCGATCGCAAGCTGTTCGGTGACGTCGACATATTCGCAGCCGCCATAATAGCGCTTGCCGGGATAGCCTTCCGCATACTTGTTGGTCAGCACTGAGCCCTGCGCTTCCAGCACCGCTTTGGAGACGATGTTCTCGCTGGCGATCAGTTCGATCTTGTCGCGCTGGCGGTTCAGTTCGTCCTGGATGTTGGAAAAAACGGCCGGGTCAGCGGTCTGCAGATCATTCGTGAAAAAGCCGGGATTGCGGTCCACGGGGTTGGCGACAGCCGACATGCTCATTTCCCTCAAGGGGCCTCTTTGCAACTGAAACGTGTATGGGGCCGCTTCTAGCGCCCCCGCGCAGGAATGGCGGATTTACCCCTTCCCCGGCACCAAATCTAGCGTTTCCGCCCTGAAATTAAGACCTTCGCGCAAAATGCCGGAAATCCTGAACTTTCCGCTGTTGCCCCCTACCCTTATAGTGGCCAGAAGGGAGGGCCGCAGCCGCAATTAGGCCGCGATCCTTCCCGACAACGGGTGAAACGCGACAAATGGCAGGGTTATGGGCAAAGAAAACGACGAGTACCTCCTCAAGCTGGTGACGGAAATCGTCTCCGCCTATGTCAGCAAGAATCCGGTGGCGGCCAGCGATCTTCCGGCCCTCATCAAGAATGTCCACGCCACCCTGGGCGGTTTTTCCGGCCGCGCCCCCGAAGGTGGCACCGCGCCGCGCCCGCCCGCCGTGCCGGTGAAGAAATCGGTGACCCCCGATCACATCATCTGCCTGGAAGACGGCAAGAAACTGAAGATGCTGAAGCGCTACCTGCGCTCGCGCTACAAGATGGCGCCCGAAGAATACCGCGCCCGCTGGAACCTGCCGCCCGACTATCCGATGGTGGCCCCCAACTATGCGGCGCGGCGCAGCGAGTTCGCCAAGAAGATCGGCCTGGGCAAGGGCGGCACGTCCAAGGGCAAGCGCAAGAAAAGCTAGGCGCGCAGCAGCGGCGGCAACACATCCGCCGTCCAGTTCTTCGCCTGCTCATAGGCATGGGCCAGTTTCAGGCAATCCATGTCGTGATGGATGGGCGCGATGATCTGCAGCCCCATTGCCTGGCCCTGCGCGCCAAACCCGGCCGGCACCGCCAGGGACGGACACCCCGCCAGACTGATCAGGCAAACCGCCTTCATCCATTCGTGATAGGTCCGCATGGCTTGGCCTGCGATCCGGTGCGGCCAGTCTTGCGCGATGTCGAACGCGAAGACCTGTGCAGTCGGCATCAGCAGGAAATCATGATCGCGGAACAAGTGCTGCATGGCATTCGACCACCGCGTGCGCGCCGCCGACGCGTTGGCGACATCGAAGGCCGATAGCTTCATGCTTTCTTCGACCTCCCAGATGGCTTCTGGCTTGAGCAGGGCGCGGCGGGCTGGGTTGTTGTAGTGAACCTGGAAGCTGGGCCCCTGCTGCCACTGGCGAATCTTGATGAAGGCCTTCCACCCCTGTTCCGGTGGGGCATCCGGCATGGCGGCCTCGACGCGCGCGCCCAGGCTTTCAAATGTTCTGAGCGCCTGTTGGCAAACCTCCAGCACACCCGGCTCATACGGCGCCCAGCCGTTCAGGTTGCCCAGCCAGCCGATCCGTGCGCCCTTGAAATCGCCGTCCAGGGCGGTGAGGAAGCGCGCGCCCGAACCCGGCAAGGACTGAGGCGCGCGCGGATCATGACCGGCCTGCACCGACAACAGCAGCGCCAAGTCGGAAACCGTGCGCGCCATGGGACCGGCAACACTGATGCTGGGCGACCAGACATCCTCGCCCATCATCGGCACCAGTCCGGCGCTGGTGCGAAGGCCCAGGACATTGTTCCAGCCGGCGGGATTGCGCAGGCTGCCGCCATAATCGGTGCCGTCGGCCAAGGGTAGCATGCGCAGCGCCAGGGCCACCGCCGCGCCGCCGCTGCTGCCACCGGCGGATTTGTCCAGATCGTAAGCGTTATGGGTGGCGCCATGGAGCGAATTGACGGTGTGCGAGCCCAGGCCGAATTCCGGCGTGTTGGTCTTGCCGATGAATATGGCGCCTGCCGCGCGCATGCGTTCGACCGGCAAGGAATCCTGACTCGGTACGAAATCCTTGAAGATCGGCGAGCCATAAGTCATGGGCAGGCCCTTGACCGCCAGGATGTCCTTCACCGCATGGGGCAGGCCATGTAGCGGCCCCATGATTTCACCGCGCGCGACTTGTTCGTCACGCGCGCACGCCTGCGCCAGAAGGCCGCCGCGCTCCTGCAGCGCGACAATGGCATTGCACCGCGGATTGAAGCGTTCGATGTGATCCAGATAGGCTGTCATCACTTCGGCGCAGGACAATTTCCGCGCCGCGATGGCACCCGACAGACTGCGCGCATCCATCATCACAATGTCGGAATTCTGCATCACTTTTTCCTGAGCACGTATACCAGCTCCCTGCGCGCCGCCTGCGCCATAGCCGACTGCGGCGCATTGGCGGGGCCGATCACACTGGCTTCGACGCCCGTAGCCGGATCAATCGCAGTCCCCTTGGTGGAATTTCCGAGAATAATAAATTCGACGTAAATTTCTTTCATTGGTCGCGCGATCTAATGCAGATCGCGCTCCCGGGGTCGCCAGCCATTAAGCCGCGCGGGCGATCTTGTAAGCGTCCCACACCAGGACCAGTGCCTCGACCAGCGCCTCCATCATGGCGTCGGTATGGGCGGGCGATGGCGTGAAGCGCAGCCGCTCGGTGCCGCGCGGCACGGTGGGATAGTTGATCGGCTGCACATAGACGCCATGGTCTTTCAGCAGCGAGTCCGAAACCGACTTGCACAGCGCGGCATCACCCACCATCAGGGGTACGATATGGCTGGTGCTTTCCATCAGCGGCAGCCCGGCGGCAGCGAATTTCTTCTTCAGGGTCGCGGCGCGTTCGGCCAGCTTATCGCGTTCCACGTCGCTGGACTTGAGATGGCGGATGCTCGCCAGGGCGCCCGCCGCAATGGCCGGGGCCAGCGAGGTGGTGAAAATGAAGCCGGGCGCGAAGCTGCGGATACAGTCCACCAGATCGGCGCTGGCGGCGATATAGCCACCCATCACTCCGAACGCCTTGGCCAGCGTACCCTCGATAATGTCGATGCGATGCATGGTGCCGTCGCGCGCCGCAACACCGGCGCCGCGCGGACCGTACATGCCGACGCTGTGAACTTCGTCGATATAGGTCAGGGCGCCATATTTCTCAGCTAGATCGCATATCGCGGCGGTGGGTGAAAATTCGCCCTCCATGGAATAGACGCTCTCGAATGCGATCAGCTTGGGCACGGCGGGGTTGGCCGCCGCCAGCAATTCTTCCAGATGCGCCATGTCGTTGTGGCGGAAAACATACTTGGCGGTACCGCCATGGCGGATGCCTTCGATCATCGAGGCATGGTTGAGTTCGTCGGAGAAGATGATCAGGCCCGGCAGAACCTTGGAAAGGGTCGACAGCGTGGCATCGTTGGAGACGAAGCCGCTGGTGAACAACAGCGCCGCGTCCTTGCCGTGCAGGTCGGCAAGTTCCCGCTCAAGCTCGACATGATAATGGGTGGTACCGGAGATATTGCGGGTGCCGCCGCTGCCGGCGCCCACCGCATCCACGGCCTCATGCATCGCCGCCAGCACCTTGGGATGCTGGCCCATGTTCAGGTAGTCGTTGGAGCACCAGACGGTGATCGGCTTGCCGCCGGAGTCCGTATGCAATCCTGCCTTGGGATAGGCACCGCGCTCACGCAGGATGTCGGCGAAGACGCGATAGCGGCCTTCGCGCTTGATGGCGGACAGTGCATTCTGGAAGCTGGGTTTGTAGGAAAACGCCATGAACATAGTTCTCGGGGATGCTTTCAGGGGCCCTCATTTGGGTAACCATAGCCCAGAACAAGTCCCTGATTCCATGCAATTTGTCACATGACAGCGCCACTCTGGGGCCTGGTTTTCGTCGGTGTTTGTGCGGTCCTTTTGTGGCTGGTTTCACTGCGGATCCGCGACGTCAGCATCATCGATATCTTCTGGGGACCCGGGATAGCCGGGGTAGTGGATATCGCCGCAATCCTGGGCCAGGCCAGCGGCCCACGGGTTTCAACCGCGATTTTTCTGGTGAATCTGTGGGCTGTTCGGCTGGCCCTGCACATCTTTGCCCGACATCACGGCGAGGATCACCGCTACGCCGCCATGCGCCGGCAGTTCGGCCCGCGTTGGTGGTGGTGGAGCCTGGTGCAGGTGTTTTTGTTGCAAGCGATTCTCATCTGGTTCATTGCCGCCCCGCTGGTCGCCACGATGCTGTCCGGGCCGAGCCCACTGGGGATGCTGGACTATCTGGGCATTGCCATCGCCACGGCAGGGTTGCTCTGCGAGGTGCTGGCGGATTTCCAGCTGGCGCGGTTCCACCTAAATCCGGCCAATAAGGACAAGGTTATGGACAGGGGCCTGTGGGGCTGGTCGCGGCACCCCAACTATTTCGGCGAGGCCATGCTGTGGTGGGGATTTTTCCTGGTCGGTTTTTCCGCCAGCCATGCTTTGTGGCTGGTGCTGATCCCGCTGGTCGTTACCGTGCTGCTGCTGAAGGTATCAGGGGTGAGTTTGATGGAAGACAAGATCGAAAACCGCCGTCCGGGCTATGCCGATTATAAGCGCCGGGTCAGCGCCTTTGTGCCGATGCCGCCGCGAAGTTGATCTAGCCAGCTAGGCTGACGCCTGCGTTGACAGCCTTCGCGATGAACACCGTGTTGAAAAAGAACGAGACGATGCCGTGCAGCAGGACGGTGCGGCGCATGCCGCATTACCCACTGCTTCCAGAGATGCCAGGTGGCGGTCGAACAATTCGCGCAGCATATCACGGACAGCCTCGCCCTTGCGGGTCAGCCGCACCAGCACTGAGCGGCGGTCGGCTTCCGAGCGTTCATGGTGGATGTATCCGCCCTCAACTAGCTTCTTGAGATTTTAGGAGACATTGGAGCCGAGATAGTGGCCGCGCGTGCGCAGTTCGCCCGCCGTTAGTTCCTGGTCGCCGACATTGAACAGCAGCAGCGCCTGAACCGAATTGATCTCGCGTTCGTCGCGCCTATCGAGTTCATCCTTGATCACATCGAGAAGCTGACGATGCAGCCGCTCAACGATATTGAGATTCTCGAGATAATATTTGCGAACCGAGGAAGCGCTACTCAGCGCCTCCGCGACTTGCGGTTTGGCCATCACCGTCATTTGCTTTCCCCGCGTTTTGCGAGGCCCACCTTGTTGTTAGGATAAGACTAGGCGTGATGTCTTAAAGACGCGCAAAATACGATGGCTGCGCAGCAATACTTCTCTAGTTGGCACGGTCATGTCGTGTAATGGCAAACAAAGCGTAAATGGCTTTGTGAAAATCAGAAAAGCTCTGCGCCGCCCAGCGGCGCGAAGAAAGCGCTGATATCACCGATCGCCGCCAGCGAAGATGGTTGCCATTTGGGCGCACGATCCTTGTCAATCAGTGCCGCGCGCACGCCTTCGCGGAAATCAGGACTGTGCAGAACCCGCACCGCCAGGCGGTATTCCATCGCCAAGCACTGTTTCAAATCGAGATTCGCAGCGGTGCGGATTTGCCGGAAAACGAGTTTGACAGAGGTGGGAGAGCGGGTGCGGATGGTCTGTGCGGTTCCCCGCGCGAAGGCGCCGCCGTCGCGATCCAGCCCTTCCAGGATGGCTTCCACCGACGGTGCCGAGAAAATCGTCTCGATGCGGCGGCGATGCGGCGCCAGCAGACCGGATTCCACTTTGCGGATATAGGGCTTCAGCGTCTCTGCAACAGTTTTTCCCCGCGCCAGACAGTCGATCACACTTTCAAAATCCTCGCGGTTCACCGCATGGGTGACCAGGCCGGCGTCCCGCGCATCGGCCAGCCCGATGCGTGCGCCGGTGAGGGCCAGATACATCCCGAATTCACCCGGGCAGCGGGAGAGAAAATAGCTGCTACCGACATCGGGAATGAATCCGATCACGGTCTCCGGCATGGAGAAATCCAGCGACTTGTCGGCAAGACGATAGCGGCCATGCACCGAAACGCCCGCGCCGCCACCCATGGTAATGCCGTGCAGCAACGCGACATAGGTTTTGGGATACCCGCCGATCAGCGCATTGAGATGATACTCGTCGCGCAGCAGGCGCATCCCCTCGTCCGTCCCCGCCACCACCGACTGTTGCACAGCGCGGATATCGCCGCCGGCGCAGAAGGCGCGCGTCCCCGCGCCGCAGATGGCCACACAGCGGATTGCATCGTCCCCGGCCCAGGCGGACAGCTGCGCCGCCAGCGCGTTAATCATGCCATGGGTTAGCGCGTTCAGCGCGGCGGGCCGGTACAGGGTCAGCAAGCCCAAATGGCCGCATTTTTCGCTCTTTATATGCGGGTCGGGGGCATCCATCAGGCCCAACCCTTGCGCGACCTTCGGCGAATTGGCAAGAGATTGGCGAGATGAGCACCTATCCCGCCACCCGGATGCGTCGCCTGCGCCGTCATGACTGGACGCGCCGGCTGGTCGCCGAGACCACGCTATCGCCGGCCGATTTCATCTGGCCGATCTTCGTGATCGAGGGCGAGAACAAGCGCGAGCCCATCGCCTCGATGCCGGGCGTCGAACGCCTGTCGGTCGACCTAGCCGTGGTGGCGGCGAAGGAAGCCTCCGCGCTGGGCATCCCGGTAATCGCGCTGTTCCCCCAGATACCGGCTTCCCTGAAAACCGAAGATGGACGCGAAGCGGTCAATTCCGGCAATCTGGTCTGCCGCGCGGTGCGCGCCATCAAATCGGCTGTTCCCGAGATCGGCGTGCTCTGCGATGTGGCGCTGGATCCCTATACCAGTCACGGCCATGACGGGCTGCTGCGCGACGGCGACGTGCACAATGACACCACCGTGGAGATGCTGGTGCAGCAGACGCTGGTGCAGGTCACCGCCGGTTGCGACATCATCGCCCCGTCCGACATGATGGATGGGCGCATCGGCGCCATCCGCACCGGACTGGAGAAAGCCGGGCACCCCAACACCCTGCTGATGGCATATGCCGCAAAATATGCCAGCGCCTTTTATGGTCCGTTTCGTGATGCCGTGGGATCAGGCAAGCTCCTGACTGGCGACAAGCGCACCTATCAGATGGATCCCGCCAATGGCGACGAAGCCATGCGGGAAGTGGCGCTCGACCTTGCCGAAGGCGCCGATATGGTGATGGTCAAGCCGGGCATGCCCTATCTCGATCTGGTGCGGCGGGTGAAGGAGCGTTTCGGCGTGCCGACCTTCGCCTATCAGGTGTCGGGCGAATACGCGATGCTGTCGGCGGCCTTTGAAAAAGGCTGGCTGGACCGCGACCGCGCCGTGCTGGAAACACTGATCGGCTTCAAGCGCGCCGGAGCCAACGGCATCCTCACCTATTTCGCCGTCGAAGCCGCAAGACTTCTCAAACGCTAGTCACGGTTGGTCGCGAACAGGCTGCGCAGGATAATTTCCGCGCGGGCCGGCAGCACATGCAGACCCGAACGGCGCTGGCCCAGGTCGATCACATTCTCCAGCACCAGCATGGCCAGGCCATGAACGCTGGCCCACACCGCCAGCCCCAGCGCGCTGTCATGCAGCGCCGCGCCGATTTCCTCACCGATGGAATCCGCCTTCAGTCCCAGCGCGGGAAACTGGTCGCGGTTGGGCAGCTGCCCACCGAACATCAGCCGCGCCAGCGCCGGACGCAGGGCGACAAAGCGCATATAGGCCGCGCCGATATGGGCGATCTTGTCGGATTCCGGACCTAGTGCCTTGGCCGCTTCGGCGATGGCCCTACGCAGCTCCTCGAACCCTTCGACGGACAGCTCAACGAGCAGTGCTTCGTGATTGGGAAAATGCCGGTAGGGCGCGGCATGGCTGACACCCGCCTTGCGCGCAACGGCGCGCAAGGTCAGAGCGGCAAGCGACTCTTCTTCCAGTATCGTACGCGCCGCTTTCAGGAGATCGTTGCGCAAATCGCCGTGATGGTAGCCGCGTCCGCCCTTGCCCGACGACGGGGCGGCCGGTCCGGAGGAGGGATCCTGCTCTGTCATGTCATGCCTCGTACTTTATCCCTTGTTGCCTTTTCGTGCGGTCTCCTGGCGCACGAAAAGGCTGGAAGTATCCCAACGCTTGCCCCCAAGGTTTTCGACTTCGGCGTAAAACTGATCCACCATCGCGGTCATGGGCAGGCTGACTTCCTGCTTGCGCCCCTCGTCCAGCCCGATCGCCAGATCCTTGCGCATCCATTCCACCGCAAAGCCGTGATTGTATTCATTGGCATTCATGGTCTTGTAGCGATTGTCCATCTGCCAACTCTGCGCCGCGCCCTTGGAAATCACTTCCACCACCGCTTCAACATCCAGTCCGGCGGCGCGCGCCAGACTGAAGGCTTCCGCCATACCCTGCACGATACCCGCGATGCATATCTGGTTGGCCATCTTGGTGAGCTGGCCCGAACCCGCCGGACCCAGCCGCTTGGCAACCTTGGTATAGACCGCCATCACCGGCTCGGCGCGGGCAAAGGCCGCTTCGCTGCCGCCGCACATGATGCCCAGCTTGCCGTTGACCGCGCCCGCCTGACCGCCGGAGACCGGCGCATCAATAAAATCAAAACCACGCTTTTGCGCTTCGGCATCAAGCTCGCGCGCGATGCTGGCCGAGGCGGTGGTATGATCGACGAACAGCCCGCCCTTCTTCATCGCGCCAAACGCGCCATTCTCGCCCAGGGTCACCTGGCGCAGGTCGGAATCGCGGCCGACGCAGCAGAACACGATGTCGACCTTGGACGCGGCTTCTGCCGGGGTCGGGGCGGTGTCGCCGCCATACTCGTCCTTCCACTGCTTCGCCTTAGCGGGATTGCGGTTATAGACCACCACATCGTGGCCGCCCTTTTTCAGATGGCCCGCCATCGGATAGCCCATCACGCCCAGGCCAATGAATGCTGTTTTCATATTAGTGCACCATCTTAGAGTTTGCGCCGGCTGCAACAGACGGCCGCGTCAAATGCAGGCAGGGAAGAATCAGAACCATGAAAAGGAATCGTTGGAGCAGGCCTGCGCTTGCGCGCGGCATTCTATGAAAGAATTTCGGTTTGCCAACCCTATGAGGCCCTTGATCGCAGGCATCTATTCGCCCGCCGCCACGATTCTGTCCACGGGTTCGGTGGTCAGGCGAGCCTTCATGTACAAGAGCGCGTGGGTCACGAGCGCAATAGTCTCTTCATCCAGACCGACAGTGAGTTCGCCCAGCAGATCGTTCTTGTAGCGTTGGATCTCCGCCAGGATCGGCTGCGCCGCCGGCAGCAGGTGCAAACGGCGAATACGCCGGTCGGCGGGATCGAGACGGCGCTCCAGCAAGCCGCGCGCTTCCAGCCGGTCGACCAGCCGCCCCACCGTGATGGGTTCGACTTCGCAGATGCCGGCCATTTCGTTCTGGGTCATGCCGGGCTGGCGCGACAGCCGCGCCAGGATCACGCCCTGGGCGCGGGTCATACCATAGGTGCGCGCCCAGCGATCGAAGCGGGTGCGCATCAGCCGGGCGACGTCATACAGCTCAACGAGCAGTTCGGGTTTCATACCGAAAACATAAGCAGCGTTATAATAACGCGCAAGAACATAAGGCAGCTTTTCCGGCAGGCCCCCCTATGCATTTTGGCGCGGAATCAAAGAAAAAGGCCGGCGCAGTTGCCCGCGCCGGCCTGAGTTAGGGGAGTAAGAAGCTTACATTCCGGAGCCCTGGATACCCTTCCAGCTGGCGGTGATCGCCTGGATGGCTGTATCGGGGAGCGGGACATAGTCGAGGCCCAGCGCCATCTGATCGCCCTTCTCGAAGCTCCATTGGAAGAACTTCAGGGTGTCAGCGGTGGCGGCCTGGTCCGGCGGATTCTTGTAGACCAGGATGTAGGTCGTGGCGGTGATCGGCCAGCTCTGCGCGCCAGCCTGATTGGTCAGGATCACGTAGAAGCTGTTCTTGGCGGCTGCGGCCCAGTCGGCACCCGTAGCGGCGGCGCGGAACGAGTCGACGGTGGGAGCGACGGTTTGGCCGGCGCGGTTGACCAGCTTCACATGCGCCAGCCGGTTCTGCTTGGCATAGGCATATTCGACATAACCGATCGAACCGCCGATCTGGGCCACATTGCCCGCCACGCCTTCATTGCCCTTGGCGCCGATGCCGGTGGGCCAGTCAATCGCCGTATCGGCGCCGATATCAGCCTTCCACTCGGCGCTCACCTGACCCAAATAAGTCGCCAGGATGAAGGTCGTGCCCGAACCGTCCGAACGATGCACCACGGTGATGGCGCGGTTGGGAAGATTGACACCCGGATTGAGCTTGACGATGGCCGGATCGTTCCAGCGCGCGACTTTGCCCATAAAAATGTTGGCCAAGGTTGGACCGTCCAGGGTGAGCTGGCCCGGGGCGATGCCCGGTACGTTGATCACCGGCACCACGCCGCCGATCACGGTGGGGAACTGCGCAAGACCAAAAGCATTTAGCTCCTTGGGCGTCAGCGGCTTATCGGTGGCGCCGAACGCAACCGTCTTGGCCTTGATCTGGGCTATACCGCCGCCCGAACCGATGGACTGGTAGTTCAGGCTGGTGCCCGACTGGCCCCTATAGACCGCCGCCCACTTGGCGTAGATCGGGAAGGGAAAGCTGGCGCCAGCGCCGGTGATTTCCGCAGCGAAGGTCGCGGTGGCGACCAGCGCCAGACCAGCGACGGCGCCCATCAGGGCCTTGTAGTTCATTTTCATCGTGTCTTCTCCATTTGGGAGCAAGCGCTCCCGGTTCAGATTAGTTCGCGAATTGCAGACGCACGCCCAGGATGTTGAGGTCCTGGCTCGCGTTGGTTGAGAGCAGGGCGGTACCCTTGTCGACCGAGACGAAGCTGTTATGAACCTGCAACTTCACATTGCGGTTCATGTACCAGTTGACGCCGATGTCGAAGATGCGCTGCCGGCCGCCCACGATGCCAGCCAACTGGGTCGTGGTCTGAACCTGGCGGGGATTCCAGTCCAGATCCATGTCGCTGTAACGCGCCACCAGTTCCCAGGCCCCCCAGCTGTCGCCGCGCAGCGAGAAGGGACGGGACGGAACCGGCTGCTGGAAGCCGCCGATTTCATTGTTGAGCGCGGCGACCGTGTAGGGCTTGGTTTCGCCGGTGATGATCCACGAGGCGTGCAAATACCAGCCGCCAAAGGTGGGATTATCGGCAATGGCGCGGAAGGGCTGGCCGGCGCAAACGCCACCGTTGAAGGTGGCGGTGGCAGTGCCGCAGCGGCGGTCCACGGTGAACTGGGTCAATTCGCCGCCCATGTAGAAGTTCTGGTAATTGCCGGCCAGGTCGAATGACAGCAGATCGCCGCTCTGGGCATTGATGGCGCCCGTGGAGATCAGGCGGGTGCCGTCAACGCGGATATGCGGGCGATCCTGAAGGTTCATGGTCGCCGAGCCGCCGCCGGCATCGGTGCCGCTGTTGAAAGCATGCGCGACGCTCATGCCCCAGGCCAGGTTGGACGGGCCGTCGGACCAGACGCGGTTGCCCAGACGGAAAAAAGCTGGGACTGCTCATCGCCGCCATTGCCGTGACCGAGAGCGGAATGGGACTTGCCGCCAGTGAAGTAGACGGTGGCGTTGACCGCGTCCCCTGGCCAGAACACATCGGCCTTGGCCCAGCCGATTTCGGCGCCGCGGCGCGCATCGTTGCCGCCGAAAATGTCGGCGCCGATATTCACGGTTTCCGGACGTTCCAGGAACATCAGATTGCCCGACGACGTGGTGCCTTCAAGCTGGAAGGCCGGCTCGATGATGCCCAGGCTGAAATGCCAGTTGGGAATGCCGATGTAATGGACAACGGCCTTGCTGAGTTCGAGACCTTCAACGCTGCTGCCGCCGACATTAATGCGGAATTCATAGGCGAAGTCGTTATAGGCCTTGCCTTCGATACCCAGATAGGCGCGGCGCATGCCCATGCCACTGGCCAGGTCGCGCGGCCCCGCAAACGAGGCAGGCTTCTGGTCCTGCGAGAAGCCGGCAAAGTCGGTCTGGAAGCGGGTGCGCAGCGACATGGTGAAACGGCCGTCGCCGGTCTGGAAGGTCGGGCGGCCATTGTCGTACAGCAGGTTGGCGTAGCTATACTGCTGTTCCAGGGTGGAAAGGCGGGTGCGGTCGGACTGAATGCGCTCATCACGGGCGACCAGTGCGTCTTCCAGCGCCTGCACGCGCATCGCAAGTTCGCTTGTGGAGGAATAGTTGGGTGATGCCTGCGGCGTGATCTGCGCCAGCACCAAGTTTGGACGCACGACCTGCTCGGCCTGCGTGTCTTTCTTATTTTCGTCGGCGAAAGCCCCCGTGGCTGCCATTGCGGAAACTGCAACGCCTGTCATCAGGGCTAGTTTCCCAATTCTCACTATCTATAACTCCTAAGTAATTCAAAGCCTTTACATTATTATTAAGTTTCAGTGACGGTTACGTGACAGTCTCCGCGGGGCGCAGCGAAATCCGCGCTCCGGACAAAGTACGCTGTGGACAGCTTCAAACGTATCTCAACAGACACAGGTCAGCCTCCCCTGCGCGTGCGTCAGCAAACAGGCGGAAGATCTGACCGTAGCAGTGCTTGAGATGCGAAGGCCGGAGGGGGATTAGGAGCGCGCAAGCGCGCCGTATTTGCCCTGGAAATAGACCAGCGGCGCGCCCGCACCGTCATGCTGCGCGAAACGCAGTACGCGCCCAATCAGGATCGCATGATCGCCCGCATCCTGCACGCTTTCACGGGTGCATTCGAAGATCGCAAGTGCGTCCGCCAGCGCGGGTGGACCCAACTCGGTGGGAAACAGCGCGATGCCGTCCAAATTATGCTCGCCCGCGCCGGCCAGCCGCGACGACACGGCCTGGTGGTTGGAGGCGAGGATGGAAACGGTGAAACCCGTGGCATTGGCGAAGGCGGGATAGCGCCGCGAGCGGCGGTCTATGCACCACAGCACCAGCGGCGGGGCGAGAGAGACCGAAGTGAAGGAATTGACGGTAATCCCGATATGGGACGCTTCGTCAGAGGATGCGGTCATCACGGCGATGCCGGTGGGAAAACAGCCCAGCGCATTGCGAAAACCGCGGATATCAAAGGTCATAGCCGTCCCAATCAGCCCCGCTTCACACTCGGTTAAGAGGGAGTATGCATGATCGTCAAAGGTTAGGCGACCCGGCGAAAAGACCGCAAGCCAAAACCGGGTGATTAAGTCATTGATCTTTGGCAGGTGGGCGTATCATGGCTGGCAATAACGCGGTTGTTATCAAGCGCCTTAAGAAGGGCGGGCATAGCGGCCATCACGGCGGCGCCTGGAAAGTCGCCTATGCGGACTTCGTCACCGCGATGATGGCCTTCTTCCTGCTGATGTGGCTGATCAACACCACCACCCCCGAACAGAAACGCGGCATAGCTGACTATTTTGCGCCCCAGTCCATCGCCCAGACCATGTCCGGTTCGGGCGGCGTCCTCGGCGGCAAAGTTATGGGCGAAGATAGCGCCCATGCTGGCGGCGCCCAGTCGGTGATGCAGAAACAGTCTCCGCCCGCGCACTCCTCCACCCAGAAGTCGCTGGCCGCCGGCGCCACCGAAGGCGGCGCCAGTTCCAGCACCGACAGCAATTCGCAGGCCCGTTCGAGGCAGGATGGCGAATTCGCCCATGCCGTCGAAGCCATTCGCCAGGCGATACAGGACAATCCCGACATCGCCAATCTTTCGCATCAGGTGATCCTGGAAAACACGCCCCAGGGCCTGCGCATTCAGCTGGTGGATCAGGATGGCCGCCCGATGTTCCAGCAGGGCTCCAACCAGCCCATGCCCTATGCCCGCAAGTTGCTGGCAGCGGTGGGCGGCATCGTCTCGCAGCTTCCCAACCGGGTTTCGATCAGCGGCCATACCGGCGGCAATGACGTGAATGCCACCGGCGGCGCCTGGGAATTGTCCGCTTGCCGCGCCAACCAGGTACGCGCCGTGCTGCAAGCGGGCGGGCTTGGCTCGGACCGCATCTATGAAGTGGCGGGCAAGGCCGGCTCCGAACCGTTGCTGCCCGAAGACCCCAATGCCAGCGCCAACCGGCGTCTTTCGATCCTGCTGGTGCGCGAATCCCCGCCCGTACCCACAAATACCGGGCTGAATTAACTTCTTTCCGTCAAAAAACCGCCCTGCCCGCGAATAAAAGCTGCGCTCCGCCGCGCCGCTTGTCATAATTGAGTCGGGAGCGGGCAGGTTTTTGGGTACGTGACAGACCAGCGCAACACACGCATACCGCAGTTTTTCCTGACGCCCGGCGGGCCATGCCCATATTTGCCCGGCCGCACAGAACGCAAGGTCTTTGCCCGGCTGGGCGGCAACCTGGCCCAGCCTTTGTCCGAAGCCCTCACCCATTCCGGTTTTCGCCGCAGCCAGTCCATCGCCTATCGCCCGGCCTGCGAAGGCTGTTCGGCCTGTGTCTCGGTGCGCATCAAGGCCAGCCAGTTTGAGTCCAGCCGCAGCCAGAAACGCATCCTGAAGCGCGGCGACGATCTGGTGCGCGCCGAAGTGACGGCGGAAGCCACCCGCGAACAGTTTGCCCTGCTGCGGACCTATCTGGATTCGCGCCATCCCGGCGGCGGCATGAGCGACATGGGCCTGTTCGACTATGTCGCCATGGTCGAGGAAACGCCGGTGGACACCCGCATTGTCGAATATCGCGGCGCCGGCGGCGCCCTGATCGCCTGCGCCCTGACCGACCGGCTGAAGGACGGGCTGAGCATGGTCTACAGCTTCTTCCATCCCGGCGAGGACGCACGCAGCCTGGGCACCTTCATGATCCTGGATCATGTCCGCGCAGCGCAGGCGCAGAATTTGCCCTATGTCTATCTCGGCTACTGGGTGCGCGGCAGCGAGACGATGGACTACAAAATCCGTTTCACGCCGCTGGAGGCCCTGGGCCAAAATGGCTGGGAACCGCTGACCGTCTGAAACCCGGCACAGCGAACACGCAGACCTCTTTTTGCCTGCCTCTGGCGCCTCAGATCAGCGCTTGCTGACGTCGGCCACCTGTGTGGGAACCGCTTCGTTGCGCACCTGTTTGTCGGGCTGAGGCTTGGGCTTGGGCACCTCCAGGGGATCATCAAAAATGGCGCCCCGCCCGCGCTTCAGGATCGCGGCCTCAATATCCTTGTCATAGTGCGGCCGGTCCAGGGTTGTCAGGAAGAAATCCTTGCTCGGCAGGCCATCGACATTGCGTTCCAGGGCCGGGAAGGCGCCTTCCGAGGTGCCCGGCGGTACGCCCTGCACCGTCTTGGTCAGGGTGGACCTGATGGTGGCCGCGCGAATGGTAAGGAACGAATTCTTGCGCCGCTCATCCGCCGCTATGACCGTAACGCCAACCGGCTTTTCGGGATCGACCACATAAGCCGGCATGGCGGTGATGCGGTAGGTGGAGGAAATGCCCATCTTCTCGCCGGTCCTGGGATCGGGCGTGCCGTCGGCATTGCGCTTCAAGGCATAATAAAGCGCGACATGGTCTTCATGCTCGCGGATGCCCTGCTGTCCACCGTCCTGGGAGAAAGTATTCTCAGTATATAATTCGCGCCAGTTGCGATAGCCGCCGATCAGGCCCTTGGCATTGCCATCCGCGCCGATCTCCAAACGGATCTTGCCCTTGCGGATATCGACGTCGCCGACATGGTTGTACCACCAGGCGATGCGGGGTGCATGTAGTTCGGCGACCTGTTCGGTCTCGACCACCCCATTGCGTATCTTGGCCTTCAGCTTGGTGTACTGCTCGCTTTTGAGGATGCGATAGGAATAGTCGGTTGCCACGTCGCCGCGCGCATTCTTGGTGATCTTGTCCGGCGAATAGCCGATCTCGACGGTGGCATTGTCGTCATTCATCGGATCCTTGCTGCCGGAGACGCGAATAACCATGGTGTAAAGCCCACCCTGCATCTTGTCATTGGCGCGAAGATGCAACGTGGCATTGCCATTGCCGCGCCAGGGCGCGTCACAACCCCAGGCACGGTAGAGGGCGTGATCGATACCCCTTTCGCCGTCCTCAGCAACAAAACCACCAGTGTTGGAATCGTTGTCCAGATTAAACCCGGTGGCGATCTTGCTGGTCACTTCGGGCTGGCCGGGATCTTCCGCCGCCCAGGGGTTCACATAGGTCTCGATGCCGCGTTTCCAGGCGCGATAGGTGATGGCGCGATTCCAGATTTGAAATCTTGTCTCAACCGGTGCCCGGACCTGGTCCAGCCCCGGCGGCCTGGCGATGCTTGCGATCTCATACTGACTGCGGAATGGCTGCTTCAGCGCCGCTTCGGTATTCTTGTCATTGGCAAAATGAACGCTGTTGCCATGACGGCAATCCGAGCCCGGCTCGATATCTCCGGCGCGTTCAAATCCCGCGCGGCCGCCATAGCGGAAGGCATACTCATAAGTGGCGACGACATATCCGCGCGACCAGGGAGCCGCAGTCGCGGGCTGTATCATGGCGGCGAGTGCCACAGTGGCCACGGAGCAAAGCAGAACGCGTTTTTGCAGGATCATGGACGCCTCCTCAGAGCCGGACTTGTGCCGACCTTGGTTGAAACATCCGGCAATTCGCCGCGGCTGACAAGGATGGACCTGCTTTTCTAATCGCCCGGTTCCCTGGCGCCGTCTCCTTAGCCAGCGCCACAGTGCGCCAAACACCTAACGGTTTCAGCGGGATAGATTCATGTCGGGCAGTTAAAGATCGGCCAGGCGGATCCAGCCTGCCACCGCCGCCGAGACCAGCAGTCCGGCGCCCATAATGACCGGACCGTCAAAACCCAACTCCCGAGTCACCGCCATCCAGAGCGCCATGCTGGCGATGCCCACCACGATTCCGCCGATGAGACTGGCCTTCCCAGGCGTTATCCGGGCGCGCGATGCACTCATGGCGATGCGGGCCCCGCCTGCCCGGCCGACGCGTCGCCGCGCGCCCGCTTCAGGTCGCGGCGCACCGCGCTGGTGTCGTAGCCGTTGAAGATGTGTTTCAGCAGGCCGCACCGCAGATCAGAGGTGCCAAAGAACCAGTCCGCGACGGGATAGGTCAGGTTGAAGTTGCGCTCCATCATGATCGCCGGATTGTGATGGGCGATATGGTGGCGGCGAATGGAATTCACCAGCGGGATGCGCCGCACCAGGCTGTCATTCTTCACATGGCAGCAGTAGTGGAACAGCTCGTAATTCAGATAAAGCCCGACATTGGTGATCATGAGTAGCCAGCCGGCATTGGACAGTCCCACAAGGCTCAGGATGACGGCCGGGACCAGCGAAATGACCATGAACGCCACCAGCGCATAGGGCGGGAAGAACACGATGCGGAAGTCGCGTGTATTGTCGAACGTCGGTTCCACATCGGTGAAGAATTCGTGATGCGCCAGCGTGTGGCGCTTGTAGATGCCCATCAGGCCCTTGACCGGGCGGTGCATGACAAAGCGGTGGAGCCACCATTCAAACACGTTGGACACGCCCAATGCCAAGGGGATCACCAGCCACTCATACCAAGCCGGCGCCGAGACCTGACGCAAGAAATACCAGATCGCAGCACCACCCAGCACGGCGATAAGCGCCACATGCATCCAGCCGGCATAGGCCGGAGCGATGAGCGTGCGGAAGTCGGCGCGGAACGCGGCCTGGCGTGGCGGCATGGTCATCTGCTTACCCCTTCCTGGACGAACGATAGGGCCGCATTCGGGGCGAGGACAAGTGCTTTGGCGGCGGCGGTCAACCCGTATAGGCTGCCGCACGGATGTCCTTCCTTCAATTTCTCACATTGACTGGTGTCGCTGTCTTTGCCGCCAGCGGCGCACTCGCGGCCGGACGCAGGTCGCTCGACCCGATCGGCGTCATGGTGCTGGCGATCGTCACTGCCACGGGTGGCGGCACACTGCGCGACGTCCTGATGGACCGTCATCCCGTCTTCTGGATTTCCGATCCCTCCACCATCGGCGTGTCCGTCGTAGCGGCGGCCGTGACCTGGCTTTGGGTCCGCCGCTTTCCGCCGCCGGACAAGGCGCTGCAATATGCCGATGCGCTGGGCCTCGCCTTCTTCAGCATCGCCGGCACGCGCATCGCGGAAGTCGCCGGCCTGTCCCCGTTCATCTGCGTCATCATGGGTGCGCTTACGGGGTGCGCCGGCGGCCTGATCCGCGATGTTCTGGTGGCGGAGGTGCCGCTGATCTTCCGGCAGTCGGAATTGTATGTGACCGCATGCCTTGCGGGCATCGGCGTCTATCTCGCGCTCGGCGCCCTCGCCGTGCCGCCGGAAGTCGCCAGCATGACGGGCATTGTTGCCATCGCGCTGATCCGGATCGTGTCCATCCGCTGGCGGATCACCCTGCCCGTGCTGCAGATTCCGCCCCGGCCGGACGCCTGACCTTTCGGTCAGTTTGCGGCGTTAACCGCGGAAGCATTCGCCGGACCCAGGCGATCCAGATCGAGACCGCGCTGCTTGAGCTGGCTATTGTAGAATTCCCGGATGTTTTCCTGGACGAAATCGGAAGGCGTGCGCCCCCTGTTGTCCTTGGCATCCAGCTTTGCGCCCTTGTCCGCTAGATACGCGATAACGGCCTCGGCTTTCGGCGACTGCGGATTCGACACCGCCATGTGCATGAGGCCCTTCCCGCTCTCATCCTTGACCGCGACATCGGGATTAAGCTCCAGCGCGTACTTCACGGCGTCCAGGTTGCCGCCATAGGCCGCGGCCATGGTGAGGTTCATGCCGTCCTGCGCCCGGATGTCCGGCTTGGCGCCGCCCGTCACAAGCGCCTTCATGACATCGGCCGAACCCGCCTTTGCCGCGAACAGCAAGGGCGGCGTGGGATACAGCACAACAGGCGGGGCCTTGATCGCGCCGTCCGCAATCGCAAGGCCCTTGGCCCCGGTACCACCACCGCCGCCACCAGCACCGGCCACCTGGACCGGCGCAGCCCGGCGCGGCGGGGCCGGCGCGGGCTGGCTCAAAACATTCGCGTCCGCGCCTTTGGAGAGCAGGAAGGTCACAAGCTCCGGGCTGCCACTCGCCGCAGCGACATGGATCAGTTGCCGTCCCTCACCGTCACGCTGGCTCATATCCGCACCCAGGGTGACGACCCGTTTGGCGAAATCAATGTCATTTTTCAGCACGGCGGCCTCGGCCACGGTTGTGCCGTCCGGCAGCCTTGCTTTAAAATCAGCGCCCGCATCCAGCAGAGCCACCGGCGCCTTTGGGTCCGTGCTTTTCAGCGCAAAGAACAGCGGCGTAAAGCCCTTGGCGGCGACCGCGTTCGGGTTGGCGCCATGCTTGACCAGGAAGGTGATGGTGTCCGCATTGCCCTTTGCCGCCGCCCACATCAGGGGCGTCAGCCCCTGCGTATCGGCCCCATTCACTTTGGCGCCTTTTGCGATCAGCGCGCCGACTGCCGCCGGCCTGGATGTTCCCGCACACAGCGCGAGAGCCGAGGTCCCGTCCGGGCGTACCGTCCCGGCATTGGCGCCGGCGTTGATCAGGCTGACGACAATATCGGGATTTCCCAGCTCGCAGGCCACGGCCAGAGGCGTGGCGCCTTGAATATCGGCCACATTGGGCTTGGCACCCGCCGCCAGCAGCAGTCGCACCGACTGCGCGTCCTGACGGTCTATGGCCCAGAGCAAAGGCGTGGATTTGTCCGCCAACGGCGCGTTGGGATTGGCCTTGTTCGCCAGCAGGCTCTTGACGAGCGCATGCTCATTTTCCCGCACCGCCTGCGCCAGCCGCTCCTCCGGAACACCGGCCGCCGCCGGGGCGGCTCCCAGGACAAGGACAGCAAATCCGAGCGCTTTTTTCATGTCGGCATCCAACTAAGCGGTCAGCCCGGCGAGGCGACCGGTGCTGTCGCCGAGCCGGTCCTGTTTCACGCCCAGCGTATCCATCATCGAAAGCATCAGATTGGTCATGGGCGTATCGTCCGAAACCACCATGTGGCGATTGCCCTTGACCAGTCCGCCCGCGACGATGACCGGCAGATTGGTGTGCTGGTGCGTGTTGGAATCGGCCAGGCTGGCGCCGGCCAGCAGCAGGGAGTGATCCAGCAGCGTGCCCTCGCCGTCTTTCGTTTCGCTCATCCGCTTCAGATAATAGGCGACCTGCTCCATGTGCAGGACGTTGATCTTCGTCAGCTTGGCGATCTTTTCGGGATCATTGCCATGGTGGCTCAACGGATGGTGCGCGTCGGCAACGCCGATTTCCGGATAGCTGCGGCCACTGACCTCGCGGCCGACCATGAAGGTTCCGACCCGTGTCATGTCCGCCTGATAGGCCAGGACCTGCAGATCAATCATCATGCGCGCATATTCCTCGAACGAATCCGGGATGCCGGACGGCCGGGCATAGGCCGGCAGCGCGGCGGCGCTGGGACCGCCCTGTTCCATCTTCTGGATGCGCCGCTCGATATCCCGGATGGACTGCATATATTCTTCGATCTTTTTCTTGTCATCAGCGCCCATGGAGCCAGACAGATGCCGCGCATCCTCCGCCACGGAATCCAGAATGCTGGCCTGGCGCCTCAGCCGCACAAGGCGGGTCTTGGCATCCAGACTGTCGCCGTCGCCGAATATGCGCTCGAAGACTTCGCGCGGATTGATGGTGACAGGCAGCGGAGTGGAGGCAGTCCGCCAAGACAGGGTGTTCGTGTAGGCGCAGCTGTAGCCGGTGTCGCAGCTTCCCACCAGACTAGGTGGATCAAGGCCCAGCTCCAGTGATGGAATCTGGGTCTGTTCGCTGAATTGCTGGGCAACGATCTGGTCCAGCGAAGGTCCCGAGGTGATGTCGGCGCCTTCGGTCTTCTTGACATGGACGCCCGTCAGATACGAGCCGCAGGAGCGGCCGTGATCGCCGCCGCCGTCTCCCAGTGCCTCAGCCTGCTTGTGCGCAAGCCCGCTGATAACCGTGAATTTTTCCCTGTAAGGCTCTAGTGGCTTGAGGATCGGGGTCAGCGCGTAGCCATCGCCCTTCTGGGCGGGCGTGAAGTTCGGCATCATCATGCCGTTGGGCATGTAGATGACCTGCAACCGCATCCGTGCCTTTGCAGCGGTTTCCGCCGCGCTGGCGCTAGTCATCATGGCTTCCAGCAAAGGGAGCGCCAGCGTGGCGCCCATGCCACGCAATACGGTGCGGCGTCCCATGGGTTTGCGTCGAATAATCATCGTTCCGGGGTCCTTCTCATAGCAAAGGGCACGCTTTGGACAATTTCCATGATGATCGTGTTCATCCGGAAATCATCCTTGGCGGCCGCGTATCGTACCTTGCGCACAGCCGGCATGTCATAGGCCTCCAGACCTCTTCCAAGCCCATACGTCATCAGTCGTTCGGTAAAGGCTTCGACGAACTGATCCTTGCGGGCCAGCAGAATGCCTTGGAGACCCTTGGGGCCCTCGAACTTTGTTCCGTCCGGCAATACCGCCGTGACGTCCAATTTCTGGCCAGCATAACCGGTCCGCCAGGCACCGACCGCATCGTAATTTTCCAGACTGAAGCCCAGCGGGTCCATTTTGGAGTGGCAGGAGGCACAGATCGCATTGCTCCGATGCAAATCCATCTGTTCGCGCACGCTCAGCAGCTTGCCATTCTTGGCTTCGTTCAGGGCGGGAATGTTCGGCGGCGGCGGCGGCGGCGGCGCGGCGAGCAGATTGTCCAAAATCCACTTGCCACGCAGCACCACAGAAGTGCGATCATTGTAGGAGGTGACAGTCAGGATGGCGCCTTGGCCCAGCAGTCCGCCGCGATGAAGCAACGGGGCCAGCGTCACCTTGCGGAACGACGTGCCATAGATGCCGGAAATGCCGTAATGCTCGGCCAGGCGCTGGTTCACATAGGTGTAATCGGCATCTAAGAAATCTAGCGCACTCCGGTTTCCCCGAACAACGCCTTCGAAAAACATCTGCGTTTCCGTCAGCATCGCTGTGCGCAGACGCTCGTCAAAGCCTGGGAAATTCCGCCGGTCCGGCCGCTGATATTCCAGCCGGCGCAGATGCAGCCACTGGCCGGCGAAATTCTGCGTCAGGGCTTTGGCCCTGGGATCCGCGAGCATGCGCGCGACCTGTTGCTTCAGGACCGCGGGCTTGCCCAGCTGTCCACGGTCCGCAAGCGCGAGTAGCTGGCTGTCGGGAATACTGCTCCACAGGAAGAAAGACAATCGGGTCGCAAGCTCGAAATCGCTGATCCGGTGGACGCTGCCCGGCGCGCTTTTCGGCGGAGTGCTTTCACGCATGAAGAGGAAGTTCGGCGATACCAGGACTTCTTCCAGCGCCGCCTCGATGCCATGTTCAAACCCGCCGTCCTGGCGGCCGGCATCATAGGTTTTCATCAACCGGCCGATGTCCCTCGCCGTCACCGGACGGCGATAAGCGCGGCGGGCCAGCGATGTCAAAATCCTCTCGGCGCAGGCCGCTTCCGTCACTTCCGCGGACGGGCGGCAGATAAAGATGGTGCGGCGGCTGGCGGTATTGCCGGGGGCCTTCACATTATACGGTCCGGCGACGGAAATCTGCATGATGTCGCGCATGTAGAAATCCTGCGCGACATTGGGACCCTGCGCGACCGATGGCACCGTGATCTGCTTCACCAGAGCGCCATCGACCTGCACGTCGAGCGGAAGCTGCAACACCGTTGCCGATGTGCCGACGCGCGGGCCCTTGGTCGTTCTGGGAATCAGCACCTGATCCAAGGTCAGCTTGCGGGGGAAGGAAGCCCCGATGATGCGCGGGCCGGCCTTGAGGAAGGTCTTCACCTCATGCCGGTTGTTGGCGTCGATCTCGGACTCAGTTTGCGTACCGGCATTCAGATACAGCTGGATCGTATAAGTAGCGTCATACGGCGCGTAGAACTTGAACGATCCGCCGCCGCGTGAATCCACCGGAAGGTCGTCGCTGGCGCGCTCGTTATAGGCCGCAATACCGAAGGCATTCTCGAACAGGTCCTTGGTGACTTTATAATCCGTGGTGACCGGCGTGCGCGACGCCAGACCGGTGGCAAGGCGGCTGACCTTGCCGGCGACATTGATGTAGCGGTCCATCAACGTCGGCGAGACGGTCAGGACGTCAGCGATGTTGTCGAAACCATAGCCCATGTCATCGACCGGCAAATCCTTGCTCAGATCGATATCCAGCCCCAGAAGATCGCGCACCGCATTGCCGTATTCTGTGCGGTTCAGGCGTCGCAAGGTAGCGCGGCCCGGGTTGGGGGCGGCAGAAGACATGCCGTCCATCGAGGTCGCCAGCCAATGCGTGAAATCAGCGATCTCTTCTTTGGAGGGGCGCTTCATGCCCCGGGGCGGCATCTCGCCTAGGCTGACGCGGCGCAGGATTTTTTCCCATACGTCGTTGTGCGCGCCCAGACGGTCGGCATCCAACGGCAGCACCGACATGCCCGCGGTCTTCGCCTTGTCATTGTGACAACCCGAGCAATATTGCACGAGCATGGCTTTGCGGGCGGCCGTCGGGGTGGCCGACAAAGGCTGCGGCGCGGCTTGGGCGACCCGGGTCGCGGGCGGCAGGGTATCGGCGGTGGCGTTTCCTAACAGCGCAATGCCGGCAAGGCCCGCACAGGCAACAATGCCCATGGCAAATCCGCCGCGCTTTATCATCGGTGACATTTAGCCAATCCAGCCCCTTGATATTATAGCACTATATTTCCCAAGATTACGCTGTGATTCAGATGCGGTCCAGCGCAGTGGCGGCGGGCGAAATTCGGGGTTTCTGGCCCTTCGGGCAACCGGCCTAGCGCTTGATCCCGGCCGCGTCACACAAGGTTCAATGGTCTTGTCTAGCGTTGCATAGGCTGAGTCTGTTCGCGGCCAGGCATGGAAGGATCAGGTAATGGCAACCGCACTGACTTGGATCGGAAATTTCACCGTGTTCCTGGGTTCCGTGGCTCTCATCGTGGCCACGTTCTCAAACCTAGGCGAACGCAAATATTGATAACCGTGCCCGCGCTACTGCGCAGCAGCGTCTGAGCCGCCAAACCTGCTCTTCCATTCCGCAATCTGCTCGTCAGTGATCTTGGCGATCAGGATTTCGGGCGCTTTGATCGGCTGTCCGTGCGTCAGGTCGTCCAGCAAGGTCGCCATCCCTTCCGACGGAAAGGGAATAATGCCACCACGATAGCCCACCGGCTGGATGCATTCATGGATGGTTTTGGCGAAGGACGGCATGATCGGCCATAGCAGATGGGCGAACTGGTGGATCAGGTTCAGGCCCACCCGCACCCCCACCGCCGCCCTAGCGCGGTCGGTCTTGATATGGGTCCAGGGCGCGGCCTTGGTCATGTATTCGTTGCCCGCCACCCAGATGGCCCGCATTTCGCCCATCGCCTTGCGGAATTCCGCATTCTCCATGTAGTTGGCATACTGCGCGATGCGCTTGTCGAGTTCGGCGATCAGCGCCTTTTCCTCGTCGCCATATTCGCCCTCGCCCGGCACCTGGCCATCGAAGCGCGCAACGCAGAACTTGGTCACCCGGTTGACGAAGTTGCCCAGCACGTCGGCCAGGTCCTTGTTGATGATGCCGGCGAACTGTTCCCAGGTGAAATTGCTGTCCGAGCCTTCGGGTGCATTGGCGATTAGGTAATAGCGCCAGTAATCGGCGGGCGCGACCTCCAGCGCTGCGTCCATGAAGATGCCGCGCTTGCCCGAGCTGGAGAATTTTCCGCCGTCATAGTTGAGCCAGTTGAAGCCCTTCAGCCGGTCGACCAGCTTCCAGGGTTCGCCCGAGGCCATGATGGAGACGGGGAAGCCCACCGTGTGGAAAGGCACATTGTCCTTGCCCATGAATTCCCAATAGGTGACGTCATTGGCCGCCTCGCCGTACCACCAGTCTTTCCAGGCATCGCCCTTATTGTTCTTGTCGGCCCATTCCTTGGTGGCCGCGATGTACTCGATGGGCGCGTCGAACCAGACGTAGAAGACTTTTCCCTTCAACTGGCCGTCGGCGATATCGTCCGGCACCGGGATGCCCCATTCCAGGTCGCGGGTAATGCCGCGATCCTGCAAGCCTTCGTCGAGCCACTTGTAGGCGATGGAGGTTACCAGCGAGGGCCAGTCATTCTTGTGGCTGTCGATCCAACTGCGCAGCCGGTCAGAGAATTGCGACTGTTTCAGGAACAGATGGGTGGAATCGCGGATCTCGATATCGGCGGCGCCCGACACCGCCGAGCGCGGATTGATCAGGTCGATGGGATCTAGCACGCGGGTGCAATTCTCGCACTGGTCGCCGCGCGCCCGATCATAGCCGCAATGTGGACAGGTGCCGATGACATAACGGTCGGGCAGGAAGCGTTTGTCGGTGGGCGAATAGGCCTGCTTGGTGACGCGGATTTCCAGGAAACCGTTCTTCCAGAGCTGGCGAGCGAAATGCAGGGTCAGTTCATGGTTCTGCGGCGATGACGAACGCCCGAAATTGTCCCAGTCCAGCGCGAAGCGGTCGCCCAGATCCTTCTGCACCCCATGCCACTTGGCGGCATACTCAGCGACCGGCGTGCCCTCTTCCAGCGCCGCCAGTTCCACCGGTGCGCCATGCTCGTCCGTCGCGCAGATCGCCAGCGTGTCGTAGCCGCGGCTGCGGCAATAGCGGGCGAAAATGTCGGCCGGGAGCATGGAGCCCACCAGGTTTCCCAGGTGCTTGACCCCGGCGACATAGGGGATGGCGGACGTGATGAGGATGCGTTTCATATCTGCTATATAAGTGCCAAAATCAGGAAAAAGGACCAGCCCTCATACAAGGGGTTGGCCGGGGAAGCGAGGGGATTTCAAGATGGGTAAAATTCGGAATTTCACCATGGCGGCAATGGGATCGGCGGCCATTCTCACAGGTGTTGCCATGGCCCAGAACCGTGCCGCCCCGCCGCCCGCCGCCAGCGTCATTCCCGCCAGCGCGCTGGACAACCTGCCCCACCGGGACATCTCCAACGGTATCATCTCGGCCAAGGCGTATATCCCTGGTCCCGGCGGTCTTTATCGCGGCACCCGCTTCGACCGCGCCGGCGTTATCGCCCAAACCACCTACAAGGGCACCAATTTCGGCCAGTACTGGTTCTCCAGCTATTCGCCGCATGTGCGCGACTTCATCTGGCAGGATGGCCAGGTGACGGTGCATCCCGCCAGCGGTGCGCCGGGTCCGGTGGAAGAATTCGCCGCCGTCGGATTCGACGAAGCGGGGATGGAGGGGCGCTTTCTCAAGATCGGCACCGGCATCCTGAAGCGCGATACCGCCACTTACGACTATGTCCATAACTATCCGGTGCTGAACGAAGGTAAGCGCGGCTTCAGCGCGACCAAGTCCAGCGCCCGCTACACCCAGAATGTCAGCGGCGATGCGTCGGGCTACGGCTATTCCTATGTGAAGACGGTGCGGTTGCCGGCCGGCAAACCGCAAATGCTGATCGAGCATGTGCTGACCAACACCGGCAAGAAGGACATCGTCACCAGGGTATATTGCCACAACTTCCTGACCCTGGGCACCGGTAACGAAAATGTCACCATCACCGCCCCCTTCGACATCAAGGCGGAGCGGCCCTTCGCGGCCGGCGCCGCCGCGGTGGATGGCAAGACCTTCCGTTACCTGCGCGCGGTCCAGGAAAACGAAAGCGTTACCTCGCCCATCACTGGCTTTGGTGATTCCGTCAGCGATTACGACTTCAAGATCGTCAACACCCAGACCGGCTTTGGCCAACGCATCCGCGCCGACCAGCCCCTGGCGCAGATCAACTTCTGGTCCATCCGGACCAATGTGAGCTGGGAGCCATACATCGCCATCTCGCTCAAGCCCGGCCAAACCAAGCGATGGACCTACACCTACGACTATTTCGGCCCGGGTGAAGGCTGAGATGCGGCGCATCCTTCTCGCGCTTCTGGCAGGCACGGCGCTGACTGCGCCAGCGTCCGCCCAGCCGGGAACGCAGCCCACCAGCGTTCTGGATCAGTCGCCGCATGTGGTGATCTCCAACGGGCTGGTGTCCGCCCATGTTTTCCCGCCGGGCGAGAATTCGCTCTACAAGGGCACGCGCTTTGACCATGCCGGCGTGATGTTGCACGTCACTTATAAGGGCCAGGATTACAGCGATTACTGGTTCGACCGCTTCGTGGTCGATCCGCGCGACACCAGTCGCCATGCCAGCGGTACGCAAACCGCCTGCTGCGCCGTCAGCGGCCCGGTGGAAGAATTCGGTGTTGTCGGATTTGAAGAAGCCGGCATGGGCGGGCGCTTTCTTAAGCCCGGCGTCGGCATCTTCAAGCGCGACGGTGATAATCCAACCCAGCATCCTACCTTGCCCCTGCTGAATGCCGGGGCGCGCAGCTTCAAATCCAGCGAGACCGGCGCGCAATTCGTCCATGACCTTAAAGATACGGCCAGCGGCTATGGCTATCACTATGCGAAAAACGTGGAGCTGGTGGAGGGCAAGCCACAAATGACCATGTCCCACGAGCTGAAAAACATCGGCAGCAAGCCCATCGTCACCACGGTCTACAATCATAACTTCCTGACCCTTAGCCCCGGCAGCGAACATCTGACCATTACTGCGCCCTTCAACTGGTCCGCGGCAGTGCCGCTGCAACCCGAGCTAGTGAAGCTGGACGGCAAAACCATCCGCTACATCGCCCCAATTCCAACAGGCGTGACCACCCAGAGCGTGATGACCGGCTTCGGGACGCGCGCGTCCGATTATGATTTCCGCGTCACCAACACCAAGACCGGTTTCGGACAGCGCATCCGCGGCGACCTGCCGATCGCGAAGATCAACATGTGGTCTATCGTCACCAACTATAGCCTGGAACCCTATATCGCCATTTCCCTCAAGCCCGGCGAGACCAAACGCTGGACTTACACCTATGATTTTTATGGACCTGGAGAAAAATGATGCGTAAAAAAATCATCACGGCTGGTCTTATCCTGGGGTGCACAGGCGCGGCCATCGGCACCGTCTATGCCCAGGGCAACGCGCCCTTCGTGCCGCCGCCCGCCAACAGCACCAGTCCGGCCAGCCTGCTGGACGACATGCCGTCCAAAACCATTTCCAACGGCATTATCAGCGCCAAGGTCTATGTCCCGAACAAGTTCGGTTTTTACCGCGCCACCCGCTTTGACCATGCCGGCATGATCACCCACCTGACCTACAAGGGGCATGACTATGGCCGCTACTGGTTCGTCAAGACCTCGCCCAATGTGCGCAACTTCACCTATGACCAGGACGGGCTGGTGGCGCATAGCAACAATATCGCAGCGGGCCCGGTGGAAGAGTTCGGCGAGAACGGCTTTGAAGGGGCCAGCCGCGGCGGGCGCTTCCTGAAGATCGGCGTCGGCATACTGGAGCGCGACAACGATATCTATGACCGCTTCCACACCTATCCCATCCTGAATGAAGGCAGGCGCACCACCCGCGCCACCGCGAACAGCATCCGCTTCACCCAGGATGTTTCCGGAGATCTGTCGGGTTACGGCTATAGCCACACCAAGACGGTGACCATGGTGCCAGGAAAATCCCAGATGACTATCGTAGTCCGACTGAAAAACACCGGCAGCAAACCGATTGATACAACTGTCTACAACCATCATTTCACCACCCTCAGTCCCGGCAATGAAGCCATCGAACTGACTGCGCCGTTCAAGCTGACCAATGTGCGCCCCATGCCCTCGGACGTGATAAAGTTTGAAGGTCCGCGCATGACCTACTTGCGCGCCATCACCGGGCAGGAACAGGTTGCCAGCGATCTGACGGGTTTCGGCGCTAGCGCCAGCGACAATGATTTCCGCATCACCAACACCAAGACCGGTTTCGGCGTGCGCCTGCGCGCCGACTTGCCGGTCGCGCGACTGCTGTGGTGGTCGGTGCCCAGCACATTGAGCCTGGAGCCCTATATGGAGATCAAACTGCAGCCGGGCGAGGAAAAGCGCTGGACCCACACGCTGGACTATTACGGTCCCGGAGATAATTGATGAAACGGGCTATCATCGCCATCGCCACACTGATGGCAAGCGCGGCGATGGCCCAGCCTGTCCAGCCGCCGCCCCCGCGCAGCTATCCGGTGGAGCGCGCGCTGGCCGCCGCGCCCTTCATTACGTTGCGCAACGAGCGCATCACCATGACGGTGACGCCGCCCGATCTTAAGCGCGGTTTCTTTCGCGGTACCCGCTTTGACCAGGCCGGGGTCGTCACCAGCCTGAAGTTGAATGGCAAAGAGTTCTACGGGCCCTGGTTCAGCCGCACCGCGCCCGAAGTGCTGGATTACACCTATACCGAGGACGGTCTGGTGGCCGGCCCAGACAGCGCCGCCACCGGGCCGGTGGAAGAATTCGCAGCTATCGGTTTCGACGACGCCAAGCCGGGCGGCACATTCCACAAGATAGGCGTTGGCGTGCTGCGGCGGCCCGACGACAAGGCTTACGACAAATACTGGCATTACGAGATCGCGGACTGGGGCAAGCGCACGACGCGCCATACCCGCAGCAGCATCACTTTCACCCAGCGCATCGCCGACCCTGCGTCAGGCTATGGCTATGGCTATGGCTATGACTATGAGAAGACGTTGCGGCTGGTGCCCGGCACCACCCAGCTGGTAATCGAGCATGTGCTGAAGAATACCGGCACTCGGCCGATCAGCTCCAATGTCTATGACCACAACTTCCTGCGCCTGACACCGGGCAATGACGGTATCAAGGTGACGTTCCCCTTCCAGCTGGCTGCCGCAACGCCGCCTGCCGCCGACATGATCCGCATCGAGGGCAACACGATGACCTACCTGCGGCCGATGGCTTACAAGGAGCGCATTTCCTTTATTGTAACAGGATTCGGCGCGAGCGCTTTGGATTACGACATCTCCATCTCTGACAGAATCGGCGCCGGGGTGCGTATGGTGGGCGATCAGCCCATGACCCGGATCAACATTTTCTCCATCGACACGACTCAGTCGGTCGAGCCCTACATCGCCATCGAACTGGCGCCGGGGGCGGAAAAACGCTGGACTTACACCTACACATTTACAGCGCCTCAATAGGAACTTGCCATTAACGTGGGCTGTGGCTATCTCAAGGGATGGCCGGCTTAGCTCAGTTGGTAGAGCACCTGATTTGTAATCAGGGGGTCACAGGTTCGAGTCCTGTAGTCGGCACCATTTCTATCAATAAAAACTAGATATTAAGACGTGGCGGACATTTCCTCCGTCACGATTCTATTTTTTCGGACCTGCAGCGGACCCGCTGTGACTTGATCGCGTTCTACACTTACATGCGCAACCAAATTGAACGCAAAAGCCAGACTAACCAGCCCCCCACACAGTCCTGACCAGCCACCCTCCAGGCTAGCACCTAGCCTTCTATGCCAAATGCGCCGCCAGCAGGCTGGCGACATGGACCGCCTTACGGTTCGCGCCGCTTTCGATCTGGTGGCGGCAGGAGGTCCCGTCCGCCACCAGCACGGTATCAGCACTTGCCGCCCGCGCCGCCGGCAGCAGCGACAGTTCGCCCATCGCCAATGAAACATCGGCAGTTTCGGCCTGATAGCCGAAGGCGCCCGCCATGCCGCAGCAGCTGGACTCGATGTTTTCCAGCTTAAGGTCAGGGATCAGGCGCAACGCTTCTTCCACCGCACCCATGGCGCCGAAAGCCTTCTGGTGACAATGGCCGTGCAACAGGGCCGTGGCCGCAGCGGGCTTGAGATCGGGCTTAAAGCGGCCCGCCTTGGCCTCGCGGGCAATAAACTCCTCGAACAGCAGCGCATGGGCGGCGGCGCGCTTGCTTTGCGCCCCCGGAAGCATCGCCAGCGCCTCGTCGCGAAAGGAGAAAAGGCAGCTCGGCTCCAGCCCCACCAGCGGCACGCCGCGCGCGAAAAAAGGGTCCAGCGCCTGAAGGGTGCGGGTCATTTCCGCCCTGGCGGCGTCAACATTGCCGACTGCCAGATGGGTGCGGCCGCAACAGAGCGGGCGTGTTCCGCCGTCGGCCGGCGCGGCGACATGGACACGATAACCGGAGGACGTGAGAACCTTCAGCGCATCATGCAGAATTTCCGGCTCAAAAGCGGCGTTGAAACTGTCGGCCCACAGAACGACTTCGTGACCACCCTCCGGTCCCATGCTTGTGCCCGGCATGGCGAAACGGTCGGAACGCCACACCGGCAAGTCGCGCCTGGCGCTGAAACCGGCGATCTTCTCGGACAGCCAGCGCAGCAGACCAATGCGATTGCGCAAGTTCAAAAGCGGCGCGAACTTCGCCGCCAGTGGGGCATAGTGCGGCAGGTTGGCCACCAGCTGGTCGCGCAGGCTGTAGCCGCGATCCTTCGCCCGCGCCGATAACACTTCGATCTTCATCCGCGCCATGTCCACGCCGGTGGGGCATTCGCGCTTGCACGCCTTGCAGGAGACACAGAGCTTCATCGTCTCCATCATCTCGTCAGAGGTAAATGCATCGGCCCCCAACTGTCCTGACAGCGCTAGTCGCAGCGAATTGGCGCGGCCGCGCGTGACGTGTTCTTCGTCGCGAGTGACGCGATAGGAGGGGCACATCGCCCCGCCTTCGGCTTTGCGGCAGGCGCCGTTGTTGTTGCACTGCTCGGCGGCGCCCTGGAAGCCACCGACGGCACCGGGATATTCCGACCAGTCTAGCGCGGGCGCGAAATCGCGCACCTTATAGTCCGGCGCATAGCGGAACAGGTTGCGGCTATCGAACTTTGGGCTACGCACGATCTTGCCCGGGTTCATCATGCCGACGGGATCGAACGTGTCCTTGACCTCTTCGAAAGCCGAGACCAGGCGCGGCCCGAACATCTCTTCATGGAATTCGCTGCGCACCAGCCCGTCGCCATGCTCGCCGGAATGCGAGCCTTTATACTGGCGCACAAGCTCGAAGGCCTCTTCGGCGATGGCGCGCATCGCCTTGACGTCTTTTTCTAGCCGCAGGTTCAGAACGGGCCTCACATGCAGGCAGCCTTCGCTGGCATGGGCATACCAGGTGCCGCGCGTGCCATTGCGCTCGAAACATTCGGTCAGCTTGGCGGTGTATTCCGCCAGATGCGGCAGCGGCACGGCGCAATCTTCCACGAAGGAGATCGGTTTGGCCTGCTCCTTCATAGACATCATGATGTTGAGGCCGGACTTGCGCAGTTCGGTGATTGCGTTCTGCAAGGCGGGATCATAGACCTCGACCACCCCGCCCCACTTGGCGCCGCTGTGCGAGAAATCCACGCCCAGATCGCCCATCATCTGCGACAGCGCGGCCATGCGGCGGCGATTCTCCTCCTCGCCGGAATCGAATTCCACCAGCAGGATAGCTTGGGGCGAACCCTTCAGCATGGCGGCCAGGGTGGAATGGAACATGGGTATTTCCGCCGCCAGCACCAGCATGGTGTCGTCCACCAGCTCCACCGCGATGGGTTTGAGAGTCACCAGATGCTGGGCCGCATCCATCGCCGTATGGAACGATCCGAAATGGCAGACGCCCAGCGCCCGCTTGCCCAGAACCGGCGACAATTGCAGTTTGATGGCGGTGGAATAAGCCAGCGTGCCTTCCGATCCCACCAGCAGATGCGCCAGGTTGATGCGGTTGTTGCGCGGGTTCAGGGCGTCGATGTTGTAGCCGCCGACCCGCCGGTGCACCTTGGGAAAACGCGCCTCCACTTCGCCGGCTTCCCGCGCCCCGATCGCCAGCAGCTTTTCCGCCAGCGGACGCTGGGCGGCACTGACATCGGACATGTCGGGTGACACTTGGCCGAAATGCATTACCGTACCGTCGGCCAGCACCGCGTCAATCGCCAGCACATTGGCGCGCATGGTGCCGTAACGGATCGAACGGCCGCCGCAACTGTTGTTCGCGGTCATGCCGCCGATGGTGGCGCGCGAGGCGGTCGAAACGTCCACCGGAAACCACAAACCATGCGGCTTCAGTTGCCGGTTGAGATCGTCCAGAACAATGCCGGGCTCCACCGTGACGGTGCGCCCCTCCACATCCAGCGACAGGATGCGGTTTAGATACTTGGAACCGTCGATGATGAGGCCCGAATTGACAGTTTGTCCGCACTGGCTGGTGCCGCCGCCCCGCGCCGTGACCGGCAAACCCTCTTCGCGCGCCAGCGCCAGCGCCGTCACCGCGCCATCCATGTTGCGGGGAACAACCACGCCCGCCGGGATCATCTGGTAATGGGACGCGTCGGTGGCATAGCGCCCGCGCGAAAAGCTGTCGAAGAGCACGTCGCCCTGGAGATGGGCCTTGAGCCGCCTTTCCAGGCCAGGATGCGCGGCAAATGCCATGTGAAGCGTTCGTCCTTCGCTGATTTTGTTCGGACTTTTTGCCGGTTCCGGGCTAAAAGCAATGCAAATATAAAGCGCCCGGTGGGGCCCGAGGAATGACATGACCCAAGGACCGCATTTTCTGCAAATTCCCGGACCCAGCCCGGTGCCGGAGCGCATCCAGCGCGCTATCGACCGCCAGGTAATCGACCATCGCGGACCGGATTTCCAGAAACTGGGTCACGAGGCGCTGGAAGGCATCAAGCCGATCTTCGGCACCACCCAGCCGGTCATCATCTATCCTGCCTCAGGCACCGGGGCGTGGGAGGCGGCCATCGTCAACACCCTGTCGGCCGGCGACCGCGTGCTGATGGCCGAAACCGGCCAGTTCGCCACTTTGTGGCAGAATCTGGCGGCACGCTGGGGCGTCACTGTCGATTTCCTGCCCGGCGACTGGCGGCATGGCGTCGATGCCGCCGCTATCGAGGCCAGGCTGGCGGACGACAAGTCGCACACCATCAAGGCGGTTATGGTGGTGCACAACGAGACCTCCACCGGTTGCCTTTCCGACATCGCCGCAGTGCGCAAGGCGATGAATGCCGTCAAGCATCCAGCACTGCTGATGGTCGATACCATCTCCTCGCTGGGCTCCGCGCCCGTCAAGCATGACGGCTGGGGCGCCGACGTCACCGTGTCGGGCTCGCAAAAGGGCCTGATGCTGCCGCCAGGCCTGAGTTTCACCGCCGTCTCGCCAAAAGCGCTGGCGGCGTCCAAGACCAACACGCTGCCGCGCGCCTATTGGGACTGGCAGGAAATGATCGCCTTCAACGCCAAGGGCTTCTTTCCCTACACGCCCGCCAGCACGCTGCTCTATGGCTTGCGCGAAGCCCTGATAATGCTGAACGAGGAAGGGCTGGAGAATGTTTTCGCCCGCCACCAGCACCTGGCCGCCGCCTGCCGCGCCGCGGTTCGCGGCTGGGGCTTGGACGTCCTGTGCGCCGATCCCAAAGTCACCTCGCCCATCCTGACCGGCATCCTGATGCCGGCCGGGCATGACGCTGACAATTTCCGCAAAGTCGCGCTGGAGAATTTCAACATTTCCTATGGCGCCGGTCTGGGCAAGGTCGCCGGCAAGGTGTTCCGCATCGGCCATCTGGGCGACTGCAACGAGTTGACCTTGATGGCGGCGCTATGCGCCACCGAAATGTCGCTGACCCTGGCGGGCGTGCCGCACAAGGCCGGCGGCGTGGCCGCCGCCATGGCCAGCTTTACCGAAGATAACAAGAAGCTGCGCCTGTCGGCGTAGACGTCGGAAGAACACGGGGTTGAGTATGAAGCGGCTGTACAGCGTGCCGAACATCGTGCTGGCAGTGCTGTGCCTGATGTACTTCATCACCTATGTCGACCGCGTCAATATTTCCACCGCTGCCAGCGAAATTCAGGCCGAGTTCGGCTTCAGCAATACTCAGCTGGGGCTGATCTTCTCCGCCTTCGCGTATCCGTATCTGTTGTTCCAGGTGTTCGGCGGCTGGGTGGGCGACCGCTTCGGTGCGCGCAAGACGCTGTTCTGGTGCGGTATGGTCTGGGCGCTGGCCACCATGCTAACCGGCTTTGTGAACGGGCTGGTCTCGCTGTTCATCGTGCGCGTGCTGGTAGGGCTGGGCGAAGGCGCCACCTTCCCCACCGCCACAAGGGCGATGCAAAACTGGACTTCGTCAGCCAAGCGCGGCTTCGCGCAAGGTATCACCCATGCCTTCGCGCGCCTGGGCAATGCCATCACGCCGCCGGTGATCGCGCTTTTGATGGCGGCCTTCACCTGGCGCGGCACCTTCGTGCTGCTGGGCGCGGTCAGCCTGATCTGGGTTCTGCTCTGGGTCCTGTATTTCCGAAATCATCCCAAGGACCATCCGCATATCACCCAGGCCGACCTGGACGAGATACAGCCGCGGGCCGATGCGGGCGAACGGCCCCAGATTCCCTGGGGGCCGCTGATGAAGCGGATGTGGCCGGTGACCCTGACCTATTTTTGTTACGGCTGGACCTTGTGGCTGTATCTCAACTGGCTGCCGCTGTTCTTCAAGACCAATTATGGCATGGACATCCGAAAGTCGGCGATCTTCGCTTCGGGCGTATTCTTCGCCGGCGTGGTGGGCGACACGCTGGGCGGGGTGCTGTCCGACTATGTGTTGAAACGCACGGGCAATCTGAGGCTGGCGCGGATCGGCGTGACGGTGTTCGGCTTTTGCGGCGCCTTCCTGTCGCTGCTGCCAATCCTGTATGTGCGCGATCCTGCGATCGTCGCCTTGTGCCTGTCCGGCGGCTTCTTCTTCGCCGAACTGGTAATTGGCCCGATGTGGGCGGTGCCGATGGACATAGCACCGCGCTATGCTGGCACCTCGGCGGGCTTGATGAATACCGGCTCGGCTTTTGCCGCCATCGTCTCGCCGCTGGTCGCCGGCTATGTGATCGACGTGACCGGCAACTGGTACCTACCCTTCCTGATGTCCATGGGACTGCTCGCGTTGGGCGCCATGACCGCCTTTCTGATGCATCCAGAAAAACCATTCGAGGAGACCGCCCCATGAAACGCCTTGCCCTCATCACTGCCCTCCTGCTCGCCAGCACCGCCGCCCAGGCCCAGCTGGCTTCGAAGATCACCCACCACGATCCCAACAAGACCCGGCTTCTCACCTCGGTGCACAAGGGCGCCGGCTCCATGCGCTATGCCGGATTGATGGATGCCAAGACGCTCTCGACCAGTTTCATCTTCCTGCACCGGGGCGTGCTTCTGCCGGGCGGCGGCATCGGTCAGCATTTCCACAATCACTGCGAGGAAATGTTCGTTATCCTGGATGGCGAAGCCGAGTTCACCGTCAACGGCCGCACCTCCACATTAAAAGGCCCTGCCGGCGCGCCCAACCGGATGGGCGCCTCCCACGGCATCTACAATGCCACCGACAAGCCGGTGGAATGGATGAACATCAATGTCGGCACCTCGAAGGTCTATGACGCTTTCGACCTTGGCGATGACCGGGTCGGCGCGCCCAAGGACACCATTCCCCAATTCGTCACCATGAAACTGGACAAGTCGCTGCTGAAACCGGCCGCCGCCGGCACCGGCGTCACCCGCCGCCGGGTGCTGGGCCCCAGCGTCTTCTTCTCGCCCTGGGCCTATTACGATCATGTGCTTATCGCGCCGGGCGGCAGCACGGTTTCCACCACCGTGTCCGACATGAGCGAATCCTATTACGTCATTTCCGGTGACGGCAACGTCACCGTGAACGGCGAAACCGTCGCCATCAAGAAGGGCGATGCTATTCCCGTGGATATCGGCCAGAGCAAAAGCTTCAAGGCCGGCGCCACCACGCTTGAGCTGATGATTATTGGCGTCGCCAAGGACATCGAGGCCAAAAAAGCCTTCATGAACGTGGCAGCCAATGCCGACTAGTTATTGATGGTCGCGCCGCGAGGCGGTCGCTTCTAGCGGCGATAGTACAGCGGAATCTGGCCCGGCACCTTGGTGCCCAACCGATAGACGCTGCTCGTGGCGGTGAGATAGACCGTCTTGCCGTCGTCCGCGAAGGCCAGGTTGGCGACCACTTCGGGCAACACAATCCGGCCCAGAATCTTGCCCTGCGGCGAAATTATGCTGACACCGCCCGGTCCTGTGGCCCAGATGTTTCCGATACTGTCCACCTTCAACCCGTCCGGCACGCCTTCGCCCAACGCCTTTTTCCAGCGATACAGAATACGCCTATTGGAAAGCTCGCCATCCGTGCCAACGTCATAGGCGCGCAGCACCATGTCCGGCATGGAGTTCGAGACATAAAGCATTTTGCCGTCGGGCGAGAAGCCCAGGCCATTGGGCTGGACCATATCGGTGATCATCGCCGTCAGCTTGCCGCCGGCATAGCGATAGACGCCGTTGAACTTGGTTTCCTTCTTGGGGTCAGCATCCATCTTGGGCAAGCCAAAGGACGGATCGGTGAACCACAAGGCGCCGTCCTTTGCGAAGACCAGGTCGTTGGGGCTGCTCAGCCTCTTGCCGTCATACTTGGACAGGAGCGGCTTCAGTCCGCCCTTTTCATCCAGCCTCTCGATGGTGCCGATGCCCATTCGGGTGACCAGGATAGTGCCGTCCTTGTCGGTGATCAGGCCGTTGGAGCCGGCATTCGAGCCCTTGGGCGGGTTGGTAAGCCCGCCGGAAGCTTTCAGCACCACCACCACATTGCCCATTCCGTCGAGGGCGCGAATGTTGTTGTCTACTACATCTGAGAAATAAAGCCGGCCGTTCTTCCACACCGGCCCTTCGACAAAACCAAAGCCGCCTGCAACGCGACCCACGCGAGTGCCCGGCGCGATCACCGCATCAAGCGCCGGATCAACACGGACGACACGCATTATGTCGGCCTTCATGGCGTTCTGGGCAAAGGCAGGTGCGGCCAGCAGGCACAGCGCTGGCAGGGTATACTTCAGAATGGTCATGCATCACGCCCCAATTTGCGCGGGAGCTTAGGTCTGAAGAATGGTGTTGGGCAACCGGTTCTTTGGCACAACAGTAGCGGAAAATGGCGCGCCATCGGCGCCTAGAGCAGCGGCATTTCCCGCTAACGGGAGACATCGCGTGCCAGCACGGTGCTACAAACGGCGCAATTTAAGGACAAATTAAAACGTCCTTTATACGAGCCACCCCGGCGTGCTATGCTGGACGTTCAAAAAAGGGAAACGAACCGTGGAAATACTTGTCGAAAAAATGCTGTCGGATTTCGAGCGCGGCGTTCTTAGCCGCCGCCAGTTAGCAGCCACGCTGGCCGGATTGGCCACCACCGCTGCGACCATGCCTGCCGCCCTCTCTGCAGCAACAAAGGCCGCCCCCAGCCAGAAGGCGATCTCCCTGAACCATGTCACGGTGAAAGTTCCCAACCTGCAAAAGACCTCCAAATTCTATCAGGAGCTTTTCGGCATGAAACTGGCGCAACAGTCCGAAACCATCCACATTCTCAGCGTCGGCAACAGCTTTTTCGGCATCGAGCAGAAGCCCGGCCCGGCGGGCCTGGACCATTTCGATTTCGGGCTGGAAGGCTGGGATGCGGCGGTGATGCACGCCAAGCTCAAGGCCCTGGGCCTCGCGCAAACACCGAATTCACGCGGTGATGCCGAGTCTTTCAAATTCACCGACCCGGACGGTTTCGTGGTGCAGGTCAATGGCCCGGAATACACCGGCCATGTCGGCGCCGATGCGAAGGGCCGCAAGGGCTAACCCTTCTCCCGCCGGCCATAGAGCAAGGTCACGTTGATGCGGCGGTTCTCATAGCCGTCCTTGAAAAGGATCGTGTCGGTTTCGTGGAACAGGTCAGAGTCGAAAATCACCGCTCGGTTGGCGCGGTACGGCACCGTCACTGATGTCGCGCCCGCGCTTTCCAGGAAGGCGCGGGGCGAATCCACGTCACCATTGTATTTGTCGAAGTCCCAGTCCAGCGGCGCGACCTTGTCCCACACCACCAGCCCGCCATGCGCGGGATCGAGATTGGCGTCATCCGGCGTGATCCAGAAATTGACGTTCACCGCCGCCTCGTCGGCATGGATCTTGATGCCGCTCATCTGCGAGTCGTACTTGAACGCCCAGAGATAACGCAGCGGATGGCCGCCGAAGATGGCGGGGAAAATATCGCGGAATTCGTCGGCGATCTGCGCCAGCAGCGGCGCGGCGAAGCCATGCTCAGGAAAAGCGCCCAGATAGCCATCGTTATAAGCCTGCCGCCAGACATTAGACCCAAGACAGAAGCGCCGCAACTGCGCCAGCGCCTCTGGGGTCAGCAGGTTATCGATCACCACCAGCTGCTGGTTGCTGGCGCGCCATTGGGCCGAGACCTTTTGCGCATTGGCCGGATTGATCGCCGGCCCTTCCAGCCTGTCGCCAACGTCCAGAAACAGCGGTCCGTCCACCCGCGCGCGGCTTCCCAGCCAAGCCTGCTGCTCGGCGTCATGGCGCGCCTTATGCGCTGGCAGATCGGTATGGGCCGCGCCGCCACTTTGCGCCGCCCGCCGGAAGACGGCTAAACCGTCCGCCACCCGGTCGCTTTCGCACAGGACGTGACCGGAATAATTCAGCACCTCCCGGTCGCCCGGCCGCAGGGCAAGGGCACGGTCAAAACTGGCCAGCGCATCCTCGAAGCGCCCCAGCACCCGCAAAGTGATGCCGCGATTTTTCCAGGTCTCGGCATTGTTCGGGTTGCCGACCAGCGCACGATCAAAACTGGCCAGCGCCTCGTCCTCGCGTTTGAGTTCATGCAGCGCATTGCCGCGATTGACCAGCGCCCCTTCATGGTCGGACCGCAGCGCCAGCACGCGATCATAACTCGCCACGCCTTGCGCGAAGCGCTTCATCTCGCGGCAGGCATTCCCGCGATTGAAAAGCGCATCGGCGAAATCCGGACGTGCAGCCAGCGCCTTGTCATAGCTGGCCAGCGCCTCTTCGAAGCGGCCCATATTCTTGAGGACGTTTCCGTAATTGAGCAGCGCTTCGGGAACGCCGGGGCTGATCTCAAGGGCGCGCCCGATCAGCGCCAGCGCTTCGGCGTTGCGCCCCTGCTGCGCCCGCACCACGCCCAGCAGATGCCGCGGCGCGAAGGCTTCGGGCGCGGCATCCATCAATTGCAAATACAGCCGTTCGGCTTCCGCCAGCTGGCCGCGCTGGTGCGCGCCCACCGCCTGTTCGTGAAGGAAAGACAAATCCATGGCGCTTTTTGGGACCTGGCCACGGTGTTGACAAGGCTCAACATTCCGACAGGCGCAGGGTTAGACCAAGCCCGCGCCAGGCCCAATCCGGCTTCAGCGCCCGGGTGAGGAAACGGGTGAGGTTTTCCACCAGCTGGGCGCGGGAGCGCCCGGCGTGCTGGGCGCGGGAGCGCCCGGCGTGCTGGGCTTCGCGGCTGGTCTGGTGCAGCGCACCCACGATGGCCTGGCCGATGATCTCTGCCTGGTAGGAGCTGCAGACGCTGCCGTCGCGCGCGCCATCGCGGATCATCACGGCCCATTCCTGGCCCCATTGCATCAGAAGGGACTGAACCTCGACGCCTTCCGCATCGATCACCGCCTCATCGGTCATGGCGGCGCGCAGCAAGCCGGGATGATGATCCGATTAATCATAGATCGCGTTGAGGGTAGCGGCGATGCGCTGTTCCAGCGTCTGGCCCGGGCGGCGATGTGCACCGACATGGGAATTCAGCTCCTGCCGCGCATCCTCGACGAAGGACATGAAACAGGCGCGTTTGTCAGGGTAATGCAGATAAAACGTGCCGTGGCCGAGCCCTGCTTCGCGCGCGATGTCCTGCGGCCGTGTCGTATCATAGCCGCGCTCGACGAATAATTTTCGCGCGGCCTGCTTGATGTACGCAAGGCTTTCCGGCCTCCGGCGATTACTGGAAAGCGGGAAAAAATCGAGAACAATAGCGTTACCGGACATGGGTTGACTTCACGCGCAGCACAGCCGGAAGTCCACGGCTCAAATTCTTTAAGTGTATACAGGGCGAGGGAAAACCCTATTGCACCTGCATAACGGCGCGCAGCCAGCCGCGATGCAGACGATCGCGTTCGGCCTTTTTCATCGACGGGCGAAAACGCCGGTCCAGCGCCCAGCGGGCGGCGATATCGCGCTGATTGCGGAAAAATCCCGCCCCCAATCCCGCCAGATAGGCCGCGCCCAGCGCGGTGGTTTCCGTCACCACGGGCCGATCCACCGGCAAACCGGTCAGGTCGGCCAGCCGCTGGCAGAACCAGTCATTGGCCACCATGCCGCCGTCCACCTTCAATGTGCGCAGACGCGAAAGCCCCGCCGCCACCATGTCGCGGCGCATCGCATATGGCATTGTGCAGCGGCGCGCCGGTCTTGCGATCCCAGATCACCGAGGTTTCGCGCTGGTTGCTGATGCCGTTCGCCGCAACATCGCCGGCCTCCACGCCCTTCAGAACGGCGCGATCGCAGGCCAGAACCGCCTGCCAGATCTCACTCGGATCATGCTCCACCCAGCCATTGTCGGGATAAATCTGGCGCAGGCCCACGGCATGACTGCGGACAGGCCGTCCCTGGGCGTCGAACAGGATGGCGCGGGTCGAGGTGGTCCCCTGATCTAGCGCTAGAATAAAAAAATTTGTGCTGTTCATGGGGGAAAAGAGCACACCAGTTCGCCCCCCGGGTGCAAGACTTGATCAGCTTTCAACGGGCGCCCTGATAAAAAAACACGGAATGTGCTACGTTCGTACGTTGGCGCCACTCCTCCCCTTGCCGCACTTCGTGCGAATGAGTAGGCGGACATGTGTGTGCGGAAGGAACATGCTAGAGTGCCCCCATGACCAAACTGCATTTCACCGCCGCAACAGATGCCACCCAGGCATTGGACGCCATGCGCGCCCGTCACGACGATGCGGGTCCCGAGGCCGCCGACATCGTCATCGCGCTGGGCGGTGACGGCTTCATGCTCCAGACCCTGCACACCTTCACCGACAAGGGAAAACCGATCTATGGCATGAACCTGGGCTCGGTCGGTTTCCTGATGAACGAGTACCGCCAGGAAGACCTGCTGAAACGGCTGGCCGCCGCCGAAAAGGCCGAGATCCACCCCCTGATAATGCAGGCGCACACCGCCAAAGGCATCACCGAGGCCCGCGCCTTCAACGAAGTCTCGTTGCTGCGCCAAACCCGCCAGGCGGCCAAGATCCGCATCATGGTGGACGGCAAGCCTCGAATTTCCGAACTGATCTGCGATGGCGTGCTGGTCTCCACGCCCGCCGGCTCCACCGCCTATAATCTTTCCGCGCACGGCCCCATCCTGCCCATTGATGCGGCACTGCTGGCGCTGACGCCCATTTCGGTCTTTCGCCCCCGCCGCTGGCGCGGGGCGCTGCTGCCACACCGCGCCAAGGTGCAGTTCGAGATCCTGGAAAACGGCAAGCGGCCGGTCAGCGCCGTGGCCGACGATTTCGAGGTGCGCGACGTGATCGCCGTGGACGTGGCCGAGGACAGGTCCACCGCTATGACCATGCTGTATGATGCCGGACATAACCTGGACGAACGCATCCTGTCGGAGCAGTTTTCCGACTGATTGGGGCGAAAGCCTGCGCCAAAATGGTCTATTTAACCAAGCCTTAACGCCCGTTTATTTAACTTGCATGAACAGCGCCCCATCCAGGGCTGTGCGGGTATTGGCCTCAGCCCTATCTTTCATGCATTTGGAGATAGAGCCCTGCCTTTATTTGAGCCTTGTTGGCTCGGTGATGCAAAAAGGCGGGGCGCGGAGCCCCACGGCAGCTCAGGCGACCCGACCCATTGCATCACGGGATCGCTGAGTTTGGCGTAAACGGCAGGCGGCACGTTGCCGATGGCGCTGTGCGGCCTGACGGTGTTGTAGTCATTTTTCCAATCGGCCAGTGCCTCCCGGTCATGATCGAGCGAACCGAACAAGGTCTCGTTCAACAGTTCGTCCCGCAGCCGCCCGTTGAAGCTCTCGATGAAGGCGTTTTGGGTGTGCTTTTGCCAGGTGCGATGTAGTACCCGCCGATCTGGGTATCCTGCGACCAGACCAGGATCACCATGCTGGTGAACTCGGTCCCATTATCGCTGATAGCAGCGCCAAGATGGACTGTTTCTGCGCTGCATCAGCGCTATAGAAGCCATTAGCATCGCGGGTGATGGCGCTCGCCAGATTGCCGATGCCGTGCTGGGCGCCATGCTCCTTCATCACTCCCAGCCAGGTTTGGTCGATGAACTGGAACAGGCCGGTGGCCGATGACGTCGAAGATTGGGCATTGGGCTTGAGGCTGGATTCGCGCATCGCGGTTGCCCAGCAGGTAATGGAAATCTGAACCCGTCGCGGCCGCCGCATGTTTCAGCGCGGCCAGCACGGATGAACGGTCTGCTGCCCCTGCGGCTTCTGCCTGCATGGGCCGACTGTCAGGCTTTATGGTTAACCGTTCCTTACCGCCCTACTTCAGCGCAAGCGCCAGCGGCGCTTCGGCAGGCTTGGGCCAGGGCTGCGGATCGCTATGCCCCCAGACCGGTCCCGGCCAGGCGGGATCACCCTTGCGGCGGCCGATCACATGGACGTGCAGCTGCGGCACCATGTTGCCCAGATTGCCCACATTCAGCTTCTCCACTCCCGGCAGGGTACGGATCGCATTTGACAGATTGACGATCTCCGACATGAGTTGCGCCTGGTCCTCGGACGACAGATCGCACATCTCGATGATGCCGGGACGGCGCGGAACCAGCAGGCCCCACTGATAGCGGGCGTCATTGTAAAGAAAGACGCGGCACAGCGGCCAGTCGGCCAACTGGTGGGTCAGCGAAGCGATAACGGTGTCCACCGCGAAGTGGGTCATGCAAATCTCCTCATACAAATCTTGGGGCAAATCTTTGGGGATCGAAGGCCGGGATTATTTTGGTTTTCCCCAGCACCATGTCTGCCATCAATTGCGCGATGGCGGGCGCCAGCAGGATACCATTGCGGAACTGCCCGCTCGCAACAAAAATATTTCCGCTTCTGACGGGACCCAACAGCGGCAAGCCGTCAGGGCTTTTGGGCCGCAGACCCGCCCAATGGTCCGCCAGCACCCACTGTTTCAAAGCCGGGATCAGGCTTTGCGCGCCTGCACGCAACTGGTCACGCACATCGGGCGAAAGGCTGGTGTCGAATCCCGCCTCCTGCATAGTGGCGCCGACCAGAAGAAGTTTTTGACCGCCCTCGTCGCGCGGCACCAGATAAACTCCATTCCCCCAGATCACGGGACCGGGCAATTGGGCGCCCGCGGGCGGCGCCAGCGCGATCATCTCGCCCTTAACCGGCGTGATGGGAATATCTCCCAGCAACCCGCTCCAGGCGCCGGCCGCGATTACAAAGGCATCAGCGTGATAGCGATGACGGGGGGTCAGCACACAGACCGCCGCCCCGCTTTTTTGTTCGATTCTCACCGCCGCCGTCTGCGGCACCAATGCCCCCCCCGCCTTTACGTAGGCGATGGTCATGGCTTCGCCTAGCCTGCGGTTGTCGACATGGGCTTCGTCCGCCGCCCACAGCCCCCCGGCAATGCCGTCTGCCAGCAGCGGAACCAGAGCCCGCGCCCCTGCGGCATCCAGAACAGGCCCACGGGCACGCATCGCGTCCAGCGCAGCGGCGTCCGGGGCCAGCAGCAGCGCGCCGCTGCGGACAAAGCCGACCGGCACGCCGCTTGCCTGCTCGACCTCGGAGGCGAAGCCGGGCCACAGGGCGTTGGCGTGGAGGGCAAGGTCGCGTTCGGCGGCGTGGGCACCTTCCAACTCGGCGGTTACCGCCAGCATGCCGGCCGCCGCCCAAGTCGCGCCGTGCGCCGGCTGGGCCCGGTCGAGGATCGTCACGGTCGCTCCGGCCTGCAAAAGCCGCCAGCCGATGGACAGTCCCGCCACCCCGGCACCGATGATGACGACTTTCATGTCCAGCCTTTAGTAGCGCACTGTCCAGTCCAAATAAATACTATAATACCAATAGTATAGGCCAAGATACTAAAGCAATCTGGGAAAATGCAGGCGGCTAGAAATGCCGCTGCGGTCAGCCCGGTGACAATAGAAACATGCGCCTTGCCGAGGATAGTCAGGACCGTCAGGGCGAACATCGGAAACATCGCCGCCAGCGCCCGGTCCGGCGACGCCATGGCAAAACCGAAGGGGGATCGCCAGCAGGCCCAGCGGCAGTATCGGGAGACCGAGCTTGCCGTCGCGGCGGGCGCGGGCCTCGCCTGCCCCGGCCGTGGTCGTACCCGCCAGCAGCAGCGCCGCGCCCACCCACGGCTTCCCCAAAGCGATGGCCGCCGTCGCCGCCAGCAGGCCGGAAATGGCACCGGCCCGCCAGCCCCAGCCGGGACCTCCGGCAAGCGGGGAGCCAGCCGGTCGAACAGCAGATCGGGGTTTGGGAGGGGCATGGGCTTCTATAGCGTCCTGCGCGCACTATGTAACGGATTGGCCCCTCAGCCGTATTAGGGGGGGAGCGAAGGAGCGGATGATGGAAAAGTCACTTTTCGGCGCGGGATGCTTCTGGGGCGTGGAGGACTTCTTCCTGCAGGTACCGGGCGTCAGCAACGCGGTCAGCGGCTATGCCGGCGGCACCACCGACAATCCCACCTACCGGCTGATCTGCGCCGGCGACACCTATCACGCGGAAGTTGTGGAGGTGACGTTCGACCCGGCCCACCTGTCCTATGGCGCGCTGGTGGACCTGTTCTTCCGCATGCACAATCCCACCACCCGCGACCGCCAGGGTCCGGACCACGGCACCCAGTACCGCTCGGTGATCTTCACCCATGGGCCGGAACAGGCACGCATTGCTGCCGAGCGCAAGGCCGCAGTGGATGCATTGGGAAAGTGGAAGACGCCAGTAGTCACCCAGATCGAGCCAGCACCGACCTTCTGGAAGGCCGAGGAAAACCATCAGCGCTATTTCCAGAAACATGGCGGGCATTGCCATGTCAGCTATGCCGAGCTGGCGGCGGAATAGTTATTTTCCGCTGGCGCCGCGAACCGCAAAAGCCGCCGCCACCCTGGTGCCATCCGAAAGATTCAGCACCACCGGCACCTTGCCGCCGATCTTCATCAGCGCGGTGGGACGCTGGCACATCAGGTGATAGCCGCCGGGCGCGAAACTGACCTTACCACCCGCCGGCACATCCACCTGATCGACCATCTCCATCCGGGCCATGCCGCCGGTGTTGCTGGATTTGTGCATCATCACCGTGCTGCAGCCAGCGGACTGCGCGCCCAAGATGGCGACATCGCTGCGGGTAGTGTTGTGGCTTGTGAAATAACCGGCCGCCGGAAGTTTGCCCGGCAGGGCGCGAAACCAGGCATCGGTGACGTTGAAGGGCGCAGCCGAAACCGGCGCCGTCAGGATCAGCAAGATTACAAGACTAAGCCGCTTCACGTTCCGCCTTCTCCTCATTTAGCCGCATCGTCACCAGCACCACGATCATGGCGGCAAAGCTGGTGAGCGTGCCCGGCAGCCAGATAATCAGCCCGCCATAATGCTGATCGTTCAGGGCCGTCATGTCCATGACCCGTCCGCAGATTGTATAGACCGGATAGATGTCGCGCTCTGTCAGGGACAGGATGGCGCCCAGCACCATCTGCGGCAGCTCGATCATCAGGATCAGCAAGGCCCGCATCAGGTGCGACAGGCGGGCCGGCGGCTTGGCGCGCGAATCCAGGATCAGCGCCCAGAACATCACGCCATTGATCGCCATGGTCCAGTTCATGAACTCGTAGATATTGGCGTCCAGCATCACCCGGGTATGGATTTGCGGGATCAGCCAGAAATAGAGCAGCGCCACGAACAGAAACGGCGCCATAACCGGATTCTGCAGGAAGGATAGCGCCACCTGCACGGGCCGCGCCTTGAGCAGCGGTTTGAGGAAATCTGGCATACCGGCCAACAGCACCCGCCCACTCATTCCCAATGCGATGAAGAAGGCGCCGAAATGATGAAGCACAAAATGCGCCGCCCGGTGCACGAAGAACATGTGCTGGGCGTAATAGTCGATGCGGGTCTGCAGCACGACCCAGAAACTGACTATGCCCAGGACAAAGCAGAGACTGCGCCACAGCGGCGGATGCTGGTCCTTCGGCAGCACGCAAAGCCCGCGCGCGAACCAGCCCAAGGTCAGGCCGGTGGCCAGATAGATCGGCCAGGAAAATTCCCATGGGAGCAAGAATGGCAGGTCGGCAGGATAAAAACGGCAGAGCCACCAGATCAATGCACCCAGAACCAGCAGCGCGGCGTACCAGAACCATTCGCTTATCAGGCCTTTAGTCATCGGCTTGGGCCATCAGGCGCGACAATTCTTCATGACCGCCCTGCTGAAAACCGCCCTGCACCGCTGCCCGGCCTGCCGCCTCACGGTTCTGGCTGAGCTTCCATTTGCCGTCGAGGCTGGTGATGGACAATTCGAATCCCACAATCGCGCGCAGCAAACCGTCAACATAGCTGGAAGGTGCATCACTCACCTTCCACGGCTCGTCTCTTGGCGCTCCATGCATGTCGCTGAGCGCGGTGACATGGGCGCGCAACACGCCGCCCTCCAGCAGCATGGGAAGGTGGTTGGCCTGCAAACCCTGCGTTACCAGCGTGGCAAAGCCGATCTGCCGCACCGCCTGGTGCAGCACATCGGCGCGGTCTTCACGAAAATGATCCGGCACATACATGGACGCGATCTTATGCGCCTAGGCCCGCCGCGCCCAGCGTGATAAGGACGCGCCATGCGCATCTCTGCCCTGATTTTCGCTCTTATAGCCTGCGTCAGCTGCTCTAAACCCAGCTGGCACATGACCGATATTTCCGGCGGCATGCCGAAGTTGAAATTCCACATGACCTCGGGCGGAAAACTGGTCACGGCGGAGGATTTTCGCGGCAAGGTGGTGGCGCTCTATTTCGGCTTCACGCATTGTCCCGATGTCTGCCCCGCCACCCTGGCCAACCTGACCGACATGCTGGCCAAGGTGAACCATCCCGACCTGCGCATCCTGTTCGTTACGGTGGACCCGGACCGCGATACCGATGTGGTGATGAGCGACTATGCCGCCGCATTCTCGCCGCAAATGGTGGGCCTGCGCGGCGGGCGCAACGAACTGGCCAATCTGGCCCGCACCTGGCGCATCGCCTATTCGGTCGAGAAAGGTCCGCCTTACGAGGTGAACCATTCCAATGCAGTGTATTTCTTCGATCGTGAAGGCATGACACGGCTGGTCACCACAGACACCAGCAACACCTCGGCCGTGGCCGGGGATGTGACAAGGTTATTGCGGCGGCAATAACCTTGTCACATCCCCGGCCGATAGAAGCGAAAGCTTCGCGAGGGGAACAGGGTCCAGGTGGAGCCCGCCCACGGACAGGTGGGGTCAGATGTGCAGCGCGGCCTTGTCGGCTGCCAGTACCGCTTCGTGCATCATCTCGGAAAGCGTCGGATGCGGGAAGATGGTATGCGACAGTTCGGCATCGGTCAGTTCGCCCGACTTGGCCACGACATAGCCCTGGATCAGCTCGGTGACTTCGGCGCCGATCATGTGCGCGCCCAACAACTCGCCGGTGGTCTCGTCGAAGATGGTCTTGACCAGGCCCTCCGACTCGCCCATCGCAATTGCCTTGCCGTTGGCCATGAAGGGAAACTTTCCCACCTTGATCTTGCGGCCGGACTCTTTTGCCTTGGCTTCGGTCATGCCGACGGAGGCGACCTGCGGCCAGCAATAGGTGCAGCCCGGCACGTTGGCCGTATTGAGCGGATGCACCCCCTTCACGCCCGCGATCTTCTCGGCAACGATCACGCCTTCATGCATCGCCTTGTGCGCCAGCCAGGGACCGCCGACCAGATCGCCGATCGCCCAAACACCCTCCACGCCGGTCTCGCCATACTTGCCGGCGACGATATGGGTCTTCTCGACCTTGATGCCCGCCGCTTCCAGGCCGATATTCTCGACATTGCCGACAATGCCCATCGCCAGGATGACGCGGTCGACCGTGACCTCTTCGGTCGTTCCGGCCTTGTCCTTCAGGGTGCAGGTGACATTGTCCGCGCCATTTTTCAGCGCCGTCACCGTGGTGCCGAGCTTGAGCTTCATGCCCTGCTTGGTGAAGGCCTTGGCGGCCAGCGCCGAAATTTCCTCGTCTTCCACCGGCATCACGCGGTCCATCACTTCAACCACGGTCACGTCCGCGCCCAAGGTGCGGTAGAAACTGGCGAACTCAATACCGATGGCGCCGGAACCGACAACCAGAAGCGATTTGGGGAAGGACGGCGGCACCATCGCTTCGCGATAGGTCCAGACCAGCAGGCCGTCCGGCTCCAGCCCCGGCAAGGTGCGGGCGCGGGCGCCCGTCGCCAGCACGATGTTCTTGGCCAGATATTCTGCCGGCTTGCCATCCTTGGTCACCGACAGCTTGCCCTTGCCAGCCAGCTTGGCCTCACCCGCGATCACGGTGATCTTGTGCTTCTTCATCAGGCCGGCAACACCGTTGGACAGTTGCTGCGACACGCCGCGGCTGCGTTCGACGATCTTTGAGATGTCGAACTTGAAATTGTCGGCGCTGATCCCAAACTCGCTGAGCCGGTGCAGCATGTGCCAGACTTCGGAGGAGCGCAGCAGAGCCTTGGTCGGAATGCAGCCCCAGTTCAGGCAGATGCCGCCCATGCGGTCTCGTTCGACCACCGCGGTCTTCAGGCCCAGCTGGGCGCAGCGGATGGCGCAGACATAGCCGCCCGGGCCGCCGCCAATCACGATCACATCATAGGACTCAGCCATGCAAGCGATCCTTCGCCAGGTTCAGGATGATGACCGAGCGCGTGATGTACCCCTGAGCCTGGCGTAGGGTCATAGCAGCATGGAGGCCGGTTCCTCGATGAAGGCCTTGAGGGTCTGGAGGAACTTGGCACCGGTGCCACCATCCACCACGCGGTGGTCGGCCGACATGGTCACGGTCATCACGGTGCCGATCTCGATCTTGCTGTTCTTGACGATGGGGCGCTCTTCGCCCGCACCCGCCGCGATGATGCAGCTTTGCGGCGGGTTGATGATGGAGGTGAAGTTCTTGATGCCGTACATGCCCAGGTTGGAGACCGAGAAGCCGCCGCCCTCATACTGGTTGGGCTTGAGCTTCTTTTCCTTCGCCAGCCCCGCCAGCGTCTTGACCTCGTTACTGATCTCCACCAGCCCCTTGGTCTGGGCCTTGAAGATGATGGGCGTGATCAGGCCAAAATCCAGCGCCACGGCGACGCCGACATCGGCATCCTTGTGGCGCAGGATGGCGGTATCGGTCCAGGAGGCGTTGACGTCCGGATGCTTCATAAGCGCCATGGCCGATGCCTTGATGATGAAGTCATTGACCGACAGCTTGTAAGCCGGGTCCTTGTCTTTGCCCTTCGGCGCAGCGGCGTTCATTTTTTCGCGCACCGCCATCAGGGAATCCAGATTGCAGTCCACCGTCAGGTAGTAATGCGGGATCAGCGTCTTGGCGGAGGTCAGGCGCTTGGCGATGGCCTTGCGCATGGAATCGTGCGGGGTCTCTTCATAGCTGCCCGCCGGATAGAGCAGACGCGCATCGGGCAGCGGCGCAACACCCGGGACGCCGGCGGCGGGAGCGACCGCAGCGGCAGGATTGGCCCCGCCCGGCTTGGCATTTTCAACATCAGATTGGACGATGCGGCCGCGCGGGCCGGTGCCGGACAGAGCGGAAAGATCAATGCCCTTACTGGCGGCAATGCGCCGGGCCAGGGGCGACGCGAAGATGCGCACGCCATCGGCTTTGGCGGCAGGCGCGGCGACGGCTTTCGCCGCATCGGCTTTCGGTACGGCGAAAGCCAGGACTTCGGCTTTCATCGCAGCCTTGATGTCTTTCATGGCAGCGGGAATATCAACCGCTGCGCCAGCTTCCTCGCCTTCCGCCAGCAGCACGGCGATGGGATCATTGACCTTCACGCCTTCGCTGCCTTCAGCGACCAGAATCTTGCCGATGGTGCCTTCGTCCACCGCCTCGAATTCCATCGTCGCCTTGTCGGTTTCGATCTCGGCCAAGATGGTGCCAGACTTGACGGCGTCGCCTTCCTTGACCAGCCACTTGGCCAGCTTGCCCTCTTCCATGGTGGGCGACAGCGCGGGCATGAGAATGTTCGTCGCCACGTTCTATTCCTTGTAGCTGACGGCCTTGACCGCCGCGATCAGGTCATCGACCGTCGGCAAGGCAAGCTTTTCGAGATTGGCGGCATAGGGCATCGGCACGTCCTTGCCCGCCACCTTGGTCGGGGGCGCATCGAGATAATCGAACGCCTCCTGTGCCACGCGGGCGCAGATTTCCGTGCCGATGGAGCAGACAGGCCAGGCCTGTTCCATGGTGACGATGCGGTTGGTCTTCTTCACCGAGGCAATAACCGTGTCCATGTCCAGCGGGCGCAGGGTACGCAGGTCTATCACTTCGGCGTCGATGCCCTCGCCCGCCAGTTTCTCGGCGGCTTCCAGCGCCTGGCCGACGGTGATCGAGTAGGCGACAATGGTAACGTCCGTGCCGGGGCGCACAATGCGCGCCTTGCCGATCGGCAGCACGAAGTCGTCCAGCTTCGGAACTGGGAAGCTCTTGCCGTAGAGGATTTCATTTTCCAGGAATATGACAGGGCTGCCATCGCGAATCGCGGCCTTGAGCAGCCCCTTGGCGTCGGCAGCGGAATAGGGCGCGATCACTTTTAGGCCCGGCACCGAGGCATACCAAGCAGAAAAATCCTGGCTGTGCTGCGCGCCGACACGGGCGGCGGCGCCGTTTGGGCCGCGGAAGACGATAGGACAGCTCATCTGGCCGCCCGACATGTACCGCGTCTTCGCTGCGGAGTTGATGATCTGGTCCATCGCCTGCATGGCGAAGTTCCAGGTCATGAATTCCACGATGGGCCTGAGGCCGTCAAAGGCCGCGCCCACGGCGAGGCCGGTAAAACCATGCTCGGTGATAGGGGTGTCGATCACGCGGCGATCGCCGAACTCGTCCAGCAAGCCCTGCGAAATCTTGTAGGCGCCCTGGTACTGGGCAACTTCCTCGCCCATCAGGAACACCAGCTCGTCGCGGCGCATTTCTTCGGCCATGGCGTCACGCAGTGCGTCGCGCACGGTCTGGTTGACGAATTCGGTGCCGGGGGGGACTTCCGGATCGGCAGCGACTTCGACTTTCGGGGCTTCAGACTTTTCGGCGGGTGCTTCCGACTTTGTTTCCTTCGGCGCGTCTTTCTTCGCCGACTTCTTGGAGGGCGCCGCGCCAGCAGCTTCGCCCTCGGCCAGCAGGGTGGCGATGGGCGAATTGACCTTAACGCCTTCGGTGCCTTCGGTGACTAGGATCTCGCCGATGGTGCCTTCGTCCACCGCTTCGAATTCCATCGTCGCCTTGTCGGTTTCGATCTCGGCCAGGATGGTGCCGGATTTCACCACATCGCCGGTCTTCACCAGCCACTTGGACAGCTTGCCCTCTTCCATGGTGGGCGACAGGGCGGGCATCAGGATTTCGGTGCTCATCAGGCGTAAATGTCCGTGTAAAGTTCGTCGAGGCCCGGCTCCGGGCTTTCGGTGGCGAATTCGGCGGAAGTGATGACAGCGGCCTTGATCTGATCGTCCAGCGCCTTCATGTCTGCTTCGGTCATGATGCCGCGCTCGAGCAGCTTCCTGCCGAAATTCTCGATCGGGTCGCGCTTCTCGCGCACCTCGGTCAGCTCTTCCTTGCTGCGATACTTGGCCGGATCGGACATGGAATGGCCGCGATAGCGGTAGGTCTTCATTTCCAGGATGATCGGGCCCTTGCCGGCGCGGCAATGCGCCATCGCATCTTCGCCGGCCTTCTGCACCGCTTCCACATCCATGCCGTCCACCTGGACGCCGGGAATGCCGAAGGACGCGCCTCGCTTGGAGAAATCGGACACAGCCGACGAACGCTCGACACTGGTGCCCATGGCGTACTGGTTGTTCTCGATCACATAGATGACCGGCAGCTTCCACAGCTCGGCCATGTTGAAGCTTTCATAGACCTGGCCCTGGTTAGCGGCGCCATCGCCGAAATAGGTCAGACAGATACTTTTGTTGCCGCGATACTTGTTGGCGAAGGCTAGGCCCGTGCCGATCGGCACCTGGGCGCCGACAATTCCGTGGCCGCCATAGAATTTCTTCTCGATCGAGAACATGTGCATCGAGCCACCCTTGCCACGCGACAGGCCGGTGGAGCGCCCCGTAAGCTCGGCCATCACCGCCTTGGGATCGATGCCCGCCGCCAGCATATGGCCATGGTCCCGGTAGGCGGTGATTTGCTGGTCGCCTTCCTTGGCGGCGCCCATCAGGCCGACCACCACGGCTTCCTGGCCGATATAGAGGTGGCAGAAGCCGCCAATCAGGCCCATGCCGTAAAGCTGTCCGGCGCGTTCTTCGAACCGGCGGATCAACAGCATGTTCGCATAGAGTTTTTTGAGGGAGTCGGAATTGCTTTTTGGAGCGTCGGACATGGGCGGTTGCGGTGCCGTTTCTTGATTTTTGAAAGCCGGAAAAATGGTTGTTGCAAGCTCCGGCAGGCTTGGCAAGAGTATTGTTATTTTATTGCGCCGCGAAAACGAACACACTTCGCAGTTGCGCAATAGCCTTCACAATAGGGGGCGGGTGAAAGCAATTTTCGGAAGGTTTAGTGACCGGTTCTTGAAACGGCGACCTGGTTGGGCGCGGCGGTCATCAATTCGGTGCGGGCCAGTTCCTCGACCAGATCGGGGTCGGCACCGTTCTTCTCCATCAGGCCGATGCGATGCTCCAGCCGGGCGCGGCTGCCCTGGAGTTGAACCAACTGCTGCTGCTGGATGCCCAGTCTGGCCTGGCTGTCTTCCAAGGCTAGGATACCGCGATTGCCCCAGATGGCGTAGCTGCCGAAGTAACCGACCACGGAAAGACTGATGGCGGGGACGATCAGGACACTGAAAAAACGGGTGACGGAACGCTTGATTCGCATTCGCTCAACGAATCACACAGTGATTCGCCCGGTCAAGAGAAAATCGGTCAAAGATTCAATTAATTTAGATTCGCCCGCATTAGCATCTAGGCGCTCGGAATTTTGGTCGTCCGGGCAGGAGCCCGCGCGGAGCGTGCGAGACGCATGTGAGCACAGGCGACGAACCCGGCGGCCAAAAGGACCGCGCCTTAGGCCCGCAGGATGGTCCGCCCGGCATAGATGGCAGTATCGCCCAGCTGCTCTTCGATCCGCAGCAGCTGGTTGTACTTGGCTAGGCGGTCGGAGCGGGCGAGCGAGCCGGTTTTGATCTGGCCGCAATTGGTCGCCACCGCCAGGTCGGCGATGGTGGAATCCTCGGTTTCGCCAGAGCGATGGCTCATCACCGCCTTGTAAGCGGCCTTGTGCGCCATCTCGACCGTGTCCAGCGTCTCGGTCAGCGAACCGATCTGGTTGACCTTGATCAGGATGGCATTGGCGGTCGCCGTGTCGATGCCCTGCTTCAGCCGCTTCACATTGGTGACGAAGAGATCGTCGCCCACCAGGTTGACAGCCTTGCCAACCGCCTCGGTCAGGGCCTTCCAGCCCGCCCAGTCATCCTCGGCCATGCCATCTTCGATGGAGACGATGGGATATCGTTTGCACAGATCGGCATAGACCTTGACCATCTCGTCGGGCGACAGGGTCTTGCCCTCGCCTTCCAGGACATATTTTCCGTTCTTGAAGAATTCGGTCGAAGCCGGGTCCAGCGCGAAGAAAATGTCGTCGCCCAGCTTGTAGCCCGCTTTCTCGACCGCCTTGGAAATATAGGACAGCGCCTCGTCCGGCGATTTCAGGTTAGGCGCGAAACCGCCCTCGTCGCCGACATTGGTGTTGTGGCCGGCATCGTGCAGCGATTGTTTCAATGTGTGAAAGATTTCCGCGCCCATGCGCAGCGCTTCGCGGAAGCTGGACGCCCCCACTGGCATGATCATGAATTCCTGGAAGTCGATGGGGTTATCGGCATGCACGCCGCCATTGATGATGTTCATCATCGGCACCGGCAGAACTTGCGCCTTCGCGCCGCCGACATAACGGTAGAGCGGCAGATTGGCGGCGATGGCTGCGGCCTTGGCGACCGCCAGGCTGACGCCCAGTATGGCGTTGGCGCCCAGCCGCGCCTTGTTGGGCGTGCCGTCCAACTCGATCATGGCGCGGTCGATCCGGACCTGCTCTTCGGCGTCCAGTCCGCACAGCGCGTCGAAGATTTCCCCATTCACCGCGCTAACGGCTTTTTCCACGCCCTTGCCGCCATACCGCTTGCCGCCATCGCGCAGCTCAACCGCCTCATGGGCGCCGGTGGAGGCGCCCGACGGCACAGCGGCGCGGCCGAAGCTGCCGTCTTCCAGCCGAACATCCACTTCCACGGTGGGATTGCCCCGGGAGTCGAGGATTTCGCGGCCGATAATGTCGATGATGGCGGTCATGGGGGAACTCCCTTAGTCTTGCCGGGTTCTAAGCGAGTGCCGCCCGCCAAACAAGGCGCGCGGGCTCATCTGGGGGAACATCATGATGCTTGCCGCGCCCGCCACCACCCTGACCGCCATCGTCACCTTGCTGGCGATCCTGATCTCCATGGCCTTTGTGATTCAGGTGGGCCGCGCCCGCCAACGGACCCGGATCGATGCGCCCACCATGACCGGTGCGCCAGCATTGGAGAATGCCGTACGGGTCCAGGCCAATACCGTCGAGCAAATCGTGATCTTCCTGCCGGCCCTGTGGCTGGCGGCGCTGTATTTTCAGGGCTGGGTGGTGCCGATCATCGGCCTAGTCTGGTGCCTGGGCCGCATTCTCTATGCGTTCAGCTATGGCGATCACAAGGCGCGCATGCCCGGCTTCGCGCTGACCATCTTCCCGACTTTGATTCTTGTGATCCTGTCCGCCATCGGCCTGTTCGGCGCATGGACAGCCAGTGCGGTTTAATTTTGGTCGCTCGCTCGTCCATACGCTGACGCTATGGACCCCGCCGACGCTCCTAACGTTTCACGACGGCATCGATCTCGACCAACTGCTCGAGTAGGCGAGGAAAATCCTTGAGCTTGACCATGTTGGGACCGTCCGATGGCGCATGGTCTGGGTCCTGATGCACTTCCATAAAGACGCACGCGACCCCTGCCGCCACCGCGGCGCGCGCCAGATACGGCACCATGGTGCGGTCGCCGCCTGACGTGTCGCCCTGTCCGCCTGGCTGCTGCACCGAATGGGTGGCGTCGAACACTACCGGCGCACCGAACGCGGCCATGATGGGAAGCGCGCGCATGTCCGACACCAGCGTGTTGTAACCGAAAGTCACGCCACGTTCGGTGACCAGAACGTTGAGATTGCCCGCGCCGGTGATCTTGGCGATCACATTCTTCATGTCCCAGGGCGAAAGAAACTGGCCCTTCTTCACATTGACGCACTTGCCGGTATGGGCGGCGGCGACCAAGAGGTCAGTCTGGCGCGACAGGAAGGCCGGGATCTGCAGCACGTCGACCGCCTGCGCCACGGCGGCGCACTGGTCGCGCTCATGCACATCGGTCAGCACCGGCAGCCCAAACTTGGAACGGATGTCGGCAAAGATCGGCAGGGCATTTTCCAGCCCCATGCCGCGCGCCGTGGCGGCGCTGGTGCGGTTGGCCTTGTCGAAACTGGTCTTGTAGATCAGGCCGACGCCCAGCTTGCTACAGGCTTCCTTTAGCGCACCCGCCATGTCGAAGGCGTGGCTGCGGCTTTCCAGCTGGCAGGGCCCGGCGATGATGGTGAGCTTGCGAGCGTTGCCGATCTCGACGGGATTCGACGCCGGACCAAGCGTGACGATGCTGTTGGGGTTCATGGCCGCCCTTTTAAGGGACGCCGGAGCGGGGAGCAAATCTCTCCCCCGGGCGCGAAGCGCCCCTTAAAAATACTGCGCGCTCTGCGCGCGGGGGGCAGCGAAGACCGGATGGGCAATTAGCGGACGACGAAAGCGCCGGCGGCAATGCCGAGCGGGCCGGTCAACGGACCGAACAGATTCATCGCATCCCAGAAGTAGGTGTTATCGACCCGCACCACGTCGCCAGGATTGATCCGGGTCGAGCGGTCTGTCGGCATCTTCACTTCGGTGTTGCTGCCTTCACGGCGCAGATAGATCGTGCTTTCCACCGCGCTGGGGGTGAAGCCGCCGGCCAGCGCGATGGCGTTCAGTGCATTCATGTGATTGACGTAGGGATACTCGCCGGGCTTGGTGACGGCGCCGATGATGTAGAATGGCCGGTAGGTCGAAACCTGCACCGAGACGCGCGGCTGCCTGAGATAGCCCCGCGCCAGCGTGCTGCCGATGGCGGCTTCCAGTTGCTGCGATGTGAGGCCGGCAGCGCGCACCTGCCCCACCAGCGGCAGACGGACATAGCCCGAACCATCGACCGTGTAATCGCCGGAAAGATCGGCTTCCTCGAATACGGTCAACCGCAGCTTGTCGCCGGAGCCCAGCACATATTCGGGATTCGCGCGCGGCGCACTGCCCTGTTGGTAAGCGGCGGTTTGAAAATAGGCGTAAGCCGAATCCTGCGGCTGGGTTTGCGCCGGCGCCTCCATGCCCTGGCCCGCGCGATAGCCATAGGCTGTCGTCGCGGCGACTTGCGGTTGATAAGCCGGCTGCGGCGCAGTGGCGGTAGCGGCAAATTGCGGCTGCGGCGGACCAGCATTGAAGCCGCCGGATGCCGGCGCATAACCGTCGGACATCGGCGCACCCTGAGCGAGCGCGGCGCCATAGCCACCGACCTGTGGGGGATAATAGCCGCCGCTGACCGGCGCGGCATTGTAGCTGTTGTTGGCGGCAGCGGCGGGATTGTAGCCGCCAACGCCAGGCACGGGTTCCGGCACGGGTACGCGGCCGTAATTGGAAATTTCGCCGCCCGCCACCGGCTTGATGCCATAGCCGTCCAGGTTTTCGGCGCGCACCGGGGCGAACGCTGCGAACAGCAGCATTCCCGCCGCAACAATGCTGGCAGCGCGCACGAGCGTTAAAGAGGTGGACTGGCCCATGGGCCGATCCTATAGGTGCGCTTCTTACTTATTTCCTACGCCCTTTAAGGTTGCAGTTAAGGAACCATTAAATTCTATAAACCGGTCATGACCCTTTCAAAATTGTTCGCGGTTTACCTGGGCGGCCGGGCGCCCAAGGCCAATACCGAACTGCATGACTTGGTGTTCGTAACGGGCGCGCGGATCGAGGACACCTATGTCCAGCTACTGGACAAATGGTTCGGCGATTCCAAAAGCCTGCATATCGACAGGTGGCTGGAGCTGGACATGTTGGATGGCTGGCGCGTCACGCTGTCGGACACACAATCACCCGCCACCGGAAAACTGTTCTTTGTGAATCTGGGCGCCTATCGCGATGGTGAGTTCACCGAGCTTCATGCGATGGGATTTTACGTCGCTCCGTCCGCGCTGGGTGCCAAGAAACGCGCTTTGACCGAACTTTTTTCCGACCGCATTCAGCAGAAACACAAGGGCGACTTGCACACGATCGACGACTGCATCCCGGTGGACGCAATCAATGGGTTGCACGTGACGCTGACAAAAACCGGCGAGACATCAGACGCCAAGCCCAACAACGGCTATTACATCATTCCGAAGGAAGTGGTCGCGGCGCACCTGGCGCGCTAGCCCGCAACGCCGGTCGCGGTCAGCACGGCGCCTGCCGTGAAGGCCGAGATGCTCAGCATGCTGGCCGCGATCGCGACGAGGCGAAGCCGCTTCGATGCCGGCGGGATCGTGCCGCCGCCGCGCTCGGTGGTGATCATCTGGGTGAGATACGCCAGCAAGCACGTGACCACCGCCAGGCCAGGTCGGTGAGAAAGAACAGCAAAGACCAGAACAGAATTTTGGCCATGGCGGAGCCGTTATGCTGGTCGTTGGCCCAGACCTGCCCGACAAAAGGTCAGCAGCGCGATCACCGCCGCTTAGAACATATGCTGCGGGAATTCGTCCGGCGGTTGCACCATCAGACCAGCCGGCTCTTTTGCACTGCTGCCGCAATGAAGCTGGTGAACAGCGGGTGCGGCTCCAGCGGGCGCGATTTCAGTTCGGGATGGAACTGCACCCCGATGAACCAGGGATGGTCGGCAATCTCCATGATCTCCGGCAACCGTCCGTCCGGCGACCAACCCGAGACAGCCATGCCATGCTTGGCCAGATCCTTGGCGTAGTTGGTGTTCACTTCGTAACGGTGGCGATGGCGTTCGCTGATCTCGGTGGTGCCATAGACTTCCGCCACCCGTGAACCGGGTGTGAGGGTCGCAGGATAGGCGCCCAGCCGCATGGTACCGCCCATATCGCCATCGGCGCCGCGGCTTTCCACCTGATTGCCCTTGACCCATTCGGTCATCAAGCCGATCACCGGATGCTTGGGATGGCCGATTTCGGTGGTACCGGCGCCTTCCAGGCCCGCCAGGTCGCGCGCCGCTTCGATCACCGCCATGTGCAACCCGTAACAGATGCCGAAGAACGGCACCTTGCGTTCGCGGGCAAAGCGCACCGCGCCGATCTTGCCTTCGGTGCCGCGCTCGCCGAAGCCGCCGGGCACCAAGATGCCATCGACATTCTCCAAGAAGCTGGCGGCGTCGTCGCGCTCGAACACTTCGCTGTCGATCCAGTCCAGATGGACCTTCACATTGTTGGCCAACCCGCCATGGGTCAGCGCCTCGGACAGGGATTTGTAGCTGTCCTTGACCTGCATGTATTTTCCAACAATGGCGATGCGCACTTCGCCTTCCGGATTCTTCACCCGCGCCACCACCTCGGCCCAACGCGACAGGTCCGGCTCCGGTGCGTTCTCGATGCCGAACACTTTGAGGACCTGCGTGTCCAGCCCGACCTCGTGATAGGCCAGCGGCACGCGATAGATCGTGTCTAGGTCCATCGCCGGAATAACACGCTCGGCGGACAAGTTGCAGAACAGGCCGATCTTCTTGCGGTCGTCGTCGGGAATTGGATGGGAGGCGCGGCAGAGCAGGATGTCGGGCTGGATACCGATGGCCCGCAGCTCTTTCACGCTGTGCTGGGTGGGCTTGGTCTTGAGTTCGCCCGCCGCCTCGATGAACGGCACCAAGGTGAGATGGATGAAGGCGCACTGACCGCGCCCCAGATCATTGTGCAGCTGGCGGATGGCCTCGAAGAAGGGCAGCCCCTCGATATCACCCACCGTGCCGCCGATCTCCACCAGCAGGAAATCCAGCCCGTCGATATCGGCCAGAACGAATTCCTTGATCATGTCGGTGACGTGCGGGATCACCTGCACGGTACGGCCGAGATAGCCGCCCTTACGCTCTTTCTCGATCACCTGGGAATAGATGCGCCCGGAAGTAACATTGTCGGACTTGCGCGCCGACACGCCGGTGAAGCGCTCGTAATGACCAAGATCCAGATCGGTCTCCGCACCGTCATCGGTGACATAGACCTCGCCATGCTGGAACGGGCTCATGGTGCCCGGATCGACGTTGAGATAGGGGTCCAGCTTGCGCAGGCGCACTTTGTAACCGCGCGCCTGAAGCAGCGCGCCGAGAGCGGCGGACGCAAGACCTTTTCCGAGGGAAGAGACCACGCCGCCGGTAATAAAGATCAACCGGGCCATGGGAGGTCACCATCATCAAACAGGCACGCGCACGCAAGCGCAAAACGCGAAAAAATTTCGCGCGCTAACAACTATGCAATTACTGAGGCTTGGGGACGGACGGCCCGGTCGGCAGTGGCACGGCTGGCGCCGCGGGCTTGGCCGGGGCAGAGGTGGCCGGCGCCGAATCGAGGATGGAACGGGTGTCGCGGCCATGCAGCGCCAGCAGGTTCAGACCGATACAGGTCAGGAAGAACAGGCCGGCCAGAACCGCCGTGGCGCGGGTCAGGGTATCGGCCGCGCCGCGCGGGCTGAAAAGGCCACCCATGCTACCACCGCCGCCACCACCACCACCCATGCCCAGGCCACCACCTTCGGACCGCTGCAGCAGCACGAAAATAATCAGCGCGATGGCAATAAACAGCTCGGCGACAAGCAAAAGGGTCTGCATGGGGGATTCCTGACTTCCGGGGGGTCTTTAGAACATTGGCTTTGAAATGGGAAGCCAAAGCCAGAAATCCAGCCAAATCCTTCCCAAGCGAGGATTTTTGGGGGTTGGGCAGGCTTACCCGGCGGCAGCGCAGGCAACGCGCGCCCCGGATTAGCTGGCTAGGGCTTCGACCTGGTAGCGCGCCCGGATAATGTTCACGGTTGCGTCGATTTCCGACAGCTGGTCGGCGGCCGATTTTTCCGGGTGGAAAACCTGGTGCAGGCTCAGCGCCCCATGCCCCAAAAGGTGCATCGAGGCATTGCGGTCCACGCCCAGGCTCAGTCCTTCGGCGGCCGCCATCACCGACACGCACCATTCCACCGCCGGCTGGAATTCGGTGTCGCGGCTGCGCGTTTCGATGGACTTGGTCAGGGTCAGCAGCTTGGCCAGGTCGGGCGGGATCTGCCCGGCCACGATGGCCTGCTCCTGCATCAGGCGCCACAGAATGCATATCTGGAAGGAATCGCGGCGCAGCTTTTCGGTCGTCAACTTTTCGCGCGCCTCCTTCAGGTCGGCATCCAGCTTGCGGGCGATGGCCTCGCTGGACATCTTGTCCTTGGCCTTCATCTTCAGCGAGTTGGGCGGATCGAACAGTTCGGCGCCGGCACCGCGGCTGAAATCCTTGCTGCGGTCGGGGCCGACATAATCGGTGGTGATGACGAAGCTCTTGCGGCGATCGATATGGGTTTCAATGCGGGCGCCCAGCTGCGCCGTCGAAAATGGCCGCAGGATCAGGTCGTCGGCGCCGCTGGAAACCACCCGGTTGATCAGCGCGGTGCTCTTTTCCCAGGCGGTGACGATAATGACGATGAAGGGATTATAGCTCGTACTGCCCTGGCGCATCTGCTGGATGGTGTCGCACAATTCCCCGCCGTCGCCATGCGCTTCGACCAGCGTGATGTCCGGCGGATTTCTCTGCAACGCCCCGACAAAGGCTTCAAGCGTGGAAACGGTTTCGGTGCGGCGGAACCCCAACGCGTATAGAGTCGCACGCGTCGCGGTGCGGTTTGACCGCACCGGATCGTAAATCAGGACGTCCACACTGTCGAAAGATAGTCTGCTCATTACACACCGCGCACATTCTTCTTTTATGTATGCAGGATGCGGCGCGGCGCGTTAAAAAAGAGTCGAACGAAGTGGTTAAGAACCGCTAATCGCCCTTATAATACTGAGAAAATCCGATGCCTTGAGGCTGGCGCCACCGACAAGTGCGCCACCTACTTCCGGCAGGTTAAGAATTTCTCCGGCATTGTCCGGTTTCACCGAGCCGCCATAGAGGATCGGCATCTCCCGCCCCCCCTTGCCCAGCCGCCGCACCAGACAGGCGCGGATATGGGCATGCATCGCGGTGATGTCGGCTGATGTCGGCGTCTTGCCGGTGCCGATCGCCCATACCGGTTCATAGGCGATCACGGTGTTGGCCGGCGTGGCGCCGCCCGGCACACTGCCGTCCAGCTGCTTGCCGCAGATCTGGTTGGCGTCGCCGGCATAACGCGGCGCTTGGGTTTCGCCGATGCAGATGATGGCCTTCAGGCCGGCGCGCCATGCGGCCTGCGCCTTGGCGGCAACCTCGCCATCACTTTCGCCGTGATGCTGGCGGCGTTCGGAATGACCGACGATGACGAAGGACGCGCCCGAATCCTTCAGCATCTGCGCGGAGATGTCGCCGGTATGGGCGCCCGAATCCTTGGCGTGGCAATCCTGCCCGCCCAGCGCGACGGCGCCGCCAGCTACCTTCCAGGCGGCCTGGGCGATCAGCGTGGCGGGCGGACAGACAAGCACATCACTGCCCAGCCGCAGCCCCAGAACGGCCAGGCCGTCCTGCAGACTGCCCAGTTCGGCCAGGCTGGCCGACAGGCCGTTCATCTTCCAGTTTCCGGCCACCAGCGGACGCATGAAGCCCCCCAAGGGTAAGTGAAGGATAAGTGCTTGTAATCCCCCGATTTCGGCGGCAAAAACGGGGTGGAACACGGCTTGCCGCCAGCCAGCCCCCTCCCTATCATCCGCCGTCCGCGAACGCCACAAAACTGGCGCCACAGAACTAGCAACGGAAATTGCCGCAATGATTCAATGGATGCACCACCTTTCCAAGTCCTGGGCCGCCACCCTTCTGATGGGCGTGCTGGGCATGAGCTTTGTGGTCTGGGGCATCGCCGACGTTTTTACCGGCGGTTCGTCGACCGCCGTCGCCACCATCGGCCGAACCGAAATCAGCCAGGCCGAATTCCAGCGCGTCTATCGCAACTTCGTGCGCAACCAGGGCCAGCAGATGGGCACCGACCTCACGCCCGAAATGGCCCAGAAAATGGGCCTGGGCCAGGTCGCCCTGCAGCAGCTTGTCAGCCGCACCGCCCTGAACAATGAAGCGATCCGGCTGGGCCTGATCACTGCGGACGCCGCCGTGGCGCAGAATGTGCGCAGCATGGGACCGTTCCGCGGGCCGATGGGCCAGTTCGACCGCCAGACCTTCGTGCAGGCGATCACGGGCGCGGGCTATACCGAGAACCAGTTCATGGAGGAAGTCCGCCAGGACATGACGCGGGACCAGCTTACCCAGGCGATGGAATCCAATTTCGTCATTCCGCCGACCTATGCCCAGGCGCTGTTCCTCTACATCAATGAAAAACGCGCCGCCGATTATGTGATCGTCTCCCCCGAAGCGGCGGGGCCGGTGCCCGCGCCCAGCGAGGCGGTGCTGGCGGCCTATGTGAAAACCAATACGGCGCGCTTCTCCACACCGGAATACCGCTCGGTGGATTTCGCCGCGATCACGCCCGAGGATGTCACGGGCGGCATCACCGTCACAGACCAGCAGATCAAGGACGATTACGAGTCGCGCAGGACCACCTATGTGGTGCCGGAACGCCGTGACGTGCAGCAAATCGAATTCAAGGCCCAGGCCGAAGCGATAGCGGCCCGCGCGAAGATCTCTGCCGGCACCACGTTCGACACCCTGACGGCATCGCGCGGCCTCAAGCCCGAACAGGTCTCGCTAGGCACGCTGGCGCAGAGCGACCTGCCCGATCCCGATCGCGCCAAGTCGATTTTCGCCCTGCCGCTGAACGAGGTCAGTCAACCGGTCCGCACCGCCTACGGCGGCTGGGTTTTGGCGCGCGTGACCAAGATCGCGCCCGGCGTCACCCGCACGCTTGATGATGTGCGCGAGGACATCCGCAAGAGCCTGGCAACCCAGCTGGCAGGCAACAAGATGGTGGACGCGGTCAACGCCTTCACCGACGCCCGCAGCAATGGCGATGACCTGGCGGCCGCAGCCAAGAAGGCCGGCATGCGCGTCGGGCGCGTGGCGGCATTGGATTCCACCGGCCTCACGCCCGAAGGCGTCAAGGGGGCGGCGCCTGCCGATCCCGAATTCCTTTCCGCCGTGTTCAGCGCCGAGGTCGGCGAGGATGGCGACCCCTTCCCCACCAAGGCCGGCAGCTATTACGCCATCCGGGTGAACGGTGTGGCGCCGCCCAAGCTCAAGCCGATGGCGCTGGTACAGGCCGACGCCCTGAACGCCTGGACCGTGGAACAGCGGGGCAAGCTGATGACCGGCAAGGCTCAGGCGCTGACTGCCCGGGCGCAAAAGGAAAAGTCGCTGGACGGCGTGGCACGTGAACTGAAAGTCTCGGTGCAGAAGAGCCCGGCGCTGGGCCGCGGCACCAGTGACACCATGTTCTCTGCCACCGTCGTCGCCAGGCTGTTCACCGCCGCACCGGGCGCCGTGGTTTCGGGGCCGCAGGGCCTGTCGGGCAATCACATCATCGCCCGCGTCACCGGCATCGCCCATCCGCGCCCCAATCCCAATGACCCCAGCTTCGCGGGCGGGATGCAGCGCCTGTCGGCCTCGGTGGCGGGCGACCTGTCAATCGCGATGGCCAACGCCGCGCGCACGCGCCAGAGCGTCAAGGTCAACCAGAGGCTGGTGGATCAGGCAACGGGCGGGGGCTCGTGATCGAAACGGCCTTTGAGGCTTTCGCGCCGGACTATGACAAGGGCCGCGCCCAGCTTCTCTATACAAGACTGGTCGCCGATATGGAGACGCCGGTTTCGGCGTTTCTCAAGCTCGGCTTTAACAAAGACGGCAGCAACCGCGACAACGCCTTCCTGCTGGAAAGCGTGCAAGGCGGCGAGACACGCGGACGCTATTCCATCATCGGCCTCAAGCCCGACCTGATCTGGCGCTGCCAGGACGGCAAAGCCGAGATCAACCGCGCCGCGCTGACCAATACGGACCGCTTCACGCCAGAAAGCGCCAGGCCGCTGGCAAGCCTGCGCGCCCTGAGCAAAGAGACGCGCGTGGCCCTGCCCGCCGGCCTGCCGCCGATGGCGACCGGACTGTTCGGCTATCTGGGCTATGACATGGCACGGCAGGTTGAAGACCTGCCCAATCCGCCGCCCGATACGCTGGGCCTGCCCGACGCCATCCTGCTGCGTCCCACCATCACCGCCATCTTCGACAGCGTGAAAGACGAGATCATTGTCATCACGCCGGTCTGGCCGGCTGCGGGCGTGGATGCCAAAGCGGCCTATGCGCGCGGCGTGGCGCGGCTGGACGAAGCGGTGGCAAGCTTGGAAGGCCCGACGCCGCCCAGCGCCGCGATCCCGGCCCATCTGCCCACCGGCGTGCCGATCGAATCCAACATGACCAAGGCGGAGTATTTCGACGTGGTGGCCCGCGCCAAGGACTATATCGCCGCCGGCGATGTGTTTCAGGTGGTGCCCAGCCAGCGCTTCCGCCGCCCCTTCGCGCTGCCGCCCTTTTCGCTGTACCGGGCGCTGCGGCGGCTGAACCCTTCGCCCTATCTGTATTACCTGGCGATGCCGGGTTTCCAGATCGTCGGCTCCAGCCCGGAAGTTCTAGTGCGGCTGCGCGACAACAAGGTCACCATACGCCCCATCGCCGGCACCCGCGTGCGCGGCAAAACGCCGGAAGAAGACAAGGCATTGGCCGAAGAACTTATGGCCGATCCGAAGGAACGCGCCGAGCATCTGATGCTGGTGGACCTGGGCCGCAACGATGTCGGCCGCGTCTCCAAGACCGGTGCGGTGAAGGTGACCGACAGTTTCTTTATCGAGCGCTACAGCCATGTGATGCACCTGGTCTCGAATGTCGAAGGCGAGATTCGAGACGGGCTGGACGCGGTGGATGCCCTAGCCGCGGGGCTACCGGCCGGTACCCTGACCGGCGCGCCAAAAATTCGTGCCATGGAAATCATCGACAAATTTGAAAAGGAAAAGCGCGGCGCGGCCTATGCCGGCGCAGTGGGCTATTTCGCCGCCGACGGCTCGATGGACACCTGCATCGTTCTGCGCACCGCGCTGGTCAAGGACGGCACCATGTATGTGCAGGCAGGCGGCGGCGTGGTCGCAGACAGCGTTGCTGAGGACGAATATCAAGAGACAATCAACAAGTCGAAAGCCCTGCTGGCCGCCGCCGAGGAAGCCGTGCGCTTCGCCAGCGCCGCGAAAAAGGGCCAGTAGTCAGCGCGCAGCGAAAGCCAGCCCGCGCGACGCCTTCAGCCGCATCGCCTCGTCCAGCGGCACCAGGGTCACGCCGTGATCCTGCGCCAGAAATTTCTTAAGCAGCGCCAAGGTGGCATCGCGGGGATGGCCGATGGCGATGGCCACGCCGGTGCGCCGGGCTTCGCGCACCAATGCCTGCAATTGCGCGGCGACTTCCGCTTCGCCCGGCACATCGTCGAGGAAAATATCGCGCCCCGCGCTCATCACGCCCATGTCCAATGCCACGCGTTCCGCCTGGCTGCCGGGGCCGGTGCGGGAATCGAAAAAGAACAGGCCCTTAGTTTTCAACCTGGCCATCACCGGCGTCAGACTGGCCGCGTCGGCGGTGAAGCGGCTGCCTTCGTGATTGTTGATGCCGGCAATGCCCGCACCCGCGCCAGATTCCAGTCCAGGCGGCGGTTGATCTCGTCCGCCGTCATATCGGGCTTCAGGGCCATCTGTCCGGGATTCGAGGCCCCCAGCGTCTGCATCGGCACATGGGCCAAGATCAGATGCCCGCGTCTGGCCGCCGCATCGGCCAGGAAGGCCGTGGTTTCTGCATACGGCAGGAAAGACAGCGCCACTTCCTTGGGCAGCATCATGGCCCGGTCGGTGCCGGCAATGTCCTCGCCCAGATCGTCGATGCAGATGGCGATCACCGGTCTTGCGGGCGCCTCCCGCACGCCGCGCAGGGCGGACGTGGGATGTGCCAACCAATCGGGAAAGGCGCTGGCGGTAATCGGGTACAGAACCTGGGGAGCATAGCGGCTTTTGGCAAAGCTTTCCGCCAACACAAATTGCGTGCGGCCGCGCGCCCCGTCTTCGGATTTGGCCTGCGCCGCCATGCCCGGCAGCGCGCTTTCCACGAATTTGGGCAGCCCCGCCAGCGCCGCGCCGCCCCCGGTCACCACGGCCCCGGCCAGCAGCGCCACGAACGCGACATCACACACGCGCCGAATGAGGGATTCGCGATCCATGGCCCACTACCGCAAGGGACGGGAACCCTGTCAATTGCTCCGCATCCGGACCATCCCCTGCGGCGGTGCGGCCCCTTGGCAAAGCCGCTGGTGGCGTCAGACTTCGCCCATGCGCGAAGGAGATGCTTATGTCTATGTGCTGGTCAGTGTCGCCAAGCGGCCGCGCCGTTCCTATGTCGGCTGGACGTCCGACCTGGACCGGCGGCTGGCCGAGCACAATGCCGTGGACGGACGGACGCGCGGAGCCAAATCCACCCGTGGCAGCAAATGGATCATGGTCTATGCCGAAAAATGCCTGAACCGCAGCACCGCACTGCGCCGGGAATTCCGGCTGAAACGCGACCGAAAATTCCGCGCGGCATTGCGCAGCTGATCGGCTAGCCTGCAGCAGGATCGGGGACTGACATAAAAAACGCTTGCCGGGCTTTGCGCCCTTCTCTTCGCCTTTTTCGCAACCGGGCCGGCCATCGCCGCGCCCGCGCGCAACGAGAAGGTTTATGCGGCCGTAGAGGCGAAGCGCGCCGCCGCGGTCGACCTGCTGAAGGAGATTGTGAATATCGATTCCGGAACGGGCGGCATTGCGGGCGGCGCCCGTGTGCTGGCTCTGCTGGCGCCGCGCCTGACGGCGATGGGCGCGCAAGTGCGCCGCGAAACGGCCGAATCCCCGGACCTGCCCGACAATCTGGTGGCGGTGTTTCGTGGCACCGGCAAGGGCCGCATCCTGATCATCGCCCATGTCGATACCGTGTTCGGCCTAGGCGTCGCGGCCAAACGGCCCTTTCGCATCGAAGGGATGCGGGCCCATGGGCCGGGTGTCAGCGATGAAAAGGCCGGCGTGGTCAACGCAGTCATGGCGCTGAAAACCCTGCACGATAAGGGTTTCAAGAATTTCGCCACCATCACGCTGCTGCTGGAGACCAGCGAGGAAAACGGCTCACCCTGCACCATGAAGCTGATCAAGACGCTGGCGGCGCAGCATGATGTGGAATTCAACATGGAGCCGGGCGACCCGCCCAACAATCTGACGGTGTGGCGCAAGGGCTCGGCGCGCATCCATATCCAGGTTGCTGGCCGCGCCGCCCATACCGGCGTGGCGCCGCAGGATAGCCGCAACGTCGCGCTGGAACTGCTTCACCAGCTGAATTCGCGGGCCGGGGCGTTTCCGCTGACCGGCGACGGCACCACCGTCAACCTGACCGTCATGAAAGCCGGCGAGCGCACCAACATTATTCCCGATGCCGCCGAGGCCATCTTCAGCGCCCGTTACCACAACCCCGAAGACCTGGAACAGATCGTCGCCAAGTTCCGCGGCGCCGCCAAGATCACCACCGTGCCCGATACCAGCGTGACGATCATGCTGGATGCCGGCTTGCCGCCACTGATCCAGAACACCGATGTCGATGCCCTCGCCGCGCGCGCGAAGATGATCTATGCGGAGATAGGCAAGACACCCGGCCTGTCAGGCAATGGCGGCGCATCGGAGGCGGCGGTGGCGCAATCGGTCGGCATACCGGCGCTGGACGGGCTCGGCTGGGTGGGCGGTGATTTTCACACCGACCAGAAATGGGTGGATTTGAACAGCGTGGTACCGCGTCTGTATCTTCTGACGCGGCTGGTGATGGATGCGGGGATCACCCCGCCGCGCCGCCGCCTACCCTGACCGGGTAGCGCGTTAACAGGCGCGAGATATTTTGTGGCCTGGGCAGGAGCGTCGCGCGGAGCGTGCGAAAGCACGGGAGCACGCGCGACAAACCCAGGACGCAAAAGGTCCGCGTCTACTCGGCGGCGATCTGGTTGCGCTTGTCGAACTGAGACCACACGCCTTCGCTGCTGTCCCACGAACCCTTGGACGCACCCTTGGAATATTCCGTGGCGCGCTGCTCGAAGAAGTTGGCGTGCTCGACCCCGTTGAGGATTTCCACCAGCCAGGGCAACGGATGCGCCTTGAGCTGCTTGTAGCCGCTCTCGGTCACTTCGAAATTTCCGAACACCGGCTCCAGCTTGAGCTGGGTCAGCCGCCAGTCAGCGATGTAGCGGACATAGGATTTTATTTCCTTGGCAGTCATGCCCTGGACTTCGCCCAGGCTGAAGGCCAGGTCTACAAAGCCCTCTTCCAGCCCGACCATGGTGCTGGCGACTTCGCGGATATCGTCGCGCACCGACTTGGTGACGCAGCCGGTCTCGTCGGCCCAGGCGTGATAGAGCTTGGTGATGCCTTCGCAGTGCAGGCTTTCGTCGCGCACCGACCAGCTGACGATCTGCCCCATGCCGTTCATCTTGTTGAAGCGGGGGAAGTTCATCAGCATGGCGAAGCTGGCGAACAGCGACATACCTTCGGTGAAGGCCCCGAACATGGCAAGTGTCCGCGCCACGTCGGCGCAGGTGCCCACGCCAAACGTGTGCATATAGTCGGACTTGGCCTTCATAGCCGCATAGTCGCGAAAGGCCTCGAACTCGGTCTGGGGCATGCCCAGGGTCTTGAGCAGCAGCGCATAGGCGTCGATATGCACCGTCTCCATGTTGGTGAAAGCGGCCATCATCATCTGCACTTCCAGCGGCTGGAAGATGGGAATGTAGCGCTTGAGGTAATTGTCGCCAACTTCCACATCGCTCTGGGTGAAGAAGCGGAAAATCTGGGTCAGCAGCGCCTTTTCGGCGTCGGACAGATGGCCGGACTGCCAGTCGCGGATGTCGGAGCCCAGCGGCACTTCCTCGCCCATCCAGTGGGTCTGCTGCTGGCGCTTCCAGCAGTCATAAGCCCAGGGATAGCGGGTGATGTCATAGGTGCCGGTGGCGTTGAGCAGGCCAATGCCACCCTTGCCGATCAGCGTGCGCGGATCGACAGAACCCAGTGCTTTCATTGACATGCGAGGCACTCTTCATAGTCGGTGCGAGGAGTGGCCGCCACGGCGCCCTTTTCTTTCTGTTCCAGCTGGCCGGCAAAACCGGCGCGGCTGATGGACTTGGAGCGGCAGTAATAGAGGCTCTTGATGCCGCGCTCCCATGCCGTCCAGTGCAGCATGTGCAGGTCCCACTTATCGATGTTGGCCGGCAGGAACAGGTTCAGCGACTGACTCTGGCAGATGTAGGGGGTGCGGTCAGCCGCCAGCTCGATGATCCAGCGCTGGTCGATCTCGAAGGCGGTGCGATAGACGGTCTTTTCCTCGTCGCTCAGGCATTCCAGATGCTGAACCGAACCTTCCTGCTCGACGATGGACTGCCAGGTGGCATCGGTATTCTCGCCCTTGGCTTCCAGCAGCTCCTGCAGGTAGGGGTTACGCACCGAGAAGGAACCCGACAGGGTCTTGTGGGTGTAAACATTGGCCGGGATCGGCTCGACGCAGGCGCTGGTGCCGCCGCAGATGATCGAGATCGATGCAGTGGGTGCGATGGCGATCTTGTGGCTGAAGCGGGCCTTCATGCCCCGTTCACGGGCGTCCTCGCAGGCGCCGCGCTCTTCGGACAGATGATAAGACGCAGCATCCGCTTCCCGGCGTATCTTCTTGAAGATGCGTAGATTCCACGACTTGGCCATAGCGCTTTCCAGCGGGATGTTCTTGAGCTGCAGGAAGGAATGGAAACCCATCACCCCCAAGCCCACCGACCGTTCGCGCAGAGCGCTGTACTTGGCGCGGTGCATGGAGTCCGGCGCCTCCTCGATGAAGCTAGTCAGGACGTTGTCCAGCATCCGCAGCACATCCTCGACAAAGCCCTCGGTCTCGTTCCACTGGTCCCAGGTCTCGATGTTCAGGGAGGACAGGCAGCACACCGCGGTGCGTTCCTTGCCGTCATGGTCCATGCCGGTCGGCAGGGTGATCTCGCTGCACAGGTTGGAAGTGTTGACCTTCAGCCCCAACTCGCGCTGGTGCTTGGGCAAAGCGCGGTTCACCGCGTCGATGTTCAGGATATAGGGCTCGCCGGTCTGGAGGCGAGTTTCCAGGATGCGCTGCCACAGTTCGCGGGCATTGACCTCGCGCAGGACCTTCTGGTCCTTGGGGCTGCGCAGGCCGAACATCTTGCCGTCCTTCACGCACTCCATGAATTCATCAGTGATATTGATGCCGTGATGTAGGTTCAGGCCCTTGCGGTTGAAGTCGCCCGAAGCCTTGCGGATCTCGAGGAACTCCTCGATCTCCGGATGGGCGATGTCGAGATAGACCGCCGCCGAACCACGGCGCAGCGAACCTTGTGAAATGGCCAAAGTCAGGCCGTCCATCACATGGATGAAGGGGATGATGCCGCTGGTCTTGCCGGTCTTGACCTTTTCGCCGATGGAGCGGACCTTGCCCCAATAGGTGCCAATGCCGCCGCCATTGCTGGCCAGCGCCACATTCTCGTTCCAGGTGCCGACAATACCGTCCAGCGAATCCGAAACGTCATTGAGGAAGCAGGAAATCGGCAGGCCCCGCTTGGTGCCGCCATTGGACAGGATTGGCGTCGCCGGCATGAACCACAGCCGGGACATATAGTCGTACAGCCGCTGGGCGTGCTGGATATCGTCGGCATAGGCGCAGGAGACGCGGGCAAACATGTCCTGGAAGCCTTCGCCCGGCATCAGGTAACGGTCGGTCAGGGTCGCCTTGCCGAACGGGGTCAGCAGGCCGTCACGGGCATGGTCCAGGGTGAGGTCGCCCGGCTTGGGCTTGGGCGCCAACGGATAGGGCAGCGGCGGCTGGGACGGGGTTTCGAACAGGTCCTGGGTGATCTTGGCGAGGGCTTTGGGCGGCTCGACCGGGGGGGCGGTGACGGTGCGCGTCACGACGACGGAACGCTCGATCACCCTCTCCAGCGGCGACTGGACGACCACCTGGCCATCACTGTCGAAATCGCCTTCGAGTTTACCAAGTGCTGACATGCCATTCCCCTGTACGCTGGCGGGGGATCGGATGGCATCGGCGCGGCGCATGCCACTCCGTACAGCCTCCTGGGACACCCCGCCCCAATTGCTCAAACCGTGTTCGCGGCAGTTCTCCTGACTCGCGGCCCTCTTTGCGTCGGCCTTCCCGGTTTCCCAGTCGCGTTTCGACGCAAAATCAGCCGTTTACAGTTGCGGGGGCAGCCCCGGTTTCGGCCCCACCAGACCGCCCCGAAGTTCCCTTGAACCCCCTATCTAGAGCATTCGATTAACCGTGAACAGCTACATCTAGGGGCCTATTCGCGGAATCCGTCAAGCCGAAATACTTTCACACAGACGTCATTTTTCGCTTGTGGACAGAAGTGTGAATCCTCGCGAATCTCCCGCGCCGCTGGCCAGTGCGTGCACCCCGAACGCCCTGTGGATAAGTTCCTCTGTGAGTGAATCCGCGTCGTTCAAAACCGCTCCATCCACAAGTACGATGATGCGGCTGGCATGGCGCGCCGCCAGGGTCAGATCGTGCAGCGATGCGATCACCAAAGTGCCTTCGGCGGCGAAGCGTGACAGCAAAGACATGCTGGCCATCGCGTGACGCGGATCGAGGCCCGCGATCGGCTCGTCCACGATCAGGATCTGCGGACGGGAAACGATGGCCCGGGCCAGCATGGCGCGGGCGAACTCACCGCCCGACAAGGTCGTGGCTGCCTGATGGCGGCAGCCGGTGAGATTGCACAGTTCCAGCGCGCGCGCGATGGACGGCGCGAAGCTTTCGGGCAATTCGCCTACCGCCGGCAGCTTGGCGGTCAGGCCCAGCGCCACCAAACGCTCGACCGAGATCGGCCATTCTAGCCGGGGATTTTGCGGCAGGTAAGACCGCCGGCTGGCCAGTTGCGCCATTGAAAAAGCCCTCAGCGCCCTGGCGTCCAGCAGGATGCGGCCGCTGTCGGGTTTCAAGAGACCGGCCAGTGCCGACAGCAAGGTGGACTTGCCCGCGCCATTGGGACCGATCACTGCGATGAATTCACCGGCATGGGCCTGCAGCGAGACGTCGCACAGGATGGTGCGGACACCTTTGGTGACGCTGATGTTTTCCGCGGCCAGCATTGTCATGGCGCCACTTTCCGGATGCGCACAACAAGCCAGAAGAAAAATGGCGTGCCGAGCAGGCTGGTGAATACACCCAGCCGCAGTTCGGGATTGGTGTGCACCAGCCGCGCGGCGATGTCGGCACAGAGCAGCAGTACCGCGCCGGCCAGCGCCGAAGGCAGCAGCACACGGCGCGGTGCATGGCCGACCAGCGGACGCACCAGATGCGGCGCGACCAACCCGATAAAACCGATGGCGCCCACCACCGACGTGATGGCGCCCACCGACAGCGCTGTGCCCACCACCACCAGCGCCGTCAGGCGCAGCAGATTGACGCCTAGGCTTTGCGCCTGCACCTCGCCAAGGCTCAGGGCATCCAGCGCCCTGCCCGTCATCGCCAGCAGGCCGCAGCCCACGATCACAAAGGGCAGCACGAGCAGAACTTGCGTCCAGCTCTTGTCGGCCAGCGATCCCAGCAGCCAGGACATGATTTCATAGGCGGCATAGGGATTGGGCGCGAAGTTCAGCGCCAGCGCGATACCCGCCGCGGTCAGGCTGGAGACCGCCGCGCCCGCCAGCACCAGCGCCACCGTGCCGCCGCGTCCCAGCGCAAAAGTCAGTGCGCAGGCTGCCAGCGCACCGACCATGCCCATCAGCGGGCCGGTCACCGCCGACAGCGCCGCCAGCCCGAAATAGATCGCAATCACCGCGCCCAGCGCCGCACCGCTGGACACGCCCAGCAGCGCCGGTTCGGCCAGCGGATTGCGGGTGAAGCCCTGCAGCACCGCGCCGGCCAGCCCCAGCACCGCGCCCACCATCAGCGCCAGGACGGTGCGCGGCAGGCGAATATCGGCCACGATCATCGCCGCTAGGCTGTCCGGCTGGTGGAAGACATCCAGCAATGCAGTGGGCGGCAACCACACCCGTCCAGCCAGCAGTGATGCGGCGAAAGCCAGCACCCCCAGAACGACAAGCGCGAGATTGAGACGGGTCATGGCCTGACCTTCCCAATTTTTCCCGCCCCGATCAGGTCTGCCTGCAACTGGCGGGTAATGCGCACCGTCATCGGCACGCCGCAGCCATAGAGCGAAGAATAGCGGATGCGCCGTCCGCCATAGCGCTTCATCAACGCGGGGTGATTGTCCTGGTCGGCGCGCATGGTGGCCATACCGCGATAGGTATCACCATAGACCAGCACATCGGGCCGGGCCGCGATCAGGGCCTCGACGTCATAAAAGCCCATGCCGGTCTGCTCGATGCTGGTGGCGCCGGCGTGCTTCAGCATGGCGCCGAACAGTCGGCCCGCGCCCGGCACGTAACCGCCATTGCCCCATTCAGCGACGCGGATGGTTCTCGCGGGCCGGTTGGCGGCGATAGTTTTGAGTTCGGCATCCATCGCTGCAATCAGTTTTTCGCCGCGCGCTTCCTCGCCCAACACTTTGGCGACCATACGGGTGGTCTGGCGAATCTGCGCGAAATTCTCCGCCGGCGGCACCTCCACCACCCTGGCGCCGGTCCTGGACAGCAATTGCCGCATGGCGGGCGCCATGAAGGGATCGGTGAGAATGAGATCGGGCCGGGTGGTGAGGATTTCTTCCGCCGAGGCATAATTCACCCGCACCTTTGCGCCTTGCGGCCAATGACGCAGCGCCGCCGGTTCCTGCGACATGAAGGTGACCGAGGCGATGCGCTCCGGCGCTACCAGATCGAGCAGCAGTTCATCCGTGCAAATCTTCAGCGACATGATGCGCTGAGGCTTGAAGGGCGCGGCCGCCGTCTGCCCTGTCGCAAGGAGCAAAACGGCAGCCGCGAAAATTCCCTGTTTCATGCAGCGATCCTAGAGGTTCGCCTTGATGCCCGCAAAACCGCCAACACCGGGGCGCAGGAAGCCGTCCGGCGACTGGTAGCTGTTGTCGAAGGCATTCTCGATCCGGCCGAACAGCGAGAAGGTGTCCGTCAAGCGGTAGCTGGCGGCAAAGTCCGCCGTCACGGTGCCGGATTTCTTGAAGCGCGGCACCGAGAAGTCGCGGTTGCCGTCAATCTGCGGCCCGACATACAGCAGGCTTGCATCCAGCAGCAGGTCTTCGGTCGCCTGCCAGTCGGCATTCAGGCTGGCCTTGTGACGCGGCCGGCGCAGCAGCGCCAGCCTGGTGCCGGCATTGATCGCGTCGGTATAGGTATAGTCGGCGCGCAGGGTCAGCGTATCCAGAACCTTCCACGCGACGAAACTCTCCACGCCCTGGGTGCGGGCCTTGCCGATATTGCCCAGCAGGAAAGCCGGCGCCGGGCCCGACACGATCAGGTTCTCGATGTCGTTGTGGAACCAGGTGATGCCGCCGGTCAGCGCATCGCCCAGCAGGCTCTGCTCCACGCCCACATCATAGCCCAGGCTGGTTTCGGGCTTGAGCAGCGGATTGCCGCCGAAGGTGCCGAACAGCTGCTGCAGCGACGGCGCCTTGAAGCCGGTGCCGATACTGGCCTTCAGCCGAGTGCCGGTACCTTCGATCGCCCAGCTCGGCGCGATCCTCCAGGTGAGTTTGTTGCCGAAGCGGCTGTTGTCGTCATAGCGGATGCTGGCGCTGGTATGGATTCCGTTGCCGAAATCCGATTGCAGGCCGGCGAAGCCAGCATTGGTGGTGACGCCGCGCGACAGGGTGGACGGAAAGCCGAAGGAGAGGCCGGGATGCAGCGCCTCGCGCGCTGTTTCCGCGCCCAGCACCAAGGTCTGGCCGTCGGTCACGGCGATATTGCCCTGCCAGTCCAGCTTGGTGCGGTCACCGATGGCGCGGCTGTTGCCGTTATCGGGATCCTGGGTGGCGGTGATGGTGCTGCCATAGGCAAAGCCCAGGGTCTGATCCAGCCGTCCGTCCCACAAGACCAGATGCGCGGTGGCGCGGGCCTGATGCTGAATGGACGAGATGCGGGTCGGGGTGGGCGACGGGAAGGATGCGAAGGTGAAGGGATTGAAGGCGTCGCCGGTGATGCGGCCCAGGCTGTTGGAATAGCGCGCAACAAGGCCGAGGTCGAAATTGTCGGTGACGTCATAACCCAGCTTGGTGCTGGTGCTGACATTGTCATAATAATCGTCGTTGCGGCGCTGGCCCGACGGCAGAAGGTTCAGCGGCGTGACCGGCGTGGCGCCGGCATGAAAATGCTGCACCGTCGCGGCATAATTAAAACGGCCATACGACCCCGACAGACCTGCGGTCTGATTGAAGGTCTTGAAAGAGCCGGCTTCAACGCTGCCATTGATCTGCAACGGCCCCTCGCCGGCCTTGGTGATGATGTTGATCACGCCGCCGATGGCATCGGAGCCATAGAGTGCGCCCTGCGGACCGCGCAGCACTTCGACCTGGGCGATGTCGCCGGCAAGGAATTTGGAAATATCCGACGCGCCGCTGGGCGTGGAGGGATCGGCGACATCGATGCCGTCCAGCAGCACCTTGACGTGGTTGGAATTGGTGCCGCGCATGAACAGCGAGGTCTGACCGCCCGCGCCGCCGGTCTGCACGATGTTGAGGCCAGGCACGGTGCGCAGCACGTCTGGAAGCGAACGATCCTGGCGCGCTTCGATCTGGGCGGCGGTGATGACGGTGACGCTGCTGGCGATCTGCTCCACCGGGGTGGCGACACGGGTGGCGACCACCACCACGTTTTCGTCATTCAGGCGCTGGGCGCTGGCCGCGCCGGTCAAGGCGATGATGGCGACAGAGGTATAAAGAACGAATTTCAACATTGATCGTCTCCTGGCTCAGGAGTCGGCACGCGGTATTGAAAAGGGATTTTGGCCCCCGCACAGCGACTCCAACATAGTCGCCGCTGCGGTTTACCCCGCTGCACCCCGCGCACCCCGGCAGGATACAAGACGACGGTGCGAGGCAGGTTTCCTGGCTTCCGGGTCAGTGCTTGGTCCACCTTCCCAAAATCCGTAAGGATTTCAGTGGTAATGTCGGACTTCGCTCACCGGCTACAGTTGCGGGGGCAGCCGCGGTATCAGACCGCGTTCCCTAACCTTGCACTTGGGGGCTTATCGGTCAGCCATGCCCGTTCGTCAAGTTCCGCACGCCGGAGGGTTAAAGAGACGGCTGGTTGGGTGCGCGCTTCTTCCACTTGTAGAAGTTGAGCGAGTTCTTCCAGAAGAATTTTTCTGCCGCCAGGCGCGAGCGGGTGGCAAAATAGGCCCGCGCCAACGCCACGATCTGGGCCGGGGTGGCGACGCCCCAAGTCTCGGGCCAGTTGGTGCCGAACACAACCCGGTCTTCGCCGAAACAATCCATCAGCACGTCCAGCCGGTCCTTGACCTGCGCCAGGCCCCGCGCGGGGATATCGCGGTTTTCCATGTCCGACAACTTGCCCCAGATGTTGGGCCGGCCCTTGATCTCTTTCAGAACGGCAGCGTAGGCGGTGCGATCTTCCGGCTTGGGTTCATAATGCATCATGTGATCGCACATGATGCGCAGGTTCGGAACACGATCGTTCAGCTTCACCATGGTGTGCAGCAGGGCAAGATTGGGATTGGCGGTGTCCATCACCAGGCCGGCATCCGCCACGCGGCGCAGGCCATCGATGAACTTGGGATCGTCAGCCTGGGTGACGACATTGCGGCCCCAGATCAGGCCGCAGCGGATTCCCAGGAACATCGGATTCTTGCGGAAGCGATCAAACAGTTCTGCGAAGTCAGCCTTTTCCGGTTCCAGATCGCCGACTGTGCCGACATACAGCGTGTCGGTCGCCATCTGATCCAGCACCCAGAGATTGTCTTCCACCCAGGGGCTGGCCTCAAGCTCGATGGCGCCGACAATGTTCAGCGGCTCGGCCAGCTTGCGGTAGGTGGCGGGCAGCGCCACACCGCCGGTTTCCTTCTTCCATGCATCGGACCCAGCATAGGGCACACCCTGGGGACGGCGGGCGTCGAACAGATGGATATGGGTGTCGATAATCGGGATGTCGGCGAGTGATTGCGCATCTGCCATGGTCGTCGTCATCGCCAAAGCGGTACTCCCTGCGAGAAAATGTCTGCGTTGCATCAGTATACTTTCAGATCAGGTCGATCTTGAAGACATAGCCGCCGCTGGGACTGTTGAGGTGCGGAAAGCCGGGGCGCTCATACTTCTTCTCGATCGGCCAACCCGGATGCTCGCCGGCATCCACGCCGTAAAGCTGGCCGTTGATCACCGTTACGTCATGGATGTCGCAGGAACCGGGAACAAAATCCACGAACTCCACCGCCTTCGAGGTCTTGATGTCATAGCGGACCAGGCTCGGCGTATAGCCTTCGTACCCGATCACATCGGACTTCTGCGTGCCGCAGACCTGCCAGATGGAGCCCCCACTTCCATTACTATTGTCGTAGGTGATGCCGTGCAGGCGCTGGGTGTCGTGGGTGTTCGGGATCAGCCAGTCCACCTGCCAGCTTTTGGGATCGATGCGGATGATCGCCGCCAGACGATTGCTGTGCACCCACAGCTTGCCATTGTCCCAGGCCACGCCATGGCTGGCGCCGCCGTCATCCGCAGGGCCGAAGGGAATCTGCCGCCAGCTGACCTGCTTGCCATTCATGTCGGTCTGGAAGATGCCGTTCACCGGCGGGTTGGGATGATTCTTGATGGAAATGCCGTTGGCGCCGCTCCACAGATAACCGCCGCCCCACACGCCGCCGCTGGTGTTCTTGGACTGGGTGGTCACGGTGTGCAGCACCTTGCCGGTCTTGAAATCCAACAGCCAGGCTTTTTCCGGCGCACCGTCATGGCGCTGTTCCTGCACCCAGAAGCCCTTGCCCGGCTCCACCGAAATGGCGTTGGGCCAGGACGGCGGCACCAGGAACATCTTGGTGGTGCGCGCCTTGCGGCGTGGAAGTGGTTTGGGCTTCGAACTGCCGCGCCGTCCCAGCGCATCGGTGCCGGGCTTGTAGGATTGCGCCCCACTTGGTGAGATAAGCGCCGGTGTCGCCAGTCCCGCCATCGCGGCGGCCAGGAATTTCCTCTTGTCCATCAGCACTCTCCGTTTTTCATTCAGGGAAGGAAGACCATTACGGCAGGCGCACTCACCGCCAAAAATTTTCCGGTGAATTTCGGCACGCCATTGGGTCCGAGGCGGAAGGTGGCGATATTGTTGGCGCGCAGGTTCAGCGAATAGAAGAACTTGGCCGTAGGATCGATGGTCAGGCTGCGCGGGTGTTCGCCCTCGGTCGGGGTCGTTGCATGTTTTTTCGCAATACCGCCCCGCGCAATCGCGAAGGTGGCGATGGAGTTATGGGTGCGGTTGGCGGAATAGACGTGTCTGCCATCGGCGGAGACCAGCAGGCGCGATGCAGAGCCGCTACCCTGATAGCCGTCCGGCATTGCCGAGAGGCTCTGACCTTTTGGTGTCAGCTTGCCGTCGGCGAAACCATATGTTGTCAGCCGGGCATTATACTCCCCGATCTGATAGAGGGTTTTGCCGTCGGGCGAAAAGCCGAAATGGCGCGGCGCCGAGCCGGCCAGCGCCGTGGTCACCGATACTTCCGTCAGCCTGCCGGTCTCGGTGCTGAGCCGCCACACGAAAATCTTGTCGAGGCCGGCATCGTCGCCCACCACATACTGGCCGCTGGGATCGGTGAGGATCATGTGACCACGGGTGATGCGGTTCGGCTCGGACGGCCCCTGCCCGGGCGGCGCATCCACCGCACTGGCGGAGTTGGTCGGCCCGCCCGGCTTCACCACATCACTAGCTTCTCCCAGGCTGCCGTCCGCTTTGATGGGAATGACCGCAAAGCTTCCGCCGGCATAATTGGCGACCAATGCGAACTTTCCGGAAGAGTGGATGCTGATGAAGCAGGGACTGGCGCCGCCGGAGTCGACGGTGTTGAGTTTCCTGAGTGCGCCGCTCGCCGCATCCACCGCATAAGCAGTGATCGAACCGCTTTTGCCCGGACCATAAGTATCGATCTCGTTTATCGAGTAGAGAAACTTGTGGTCGGCCGACAGGGCAAACCAGGCCGGTGACACATCCTTGGCCACCAGCTTGAGACCTGACAGCGCGCCGGTGGCATCGTCGATATTCACCAGATAAATGCCTTCACCTCTGCCATTAGCGTAGGCGCGTGGATCCACCAGATTGGGCGTATATGTGCCGATATAGGCGCGCGCCGCATAAGCGCTGCTGGCGCCCGCCATCAGGCCGGTTGCAAAAGCAGCAAGGGCAGCGGCACCAAGCCGAAGTTTCATCTCAGTTCTCCCCGCTCCCTGTCACGGAAGAAACACCATCACGGCCGGCGCGCCCACCGCCAGGAACTTGCCGGTGAAGCGAGGCACGCCACTGGCGTCAAAGCGGAAGGTGGCGACATTGTCGGCGCGCTGGTTCAGCGAATAGATAAACTTGCCGGTCGGATCGATGGTCAGGCTGCGCGGGGTTTCGCCTTCGGTCGGTGTGGTGGTGACTTTGGACGCAATGCCGCCCGGCGCAATCGCGAAGGTGGCGATGGAGTTGTGGGTGCGGTTGGCTGAATAGACATTCTTGCCGCTGGCGGAGACCAGCAGCTCCGATGCCGAACCGCCGCCCTGATAGCCGGTGGGCATCGCCGACAGGCTGGTGCCCTTGGGTGTCAGCTTGCCACCCGCAAAGTCATAGGTGGTCAGGCGGATATTGTATTCGCCGATCTGGTACAGCGTCTTGCCGTCGGGCGAGAAACCGAAATGGCGCGGCGCCGAACCGGCGAGCGCCTTGGTGACCGAGACTTCCGACAGCTTTCCGGTGTTCACGTCCAGCTTCCAGACAAAGATATTGTCGCGGCCGGCATCGTCGGCCACCACATACTGGCCGCTGGGATCGGGGGCGATCATGTGGCCACGGGTGATGCGGTTCGGTTGGGACGGCGACTGTCCCGGCGGCGCGTCCACCGCATTGGCGGAGTTGGTCGGCCCGCCCGGCTTGATCACATCGGTGGCCGCGCCCAGGCTGCCATCAGGCATGATGCGGATGACGGAAAAACTGCCGCCGGTGTAATTAGCCACCAGCGCGTATTTGCCCGACGGATGAAAGGTGATGTGGCAGGGAATGGCGCCTTCCGAGCTGACCACATTGAGCAGCTTCAGCGCGCCGGTGGCGGCGTTCACCGCATAGGCGCTGACCGAGCCGCTCTTGTTGGGCCCGAAACTGTCGATTTCATTCACGACATAGAGAAACTTCTTGTCGGCGGACATGGTCATCCAGGTGGGTGACAGGGTCTTGGCCACCAGCCGCACATTGCTCGGCGCGCCCGTGGCATTGTCCACATCCACCAGATAGATGCCCTCGCCGCGATTGCTGGACCGCGCGCCCGGCGCATCGGGCGTATAGGTGCCGATATAAGCGCGGGCGGCGTAAGCGCTGTTGGCGCTGGCCAGCAGGCCGGCAGTAAAAACCGCAAGAGCAGCGGTGCGAAGCAGAATTTTCATCTCAGTCTCCTTTGAAATCTCAATTGTCCGGCAGCGCGAAAACAAATAGCGCATTGCCATTGCCCGGGCGGCGCACCTCCGGCAGCAAGGTGGTGGGCTTGGCAATCGGGCTGCCGCCGCCGAGGCCCGTTTCCACCGCGATATACTGCTTGCCGTCCACCGCGAAACTCACCACATGGCCCTGCACGCCGGTGGTCAGGCGCGTCTGCCATAGCGTCTTGCCGGTGGCGGTTTCGATGGCGCGGAAGCGGCGGTCATAATCGCCGATAAAAGCAACGCCGCCCGCCGTGGTCAGGACGCTGGTCAGGAACGGCGATTTCTGTTGCAGACTCCAGACCGGTTTCATGGTGCGGGTGTTGTAGGCGGCCAGCCGGCCCAGATTGCCATGGGTGCCCGGCATCTCGAACAATTGCTGCGAGGCGGCATTGGTGGCGGCGGGACCGATCTTCTTCTCCAGCGCGTTGCCGCGCAGCAGCACGCAGGACTGATGCAGCGGGATCAGCATTAATTCCGTGGCGGGATCGAAGCTGGTGGCGGGCCAGTCATGGCCGCCCGCCGGACCCGGACAGGACGACACCCATTCCCCGACCTTGGCGTTCTGGATGTCGGCGCGATAGGTGGGAATGCCGGTCTTGGGATCGATCTTGTCATAGACATTCTGGAACACGGTCTCGGCGGATGCCTTGTACTTGCCGGTGATGCGATCGAGCTTCCACAAAATGCCCGCCTTGCCCACGGTCAGCACGTCTTTCTCGTTGCCGTGATTGATCACCAGCCGCTCGAACACTTCGTCCAGGTCCAGCGCCTCGCCCGGGGCATGGGTGTAAAACCATTTCAGTTTTCCATTGTCGGGGTCCAGCGCCAGCGTGGCGTTGGCGTACAAGGTCGCGCCCTGCGCCGTGCCGCGGGTGGCGCGCGTCCAGGGCTTGGCCTGGGCGGTACCCCAATAGGTCGTGTTGCTTTCCGGATCGTAGGTGCCGGCGATCCAGGTTTCGCCGCCCTGGCGGAATTCATCGGCAATGCCGTTCCAACTATCGCCGCCCGGCTCGCCCTTCAGCGCGATAGTCTTGAAGCGCCAAGCTACCTTGCCAGTCTCGGCATCATAGGCGCTGATGAAACAGTGCTTGGTCTGGAAGCGATTGCAGTATGTCAGCCCCACCAATATCTTGCCATGCACCGCGATGGCGCCGCCGGTGTTGCTGTAGCCTTCCTTGCCGTTCTCGATCTCGGTCTGCCACACGATCTTGCCGGTCTTGGCGTCCAGGCCATAAAGCTTGGCGTCGGTGGTGGGCACGAACACCTTGTCGCCATACAGCGCCAGCGAACGGGTGGCGCCATAGGCCCGGGTGGGTGCCGGTCCGATGCGGTTTTCCCAAAGCAGTTCGCCAGTCTTGGCATCCAGAGCCTGCACCGTGTTAGCGACATTGGATAAAAACATCACGCCGTCATGGACGATGGGCGTCACCTGATTGGCGCCGCCGTCATTCATCGCCCAGGACCAGACCAGTTGCAGGTTTTTTACATTGGCGGTGGTGACCTGCTTGAGCGGCGAATGACTCCAGCCCTGGTAATTGCGGCGGTACATCAGCCAGTCGCCATCGGCGGGATTGGCCAGCATGGCGTCGGTGACGGGTTGATAACTCTTGATCGCGCCTGGCACCGTCAGGCCGAAGCGCGTGGCGGGATAAGAGGTGGCGGGGGGTTCGGCGGCGGCGGCGCGCGGTGCGGCGGGCGCGGGGGCCTTGGCCGGCACCTTGCCGTCGGCGATAGCTGAAAGTTTCACGCTTTCCGTGCCGGTGAAGGCGGCGGCGCCCGGCTTGGCACCATTGGCTGACAGCATGTAGGCGACGATGTTGCGATAGACGCCCGCGTCCAGGCTGTTACCGTTGCCATAAGGCATTGATGCTTTCACCAGCGCATGCAGCTCGCTCACGGGCTTGCTGCCCCATGCATTCATGAAGCTGCTGCCGGCAAGCGCGGGGGCTTCGCCTGCCCCCGCCAGATCGGCGCGGTGGCAACCGGCACAATTGGCGGCGTAGAGCGCGCGGCCCTCAATGGCTTGTTCGGCGGTGAAAGGCGCGGTTACCAAAGTCTGCGCCAGCGCATGCGCGCCGAACCCGGCCGCGCCAGCCAGCAAAAAGGCAGCGAGCTTTTTCATCGGCGCGGGACATCCAGTTGCGGCAGGAAGCCATGGCCCGGCACCGGCACCGCTTCACCGGCAAAGGGATGGGGCGGCAGCAGCCAGCCGGTGAGATTTCCCTCCGGTGCTTTTTCGCTATCGAGCTGAATATAGAAGTGCCCGCTGCGCACCGCATTGGCCTGCCGCGCCGTCAGGGTGACATTGCCCGACACCGTGCCGCTGGCCGCCGGCGTGACAGTGATGTCGGCGACCTTGGGGCCCATAACGCCGATGCGGATGCCGTCATACAGGCCAGCGCGGGTGGCGTTGCCAGACAGTCCGCCAAAGGTGCCGCGCACAGTCAGGCGATTGCCGTCCATAGTGGCGGATGCCGTACCTTCGCCGCTGACATTGCTGCGGGTGCCTTCGGTGACTGGCGACGGTGCCAGCCGAGTTTCAAATTCTTCCGCAAATACCGGTGTGGCGCAGAGGACGAGCGCCAGAATTGCGCAATGGTGATAACGGTACCGCAAAACCCCTCCGCCTGATTTCTTATAATTATAGCGTCTTCTAGCATGAGCCGGGTGCCGCCCAAAGCCTTGCAGACGTTTGGGAACCACGTGTGCAGTCGCAGCATTTTTCGGTTATGCTGCCGGCCATTCCAAAGGGCGTTCTGCGTGCTTCTGATCATCGAGAGCACGTGAAGTTCTCCTTCATAGAGGAGATAGGGCGGCCGCGAGCTAAGCCCGTGGAACGCGATAGGTGCGATTTTACAGGATGGCGCAAATGATGCCCTTAAACTAACATACCAATTGGACCACTCAGTGGGGGCCGGTCACAATGATCCTGCAAAAGAAGATTCTGCTTTGCTCGGTTGCTGCTGCGGCGCTGACCGCGCCCGCGGCCCAGACGTCTGTGGCCGCGCCTTGGGAGCGTAGCTTTGTCGTGGCGACCTACGAGTATGCCTTCCGCTACGGCGGCCGCACCGGCTTCGAACGCGCTAACGAAATAGAACCAGGCTCTGACTGTCTGCATGGCAGCAGCGTCCATTTCGCCAACGACAAGAATACCGAAGCAGCGCTGAAACAGCCATTCCGTAGCAAATATGAAATCGAAGCCATAGCTCGACCGCCGGGGCTGCAGAGCGTCAGAGCGCCAGTCTCAACACGATTTAGCATCTGGAATCGCGCCATCACCTATCGCGCCTGGAAACGTGGCATCGAAACCTATGTGAACCCCTGGGCGGCGGAAGATCCCGGCCAGCCCGAAGTGACGGGCAAGATCGCCACCGGTTTCAACCTGGACGGCAATCCCAACACCGGCGGCTTTGTCGCTGAGGACGGTGAAAGAGGGATCGACAACGCCCTGTACCGCGCCTGGGGCTGCGACGCGCCGTGGCGCGGCAACGGCAACGCCACGCTGCATCTTCGCGCCAACGACAAGAT
>CAMAPL010000002.1 GCA_945860165.1 Rhizobium sp. Q54
CCCGCTCCGCTGCGGGCCCTATGGACCGGGATTGTCGCCGCCGCGCGGCCAGCCTGGGGCTTTATCATCACTGCGCATCCAGGGGCCGGAACAGGCCCATGCCGGCATCGCGCTGGCGATCCTGGCGGAGCTGATTTTGGTGACGGCGCAGGCCCTGCTGCGGGCGGGCGTGCGCGACGGAAATATCATCGCCGGCTATCACACCAGCTTTGATGCGACCCGGCCCCTGATCGCGCGCCTGGCGGTGACGGCACAGACCGCGCGGCTTGTGACCGGCAAGGTGAATCTCGCAGCGTTTGATTTCGATTATCTGTGCTGGCGCGGCGTGCGCTTTGGCCAACAGGCGCTGGCGGGCATGGCGCAAGGCGGCTCGCCCGAGATCGCGCGCGATGCGTCGGTCACCCTCGCCTCGGTGCGGGGTGGCGGTGCCCCCACCCCTATGGAAATTTGCGCCAATATCATTGTGCAAACACAGGGCCGCGGCCGCCCTCGTCGCTGCTGGCCCAGGATTGGTCTGAAGCGGGCCAGGATGTTCCGCCCCGCCTGACCAGGCCAGCCTTGTCCTGCGATGCCTGGTTCCTGGACCTGGACCACGACGGCGCAAACCAGATCTTGCTGGTCTATGCCACCGATGCGCGGTGGTGGGCGGCGGTGATGAAACAAAGTGAGCAGGGCTGGACGGCCGCCGCCAGTTTTGCATCCCCCTCCTGCCGCGGCACCCTGGCGTCCCTGCGCAGTGGCCGGTTCGCCTTGGCCGATCCCCTGCCCGGCTGGCGCGATCTGCTGGTTTCCGGCATGCGGCTCAGTGCCCCCCCTGCGCAAACCGCCGAACTGCCCTGCCCGGGGCTTACTTCTAGATAACCCCTCCGGCTTTCGCTGGCCCGAAGGCCATCTACAGCCACCTCCCCTTCCATGTGCTACGTGCAAAGGGGAGGCGCTTCGACAAACGGGCAGTAAGTCGGTATTAAGCCCGCGATTTTCGCGAGTTCTTATGCCCGTCACCGCCCTGATCGATTATGGCTCCGGCAACCTCGCCAGCGCGGCGAAGGCACTGGCACACTCCGCGAACGGGACATGCGAGATCGTCACCACCGCCGATCCGGACGTGGTGCTGGCCAGCGAGCGCGTGGTGCTGCCCGGCGTCGGCGCTTTTGCCGATTGCATGAACGGGCTTTGCGCCGTGCCCGGTATGGTCGAGGCGCTGCGCGAAAAAGTGCTGAAAGAAGGCGCGCCCTTTCTTGGCATCTGCGTCGGCATGCAGCTGCTGGCAACGGTGGGCGTGGAGTTCGGCCGCCATGCCGGTTTGGGCTGGATCGCCGGCGAAGTGGTCAAGATCACGCCTGGTGATGCTGCGCTGAAGATTCCCCATATGGGCTGGAATGAGCTGAACTTCACGCAGGACCATCCGCTGCTGGACGGCATCGCGCCCGGCGCGCACGCCTATTTTGTGCATAGCTTTCAGTTCAAGCCGGTTCTGCACGAAGACCTGATCGCAACCACCGATTATGGCGGGCTGCTGACCGCCATGGTGGGCAACGAGAATATCGCCGGCACCCAGTTCCATCCGGAAAAAAGCCAGGCCACCGGCCTGAAGCTGCTGGAAAACTTCTTGAAATGGCGCCCATGATCATCTTTCCCGCGATTGATCTGAAGGACGGCGTCTGCGTTCGTCTCAAGAAAGGCGTGATGGCCGACGCCACCGTCTTCAACACCAACCCCGCCTCTCAAGCGAAAACGTTTCAGACGCAGGGCTTTCAGTGGCTGCACTGCGTCGATCTCAATGGCGCCTTCGCCGGCAAGAGCGCTAACACCGACGCGATAAAGTCCATCCGCGCCGCCATCGACCTTCCCATCCAGCTGGGCGGTGGCATCCGGGACATGGCTGCGGTCGAGGGCTGGCTGGCAGCAGGCATCACCCGCGTGATCCTGGGCACCGCCGCCCTGACAGATCCCGAATTTGTGAAAAACGCCGCTCGCGCCTTTCCGGGGCGGATTGTGGTCGGGGCCGACGCCAAAGGCGGCAGAATTGCCACCCAGGGCTGGGCCGAGATCTCCGAATTGACCCCGGTCGAGCTGGGCAAGCGCTTCGAGGATGCCGGGGTCGCCGCTATCCTGTTCACCGATATTGACGGCGACGGGCTGCTCAAAGGGGTGAATTTCCTGGCTACCGCGGCGCTGGCCCGCGCCCTGTCCATCCCTGTGATCGCCTCGGGCGGGGTCGGCTCGATTGTCGATATCGACGCCCTGATCGCGGCCAACGAGCCGGGCATCGAAGGCGTTGTGGTGGGCCGGGCGCTGTATGACGGGCGGATCGACGTTCACGCCGCCCTGGCGCGGGCAGCCGACGCCGGCCATGGATATTAACCATTCTTTAACAATGGGTTGATGTTCTTAGGCGGGCTTGTTCAAGCGCCGTGTGAGGTCGTCCAGCTGTTCGAGGCTGGTATAGGTAATTTTCACCTCACCCTTGTCCTCACCCTTATTCACTCTGTGGGTGATGTAAACTTTCAGGCCCAAGACATTGGAAATACTGGTTTCCAAGGCTGTGATGTTGGGATCGCGGGGCGGTGGCGTTCCGGGATGCTTCCTGGCGTCCGAACGGCGTTCAGCTTGGCGTACCGTCAAGTCGCTTGCCATCAACTCTTTGGCCAGCGCTTCGGGGTCAGGGACGCCAAGTACCGCCCGGGCGTGACCCGCCGTCAGCTTGCCCTCCCGCACCCATGTCTTGACGCTTTCCGGCAGTTTTAGCAGCCGGATCGTGTTGGCGACATGGCTGCGGCTTTTGCCAATCTCCTTGGCAACATCTTCTTGGGTGCGCCCGAATTTCTGGATCAGGTCCTGATAAGCCGTTGCCTCTTCTATGGCGTTGAGATCGGCGCGCTGGACGTTTTCGATGATGGCGATTTCCAGCGCCTGGTCGTCGGCCAGTTCGCGCACCACCACCGGCACATCGTGCAATTTGGCGAGCTGAGCGGCGCGCCAGCGGCGCTCGCCCGCCACGATCTCATAGCGGTCCGGGCCGATGGGCCGGACCAGGATGGGCGACAATACACCCACTTCCTTGATCGAGGCCGCGAGGTTGGCCAACGGCTCCTGATCAAAGGTCTCGCGGGGCTGGTAGCGCCCCGGTGTCAGAAACGCGATCGGCAGCGTGCGCGTATCTTTTTTGTTTACGGGCTCGCCCTTCACGGCGGCAACTTCATCGCCGATCAGCGCCGAGAGTCCGCGCCCCAAACCGCGCGGGCGATCCTGTGAGGGAGGATTCATGCTGCCGCCCGAATCCGTTCGCGCTGGATCAGTTCGCCCGCCAGCTTGATATAGGCCTGGCTGCCCGGACAGCGCAGGTCATACACCAGCACCGGCACGCCATGCGACGGCGCCTCGGAAACACGGACGTTTCTCGGGATCATGGTTGTGTAGACTTTTTCGCCCAGGGTCTCGCGCACGTCGGCGGCGACCTGGTCGCTCAGCTTGTTGCGCTTGTCGAACATGGTCAGGACAATGCCCTGGATTTCCAGGGTGGGATTCAATTTCTCGCGCACCAGTTCGATTGTCTTCATCAGCTGACTCAAACCTTCCAGCGCGAAGAACTCGCATTGCAACGGCACCATCACCGCATCCGCCGCTGCCATCGCGTTCAAGGTGAGGAGGGTGAGGGAAGGCGGGCAATCGATCAGGATGTAGGAGAACTTGTTTTCTCCGTGTACGGAATATTCTTCCAGCGCGTCCTTCAAAATGAAATTGCGCCGGGGCATGCTGGCCAGCTCCAGTTCGGCGCCGGACAGGTCGACCGTCGCCGGGACAAGGGAGAGGCCAGGGATGCGGGTGGCGACAATGGCCTCGGCCAGCCTGGCTTCGCCGGTCAGGACTTCATAGGTGGTGAGCTTGCGGTCCTGACGGTGGATGCCCAGGCCCGTGGAGGCGTTGCCCTGCGGATCGATGTCGATCACTAGGGTCGGCTCGCCTACGGCGGCCAGCGCCGTACCCAGATTGATCGCGGTCGTAGTCTTACCGACGCCGCCCTTTTGGTTGGCGACGACCAGGATTCTCGGTTTTTTGGGGTTGGACATGACGGGGACCCAGCTCTCTCACGGTCACTATAGCACCCAACGGATCAGTCTGGCTCGGGGCCTGAGAGACCTGCATATTCCAATATTTAGTGGCTTCGGTCAATTCAGGTGCTAAATTTTGTCCTTTGAGGAAAAAGCAAACACTGTTCGGTCCGACGAAGCTGTGGGCGTAATCCAACAGCCGGGGCAGGGGGGCGCAGGCCCGGGCCGTGACGACGTCAAAGGCGCGGCGCGGCAATTCCTCCATCCGGGCATTCTCTATGGTGACGTGCAGGTCCATGCGGTCTGCCGCAGCTTGCAAGAATGCACATTTCTTGGCCGTGGCCTCGTACAGCGTCACCGCGAGGTCGGGGCGCATTGCGGCCAGCACCAGGCCGGGAAAGCCTGCCCCCGAACCTAGATCAGCGAGGTTTTTGGCGTCTGGTGGAATGAAGGGGGCCAGCTGGGCGGAATCCAAGAAATGCCGCCGCCAAAGGTCGCCCAAGCTGCTCTTGGAGACCAGGTTATGCCGGGCATTCCAGTCTGTGAGCAGATCGGCATAGGCCTCCAGCTTCGCCATTGTTTTTTGTGAAACATTCGCCTGCAGGGCGAATTCCTCAGGCACGAAAAGCATTTTTGGCCTTTTGACTGCCTTTGACAAAGGCCAGAACGAGGGTGAGGGCCGCGGCCGTGATGCCTTCGATACGGGCCGCCTGGCCCAAGGTGGCGGGACGGATACGTTCCAGCTTCTGGCGCACTTCATTGGACAGACCAATAACTGCGCCATAATCGAGATCGGCGGGCAGGGCGCGGTCCTCGTCGCGGCGGAAGGCGACGATGTCCGCATCCTGGCGGTCCAGATAACCGGCATATTGGGCGTCTATCTCCAGCTGCTCGACAATTTCGGGCTGCAACGAGCTGAGTTCGGGCCAAATGCGGGTCAGGGAAGTGAAGCCCGTAAGGCTCAAGAGCTCCAAGGCATTGCGGCGAACCCCGTCCAACCGGATGGCGATGCCGTGCTTGGCAGCCCCATTGGGAGTCAGGGTCAGTTCTGAAAGTGTTTTTTGTGAAACATTCAGCTGATCCAGCTTGGCAGCGAAGACGGCGGCGCGACCTGCGCCTACGATCCCCTCAGCCTCGCCAAGCCGGGTCAGGCGCTGATCGGCATTGTCGGAGCGCAAGGTCAGCCGGTATTCGGCGCGGCTGGTGAACATGCGGTAGGGCTCGGATACGCCCTTGGTCACCAGATCGTCGATCATCACCCCGATATAGGCCTGGGCGCGGTCCAGAATGACCGGCGCGGCGCCGCCTGCGGCCCGGGCGGCATTCCAGCCCGCCATAAGCCCTTGGGCGGCGGCCTCTTCGTACCCGGTGGTGCCGTTGATCTGGCCGGCCAGATAGAGGCCCGGCACAGACTTCACTTCCAGCGCGGGGGAAAGCTCGCGCGGATCAACATAGTCATATTCGATGGCATAGCCGGGGCGCTGGACCACGGCATTTTCCAGTCCGGGAATGGTGGCCAGAAGCGCGACCTGGACATCCTGGGGCAGGGAAGTAGAAATGCCGTTGGGATAGATGGTATTGTCATTAAGTCCTTCTGGTTCAAGGAAAATTTGGTGTGACTCCCGATCCGCGAAGCGGCTGACCTTATCCTCGATCGAGGGACAATAGCGCGGGCCGGTCGAGGCGATCTGGCCGGAATACATCGGCGAGCGGTGCAAGTTGGCGCGGATCACGGCATGGGTGGCCAGGGTGGTGCGGGTGATGCCACAGGCGATCTGCGGGGTGGTGATCGCCTTGGTGAGAAACGAAAAAGGCGAGGGCGGGTCGTCGCCCTGCTGCATTTCCAGAGCAGCCCAGTCGATGGTGCGGCCGTCCAGCCGCGGCGGCGTGCCGGTCTTCAGCCGGCCCATGGCGAGGCCAAAGTCATAGAGCGTTTTCGACAATCCCAGCGACGGCGCCTCGACACCGTCTTCGACTTTCATGCGTCCGGCGGGAATTTTGGTCTCGCCGATATGGATCAGTCCGTTCAAGAAGGTGCCGGTGGTCAGCACCACCTTGCCGCAGGCGATCTCCTCGCCAGCGCCGGTCAAAACGCCGAAAACAATTCCGTCCTTTAAAATTAGGTCTTCGGCGGATCCCTCGCGAATTTCCAGAACGGAAATGCTGCGCAGCATGGATTGCATTGCTGCGCGGTAAAGCGCTCGATCTGCTTGCGCTCTTGGCCCCCTTACCGCAGGGCCCTTGCGCCGGTTGAGCAGGCGAAACTGGATGCCCGCCGCATCGGCCACCCGGCCCATCAAGCCGTCCAGCGCATCGATTTCGCGCACCAGGTGGCCTTTGCCGACGCCGCCGATGGCGGGATTGCAGGACATCTCGCCTAGGGTTTCGAATTTTTGGGTGAGGAGGAGAGTGCGGGCGCCAAAGCGCGCCGCCGCGCTTGCGGCTTCGCAGCCGGCATGGCCCCCGCCAATGACGATGACGTCGTACCTCATGGCCGGGGTGAATAGGCGAGGATTTCCCCAGCGGCAAGGCTCGGCCTCAAAAGCCGGGCGGAACTGTGCTACCGGACGGGCCATGAGCGGCGCCCGGATTTCCATCGTCACCCCGTCCTTCAACCAGGCGGCTTTTGTCGAAGACGCGCTGCGCTCGGTGCTGGATCAGGATTATCCGCATCTCGAATATGTCGTGATCGATAGCGGCAGCACCGACGGCTCGGTGGAGATCATCGAGAAATACAAAGACCGGCTGCACCATTTTGTCAGCGAGGCCGACACCGGCCATGGCAATGCGCTGAACAAGGGCTTTGCCAAAACCAGCGGCGAAATCATGGCCTGGCTCAACAGCGACGACAAATATTGTCCCTGGACCTTCCGCACCGTCGCCGAAATCTTCGACGCCCAACCCGATGTGATGTGGATCGCCGGCTGTCATGGCGTCTGGAACGACCGCGGCACGCTGATGTCGGTGCAGCCCCAATACAAAAACATCTTTGATTACACATCCGGCAATTTCAGCTGGATCCAGCAGGAGACGGTGTTCTGGCGCCGGGCGCTCTGGAACAAGGCCGGCGCGCATATCAATGAAGATTATCGCTTCATGGTGGACGGCGAATTGTGGACGCGCTTTTTCCTGCAGACCGAACTGTGGCATGCGACCTGTGCGTTGGGCGGCTATCGCCGCCATCGCGCCAACCGCGCCGCCCATCACCAGCACGAATGTCAGGACGAAATGATCCGGGCCATCGAGACGATGCAGGGCCGCGCCACACCGGATTATCTCGCAAGGCTAAGCCGCGATTATCGCCGCCTCGCCTATGACGTACAGACATCCAGCTGGATGAAAACGAGTACGCCGCGCCGCTAGATTATTTGCCGATGCAAAAATCGCGGAAGACGAAGTCCAGCAGTTCTTCGACATCGACGCGGCCGGTGATGCGGCCGATGGCGCGCGTCGCCAGGCGCAAATCCTCCGCCAGCAATTCGGGCTGACCGGCTGGCGCGGCAAGACCATGCTTGAGCGCGGCCATCGCCTCGCCCAGCGCATGGCGATGGCGCGGCCGTGTCAGGGCCGGTGATGCATCACCGGTTTCCAGCCGGCTACGCACCGCTACGGTCAGGCTTTCGATCAGCTGCGAGACCCCGGCGCCGGTCTTTAGCGAGATGCAGATTCCGTCACGCGCAAAGCCTAGGTCCGACTTGTTCCAGACGGTCAAATCGGGCGGCGGCAGATCGGGCGGCAACCCGGCGCGCGGCTCCGATACGCTGCCGTCGAGCAGCAGCAGGGTCATGCCGCCCTTAGCGTGGGACAGGGCGCGGCGCACGCCTTCGGCCTCGACGGCCTCGCTGGTTTCGCGCACGCCCGCGGTGTCGGCGACGGCCAGCAGATAGCCGCCCAGGTCCAGTCGCGCCTCGACCACGTCGCGGGTGGTGCCAGGCGTGTCCGAGACAATCGCCACATCGCGCCGGGCCAGCGCATTGATCAGCGAGGACTTGCCGGCATTAGGGGGACCCAGAATGGTCAGGCGCAGGCCTTCGCGCAGCGCCTCGCCACGCCCCGCATCATCCATATGTATTTGTATTTGCTCATATATTTCCGAAGCCGCGCGGCGAGCGGCGGCAAATTCGGCATCGCCCACCCCGTCGTCGGAGAAATCTATCGCCGCTTCGGCCCGGCCCAGAGCCGCGATCAGCGCCGTCCGCCAACCCTCATACAGGTCGGCCAGCGCCCCATCATGCTGGCGCAGCGCCTGGCGCAGCTGGGCCGGGGTTTGCGCATCGATCAGATCGGCGATGGACTCGCCCCGCGTCAGGTCCAGCTTGCCGTTTTCCACCGCCCGCCGGCTGAATTCGCCCGGCTCCGCGGGCCGCAAGCCCAGCGCCGCAAAGGCCGAGAACACCGCCTCGCGCACCGCCCGTCCGCCATGCAGATGAAATTCGGCCAGGTCCTCGCCGGTGAAACTGTGCGGTCCCTCGAACCACAACAGCAGGGCCTGGTCGATCCCGGCCCCATCAAAAGCCAGCCGCCGCAGCACCGCCTGGCGCGGCGCGGGCAAGGGGCCAGCCAATGCCGTCAGGGCAATACCGGCTTGAGGCCCGGAAACCCGGACCAGCGCAACCCCGGCCCGCCCCGGGGCGCTGGACAGGGCAAAAATCGTGTCGGGCAAGGCTATTTGCCGTCCTTCTTGCCCATGGCGGCGGCGCTGTCCCACATCATTTTCTGGAATTTGCCGAAGGCCTCAGCGCCGCCCAGCGGCATCCAAGCCTTCATCATGCCGTCCGGGTCGCCGGCATCGAACGCCGCCCGCATCCGCTGCTGCATTTCCTCCAGCATCTTGGTCTGGATGGGCGCGACATCAGGCAAGCCCATAAAGGCCCGGGCCTCCTGCGGGGTCATGTCCATCTCGATCGTCACCTTCATGGCGGTACCTCATTGCGGGCTTGCGGGCGCTCTTTCGGCCCGGGTTCATTCAGGGTAAGTAACCCCGCCCCAAAAACATCACAGAAGCGGGCCGGCGGGAAGCCGTGCGCGCCCAAATGGAACATGACGATGAACAATGCCCTCGCCGCCAGCAACAGCCCCTATCTTGCCGCCCACAAGGACAATCTCGTGAAGTGGCGCATCTGGGGGGCCGAGGCGCTGGCCGAAGCCCGGGCCGCGGACAAGCCGATCCTGTTGTCCATCGGCTATACCGGCTGCAGCTGGTGCCATGTCCTGAATAGCGAGGCCTTCTCGGATGAAGCCGTCGCCGCCAAGATCAACGACAATTTCATTCCCATCCTCGCCGACCGCGAGGAGCGGCCTGACCTCGACCTAATCTATCAGGGCGCTGCGGGCGCTATGCGCCACAATGGCGGCTGGCCGCTCAATATCTTCCTGACGCCCGACGCCGCCCCCTTTTGGGTGACGGGCTATCTGCCCCGCGAAGACAAGCAGGACATTCCATCCTTCACGCGTGTGCTGGGCGATGTCGCCACGCTCTACCAGACCGACAAGGTCAAGGTGGCGGAAATCTCGGCCACCGTGCGCGCCAGCTTGGAGAATCTCTACAATCGCGACATGGCCACGCCGCAGGAGAATATGAACCTGGACATGGCGGCACTGCGCATCGCCCAGAATTACGACATCTTCTTCGGCGGCCTGAATGGCCAGATAAAATTTCCCAATGCCCTGTTGCTGGAACTGATGTGGCGCGCCTTCCTGCGCACCGGCATGCCGCAATTCTCGCAGCTTATTTTCACCACCCTCGACTCCATGCTGTTCGGCGGCGTCCATGACCATATCGGCGGCGGCTTCTTCCGTCACAGCTCGGACGAGCGCTGGCTGGAGCCGGTGTTCGAGAAGATGCTGTATGACAATGCGCAGATTATCGAGGTCTGCATCAGCGCCGCCCAGTTCAACCGCAATGAACTGTGCCGCCAGCGCGTCACCGAAACCGTCGAATGGCTGCTGCGCGACATGCGGGTCGGCGACGGCTTCGCCGCGGCGGTCGGCTCGGGCGACGAAGCTGAAGACAGCAAATTCTACACCTGGAGCGAAGCGGAGATCGACGCCGCGCTGGTGGGCACCTTCTCGGCCCGCTTCAAGCAGGTCTATGGCGTGACGCGGGACGGCAATTTCAAGGGCCGCAACCTGCCACGCCGCCTGGGCAATCCGGTTCCCGCCAATGAAGCGGACGAAGCCTTGCTGGCCAAGCAGCGCAGTATGTTGCTGGCCGCGCGCGACAAGCGTGCCAAGCCCTGGCGCGACGAGCGCCTGCTGGCCGATTGGAACGGCCTTGCCATCGCCGCCATCGCGCGCGCCGGCATCGTGTTCGAGAAACCGGAATGGGTTCAGGCCGCAATCGCTGCCTTCGACCATGTCTCCCTGACCCTGGGCGATGGCGACCGCCTGGCCCATGTCGCCAGTGGCGGCGTGAAAGGCATCGGCGGCTTTGCCGATGACTATGCCAATATGGCGCGCGCCGCGCTGCAGCTTTGGGAAATCACGGGCGACGAGCGCTTCCTGGCGCCGGCCAAGCTGTGGACCAAGACGCTGGACACGCTTTTCTGGAACACCCAGATCGGCGGCTATTGCTACACCGCCGGCGATGCCGAGCCGCTGTTCGTCCGCCCGCGCATGCTGTTCGACAATCCCACCCCGTCCGCCAACGGCACCATGCTGACGGTGCTGACGCGGCTGGCGCTGCTCACCGGCGAAACCGACTATATGAGCCGCGCCTCAACCCTGGGCGCCACATTTGGCGACGAAGCCAACCGGGTGATGAACGGATCGGGTAGCTTCTTTGGCGGCTTTGAATATCTCGCAAACAGCCTGATCATCCTGGTCGTGGGGCATAAGGGTAACGCCAAGACCCAGGAACTGGTGCGCACCTTCTGGGGGAAGCCGGTCCCCAACGGCATGGTGGTGCAGATCGAGCCGGGCGCCCCCTTGCCGCCAGGCCATCCCGCCACCGGGCGCGGCATGCAGGGCGGCCATCCGACCGCCTATATCTGCCAGTCGGGTCAATGCTCGGACGGCTTCACCGATGCCGCCATTCTGGCCAACGCCCTCACCCTCCCGGCGCAAATGCGCCAGCAGGTCCAGCAGAACTGAGATGATGATCAAGGCGATCCGTTTCGAAAAGCCCGGCGGCAGCGATGTGCTGCAGCTTGTCGAGTTCGATCTGCCGCAGCCGGCCAAGGGCCAGGTGCGGGTGAAGCACAGCGCCATCGGCGTCAACTTCATCGACACGTATCACCGCACCGGCCTGTATCCCTTGCCGCTGCCCTCCGGGCTCGGCTCGGAAGCAGCGGGCGTGGTCGAGGCGCTGGACGAAGGCGTGCGCGGCTTTTCGGTCGGCGACCGGGTCGGCTATGCCAGCGGCTTCATCGGCTCCTATGCGCAGGCCGCAAACGTTCCGGCAGACCGGCTGGTGAAAATACCCGACGGCATCAGCGACGAGATCGCTGCCGCGATTTTGCTCAAGGGCATGACCACGCAGTATCTGCTGCGCCAGATTCATCGCGTGAAGGCGGGCGAGACCATCGTGTTCCATGCCGCCGCCGGCGGCGTCGGCCAGATTGCCGTGCAATGGGCCAAACATCTGGGCGCCACCGTGATCGGCACCACCACCTCGCCCGAGAAAATCGCGCTGGCCAAGACCAATGGCTGCGCCCATGTCCTGAACAGCAAGGATGTGGGCTGGGAAAAAGAAGTGCGCTCCATCACCGGCGGCAAAGGCGTGCCGGTGGTTTACGATTCCATCGGCAAGGACACGTTCCTGGCCGGGCTCGACTGTCTGCAGCCGCGCGGCATCATGGTGACCTATGGCAATGCTAGCGGTCCGGTCGAACCTTTCGCGCCCGGGATACTGGCGGCCAAGGGGTCTCTGATAGTCACCCGCCCGACCCTGGGCCATTACACCATCACGCCGAAAGAACTTCAGGACACCGCCGATGATCTGTTCGCGGTGATCCTTTCGGGCGCGGTCAAGATCGCCATCAACCAGCGCTTTGCGCTGAAGGATGCCGCCCAGGCGCATGACGCGCTGACCAGCAAGCAGACCACCGGCGCGACGATTTTGATTCCCTAACCCTAAACACTCCCGTCATGGCCCGCTTCATGAGGGTGATGACGATTCTGAAAGTCGGATCAGGTATTCATCGACTCAAAAAAGTCGGCGTTATTCTTCGCGGACTTCAGCTTGTCGAGCAGGAACTCGATGGCGTCGATGGTGCCCATCGGCGCCAGGATGCGGCGCAGGACATAGGTCTTGGCCAAGGTGCCCTTCTCAACCAGCAGCTCGTCCTTGCGGGTGCCCGAGCGCATGATGTCGATGGCCGGGAAGACGCGCTTGTCGGCGACCTTGCGGTCCAGGATGATTTCACTGTTGCCGGTGCCCTTGAACTCTTCGAAAATCACTTCGTCCATGCGGCTGCCGGTATCAATCAGCGCCGTGGCGATGATGGTCAGCGAACCGCCTTCCTCGATATTGCGCGCCGCGCCGAAGAAGCGCTTGGGACGCTGCAAGGCGTTGGCGTCAACGCCGCCGGTCAGGACCTTACCCGAGGACGGCACCACGGTGTTGTAGGCGCGGCCCAGGCGGGTGATGGAATCCAGCAGGATGATCACGTCGCGCTTGTGCTCGACCAGGCGCTTGGCCTTTTCGATCACCATTTCTGCGACCTGCACGTGACGCGTCGCCGGTTCGTCGAAGGTCGAGGAAATCACTTCGCCCACCACGGTGCGCTGCATGTCGGTAACTTCTTCCGGGCGCTCGTCGATCAGCAGCACGATCAGGAAGGCGTCGGGATGGTTAGCCGCGATGGCCTTGGCGATGTTCTGCAGGATCACCGTCTTGCCGGTACGCGGCGGCGCGGTGATCAGGGCGCGCTGGCCCATGCCCTGCGGCGCCACGATGTCGATGACGCGGCCGGTCTTGTCCTTGATGGTAGGATCGTCCAGTTCCATCTTCAGCCAGCGGGTCGGGTAGAGCGGCGTCAGATTGTCGAAATGGACCTTGTGCTTGATCTGCTCGGGGTCTTCGAAATTGATGGTGGTGACCTTGAGAAGGGCGAAATAGCGCTCGCCTTCCTTGGGGGCGCGAATCGGACCTTCGGCGGTGTCGCCGGTACGCAGGCCGAAACGGCGGATCTGGGACGGGGAAATGTAGATGTCGTCGGGGCCGGGCAGGTAGTTGGATTCCGGGGATCGCAGGAAGCCAAAACCGTCCTGCAGGATTTCCACGACGCCCTGGCCGGTGATCTCAACCTCGCGGTCGGCCAGCTCCTTGAGGATGGCGAACAGCATGTCCTGCTTGCGCATGGACGACGCATTCTCGATTTCCAGTTCCTCGGCAAAAGCCAGCAGATCTGAGGGTTTTTTGTTCTTGAGATCCTGCAGCTTCATCGCCTGCAAGCCATCTTGGACAGTCATGTGATCGGTACCTGGAAAAAGGCGGATTGGCCCGATGAAACTGGGGCTGGCGGCCCCAAACGCGATCATCGAAGAGATTGGTTTGGACCCGCACCGGTTGTTCCGGTTCAGCTTGGCCTCAAGGCCAGCCGCGCGGGCTAGGAGAACAGTTGCTTATAACCCGATTTTCGAGGCTTGCAAACATCCCCCAAGCGACCGGCGAGCAATTAATGTTTCAGGCCGGAACACAGGCTTATCCGCCAAAAGGTTTGACCACGGCGAGGATCACGATCAGCACCATCACCACCGCAGGCACTTCATTGGCAATCCGGTAGAAGCGGGCACTGCGCGTGTTGCGGTCATTGGCGAAGTCGCGCCAGCGCGCCACAAGAAAACTGTGAAAACCGCTCAGGCCGATCACCAACACAAACTTGATCTGGAACCAGGTCTTCAGATGCGCCCCGCTGATCCAAGCGAGGGTAAGCCCCAGAATCCAGACCGCAATCATTGAAGGATTGATGATGCCCTTGAGCAGGCGGCGCTCCATGACCTTGAAGCGTTCGCTGCCTTCCGAACCCGGCGGCGTTTCGCAGTGATAGACGAACAGGCGCGGCAGATAGAGCATGCCCGCCATCCAGCTGATCACCGCGATGACATGGGCGGCCAGGATCCAGCTGTAATAACCGGCGAGGATATCGCGCATCAGATCAGTTCTTCCTGCAACCGCACAGACCGACCGTGCATCCACCCGGCTGTCCCGCCACAATTTCCGTCACCAGGGCGCGGCGTACAAGTCCCGCCAGGCCGGCGATGAAACCGGGATGGATGCCGGCGGTGGCGGCGCGGCGGTAATCGGGCACTCCCGCTTCCCCGGCCAGCTTGCGATACTCGATGTCCAACTCGACCAGGGTTTCGGAGTGCTCGCTGACAAAGGCGACCGGCGCGATGATCACGCCCTTGCCTTGCGCGCCAGCGCGGCGGATTTCATCGTCGGTGGACGGCCCGATCCATTCCAGCGGCCCGACCCGGCTCTGATAGCAGACCTGCGAGTCCAGCCCCGGCATGGCCAGCGCCGCGACAATCGCCGCGGCGCTCTGCTCCACCTGGCGCTGATAGGGATCACCCTTCTGGATGACGCGCTTGGGCAGGCCGTGCGCCGACAGCAGCAGGCGATAGGAAATGTCGCTGCGCGCACCTGCCATAGCTTCGCGGATATGCGCAGCAGCCGCCGCAATGAATCCGCTTTGCGTGGAATAGCAGCAGATCTGTGATGTCGGCGTATTCAGTCCCGCCTTCTTCGCCGCCTGCGCCCAGTCCTGCAGCGACGAGGCGGTGGTGGTGGTGGAATATTGCGGATAGAGCGGCAAAAGCACAATTTTATCGGCATCAAACGCCTTGATCGCCCGTACCGCGCCATCGCTGAACGGATGCCAGTAGCGCATGGCGACAAAGGCCCTGGCCTCGACGCCGTCCTGCGACAGGGCCGCTTCCAGCGCGTCGGCCTGCTTGCGGGTTTCCTCGAAGATCGGCGAGCGCCCGCCGATCTGGGCATAGATTTCGCGCGCGACAGGCGCCCGGCGCCAGGCGATGAAGCGAGCCAGCGGCAGGCGAAAGATCGCGGGCAGCCCGATGATGGCGCGGTCGGAAAACAGGTTGCGCAGGAAGGGCTGCACCGCCTCGGGGCAATCCGGCCCACCGAGATTGAATAGAACGATTGCCAGCTTCATCCGCGGATACGCTTAAGCAATTGCCCAACATGGGCAATCGGCGTCTCGGGCAGGATGCCGTGGCCAAGATTGAAGATATGCGGCTTGCCTACGGTGGCTTGCAGAATGTCATCCACCGCCCGGTCCAGCGCCGCACCGCCCGCGATCAGGGCGATGGGATCGAGATTTCCCTGGATCGCACAGCTCAGATTCTTGGCGCCCCACCGCATCGGCGCCGAAGTGTCGAGTGACACCGCGTCCACACCGGTGGCCTGCACATAGGCTTCGTAGCCAGCCAGGGTCGCGGCACGGGGAAAGCCGATGATCTTCGCACCTGGCCTGGCGGCACGCACCGCGGCGACAATTTTCCGGGTGGGGGCAATCACAACCTGCGCGAACAGGGCAGGGGGAAGGCCGCTGGCCCAGCTATCGAAGATCTGCACCGCATCGGCGCCCGCCTCCAGCTGGCGGATCAGGTGGAAGGCGACACACTCGCTCAAGATATCCAGAAGATATCCAAAGCCTTCCGGGTCCCGATACACCCACAGCTTTGCCGCCTTCTGCTCATCGCCGCCCGCGCCCGCCGCCAGATAGGTCGCCAGGGTCCAGGGGGCGCCGGCAAAACCCAGCAAGGCCGTCTCGTCCGCCAGACCGGCCCGCGTCAGCCGCAGTGCCTCATAGACCGGCTCGAAATAGGCCGCCCATTGTTCCCGGTTTTCGTTGAAACCCTTTGCCGAGGTCACCGGCGTCAGGCTGGGACCCTCGCCCGCCGTGAAGGTCACCTTCTGGCCCAGCGCCTCAGGTACCGTCAAAATGTCGGAGAACAGGATCGCCACATCAAAGCCGAAACGGCGGATCGGCTGCAGGGTGACCTCGGCGGCATAGCGCGGGGACAGAGCCATCTCCCAAAACCCGCCGGCTTTCGCCCGGACTTCCCGATACTCCGGCAGATAGCGTCCCGCCTGGCGCATCAGCCAGACCGGCGGCACCTTTTCAGAAGTTCCTTCCAGAACACGCACAAGCTTGGCCGCACTACTCAAGCAAGACTCCTAGAATCCTAAGATGATGAAGATGATGTAAGGGCTGTTAGTTGTGGGTGAAAATGTGAAAGCGGCTTTTCATTAAGCCCAAGTCCGCATGGACTCAAGCACTTGGCGAAGGACAGAGCGGGGCAGGGGGCTTGTCATACTGTGTTGACCGTTAACGATAGCGTCCCCAAACCATACCGGTTTGCACAGTTGCGGTTTTCCCGGCTAGGAGCCTGTGGTCAGAAACGGGCTTACACCCAGCCGGACCAAATTTTCGGGATAGTTCTGTGGATCATAAATTTCACGTTTACCTCGTGTCGGACTCTACTGGTGAGACCCTGCGCGCCATGGTCAATGCAGCCTTGGCCCAGTTCGAAAATGTCGATGTCCATGTCCATCCCTATGCCTTGGTCCGCAGCGAGCATCAACTGACCCGGGCACTGGATCATATCGCCATCATGCCGGGGATTGTGTTCTTGACCCTGGCCAACCAGGCGCTGCGCGACAAGCTGATCGCGCACTGCAACAACATGGAAACCCGCGCCATCGATGTGCTGGAAGGCCCGGTTTTGGCGCTGCGGAAATTCCTGGGCAAAACGGAAACCCACAAGGTTGGCCGCCAGCACCAGGTGGACCAGCGTTACCTAGAGCGTATCGAGGTTCTCAACTTCACCATCGCCCATGATGATGGCCAGTCGCTGGAGACGATTGACGAAGCCGAAGTGATCCTGACCGGGGCCAGCCGCACCTCCAAGACGCCGACCTGCGTCTATCTCGCCATTCGCGGGCTCAAGGCCGCCAACGTGCCGCTGGTGCCGGGCCTGCCGCCGCCGCCCCAGTTGCTGGCCGCGAAGAAACCCCTGATCGTCGGACTGTGGGTGTCGCCCGACCGGCTGGTGCAGGTACGGCGCAACCGCCTCAACACCATGGGCGAGACCCGTGACACCGATTATATCGAACCGGATGCGGTGCGCGCCGAAATAGCCGCCACTCGCCTGCTGTTCGAGAATAACGACTGGCCGATGATCGACGTGTCGCGCCGTTCCATCGAGGAAACCGCGGCGGCGGTGATGAACCTTTTAACCGAGCGCAAAGAGGCGCTTGCGTGAGGCTGGTTCTTGCCTCCGCCAGCGCCAGCCGTACCGCGCTTTTGCGGGCAGCGGGCGTCGACTTCATCACCGATCCCGCCGATCTGGACGAAGAGGTGCTGATGGCGCAGCTGCGCGGCGCGGATGCGCAGACGGTTGCCTCCACCCTGGCGCAGCAAAAAGCGCGGCATGTTTCGGCGCGCCATCCTGGTGCGGTCGCGCTGGGCGGCGATAGCGTGATCGGTTTCGACGGCGATCACTTAAGCAAATGCGCCACGTTGGAAGAAGCAAAGGCCTTGCTGCGGCGCCTGTCCGGCCACACCCACCTGCTGGTTTCGGCGGCAGCGCTGGCCCGGGACGGCGACCTGCTATGGACGCATGTCAGCCCCTGCCAGATGACAATGCGCGATTTAAGCCCGCAATTCTTGGACGATTACATCGCGGCGGAAGGTATGGCGATCCTGTCGTCGGTGGGCTGCTATCATTTTGAAGGGCGCGGGGCGCAGCTTTTCGATAGAGTGGACGGCGATTATTTTTCGGTGCTGGGACTGCCGCTGCTGGCAGTCCTGGCCGCGCTCAGGAAAGAAGGCATGCTGACGTCATGACGATGAATGCGGGCATTGTCGGATGGCCGGTGACGCATTCGCTGTCGCCGGTACTGCACGGCTACTGGCTGAAAGAACACGGTATCGACGGCGAGATGCTGCGGTTGCCCGCCAGCTCCGAAGAGTTCGGCGCCGTGATCGCGCGCGCCCGTGCCGAGGGGTTCAAGGGCGTTAATGTCACCGTGCCGCACAAGGAAAGTGCCTTTGCGTTGGCCGACCGGCTGGATGCTTCCGCCAAGGTGGCGGGCGCGGCGAACCTTTTGGTATTTCATGACGGCGCCATTGAAGGGCGCAACACCGACAGTTATGGCCTAGCGCAATCTCTGCACGAAAATCTCGGCACCCTGGCCGGGACAAGCGTGGTGCTGCTGGGCGCGGGTGGTGCGGCGCGCGGCGCGGTGCTGGCGCTGGAAAGCGTGGGCGCGGCGTCGATCCACATTCTCAACCGCGATGCGGGCCGCGCCGCAATACTGGCGCAATCCCTGACCCCGCACGTCAACGCGCAACTGTTTCCAGGTGCGCTGACCGATTGGCCCGCGGTTGCTGGCAGCGTTGCGCTTGTGGTCAACAGCACCAGCGCGGGGATGAGCGGCAACCCGCCGCTCGATCTCGACCTGGCGGCGCTGCCCGCTTCGGCGGCGGTTTGCGACATCGTCTACAAGCCGCTGGAAACTGAGCTGCTCCGCGACGCCAAAGCGCGTGGTCATCAGATCATCGACGGACTGGGCATGCTGATGCACCAGGCCGTACCGTCCTTCGAGGCATTTTTCGGTGTGCGGCCCGAAGTAACGCAAGGCCTGCGCGATGCGCTGGTGGCGGTGCTGCGTGCGCAGTAAGCCTTTTGTGATCGGTCTGACCGGCTCGATAGGCATGGGCAAAAGCGAAACCGCCAAACTGTTTGCAGGCGAGCGCATCCCGGTGTTCGACGCCGATGCGGTGGTGCACGCGCTTTACGCCGGCGAGGCGGCAGCGATGATAGAGGCGGCCTTTCCCGGCAGCACGAAAAACGGCGCGGTGGACCGCGCCGCGCTGGCACGGCTGGTGACCGGCGACGGCGCGGCACTGGCGCGGCTGGAAAGCCTGATGCATCCGCTGGTGGCCGAGCGGCGGATCAAATTCCTGGAAAACACCCAGGCGCCCATTGTGCTGCTGGATATTCCCCTGCTGCTGGAAACGGCTACCCCGGCGGATGCCGTGGTGGCGGCGACTGCGCCGCAAGCCGTCCAGCGCCAGCGTGTCCTGGCCCGCCCCGGCATGACGGAAGAAAAATTTGCCGCCCTCACGGCGCGCCAGATGAGCGACGCGCAAAAGCGTGCACAGGCCGATTACCTGGTGATGACCGACAAGGGCTTGGATGATGCCCGCGAACAGGTGAAAATGATCTTGGCGGATGTGCGGGCAAAGTTAGATGCGTGAAATTGTTTTCGACACCGAAACCACCGGCTTTGAGCCAAGTGATGGCCATCGCATCGTCGAGATCGGCTGTGTTGAGCTGGTGGACCATTTCCCCACCGGCCGCACCCTGCAGTTTTACCTGAATCCCGAGCGTGACGTTCCCATGGAATCCCAGCGCGTGCATGGCCTGTCGGCGGAGTTCCTGGCCGACAAAGCCTTGTTCGCCCATGTGGTGGACGAGTTCCTGGAATTTCTCGGCGACGCGCCGCTTGTGATTCACAATGCCAGCTTCGACATCAAGTTCATCAATGCCGAACTGAAGCGGGTGGGCCGCGGCCCCATTCCTTTGGCCCGCTCCATCGACACAATCGAAATCGCCAAGCGCAAGTTTCCGGGGGCGCGCTATTCACTGGACGAGCTCTGCAAGCGCTTCGGCGTCGACCTCACCGCGCGCACCAAGCATGGCGCGCTGCTGGATGCCCAACTGACCGCAGAAATCTATCTGGAACTGGTGGGCGGCCGGCAGAAGGGCCTGATGTTGGCGCCGGTGGAAGTCGCCGCCGCACATGCCGGCGAGCCGGTGCGTGCGGCGCGCCAGCGTCCCGAGAAGCTGCTGCCACAGATCACCGCCATGGAAATCGAAATCCACGCCACTTTCATCGCCAAAGAGATCGGCGAGAAGAACCTCTGGAATTCATAGAAAACCTGTCATTCCCGCGAAAGCGGGAAACCGCCTTGCCCAATGGCACATGCTGAAAAATGGATCCCCGCTTTCGCGGGGATGACAAGCGGGTTTAGGCGGTGCCTTGCGGCACTCCACCGGCCGGCTGACCCGCAGCCTGGGCCACGCGCGCCTGGTACAAGGCCATAAAGTCGATCGGCTCGATCATCAGGGGCGGCATGCCGCCGTCGCGCACCACATCGGACACGATGCGGCGGACGAAGGGGAACAGCATGTGCGGCGCCTGGATCAGCAGGATCGCCTGCTGGGTGGCGGTATCGGGCACATTGCGCAGCTGGAACACGCCCGCATAGGCCACTTCGAGCAGGAAAAGCGCCTTTTCCTCGTTCTTGGCGTCGACGCGGATCTTCAGCTCGACCTCGAAAACCTCGTCCTCGACCCGCTTGGCGTTCAGGTCCACGGCCAGATCGATCTGGGGCCGCTGGGCGATTTCCGTCACCGCGCCCGGATTTTCAAAGGACAAGTCCTTGATGTACTGGGCCATGACCTGGAGGTTGGGCACCGCGGGGGCGTTAGACGTGGTTCCTTCGCTGCTCATTATGGTAATCTTCCTGTTTGAACTCGGGGCCGCCCGACGGGTCTTGTGGCTGAATGCGGCCCGCGCGCTACCATGGATTGCGCGGGGCTGACAAGGAAAAGCACTTCACAAGCCTTGTCCCGGGCGGCTAGGGTCCGGCCATATGGGGCGGGCCGGGTAGTCAAAGGTTGCATCAATGCCGGATTCGCAAACATTGGGACTTTTCATCGCCGCCACCCTGGCCGGCATTGTCTGTTTTCGCCTGTACATGGTCCTGGGGCGGCGTACCGGCCATGAGCCGCCGCCGCAGGCAAGGCCCTCGCCCCTGAGCGCGCCCACACCGGTGGCGCAGCCGGTACCCGCCGCGCTGGAAGCCCCGACCCCCACCGCCAAGGGCGGGTTGCTGGAGATCCAGCTAGCCGACCGGAGTTTCGATGCGGCCCGTTTCCTCGGCGGCGCGCAGCAGGCTTACACCATGATCGTGGATGCCTTCGCGCGCGGCGACCGTGACGCCTTGAAGCCCTTATTGTCGCCCGACGTGATGGCCGCCTTTGACGGTGCGATCACCGGGCGCAGCGAGCCGCCCGCGCCGCTCACAAAATTGTCCGACGCCAAGATCGTCAACGCCGTGCTGGACGGCCGGCAGGCGGAAATCACCGTCGCCTTCACGGCGGAATTCGATGCCGGTCCGATCACCGATGTCTGGACCTTCGCGCGCAATGTCGATGCCCGCGACCCCAACTGGCTGCTGATCACCACCGCCGGTGACATGCCCGGATGAGGGCAGTGCGTTTCCTGATTCTGGCTGCCGTGATCGGCGCGCTGTCGGGCTGCGCCAGCCAGGCCCCCAAACCACCCGCCCCTGAATCCTGGAGCATGACACGCGTCAGTTTTGATGCGCTGCCGGGATGGGATGGCGCCGCGCTTGAGGCGGCGCTGCAATCCTTCCGGCGCAGCTGCGCCGTGCTGGCGGCAAAACCAGACAGTGCGGCAATGGGCGGCGCGGGCTATGCCGGCACCGTGGCCGACTGGCGCAGTGTTTGCGCAGGCGCGAGCGGCGGCGCCAAAACATTTTTTCAATCCAATTTCACGCCTTTTGCGCTGACCGGCGGCGCAGGCTTGTTCACCGGCTATTACGAGCCGGAAATTCGCGGCAACCGCACGCGGCAGGGCGCGTATCAGACGCCGGTCCACGGCCTGCCGCCCGACCTGGTGCGCGTTGACATTGGCCAGTTCATTCCCAAGCTGAAAGGCGAGCGTGTTTCGGGGCGGGTGTCGGGCCATGCCCTGGTGCCCTATGCCAACCGGGCTCAGATCAATACCGCCTCCGATGCGCCGGTCCTGTTCTATACCGACGATCCGGTGGCGTTTTTCTTCCTGCAGATTCAGGGGTCGGGCCGGATCGTCTTCGATGATGGCGGCAGCGCGCGCATCGGCTATGCTGGCGAGAATGGCCGCCCCTATACCGCCATCGGCCGCACTTTGATCGCCGAAGGCGCGCTGACCCGCGAGACTGTTTCGCTGCAAACCATCCGCGCCTGGCTGCTGGCCAATCCTGCCCGCGCCCGCAGCGTGATGGAAGGCAATGAAAGCTACATCTTCTTTGAAGAAAAACCGCTGGGGGACACGGCGCTGGGCAGCACCGGTTCGCTGGGCGTGGCGCTGACGCCCGGGGCCAGCCTGGCGGTGGACCCGCGCATTCATGCCCTGGGCGCGCCTTTTTATCTCGATGCCGGCGGACCCGATCCGATGCGCGGCCTTTTGGTAGCGCAGGATATTGGCGGCGCCATTCGCGGCGCAGTGCGCGGCGACATCTTTTTCGGCTTTGGCGCGGAGGCAGAGCGCCGCGCCGGTGCGATGAAGGCGCCGGGGCGGCTCTATCTGCTTTTGCCCAACGCCTTGGCCGAGAAAACCGGGGCATCGAGAAGCTGGCCATGAGCCGCCGCAAGGTCAGCGACGAGGAGCGCAAGCAGTTCGAGCAGGATTTCCTGGAGGCGCGGCCCATAAAAATCGCCGCGTCCAAAGCTAACGCGAAGAAAAGAAACGCCGCATTGCAGCCCAGCGGCGTCAATGGCGCCACCAAAGATCGTCTGCGGCGCGGCCTGCTGGAGCCGGACGCCAAGCTCAACCTGCATGGCATGACCGAAGCCGCTGCCTATCGCGCCCTAGGCAAATTTCTGATTGGCGCGCGGCAGCGCGGCAACCGGTTGATTTTGGTGGTGACCGGAAAAGGTAATCCCCGCAAGGAGGAAAGCGCCAGCTGGATGGCGTCGCCGCATGGCGTGCTCAAGCAGATGGTGCCGCGCTGGCTGAAGGAGCCGGAGCTGGCGGCGCTGATCGCCAGTACCAGACCCGCGCATGTCCGCCATGGCGGCGGCGGCGCGCTCTATGTCTATTTGCGTAAATAGCCCATGAAACAGGCGCAGCGCACTCTCACCGTGCCAACCCATGGGCCGGGGCTTTATGAATTCACCGATGCGCTGGGCGATTTCGTGCGCATCGCGGCGATCGAGAACGGGCTGCTCACCTGCTTCATCCGCCACACCTCGGCCTCGCTCCTGATCCAGGAAAATGCCGATCCCGATGTATGTAAGGATTTGCAGAGCTTCTTCGCCCACCTGGCGGCTCCCGGCATGAACTACTGTCATACGGCGGAAGGCCCCGATGACATGCCGTCGCATATCCGCTCGGCGCTGACGCAAACTTCCATCGGGATTCCATTACACAAGGGCCGGCTGGCGCTGGGTACCTGGCAGGGGATTTACGTCTTCGAGCATCGCGACGCACCGCATCAGCGGGAGGTTACCCTGCATCTGATAGGCGAATGATCCTCATGCTTCGACGGGCTCAGCATGAGGATATCCTCACCCTGAGCTTGTCGAAGGGTGAGCTTAGATCAGCCCGGCTTTGGCCGCGAGTTCCTTGAGCGAGGCCTCGGGCCGCGCGCCATAGTGCGAAATCACTTCCGCTGCCGCCAGCGCGCCAAGCTTTCCGCAATCGGCCAGCCCCTTGCCATTGGTCATGCCATAGAGAAATCCGGCGGCGAACTGGTCGCCCGCGCCGGTGGTGTCGATCACGCGGCTAACCGGCGCGGCGGGAACGACATGTTCCTGGCCTTCTTCGATGATGACGCAGCCCTTGGCCGAGCGCGTCAGGGCAGCGATCCCGCCCCACTGCTTGGCTGCGGCGATCACGCCGTCAAAGCTGTCCTGCTGAAACAGCGCCTTGGCCTCGTCCTCATTGGCGAACAGGATGTTCACATCCTTGTCCAGCAGATGCAGGAATTCGTCACGGAAGCGTCCGACACAGAAAGAATCCGACAGCGACAGGGCAATGCGCCCCCCCGCGCCCTTCACGGCGGCAATCGCCTTGCGCGCCGCCTGCTTGGCTTCGTCCCGGTCCCACAGATAGCCCTCGATATAGAGGATGCGGGCGCCCGCGACCTGTTCTTCGTCGATATCGTCCGGCACCAGTTCGCGGCAGGCGCCCAGATAGGTGCTCATGCTGCGCTGACCGTCCGGCGTCACCGCGATCATGCAGGTGGCGGTGGAGGAACCCTGGCAGGCCGGCGCGGTGGTGAAGGTCATGCCCAGGCTGGCCATGGAGTCGCCGAACACCTTGCCCAGCCGATCGTCGAATACCTTGCCGACAAACACGCCGTTGCCGCCCAGCGAGGCGATGCCCGCCATGGTGTTGGCGGCCGAGCCGCCCGCCACTTCATGCACGCTGCTCATGGTCTGCTGATTGTCGGCCAGCAGCTTGAGCAGTTCCTTGGCGCGGAACTCGTCAATCAGGGTCATGCCGCCCTTGGCGATGCGATGGTTCAGCAGGAACCGGTCACCCACCGAGGCGATGACATCCACAATGGCATTGCCCAGACCGGCGACATCATACTGCTGCGACATGCAAACCCCCGCGAAACTCGGTTTCGCTTATACGGGATAGGGCCGGGGCTGCAAGCGCCTCCCCCGCTGCGCGAAGCGCCAGGCGGGGGAGGGGGGAAAAGAAGCACTTGTGAGACCAAAAAGACTGGTGCAGAAGGCCGACATGATCCGCCGCTTCGCCTGTCTTTTTGTTGCTTTGCTGGCCGCCGGCTGTGCCAATCAGGCGCCGCGCCAGCCCCGCGCCGCCGCAGCCATTCCCAGCACCCCGCCGCGCGGCGAACCGCCCGGCTACTTCAACCTTTCGGCCGCGGCCCTGCAGGCGGTGTTCGGCCGCCCGGCCTTTGTCCGCAAGGATGGTACCATCGAGATGTGGCGCTATGACGGCACGGCCTGCCGCGCCTTTTTCTTTTTCTATGGTGCGCCCTTGGCGGTGCGCCATGTCGAGACCCTGCCGCATGGCGTGAGAGCGGCGGCGGACGATGGCTGCCTCACCGCGCTCCGCGTTTCGCCATCGAAGACGCCATAAACAACTTCTCCATGGGCGGGCTTGGCCCGTCCATCCAGCAGCTGATGAAGCAAAGTTGGATGGCCGGGTTAAACCCGGCCATGGTGAGATTGGTGAGGTTAACGGACTTTCGCGCGCGGTTTTTCCGGCGGCAGTTCTTTCGTCTTCTCTTTGAATCGGCAGAGATCGCGCACCACACAGACCGGGCACAGGGGTTTCCTCGCCACGCAGGTGTAGCGGCCGTGCAGGATCAGCCAGTGATGGGCGTGGCTCTTGAAATGATCGGGCACGATCTTTTCCAGGCCCATCTCGACCTCGACCACAGTCTTGCCCGGCGCCAGGTTGGTGCGGTTCGAAACGCGGAAGATATGGGTGTCCACCGCGATGGTCGGTTCGCCAAAGGCGACATTCAGCACCACATTTGCGGTCTTGCGCCCCACGCCCGGCAAGGCCTCCAGCGCCTCGCGGCTTTGCGGCACCTCGCCGCCATGCTGTTCCAGCAAAATTTTCGACAAGGCGATGACGTTCTTCGCCTTGCCGCGGTAAAGCCCGATTGTCTTGATCGCCTCGCTCAAGCCGGCTTCGCCCAGCGCCACCATCGTCTGCGGTGTGTTCACCGTCTTGAACAGCGGCGCGGTCGCCTTGTTGACGCCTTTATCGGTAGCCTGGGCCGACAGCGCCACGGCCACCAGCAAGGTATAGGGATTGACGTAGTTGAGCTCGGTCTTGGGCTCGGGCTCAAGCTTCTTCAGCCGCGCGAAAAACTCTTCGGCTTCGGCGGCTGTGAAACGCTTAGGCATTCAACCCAAGCACATCCGTCATCGAATAAAGGCCGGGCTTCTGGCCGTGGCCCCAGCGCGCCGCCGTCAGCGCGCCATGCGAGAAGATGGAGCGGTCCTCGGCGGAATGGGAAAGCGTGATGCGCTCGCCGGTACCGGCGAAGATCACGGAATGTTCGCCCACCACACTGCCGCCGCGCAGGGCGGCAAAGCCGATATCGCCGTCCTTGCGCGCGCCGGTATGGCCATCGCGGGACTTGACCGCGTGCTTGCTAAGCGCCACCGCGCGGCCCTTGGCTGCCGCATCGCCCAGCAGCAGGGCGGTACCCGATGGGGCATCCACCTTGTTGCGGTGATGCATTTCCAGAATCTCGATATCGTAATCTGCCAGCGCCTTGGCGGCCCGTTCCGCCAATGCCGCCAGCAGATTGACGCCCATGCTCATATTGCCGGATTTGACGATCACCGCATGGCGGGCGGCGGCGTTGATCCGGGCTTCGCCCTTTTCGTCAAAACCTGTGGTGCCGATGACATGGACGATGCGCGCCTGCGCCGCCAGGTCGGCCAGCATGGTGGAGACCATGGGGGTGGTGAAATCCACCACCGCCTGGGCATGGGCCAGCAGCGGTAGCGGATCGGCGGTGAGCATGATGCCATTGGGCTGCATCCCGGACAGGGTGCCGCTGTCCAGCCCCAGATTAGGATGGCCTTCCATTTCCAGCGCGCCGCACAAAGTGATGCCGGAGCCCTGTGCGATTTCGCGGATCAAAGTGCGCCCCATGCGTCCAGAGGCGCCGGTGACGACGATTTTCAGGTCAGCCATGCGCCCCCTCAGATTTTCGTGTCGATGTTTGCGGACGCGGGATCCTTGCGCGCCACCGTTACCATGGCAGGACGCAGCAGCCGGTCGCCGATCATGAAGCCGGTCTGTACCACAGCCACGATGCTGCCGGGCGGTTTGCCATCGCCTGGCACTTCGGCGATTGCCTGATGCAGATTGGGATCGAACTTGCCGTCCCCGGTTTCGATCTGCTTCACGCCATAGCGTTCCAGGGTCTGCAGCAGCTGGCGGTCAGTGGCTTCCACGCCGTCCAGCACGGCGGCAACCTGCGGGTCGGCGGCTTCGCGCACGCCGGCCGGCACGGCGGCCAGGGCGCGGGCGAAATTGTCCGCGATACCCACCATGTCGCGGGCGAATTTAGTCACGGCATACTGGCCGGCTTCGGCCCTTTCCTTGTCGGCGCGGCGGCGGATATTCTCGACCTCGGCCAGGGCGCGCAGGCGCTGATCCTTGAGGGTTTCGACTTCTTCCCGCAGCGCTTCCAGCACGGCAAATTCAGCCGCATGGGGGTTCTCGGCGATATCGGGCATTTCGGGATTGTGTTGGTCACTCATGGGGCGCGTCCTTAAACCTTAAGCAAGCAGTCGTCCAATGACTTTGGCGGTATGATCGACCATGGGGATGATACGGCCATAGTTCAGCCGGGTCGGCCCCAATACGCCTATCACGCCGACGATCTTGCCCTGCGCATTGGCATAGGGCGCGGCGACGATGGAGGAGCCGGAAAGCGAGAACAGGCGGTTTTCTGAGCCGATGAAGATCCTCACCCCCTCGCCATCCTTGGCGAGTTCCAGCAGCCGGATCAGATCGGCCTTGCGCTCGATATCGTCGAACAGGCTGCGGATACGCTCGATATCGTCGCCCGCGCCCACACTGTCCAGCAAGTTCGACTGGCCGCGTACGATCAGGACTTTTTCCGGCCCGGCCAGGGTGGCCAGCCCCTCGGCCACCACCTTGGCGGTCAGGGCGTCCAGTTGCAGTTTCTCGCTGTCCAGTTCGGCCAGGATTTCGGCGCGGGCGGTGTCGATGGTACGGCCGCGCAGGCGCGCGCCCAGATAGTTGCCCGCCTCGATCAGCGCCGAAACGGGAAGGCCCACCGGCGTGTCGATGACTCGGTTTTCCACCTGGCCATCCTCGCTGACCATGATGACCAGCGCCTTGCCCGGCGCGACGGCGACAAACTCGACATGCTTGAGCGCCGAATCCTGCTTGGCTGTGACCATCAGCCCGGCGCAGCGCGACAGGCCTGCCAGCGATTGGGTGGCCTGGGTGAGAAGCTCTTCGATACCGCGCCCGCTGCCCGACATCCGTGCCTCGATGGCGACGCGTTCGTCCGGCGCTAGTTCGCCGATTTCCAGCAGCCCGTCCACGAACAGGCGCAGGCCTTTTTCGGTCGGCACCCGCCCGGCGCTGGTGTGGGGCGCATATAGCAGGCCCATGGATTCCAGGTCCGACATCACGTTGCGGATCGAGGCGGGCGATAGCGCCAGAGGCAGGCGCTGGGACAGGGTGCGCGACCCCACAGGCTCGCCCGAGGCAAGGAAAGCTTCCACCAGATGGCGGAACACCTCGCGCGGCCGGTCGGTCAGGCCGGGCGGGACAACCAGAGAGGGGCGCGGTTCTAGACTCAAGCTATTGAAAACCTTGAATATTCTGCAATGCAGTTGCTTGTTGGGCGAAGGCCACTGTAGGTAACGCCTCACGTTAGCAGACCCATATATGAGGCTCCATGCGCCCTTCAAACCGCGCCCCCGACCAAATGCGCGCCGTTTCCCTCACTCCGGGATTTTCCCGCCATGCCGAGGGCTCGTGCCTGGTCAAGTTCGGTGACACCCATGTGCTGGTCACCGCCAGCCTTGAGGAAAAGGCGCCGCCCTTTCTGAAAGGCTCGGGCAAGGGCTGGGTGACGGCGGAATACGGCATGCTGCCCCGCTCCACCCATGACCGGATGCGCCGCGAGGCCGCCGCCGGCAAACAGTCGGGACGTACCCAGGAAATCCAGCGGCTGGTCGGCCGCAGCCTTCGCGCGATCTGCGACCTGTCGGCGCTGGGCGAACGCCAGATCACATTGGACTGCGACGTGCTGCAGGCCGATGGCGGCACCCGCACCGCCGCCATCACCGGCGGCTTTGTCGCGCTGGGCCAGTGCCTGGCCTTCATGAAGAAGACCGGCCTGGTCACCGCGCCGGTGATCCGCGATCATGTCGCGGCGATCTCCTGCGGCATCGTCAAGGGCAATGCGGTGCTCGATCTGGATTACGACGAAGACTCCACTGCCGAGACCGACGCCAATTTCGTGCTGACCGGTGCGGGCGGGCTGGTGGAAGTCCAGGGCACCGCTGAAGGCGCGCCGTTCAGCGAAGAACAGCTGATGGAATTGCTGAAGCTGGCCCGCAAGGGCATCGGCGAACTGGTCGTGCTGCAAAAAGAAGCTTTGGCGTGAGGCTGTCGCGCGGCAGCCAGTTGGTGGTCGCTTCGCACAACGCCGGCAAGGTGCGCGAGATCAAGGCGCTGCTGGGGCCGCATGGCATCGAGCCCATCAGCGCGGGATCGCTGGGCCTGCCCGAACCGGAAGAGACCGGCACAACCTTCGCCGCCAATGCCGAGCTCAAGGCACATGCATCCGCCAAGGCTAGCGGCCACGCCGCCCTGGCCGATGATTCCGGCCTATGCGCCGACGCGCTGGGCGGTGATCCGGGAATCTATTCGGCGCGCTGGGCGGGACCGGACAAGGATTTCCGCCTCGCGATGAACCGTATCCATGACGAATTGCGCCACAAGGGCCTGACGACAAGCGCCGCCAAATTCGTCTGCGCCCTTTGCGTCGCGCTGCCGTCGGGCGAATTCCAGACCTTTGAAGGCGAATCGCATGGCCGCCTGACCTTCCCGCCGCGCGGTGATCACGGTTTTGGCTATGATCCCATCTTCATCGCCGACGGCATGGAGCAGACCTTCGCGGAAATCGATCCGGCCAGGAAACACGCCATGAGCCATCGCGCCAGGGCGTTCAAGAAATTGCTCCACTCCGGCATCTTCACCGAAAGTTTGTGAGTTGGCCTTCGGCGTCTACGTCCACTGGCCGTTCTGCACCGCCAAATGCCCGTACTGCGATTTCAATTCCCATGTCCGTACCGCGATAGATGAAGACGGCTGGGTGGACGGCATTCTCTCGGAGCTGGACTGGGTGGCGGGAAAGCAAGGAGCGTCGGCGAGGCCCATAGCGGCAGCGTATGAGCGAGCGACCAATAAAAACTTCCGCCCCGTGGTCGAAACGATTTTCTTCGGTGGCGGCACGCCGTCGCTGATGCAGGGTCGCTCGGTGGGGCGCATCCTGCAGAAGATCGCCGCGCTGTGGCCGATGGCCAATGACCCGGAAATCACCCTGGAAGCCAATCCGGCATCCGCCGATGCGGCGCGCTTTGCCGATTACCGCGCCGCCGGCGTCAACCGTGTCTCGCTGGGGGTGCAGGCGCTAAACGATGCCGACCTGAAAAAGCTGGGACGCTTGCACGATGTGGCCGAGGCCAGGGCCGCGCTGAAAATGGCGATGGGTGTTTTCGACCGGGTTTCACTGGACCTGATCTATGCCCGCCCCGGCCAGAGCGATGCCGCGTGGCGCGGCGAATTGAAAGAGGCACTGGATTTCGGCACCGGGCATCTGTCACTCTATCAGCTGACCATCGAGCCGGAAACGCCCTATGCGTTGTTGCACCGGAACGGAAGCTTGCAAATTCCCGACGATGATATGGCCGCCGGGCTTTATGAGACTACCCAGGAACTGACCGAAGCGGCGGGCGTGCCGGCCTATGAGATTTCCAACCATGCCCGCCCCGGTGCGGAAAGTCGCCACAACCTGATCTATTGGCGCTATGGCGAGTATGCCGGCGTCGGCCCGGGCGCGCATGGACGGCTCAACCTGGGCGGGCGGCGCACCGCCACCGCCGCGATCAAATTGCCGGAACGCTGGCGCGACACGGTCGGCAAAAGTGGTCATGGCTTTGCCGAGCGCATGACGGTCTCAAACGACGAAGCAAGCCGCGAACATCTGCTGATGAATTTGCGCCTGGCCGAAGGCCTCGATCTCGCCGCCTATGAACAGCGTTGGGGCGCGCGGCCGCAGGCGCAAAAGATTACCGCCATGGCGCAGCAGGGTTTTGTGACTCTTGATGGCGACACGCTGACAGCAACGCCCAGCGGGCGCTTGCTGCTCAACAGCGTGATCGAAAAACTGCTGAACTAAAACCCTGGCTGCAGGAATGTGGTCGGCGCCGGGCTGACCACCACGGGCCCGGCGACGTTCATTTCCAGCACGGCAAGCCCGCGCTCCGATGTACCATCGGCCCTGAAGCGGAAAATGCCGTTGACCCCGGCAAAGCCGTTGGGGTCCATCAGGGCTGCGGGCGTGAAGCGATAATAGGGCTCGCCCTGCGCCAGCAGCGCCACCAGCGACATCGCGTCATAGGCGAGGTTCGCCAGCCCTGCCGGGGCAGTGACGAAGGCGGCGCGATACTTGGCGATGAAATCGGCATCGGCATTGGGCATTGGAGCAGCATACCAGCTGCCCTGCAGGCTGGATTCGCGCGCCAGCGCGGGATCATTGTCCCACAAGCCGGTGCCCAGCAGCTTGACCTTGTCGCGCGCCATGCCGTCCAGCGACAGGGTCGGCGCGATGGCGCGCAGGACGGTGCCGCCTTGTGCGATCAGCACCGCGTCCGCGCCGCTCTTGGCGATCACGCTGGCTGGCGCGGTCACTGCGGCGGCGTTGGGTACGAAACGTTGCACATCCACGATATTGCCCCCGGCGGCAATGACAGATTGCCGGAAAGCGGTCTGCGCTACATCACCATAGGCGCTCTGCGGCACCAGTGCCGCGAACTGGCGGTTGCCCTTGCTGGCCGCCCAGGACACCACCCGCCGCACTTCATTCTGCGGCAGGAAACTCAGCAGATAGACGCCGGTGCCCGCCACGCTGCGCTCGGTCGAAAATGCCAGCACCGGCACCGCCCGGTCGCGCGCGATGGGCGCCACCGCCGACACCGAGGCGCCGAACAGCGGACCCACGATAACTTCAGCGCCCTGCGCCAGAAGCTGCTCGGCGGCCTTGGCGGCGCCGGCGCCGCCATTACCTTCATCGGCGGTGATCAGAAGGATGCGGGAATTGCCGGAATCGAACATCGCCAGCTGGGCGGCCCTTACCATCGACGCGGCCAGGGCGCGGGTGGCGGGGGTGCTGCTGGAAAAGGGCAGGATCACGCCCACCCGCACCGGTGGGCCGTCGGGCAGGCCGGGCAGGCGCAGATAATTGGGCAGGTCCCGGTCCAGCGGATTGGCGGCCATGGGCGCCCGGGGCGCGGCGACCATGGGCGGCGGCAGTGGAGCGGGCTTTGCGGCGCAACCGGCTATCGCTAGGCCCAAGGCAATGGCACAAAGCCGGGACAGGGAACGCAATGTCATCGAAATATCCTTTGCCGAACGAACTTAAGCCTTCGGACGCGGGCGGTAAATCACCGGATCGCGGCAGTTTGGCGGCGGGTCTCTATATCCTGGCCACCCCCATCGGTAATGCCCGCGACATTTCTTTGAGAGCGCTGGACACGCTGAAAGGTTGCGACGTCATCGCCGCCGAGGATACCCGCGTCACCTCCAAGCTGCTGTCGATCCACGGCGTCTCCAAACCCCTGATCGCCTATAACGACCACAATGCCCCAGAAATGCGGCCCCGGATCCTGGCGCGGCTGGCGCAGGGCGAGGTGGTGGCGCTGGTCAGCGATGCGGGCACGCCGCTGGTGTCCGATCCCGGCTACAAGCTGGTGCGCGCCGCAATCGAGGCGGGCGCGAATGTCGTCTCCATTCCCGGACCCTCGGCGGTGCTGGCGGGGCTGACCTTGAGCGGTTTGCCATCGGATCGTTTCCTGTTCGCAGGGTTCCTTCCCAGCCGCCAAGGCGAACGCAAGAGCGCGCTGGAAGAATTGAAAAGCGTCCGAGCCACACTGATCATTTTTGAATCGGCGCAGCGTCTGTCGGAATCTTTGGCGGCGATGGCCGAAGTGCTAGGCGACCGGCCCTGCGCCATGACGCGGGAACTGACCAAGATGCATGAGGAAGTGCGGCGCGGCTCCTTGTCTGAACTGGCGGCGCATTACGACAAGGCGGGAGCGCCCAGGGGCGAGGTAACGCTTTTGGTGGGACCGCCCGGCGAGGCCGTGACCGACGATGCCAAGATCGATGCCGCACTCGCCGCCGCCCTGGCCTTTATGCCGGTCAAGGCGGCTGCCAACCTGATCGCCGACTTGACCGACGGATCGCGCAAGAAAATCTATGACCGCGCGCTGGACCTGAAAGATGAAAACTAGCCGCCAGCTTGCCGAATATCGTGGCCATAACAGCGAGAGCGTGGCGGCACTGTGGCTACGACTGAAGGGTTATCGGATTTTGGCGCGGCGGCTGAAAACCCATGCCGGGGAAATCGACCTGGTGGCCGCGGCGCCCTTCGGCCCGGTCTGTTTTATCGAGGTCAAGGCGCGGGCCCGTGCGCGCACCGCCGCGGAATCGGTGCTGCCCAGCCAGCAGACTCGCATTGCCCGCGCCGCCTCCTTATATCTCGCCAGCCGTCCCGGCCTGGCCCGGCGCGGCAGCCGTTTCGATATTGTCGCCATCGTCCCGCGCGCCCTGCCGGCGCATTTCCGGGATGTGTGGCGGCCCGATTTCTGAGCAACGCGCCCGCGTTGCGACCATTGAAAGTTGAGCAGAGGTTTTCATGGCGCTGACCGTCGCAATCCAGATGGACCCGATCGAGAAGATCGATATCGGCGGCGATTCCACGTTCGCGCTGGCGCTGGAAGCGCAGCGGCGCGGCCATGCCATGCTCTATTACGGCCCGCGCGATCTGTCCTTCCGCGACGGTAAGGTGACGGCGCATGTGCGCCCATTGAATGTCCGCGCCGTGAAGGGCGATCACTTTGCGCTGGGCGACGGGTTTGTTTACGACCTCAGCGCCGCGGATGTGGTGCTGATGCGCCAGGACCCGCCCTTCGACATGGCCTATATCACCGCCACCCATATTCTGGAGCGTATCCATCCCAGAACGCTGGTGGTGAACAACCCCGCCGAAGTGCGCAATGCGCCCGAAAAACTTTTCGTCACCGAATTTGCGGAGCTCATTCCACCGACCCTGATTACGTCTGACCTGCGCGAAATCCGCGCCTTCCGAGACGAGTTCAAAGACATCATCCTCAAGCCGCTTTACGGCAATGGCGGCGCGGGCGTCTTCCGGGTCAAATCCGATGACGAAAATTTCGGCGCCCTGATGGAAATGTTCACCCAGTTCTATCGCGAGCCGGTTATCGTGCAGCGCTATCTGTCCGATGTGCGCAAGGGCGACAAGCGCATCATTCTGGTGGACGGCGAGTTCGCCGGCGCCATCAACCGGGTTCCCGCCTCGGGCGAGGCTCGCTCCAACATGCATGTGGGGGGCCGCCCGGAAGCCACCGACCTGACGGCCCGTGAGAAGGCGATATGCGCCGCCATCGGGCCAGCGTTGAAAAAACGCGGGCTGATCTTCACTGGTATCGACGTGATTGGCGACTATATGACCGAGATCAACGTTACCTCCCCAACCGGCATTCACGAGGTCAAGCGGTTCGGCGGCGCCGATATCGCAGCCCTTGTCTGGGACGCCATTGAAAGAAAACGCAAATGATCACCGTGCGCAGATCTGAAGACCGCGGCAAGGGCAAGATCGACTGGCTGGATTCGCGCTTCAGCTTTTCCTTCGGCGACTATTATGACCCGGCCTTTGAAAGCTTCGGGCCGCTGCGCGTGATCAATGAAGACTGGATCAGGGGCGGCGCGGGCTTCCCGCCCCATCCCCATCGCGACATGGAAATCGTCACTTATATCCTGGAAGGGGCCATCGCCCACAAGGATTCCACGGGCGGCGGCGGTACCATCCGCCCCGGCGAAATCCAGCGCATGAGCGCGGGCAGCGGCATTGTCCATGCCGAGTTCAACGCCAGCCCCACCGAGACCTGCCATCTGCTGCAGATCTGGATCATGCCGTCCAAGACCGGCATCGCGCCCGGTTATGAGCAGAAAACGATTCCCCCCGAAGTGGTGCAAAATCATTTTGGCCGCATCGCCGCGCCCGAGCCGTGCGAGAACGAAGTGCGGCTGGTGCAGGATGCGGAAATCTGGGTGGCGAAACTGGACGCCGATGTCGAGGCCATGCGCCCCCTGGCGCAGGGCCGCAAGGCCTGGCTGCAGGTGGCCAGGGGCGAAGTCACGCTGGGCGAGGAAACGCTGAAGGCGGGTGACGCCGCCGCCATCTCCGACCAGACGCAGATTACCGTCCGGTCCAATGTGCCCAGCGAAGCTTTGCTGTTCGACCTGTCCTGATTACCAGTTCAGCCGCGACATCATTCCGGCATAGACCTCCACCGCATCCCAAAGGTTGCGCAGCCGCAGATTCTCGTTGGCGGCATGCTGGCTGTTGTCATGGTTGGAGATGGGAAGGCCAATCACCGGCACTTTCATGATGTCGTCGAACAAATAGAGGTGCACGCTGGCGCCCATCATGGGCAGGATCGTGACCGGTTTTCCGGCGGCGGCATTGGCGGCGGCAATCACCCCGCGGGCCGCCGGGCTGGTCATGTCGCTGCGCAAGGCGGGATAGGCATCGCGCCAGGCAAGCCGGATGATGCGCGGATGCACCAGCCGCGCTGCCGTGTCGGGCGCGTCCGTGACGACGGTCCAGCCCTTCGATTTCAGGAAAGTTTCCACCTTGGCCCGCACGCCTTGCGGCGTCTGGCCCGGCACCAGACGAAAGCCCATGGCCATAATTGCATCCACTGGAATGGCGCCGGCCGCCTCGGCCCCGACCTGGCCGGAACGCAGACCCTTAATATTGAGGGCGGGGCGCATGGTGCTGGCTGTCAACTCTTCATTGCCTTCGCTGCGACCGATGCCGAATTCGTGCCGCAAATCATTTTCCATCGAGGGCAGCCGTGCAATCGCGGCCTTTTCCTCGGCGGTCAGGGGGCGCACATCATCGCCAAAGCCGGGGATCAGGATGCGCCCCTCACTGTCGCGCAATTGCGCGATCAGTTCGGCGGCCATGACCGCCGGGTTGGGCACCCAGTTTCCATAATGCCCGTCATGCAGGGCGCGCCGCAGGCCATAGACGGTTGCTTCCAACCCCAGATTGCCGCGGGCGCCGAAATACAAAGTGGGCGCGCGAGATTGATGCACCGGGGCATCGCCGATCAACCACAGATCGGCGCACAATTCGTCCTTATGGCTTCGCGTGATTTCGGCAAGATGCGGTGAGCTGCGCCCTTCCTCGCCTTCCCAAAACACCTTGATGTTGATCGATGGCTTGTGGCCAATGGCTTTCAGGGCGTCGAATCCTGCCAGAAAAGCGGTGATGGAGTTCTTGTCGTCGGCAGCGGCACGGCCGAAAAAGTGCCATTCCGGATCAAAGGGCGGCTTGGCATTCTTCCAGTCCACATCCTTCGCGCCATCACGCATGACGGGCACAAAAGGATCGGAATTCCATTGCTCGGACGTCACCGGCTGCCCGTCATAATGGGCATAAAAGACAACGGTGCGTTTGGCGCCGGGACTGTTGTAGGACCCGAATACCACCGGCGGCGCGCCCTGCGCGGCCATCAGCGAGGTTTTGAATCCCCGCGCCTTCAACAGGGTTTCCAGCCGGGCTGCAGTGGCGGTAAGGCCATCGGGGCTTGCCGCCACGCTTTGCAGACGGACTAGTTCATCCAACTAGCCGACGATGGCCGCTTCATTGGCTGCGTGATAATTCTGTACCTGCCGGCCCAGGTCATCGCCCCATGCGGGGCTGATGAACGCGGCAAGGACAAGGACAGCAGAAAGAATCTTCACGGGATGCCTTTCAGGCCGGGCTATTTCGCGGCCGCGATGACGGTGATTTCGACTTTCACATTGTGCAGCAATTTTGCGACCTGTACGAAGGTGCGCGCCGGATAGGGTGCCTTGAAATAAGAGGCATAGACCGCATTCACGGCGGCGAAGTCGTTCACATCGGTGACATAGACGGTGGCAGACACCACATCGGCCAGGGTCAGTTTGCCCGCGCCTAAGGTCAGGGCGATATTGTCGAGCACCCGCCTAGTCTGGGCGGTGACATCCAGAAGGCTGTAGTCGATCTTGCCGGCGGGATCGAAGGGCGGCGAGCCGGAGGCGAACACCAGTCCACCGTTCTTGATGGCCTGCGAATAAGGCCCGATCGCCTTGGGCGCTTCGGGCGATTCAATCAGGATTTTTTCCGCAAGTGCGGGCGCGCCACAGGCAAGCAGCATCGCCAGCGCCAATCCGAACACGCGCATTTTCATCTCCCCTCAATGAATGGATACCCTTCCCTCGCGGCTGAACGTCGCTCGCCGGGGATGACAGCGCGCTAGCGCGCTGTCATTTCGTCAGCCCGAAGCGGCTTTTGTAGCGGGCATCGAGCCCGGAGACGGGGAAATAGATAAAGACGTCGGTGGTGCCGAACTGGCGGTCCACCACGGCGCCGTTACCGATGCCGCATCCGGCGCGCACATAACCCTTGAGAATGGCGGGCAGGCTGCGAATGCCTTCGCGCGGATCAATTGCCTCCCTGGGCATGCGGTTCATCTCCACGAACAGTTCGGGGCGCGCCTTGACACGCAGACGTTCGGGCATCGGGACAAAATGGTGGAGATAGGAAAGCGGCAATGTCATCTCTTCGACATTGGTGCCGGGCAGGGAGGCGCAGCCGAACATCATGTCGATGTCGAAGCGCGCCACATAGGCCATCAACCCCTTCCACAACAGCTGCATGGTGCCGGGTCGGGCGCGATAGCTTTTCAGGATGCAGGAGCGGCCCAGTTCCAGATATTTGGTTTCGGGCGGCAGCGCCTTCAGCATCGGCGACAGGTCGAATTCGCTGGAGCCATAGAAGCCGCCGACCTTGGCCGCATCGCGTTCGCGGGTGAGACGATAGGTGCCCACCACCAACGGCTGGCCATCTTCGTCATGGGCGTCGCGGTCCACCACCAGAAGGTGATCACAGACATCGTCGAACTTGTCGAAGTCGCGTCCGGTCTCGCGCATCTGCGGCGAGGGGATGGCGCTCATCTCTTCATAAAAAACGGAATAGCGCAGGCGCTGCGCCTGTTCGATCTCCAGTTCGGTCTCGGCCAGGCGCACTTCCAGCACGCCGGAGAAAGCCAGAACCGGCCATTGCTCCACGCGGCCTTCGAAAGGTCCCGCTTCGTAAATATTGACCACGATCGCTTCCTGTTTGGCGCGGTCCCCACGACTCACCGCCATCGGCTCTTGTGCATGGGGTAATCCCCTATTGCGACAGTTTGCCAATTTTACCCCACCCCCCGCCTCCGGAGCAATGGATTGTGACAGCCGCAGGCGGCTGGACGTTAAACGGTGTTAATCGGGGGATTCAGGCGGTTTTGGGTCGCCGGGCCCACAGGGCGGCAGTCAGGATGACGGCGAGAACGCCCGCCGCGGCGGAATAAAGGAAGAATACGGTGTAGCCGGCGCCAAGGGCGGCCGGGGATACTTGGGATTTCTCCATCGCATGCGCGAAGCCGGTGCCGCCCTGAAACATTCCGAGGAACATGGCGCCCAGACCGCCGCTTTCACTACCCCGCGCCACGCCTTCAATAATGGCGCCGGACTGCGAGGCCAGCAGCTTGCCGGGCACCGCATAGAGCGAGGAGAAGAGAGCATATTGCGTGGCGGTGAACCCCTCGCTGGTCAGCGAGGACATGTAGGCGATCAGGCAGACGCCCGCGAAGGCGCCTGTGATGTTCTCAACGCCGATCACGGCGAAGAGCGTTGGCATGTCCGGCCCCGCCATAGCCACCAGGATGAACATGGCGTTGGAAAGGGGCTGGGCGAAAGCGCCGATCAACAAGCTGTTCATCAGGCCCAGCCGCGCCACCGATAATCCGCCCAGGAACACGCCGAAAACAGTTGCGATCACGCCGAACACCTTGCGCACCTCGGCGATCTCAAGCGGCGTGTAGCCCACGTCGAGATAGAAGGGCGTCATGATGTTCAGCAGGAAGTCGGACAGGCGATAAAAGCAGATCATCGCCAGAATCAACCCGGCGCTACGGCCATAGCGGCGGAAGAATACTGCCAGCGGCTCCCCGAGCGCGTAATAGAGATGGATGCCCGGGCGTGTCTTGACGGCGGGCATCGGCGTGGCCGCCAGTCCCACCAGCAAAAGGCCCGTGATGACGAAGAAGAAGGAAAATATCGCGGCGCCGGAGCCGCTCCAATTGGTGCGCAGGCCGGCGGCAACGGGATCGAACGACAGAACGCCCAGCGTTTTTTCCAGAATGTCCATGTTGCCGGAGAGGCCGGTGCCGAGTAGTAGCGCCGCGATCAAGAGCATGGCCAGGCGCGCCAGCCATTCCAGCGCTTCGGCGGTGGGGCGGCGCGGAATGCCGTCGATCGGAATGGGCTTGATGATCCGTTTTTTTTCCGCTGGCGCCAGCAGCACCGCGACTATGCCTACCGCCATGAAGGCGCTCATCACCGCGTAGGAGAAATTCCAGCCCACCCATTCGGCCAGGATCAGCGGCACCGCGCCCGCCACCACCATGGCGATGCGAAAACCCCAGGTATAGGCGGCGGCCATTGCGCCCTGGCGTTCGGTTTCGGCGGCCTCGATGCGCCAGGCATCGATCACGATGTCCTGCGTCGCGCCGAAAAAGCCGGTTAGCACCGCGAAGGCGGCCACGGCGCCCAGATTGGTGGCGGGATCACTGACCGAGATCAGCGCCAGCCCGCACGCGATGGCAAGCTGCGCCACCAGCATCCAGGCGCGGCGATGGCCGAGCCTGGCGTCCAGGAAAGGCACGCGCGTGCGGTCCATCAGCGGCGCCCAGAGGAACTTGAAGGCATAGACCAGCGTCGCCAGTCCGAAGAAGGCGATGGTCTGCAGCGAAAGGTTGGACTGGCGCAGCCAGGCCGACAGCGTGTCGAAAATCAGCAGGAAGGGCAGGCCGGAGGAGAAGCCCAGGGCCAGCATCACCGCGGTGCGGCGCTCCCCATAGACAGCCAGTCCGGCAAAACGGTGGGAAGAAGTGGTCATGCCCGTGCCCCAAAGGCGATTCAAGGGCGCCTTCTACCATGCTTCGCGGCAATTCAGGCGACGGCGACATAGGCCCGCTCTTCGCTGGGGAAGAGCATCAGGCGGCGCGCACTTCGCCCGCGCGGATGGCGCGCGCCGCCTCGATCCCGTCCATGCCGGGCATGTGAATGTCGGTGAGCAGCAGATCGAATGTTTCGTCCAGCATGGCCTGTACCGCGGCAGTACCGGTCGTGACTTCCACCACGCTATGGCCGCGGCGGCGCAGCAGCTCGCGGATCAGCATCATGTTGATGGGATTGTCCTCGGCCAGGAGAATGCGCAACCCGTGTTCCGCCGAAGTCTTCGCAACAGCAGGCCCGACGCTTCGTGCGGAGACGGGATGGTCTTCCATGAAGGGCGCGGGAATCGCGGGCGGATCGAAATCCGGATAATCGGGCGCCCAAGCCTGCGGTGCGGTGTTGAAAGGGTGGGGGCTCGTCCGCGTCCGCGCTTTGCATCACCGGCGCGGCGTGCGGGCCCAAACAGCCGGAGGCTTGCGCGCCTGCGGCGGCCTGCGGCGACTCGGCGCGGCGGTCGCTGCAGCACAGCAGCAGACGCGTCACCAGCGAGGATTGCCGCACCGGCTTGACCAGATAGCCCGCAAAGCCGAGGGCGCGCATATCTTCCAGGCAGCCGCGCGCATTGGGCGTCAGAAGCGCCAGCGCCGGAACGGCGGGATCGGTATGCACCGTCAGTTCGGGGGCATTGCCGGTGCCGGCATCGATCAGCACCGCGTCGGCCTGGCCCTTGGTATCGACGGGAATGCCGCCGGCTGCCGCCACCTGCAGATACAGGCCTTCGCGCAGCGCCCTGTTCTTGCTCATCACCGCAACACGCAGGCCCTGGAGCGGCGGCGCGCTATCACTGGCCGGTTCGATCACTGTGACGGGCAGGGTGAACCAGAAGCTGGAACCCCCCGCCTCACCGAACATGGGAGGCGCGGCATCTACGCCGATCTCGCCACCCATCGTGTTCACCAGCCGCTTGGAGATGGCCAGCCCCAACCCGGTACCGCCGAACTTGCGGGCATGGCTGGCATCGGCTTGGACGAATTCCTGGAAAATTTCCTGGCGCCTGGCGGGCGGCACGCCGACGCCGGTGTCGCGCACTTCAAAGCGCAGGAAGGGACGGCCGTGCTGCATCACGCCTCGGACCTCGACGCAGACGCCGCCGGTTTCGGTGAATTTGACGGCATTGCCCATGAGGTTGGTGATGACCTGGCGCAGGCGGCCTTCGTCGGCGCGGACCTTCTGTGGCACTTCGGGCACGACGATGGCGGTGACTTCGACGCCCTTGGCATGGCCGCGCGGACACAGAAGTTCGGAAATGTTGCACAGCATGGTGCGCAGATCGACTTCGCTCTCGTCCAGACGCAGCATCCCCGCTTCGATCTTGGAGAAGTCCAGTATGTCGCCGATCAGGGTCAGCAGCGCCTCGCCCGAATGGGTGATGGCTTCGGCATAGGTGCGCTGTTCGGGGCGCAGTTCGGTTTCCAGCAGCAGCCGGCCCATGCCCAGCACGCCGTTCATAGGCGTGCGGATTTCGTGGCTCATGGTCGCCAGGAAGCCGGACTTGGCGCGGCTGGCTTCTTCGGCGGAATCGCGCGCTTCGGTCAGCGCGGTTTCCAGGGTCTTGCGGTCGGCGATGTCACGGCCGACGCTCTGCACCTCGACCAGCCGGCCACGGAGATCGCGCACCGCGAAATCTTCCCAGGCGATCCAGCGATAGCCCTGTGAGGTCATCACATGCTGGTCATAACGGGCGCGGTTGCAGGCCGATTCCAAAAAGCTGCCGAACAGTGGGGCGCAGCTTTCGGGATTCGGCTCGGGCGCGAAGGGATAGCCGACGGCGCGCGCCGGACTGACGCCGAACAGCTTGAAGAAGGCATCATTGCCATAGGTCAGGCGGCTGGCGGCATCGCGGCGGAAGATGGCGTCGCCCTGCGCGTCCACCAGTCCCTTGTAGCGCGCCTCGCTCTGGTTCAGCCGTTCATTGATGACGGCGGCATTCTTCAGCGAGGCCTCCAGCCGGCCGGCGACGGTCTTGAGCTGGGTGCTCTGGCGCTCCAGCATTTCTTCGCGTTCGCGCGCCGACAGGATGCTGGTCAGAAGATAGGCCAGCGCCACCGCCACCAGGGCGCCGAAGCTGAGGGGCGAAATCAGGCTGAGGCGTCCCGACCACAGGATGTCGCCCAGGGCGGCGACCAGCATGACGCCCGCGATGGCACCAAATACAACCCTGATGATCCGCGCAAACGACATTGCAGGGCTTTTTTCCTTATTTTCCGAGGCTAATTCTGGCCCGCTGCCCCTTGAGAAACGCTTAAAGTTCCTCCCGTTTTGTTAACCGGGGCCTCCAGCGGCTAACTATATTTTCTTGGACCGGAAAGATAAGCAAAAACAATCTTTTAGTACATTTTTCGGCGGCAGCCTGGCGGCTGTCACAAAAGCTTTGCAGGACTGTGATGTTCGTGGCGCGGGAGGCGTGTGGATTGCGCCCGAACTTTATGACCTTCCTGGGGCTGTCTTTTGACCGATATCAGCTTGACCCAAACCCCCGACCTCATCATCAGAACCCTGACTGCGCGCCGTGCCGGCGCGGGCGATATCCGTTTCCGCCTGACGACCATGGCGGCCGCCATCCTGGTGCTGCTGATCTTCACCGGTGTGGTAGCCTCCCTAATCCTCGGCGCCATGCCGGCCATAAAGGCCTTCGGCTTCGGCTTCATCACCACCGAAGCCTGGAGCCCGGCGCGTGACCGCTTCGGCGCGCTGGGCCCGATCTACGGCACCCTGGTCACCAGCGCCATCGCCATGCTGATTGCCTTGCCGGTGGGAATCGGCATCGCCATTTTTCTCACCGAACTCTGCCCGCGCATGTTCCGGCGGCCCCTCGGCATCGCCATTGAGCTGTTGGCCGGCATTCCCTCCATCATCTACGGCATATGGGGCCTGTTCGTCTTCGCGCCCTGGTTCCAGGTCGCTGTGCAGGAACCGGTAATGAATGCGGTTGCCGATATACCGGTGCTGAGCACCCTGTTCGGGGGCGCGCCCTATGGCATCGGCATTTTTACCGCCGGATTGATCCTCTCCATCATGATTCTGCCCTTCATCGCGGCGGTGACGCGCGATGTGCTTGAAACCGTGCCCTCGGTGCTGAAGGAGGCCGCCTATGGCGTCGGCGCCACAAAATGGGAAGTGATCCGGGAAGTGGCGCTGCCTTTTGCCCGCACCGGCGTGGTGGGCGGCGCGATGCTGGCGCTGGGTCGCGCCCTGGGCGAAACCATGGCCGTCACCTTTGTGATCGGCAATGCGCACCGCATCGCACCTTCGCTGTTCGCGCCCGGCACCTCGATCTCGGCCGCCATCGCCAATGAATTCACCGAAGCGACGACAGAACTTTACACCTCCGCGCTGATCGAACTGGGCCTGCTGCTGTTCGTCATTACTTTCATCGTGCTGGCGGCGGCGCAACTGATGCTGCGCTCGATGGAAAAGGGGCAGGGCAGTTAATGGTCGTCAACCGGGCTTTGTATTTCCGCCGCCGTCTCGCCAACACGACTTTTATCGTCCTGTCATTCAGCGCCGCCGCGTTTGGCCTGATCTGGCTGTGCTTCATTCTTTGGGCGCTGCTGTCGAATGGTGTCGCGGCGCTGGGGCCGCATCTGTTCACCGAAGCGACGCCGCCGCCGGGAAGCGCAGGCGGCCTGTCCAATGCCATCTTCGGCAGTGTGGTGATGAGCCTAGGCGCGGTGCTGATCGGCACGCCGATTGGGATTTTCGCCGGCACCTATCTGGCGGAATATGCCCGGTACGGAAAGCTTTCCTTCGTGGTCCGCTTCGTCAACGACATCCTGCTGTCGGCGCCGTCCATCGTACTTGGTCTCTTTGTATACGAGATGATCGTGGTCCCGATGGGCCATTTCTCGGCTGTAGCCGGCATCGCCGTCCTGGCGGTGATCGTGATCCCGGTGGTGGTGCGCACCACCGAGAACATGCTGCTGCTGGTGCCGGACAGCCTGCGGGAGGCCGCCAGCTCGCTGGGCGCGCCGCGAAACTTTGTTATCAAGCTGGTGACCTGGAAGGCGGCCCGGGCCGGCATCATTACCGGTGCCCTGCTGGCGATTGCGCGCATCTCTGGCGAAACCGCGCCGATCCTGTTCACCGCGCTCAACAACAATTTCATGTCTACCGACTTGACCAAGCCGATGGCGTCGCTGCCGGCGGTGATCTTCCAGTACGCCATATCACCCTACGAAGACTGGCACGACCTGGCCTGGGCCGGCGCGCTGCTGGTCACTGCCACGGTGCTGACGCTTTCCATCATCGCCCGCATTCTCGGCAATCAAAAACGGATCTGATACATGAACACCGTAGATCACCTCGCCCCCGCGCATCACGCACCCGCAACCGCGGCGGAAAAAATCAAGGTCGATATCCGGGACCTGAATTTCTATTACGGCGACAGCATAGCCCTGAAGAACATCACCCTGCCCCTGATGGAGCGCAAGGTTACGGCTTTTATCGGCCCGTCGGGCTGCGGCAAGTCCACCCTGCTGCGCGCCATAAACCGCATCTTCGAACTCTATCCCGCCCAGCGCGCCGAAGGCGAAATTCTGATGGATGGGAAAAATCTGCTGACCACCAAGGACCTCAACCTGCTGCGCGCCCGCATCGGCATGGTGTTCCAGAAGCCGACGCCCTTTCCCATGTCGATCTATGACAACATCGCCTTCGGCATCAAACTCTATGAACGCATTCCGCGCTCGGAGATGGATGGACGGGTGGAAGACGCGCTGAGACGCGCCGCGCTGTGGGGCGAAGTGAAAGACAAGCTCAGCGCCAGCGGACTGTCCCTGTCCGGCGGCCAGCAGCAGCGCCTGTGCATCGCCCGCAGCGTGGCGACCAAGCCGGAAGTGATCCTGATGGACGAGCCCTGCTCGGCGCTGGACCCGATATCCACCGCCAAGATCGAGGAACTGATCGAGGAATTGGCGGTCGACTACACCATCGTGATGGTCACCCACAATATGCAGCAGGCCAGCCGCGCCAGCGACTATACCGCCTTCATGTATCTCGGCGATTTGATCGAGTATGGCGCGACAGAAAAGATTTTCACCGCGCCCAATAACAAAAGAACCGAGCAGTACATCACCGGGAGGTTTGGCTGATCCCGCTTGTCACGGCCCGCAAATGCGGGGCACCCAGACGATCCGAGGCTCGCTTTCGCTATTGACGCGCTATCAACTGGATGGCCCACCCGCGGTGGGCCATGACAGAAAGCGTATCGTCAGCTCAAACGTAATCGCTGGGAACAGTCTCGTCGCGTTTGGGCGCGTTCGACACCATGTTGATCACCAGCGTCAGCACATAACTGACCGCCAGGTTCAGTACCAACGCGCTGACCGCGGCATAGCAGGGTATCGCCAGTCCGAAGAGGTGCAAGGTGTAGGTCGAGCCCTTGAAGGCCAGCTCCGAAACCATCCAGGTGCCCACGATTAAGCCGGTAGCCCAACCCGCTAGCAGCGCCATGGGATGGAAGAAGCGGGTGTAAAGTGCCAGCAGCACCGAAGGCAGGGTCTGGCACATCCATATGCCGCCCAGCAGCTGCAGCTGGATGGCATAGGTGCTTTTCATCTCCAGCACGAAAATCAGGGCGCCGAACTTAACCACAATCGACACGATCTTGGCGACATTGGATTCCTGCTTCGACGTACAGTTGGGATTGATGAACTCCCGGTAGATGTTGCGGGTGAACAGGTTGGCGCAGGCGATCGACATGATCGCGGCGGGCACCAGCGCACCGATGGCAATGGCGGCGAAGGCGACGCCGGCGAACCAAGCCGGGAACATCTTCAGGAACAGCGCCGGCACAGCGAAGTTGTTGCCGAAGGCGGCGAAGCCTTCGGCATATTGCGGATCGCTTCCCACCCCGGACGCGATCGCCATGTAGCCCAGCAGCGCGATCAGCGCCAAGGCCAGCGAATAGGCCGGCAGGATCATCGCGTTGCGCCGAACCACTTGGCGGCTGGACGAGGACAGCAAGCCCGTCACCGCGTGCGGATACAGGAACAGCGCCAGGATGGAGCCCAAAGCCAGTGAAGCATAGGCGAATTCCGCGCCCAGATTGTTGCCCGCGCCCTTGGCCAGCAGCAGGGCCTTCTGCGGGACTGCTTCGAATATCGCGCCATAGCCGCCCAGCTGCATCGGAATGAAGATGATGGCGGCGAAGACGGTGATGTAGACCAGAAGATCCTTCACAACCGCGATCAGCGCTGGCGCGCGTAAGCCGCTGGAGTATGTGTAGAAGGCCAGGATCGTGAAGGCGATCAGCAGCGGCATGTCCACCGGACCAAAGCCCGGCAGGTTCAGCGAAAAGTTGATGCCCAGCGCCGCAAGCACCACCTGCATGCCCACCAGCTGCAGCGCGATGTAGGGCATGGTGGCGACGATGCCGGTGACGGCGATGGCCAGCGACAGGCTGCGGCTGCCGAACCGGCCGCGCACAAAGTCGGCGGCCGTGACATAGCCGTGCTTCTGCGCCACCGACCACAGGCGTGGGAAGGCGACGAACAAAAGTGGATACATCAGGATCGTATAAGGCACGGCAAAGAAGCCGGGCGCGCCGGCGCCGAACATCAGGGCCGGCACGGCGATGAAGGTATAGGCGGTGTAGAGATCGCCGCCGAGCAGGAACCACGTCACCCATGTGCCGAAGCGCCGTCCGCCCAGGCCCCATTCGTGCAGCTCGGAAAGATCGCCGGCGCGCCAGCGCGCCGCGAAAAAACCCACGACGGTGACCAGCGCGAACAGGCTCAGGAAGACCGTCAGGGTAACGGCATTGGGTGCCATGCTCATTTGCCTTCTCCGCGCAGGAAGACGGGCAAGATGCAAAGCGAGCCCAGCGGAATCCAGAGCATCTGCCACCAGTAGAAGAAGGGGATGCCCAGCAGCGTCGGCTCGATGACGTTATAGTACGGCACACAGAGCAGCGCGATGTAAGGCAGCAGCAGAAGAAGATAGACCGGATGGAATTTCCGGCGCGGCGGCTTGTATAAATTCATCGTCACCAACCCCATTCACAAAATCGCGCCGCCCGGCATCACCGGACGGCGCGTTATTCAGTAAAGGCTTTTAGCGCGGCGGACCAACCGGTTTGCCGTTCTCGTCCACGTTATACGTAATGTTCGGACCGACGCCCGACAGGATCAGCACGGCCGGCTCCTTCTCGCCGGTGCGCGCACCGTCCCAGTGGATGCCCTCCTTCAGGTCAACGGCCGCCGAGCCGGCACGGACAGGATAGGTGAGGCGCTCATCATAGACGTTGCTGGAGGAGGTCCACCAGGTGCCGGAAATGACATAGGCCCAGCGCACACTGTTGTGATAGTGCGGCTTGGAGAAATTGCCGGGATACCATTTGTACATCACCATGTAAGGGCCAGGCTTGGCGGGATCCCCAAACAGGATGCAGGTCTCCTGCTTGCCGACCGCGCCGGTGCATTTGAAGTCTTTGGGCAAGGTCGAGGTGACGCGGGTGGGATCGGGCACCGGGCCGATCGGATCGTTGACGGTGACGCCGACCTTCGGATCGGATTGTGCGATGGCGGCGAAACCGGCGGCGCTCAGGCCGACAAACGCGGCCGCGCCCAGAATCTTTTTGGCAACGGAATGCATAATCATCCTCTCCCTTGGTTTTATCGGGCGGATGATAGGCGGGAACTGTGGCGCATTTAAAGGGTCGCGCCGGACACGGCCTCATCTTTGCTCGGGTTGCCGGTCGCTCCCAGATTAATGTGTTCGCGGATGCAGCACGGCTAACGAGCGCTAGGCGGGCTTGCCGGCGAACACCAGACCCAGCCCTGCCAGCACGGCGGCGATTGCGGCGGCGGTGGAAATCCAGACGGTGTGCCGTTCCTCGGTGTTGACCTGCAGCGGCCCAGCCATCAGCAGGGGCTCGGTTTCGGTCCAGCTGATGTTGCTGAAGACCAGGCCGGCGATGCCGGCGACAATCAGAACAATGCCCAAATCATGATCGGCTCCATGAATGCTCCCGCCTCAATGGATGGGCTTGCCCCGTCTCGGAAACTTGCCTGGATAATGGGTGATAACGGGGCTTGGCCGCTCGCCTAAACTCGCGGCGTTCGGCCATTCTCGCAGGTCCACTGGACCTGCTCAGGCGCTTGCGCGCGCCTTGGGCTCACTCAGGCGCGACGGTCACTTTGATACCGTCAGTTTCGGCGCTGCAGATCACCTGGCAGGAGAGGCGTGAGTTCGGCTCCACCGCCAGCGCCATGTCCAGCATGTCGATCTCGGCTTCCGACGGCTTGGGCAGCTTCTCGAACCAGCCTTCGTTGATATAGACGTGGCAGGTGGCGCAGGCGCAGGCGCCGCCGCATTCGGCCGCGACATCCAGGTCGCCGTCACGCAGGATTTCCATCACGCTCCAGCCGTCACGGCCTTCCAGTATGTGTTCCTTGCCCTTGCGGTCGGTGGCGATGATCTTCACGAAACACCCAATTTCTTTTGCAGGTTCGAGGAAGAGGTCGTGTACTGGAAGCGCAGCTTCTCGTTGGGGCGGCAGATGTGGAACGCAGCCTGTGACATTAGCGCCGCTTCATGGAAGCCCGACAATATCAGCTTCAGCTTGCCGGTATAGGAATTGATGTCGCCGATGGCGAAGATGCCGGGCGTCTGGCTTTCAAAGCGCGCCGTGTCCACCGGGATCAGGTTTTCGTTCAGGTTGATGCCGAACTCTGCAATCGGCCCCAGCTTGATGGTCAGGCCGAAGAAGGGCAGGAACGCGTCGGCCTCGTGATGCCACTCGCTCTTGTCGTGGCCGGCCAAGGTGACGCCGCTCAGCTTGCCCGGCTCGCCATGGATCGCCTTGACGCTGGCGACATGGAATTTCACTTTGCCCGCCGCTTCCAGTTCGCGCATCTGGTTGACGCTGTGCGCTGCGGCGCGGAAGCCGTCGCGGTGATGGACAAGCGTCATGGTCTTGGCCAGCGGGGCGAGATTTATCACCCAGTCCAGCGCGCTGTCGCCACCGCCGGCGATCAGGATGTTCTTGCCGCGGAAGGTTTCCATCTTGCGCACGGCGTAATGCACGCCGACGCCGTCGCCGGCATTTTCAAACGCTTCGATGCCCGGCACCGGCGGGCGCTTGGGCTGGAAACTGCCCGCGCCGGCCGCGACCACCACCACGGGGGCGATGATCTCGGTACCCGCATCGGTCTTCAGTTTCCACTTGCCGTCGGGCAGCTTTTCCAGCGACGTCGCCATTTCGCTGAAGTGATACTGGGGATTGAACGGCTTGATCTGTTCCAGAAGCTTGTTGACCAGCTCCTGGCCGGTGACGATGGGCAGGCCAGGAATGTCATAGATCGGCTTTTCCGGATAAAGCTCGGTGCACTGGCCGCCCGGCCGGTCCAGGATGTCGACCAGATGGCATTTGAGATCCAGCAGGCCCACTTCGAACACGGCGAACAGACCGATGGGACCCGCGCCGATAATGACGACATCCGTTTCGATGAGAGCAGCGCTCATGTGGATTTCACACCTAACTTCGTGTAATCGCTGGGAAAACGTCGCTTTTATATGTAGAAATAGCCAGAGTCACAACCCCCGCCTATAACAGTGCTGCGATGCAAAATGACGATCCCAAGACCCCTGGCCTGAAGCCTGCCGAAAACTGCGCTTCCATGGCGCAATTGCGCGTGGCGATTGATGCCCTGGATGCACGGCTGGTGGCGCTGTTGGCAGTGCGCCAAGCCTATATCGACCGCGCTGCCCAGCTCAAAACCGGCCGCGACCAGGTGCGCGATCCCGAGCGCATCGAGGATGTGGTGGCCAAGGTGATCGCGGAAGGAAAGAAGGCTGGGTTATCAGCCGAGATCGCGGAGCCGGTGTGGCGGGCGCTGATCGAAGCGTCGATCAGACATGAGTTCGAAAAGTTCGATGAAAAGAACGGATAGCTCTTCAAATGATTCAAGATATCCCACAGGGCCAGCCGTTCACGTTGGCTTACTTGAAGCCGTCAACGTTGCAAAACGACAGTCAGCAGTTTCGCTCACGTCTATCAGCGGCATTTGTCTTCGTTGGCGCCGATAAACAAGATGTACCTCCGTTGTTAAAACTCCGCAGGCGGGATAGATGTCCCACCGGGTTTCCACAGCTATCTTTAGGACCAGTTTTTCAAGACCGCAACTTTAGGAGACACTCTCGATACCGTAGGGCTCACCTATGAGGCCATGCGCGCCAAAGGTCAGGCAAGTGCCGCTGATAAATGGAAGGCGCATTTTGAACAAATTTTGGCTGGAGAAGCCATGGGATACCGCGTTAATACGCGGCGCGCAGTTCGAAAATCGGTTGACGAAGAATTCGAGCGCAGTCGCACTGCAACTATAGCAGGGCTAGGATTGTCTCGATACCGCTCTGTTTCGGACTTTTATCAAAAGGCTTTACCGCGCTAGAATCTCAACACATGGATACGCGTGGCGCGGGTTAGGGAGCTTTCGAAGCTGCGGAAGAAGTTTTCAAAAGGATGTTCGGCGCTGATCGCTTAGTTGCAAACGCCGTTCGAGATAAATTGAAACCGGAGAGCAGCGAAGCAGATCAAAAAAATCAGACTGCCGCTGCCGAAATGGCGAGGGCCTTCAGCAACTGGGTTGTCGCATTTCAGCAGTATCAGCATGCGCCTGGAACAGAACACCTAGGTGATGTGAGCCCGGTGCTCCGTCCGCCGAGCTCGCTTTGGAAATGTTCGGCGCGAGATCGACGCATCTTCGTTGGCTGATCGCGCTAGACGAAGCGTCACTAGCCAAACTAGAAGCAACGCCTTCACCTCAAGCGGCTAAATAATCCGCAATAAACGCCTGCACTGCATCGCCTTCGACGCGCAGCGCTTCGATCACTTCCACGGCGCGGTCGCGATTAGTGGCGGGATCGACAGGTTCGGCGGCGGCGGCTTCGCCCATTGCAAAAGCGCCAATACCACGCGCCGCGCTCTTGATGGCGTGGGTGACTTCGCGCCACTTGCGGCCGTCGCGCTGTTCCAGGACGCCCAGCAGCTTGCCGACCATCTCGCTGACCTGGCCATCGAACAGGCGCAGGATCTCGGCATTCAGCACCCTGTCGCCGCCGGTGTAGCGGGCGAGTTGGGCGAGATCGATGGGTGCGTCGGACATGGCACGCTCCTGCAAACACCCCGCAATCCTGCGCCCGCTGCGGATAAAGCCGCGTTAATGCGCGCTTCCTCCCCCGGCGCGTAGCGCGGAAGGGGGAGGTGGCATAGCTGGCCCCGGGCGCGAAGCGCCCTATTAACCAATTGCGCGCGTAGCGCGCGGATGGCCAGCCAAGCCGGAGGGGTAAAGCTGTGAAATGCCCCGCGATCATGCTTAAGATAAAAAAGGCAGGGCGGCTTCAGGGCTTTAGACGATGACCAGAACATTCGGGAAGACGATCCCGCTGGACCTGTCGGCGCGCACCATGTCCACTCTCTATGCCCGTTCGACACACAAGGTCACGTCGCCCGATCTGGGCGGGCCGATGAAGCCGCAGGCGGAAGCCGAAAGCGACGGCCTCAAGGGTCTGGCGCGCAAGCTGACCTCACGCCGGCCCTCCGACAAGGCCTGGGAAATGAAGACCCTGCTGGCGGCAGCCGAGCATGGCAGCGACATGCGCGCAGGTCCCAAGACCGGCATCGATAATGCCGCCACCCTGGGGGCGCTGGAACTGGCGCTGGCCGACATGGCGATTGATCTCTCGGCGCTGGACGAGGTTCAGCCGGGCGACGAGGACTGGAAACGTTATCTCGCCGGCGACCGCGCCGTGTTTGCGCGCCGTCTGGCGGATGCGATCGACAGCCGCGCGGTGGACCGCATCGCCACGCTGTATAGGGACGACGAACGTTTCCACGGCGCGGCCGATGCCTATCTCAGCGAGTTCGAAACCTTGCTGATGCGCGCCCGCGAAGGCGATGGCGGCGGCCTGCTGACCTCGACCCTGCTGTCGGCGGATACCGGCAAAGTATATCTGACGATCGCTTATGCATTGGGCCGGTTATGACCGGCCCAATGCATAAGTTTATTTGGGTCACTCCTGCTCTCACAGATGCTCCTGCGTTGGGCCGCCTCTAGAAGGAATAGCGTCATGCGCAACATCCTGGGCCTTGCCGCCGTTTGCGTGCTGCTTTCGCTTTCCGCCAGCATGGCCCAACCGTCCTACGACCTGGTCATCGTCAATGGCCGCGTCATGGACCCCGAAACTAAAACCGACCGCATCGCAACGGTCGGCATACGTGCCGGAAAGATCATGGCGATCTCCGACCGCCCGCTGCAAGGCGCAAGGACCATCGACGCCAGAGGGCTGGTGGTCGCGCCCGGCTTCATCGACCTTCATTCCCACGCCCAATATGCCTTCGGCTATGACCAGCAGGCGCAGGACGGCGTCACCACCGCGTTGGAGCTGGAAGAGGGCATCTATCCCGTCGCGCCCTTCTATGCCGTGCGTGCGGGCAAAACCCGCATCAACTTCGGTGCCAGTGTCGGGCTGCAGAGCATCCGGGTAAAGATCAAGACCGGGATTGACGAGGAAGGCAGCCTCAATGCGCCCTTCGCGACCTGGGGAAAGATTCTGCCGCGCAAGGCTGAATGGGCGGAACAACCGCTGTCAGCGGCGGAGCGCGCGCGAGAGCGCCAGATGTTCGCCGATGATTTCGCCAGCGGCGGTCTGGGTCTGGGCCTGCTGCTGGAATATCTGCCGGGCGCGGGCCGGGACGAGATTTACTTGTTGCTCAAGGACGCGGGCCGCCTGAAAGCGCCGGTGTTCGTGCATGCCCGTGCCTCGGAACGCGCCGACGCCAACAATCTGATGGCGCCGATCCAGGAGCTGGTGGCTGATGCCGCGGCGACGGGCGCGCCTGTCCATTTCCATCATATCGGCTCCAAGGCGCTGGATGCCGTGGACATGGTGCTCGACATGCTGGACGGCGCGGCTGCGCGCGGCGTGGATGTGACCACCGAGGTCTATCCCTATAATGCCTCCAGCACCGCCATCGGCAGCGCCCTGTTCAATCCGGGCTGGCAGGAACGGAGCGGCAGTCGCTATGAGGACATCGAATGGCCGCCGACCGGCGAGCGCCTCAATGAAGAGAGTTTCGCCCGCTACCGCAAAGAACAGCCGGGCGCGGCGATCATCCGTCACAACATGCCCGACGCGTCCGTCACCGCGGCGGTGGCCCATCCTGGTGTGATGATCGCCTCCGACGCCATTGTCTATATCGACGGCAAAGGCCATCCGCGCGCCACTGGCACCTTCGCCCGCGTGCTGGGTGTCTATGTGCGTCAGAGAAAGGCCCTCTCGCTGATGGATGCGCTGGGCAAGATGACGTTGCTGCCGGCCCGTCGCCTGGAAGGCATTTCACCGGCCATGCGCCACAAGGGCCGCGTGCAGGTCGGCGCCGATGCTGATCTCACTTTGTTTGATCCTGCCACCGTGATCGACCGCGCCACGTACCAGCGGCCGACCCTGACCTCGGCGGGCATTCCCTATGTGATCGTCGGAGGCGTGCCGGTGGTGGATGGCGGCAGGATCGTGGGGAGCGCCTATCCCGGCAAAGGCATAAAGTCCGGCGGCTGATATCAGCGGCGCGTCAGCCGCGCGGCGAAGAATCCATCCATGCCACCCTGTTCGCTGAAGTGACAGGGCAGGGTGCGCAAGTCGCCTTCGGGCGTGATCCATTCGCCGCGACTGAACACATCCTGCGCCGTGACGGGCGCGCGGGAAAATTCGGGATGAGCGGACAGGAAGACAGCGATCTGCTCTTCGCCTTCTTCGCGTTCCAGCGAGCAGACCGCGAATACCAGCGTGCCGCCCGGCTCGACCAGCGATGCGCCGCTTTCCAGAATTTCATAAGCCGCGCCTGCCGAGATGGTGACGTCGGCGGCGCCCTTGATCCAGGGCAGGTCGGGATGTCGGCGGATGGTGCCGGTGGCGGTGCAGGGCGCGTCGATCAGCACGAAGGGCGCGGTGGTCCTGAAGTCGCGCGCATCAGCGACGGCGATTTCGGCATTGAGTTTGGTGCGGCTGAGATTTTCACGAATGCGCTCGGCACGCACCGGATCAATCTCCACGGCGATGACGTTTGCGCCTGCCGCCGCCAGTTGCATGGTCTTGCCACCCGGCGCGGCGCAAAGATCGATCACCGTCTTGCCGCGCACATCGCCCAGCAGAAGAGTGGGCAGGGTCGCGGCGCAGTCCTGCACCCACCAGTCGCCTTGCGCAAAGCCGGGCAGCTCATCGATGCGGCCCGGGTCACTCAGGCGGCGAGCATAGCCGAACAGGGCTTCGCTGGGCGGAAAGGCTGCGTCGGCCGATTTGAGAACAATGTCGATCGGCGCTTCGCGCTGATGGGCGCGGGCGATCACCCGCGCGGTGCCGGAATCGTAGTGCGATGTCCAGCGCGTCCACAGCCAGTCGGGCGTGGACAGGCGTTCGCGGTCCAGCCCCGACAGTACGGCTTCGCCGTCCTTGGCCACTTTGCGCAGCACCGCATTGATCAACGGCTTGAAATGCACCGCCTTGAAATCCATGGCCGCCAGCTGGTTGGCGGCATCCACCGCCGCATGGGCCGCAACTTTCAGGATTAACAGCTCGCAGGCCCCTAGCAGCAATATCTCGCTGGTCGCGCCCGCCTTGTGCGGCACCAGCGGTTTGCCCACAAAGCTGCGCAGCACCGCGTCCAGCGCGCCCATATGGCGTAAGGTCTGACTGACTAGTGCGCGGGCGAAACCGGCGTCACGGGTGGAAAGGCCCGCAAGCTGATCCAGCCCCGCATCCAGCGGACGGCGTTTCTGCAGCACGCCGGACAGAATGGCGAGCGCCGCGCTGCGGGCGGGTAGTCCGGTACTGATATCCGTCATGGCTTCTGTTTAGAGCAAGGGCGCGTTTGAGGACATGCCTCTTACGGGTATCTGTCCCAAGCGCATTATCCACGAATTGCCAGCGAGGTGAGGCCATGACAGCGTTTGATCTGACGGGAAAGGTCGCTTTGGTGACGGGTGGCAATGGCGGCATCGGGCTGGGCATGGCCAAAGGGTTAGCTACTGCCGGAGCCACGGTCATGATCGCGGGCCGTGATGCCGAAAAGAACGGGCGCGCGGTGGAAGCCCTGGGCGGCAGTGCCGCTGCCATCGCGGTGGATTTGGCGGAAGAAAGCGGTGCGAAGACGGCTGTGAATGCGACGGTCCAGAAGTTCGGGCGCATGGATATCCTGGTCAACAATGCCGGCATCAATATTCGCAAATCGCCGCAGGAATTTTCGCTGGAAGAATGGTACAGCGTGCTGAACATCAACCTGACTAGCCTGTTCCTCTGCTGCCAGGCCGCCTATCCGCATTTGCGCATCCGGGGCGGCAAGATCATCAATATCGGCTCCATGATGTCGATTTTCGGCGCGTCCTTTGCCGCGCCCTATGGCGCCAGCAAGGGCGCGGTGGTGCAGCTGACAAAATCGTTGGCTGTGGCCTGGGCCGTCGACAATATCCAGGTCAATGCCGTCCTGCCCGGCTGGATAGACACCGAACTGACCAAGGGCGCGCGCGAGCAGGTTTCAGGATTGCATGAGAAAGTGCTGGCCCGTACGCCGGCCGGTCGCTGGGGTGCGCCTGAGGACATGGCGGGGATCACCATGTTTCTTGCCAGCCCCGCGTCAGACTTCGTCACCGGCACCGCCATTCCGGTGGATGGCGGTTACAGCGCGCAAGGGTGAAACAAGCCCCGCGAAGCGGGTCGTGCCTCACCCCCAAGGGCCCTTCGACGGCGTCACGATCTCACGCCCGCCAATCCACGGCCCGCGCTGCGCCGTCACGGGCGCGGCCTGACCCGCCATGGCGCTGAGGCGCGCGATACGGTCCGCGGTGGACGGATGGGTCGAGAACAGGCCCGCCAGGCCGCCGCCATGCAGTGGATTGATGATGAACAGATGCGCCGTGGCCGGATTGGCGTCGGCTTCCGGATTGGGCGTGCCGTCACGCACGCTGCGTTCCATCCGGCCCAGCGCGCTGGCCAGCCACATGGGGCGGCCGGAAATTTCCGCGCCGGCGCGATCGGCTTCGAATTCCCGTCCGCGCGAAATCGCCGCCTGAACCAGCATGGCGGCGATGGGCGCCAGCATCGACACGATCAGCGTGAGCGCCATGCCGCCCGGCTGGTTGCGGCGGTCGCCGCCCATGAAGAAGGCCATGTTGGCCAGCATGGAAATGGCGCCCGCGATCACCGCTGTGATAGTCATGGTGAGGGTGTCGCGATGCTTGATATGCGCCAGTTCGTGCGCCGCCACGCCCGCTAGTTCTTCCGGGGTCAGCTGTTCCAGAATGCCGGTGGTGAAGGCCACGGCGGCATGTTCCGGATTGCGCCCCGTGGCAAAGGCGTTGGGTTGTGGATTCTCCATGATGTAGACTTTGGGCATGGGAAGCCCGGCATTGCCCGCCAGATTTTCCACCATGCCATACAGATCGGGCGCGCTGGCTGCATCGACCTGGCGCGCGCCATACATGCGCAGCAAGACCTTGTCGGAATTCCAATAGGCGAACAGGTTCATCGCCAGCGCCATGGCGAAGGCGAGCATCACGCCGGTGCCGCCGCCGATCATGGCGCCAACCGCCACAAACAGTCCTGTCATCAGGGCCAGCAGCATGCCGGTGCGAAGGGTATTCATTTCTTTGTTCTCCTTACGCCACTGATGTAATCTCGCCTGATGGCCAATCAAGCATCCCCGAATCAGGTTGCCGCCCGCATCGCCGAGGCCGCCCAGCGCGCCAATGCCGAAGCCGGGGCCCGCCGCGCCAAAGAGACTAAAAAGGAATTGCCGCCGGAATTGGGCGGACCCAAGGGACTCGAACCGACGCGTTACGGCGACTGGGAGAAGAAAGGCATCGCGTCTGACTTTTAAGGGTCAGAACGCCTCTTCAGTCATTTTCTCAAGCTCGTTGCGCACATCCGCCGGCCAGGCTTCGATATGGGCGGCGAACTCGTCGTGCTGCCCGGCATACAGCGCCCGGATGGCTTCCTCATATCCCGGCGCATTGCCGACCAGGGCGGTGGCGAAGCGATAGGCGGCGTCGCGGCGCTGGCGCAGTTGGGCGGCCGGGTTGCGGCTGGCCTCTTCCAACAGCTTGCGCAAGGCGACCGAGGCGCCGCCCGGCTGGGTCGCCAGCCAGTCCCAGTGCCGGGGCAGCAGGGTGACTTCACGCGGTACCACCCCTAGCTTGGGGCGGCCGGGTTTGGGGCCGTCTTCGCCCGAAGGCGGAAAGCGGGGATCGATATCCACCACCCGGCCACTGGCCCGGTCGAAAATCAGAGCTCCGGCGATATGGCGGCTGACGCCATAGACTTGCTGAAGGGTGCCGGAAGCAATCTGTTCGAAGCTGGAAAAGGCGGTATGGCTCACCTCTATGAATTATCCGGGTAAAAATGAAAAGTCAATATTACCCGGAAGAAAGTATATATTGTTCAAGCCTTGATGCGCACCGCCCCGAGGTTCAATTATCGGGAGTATTAAACGAAAAGCGCGGCCATGTTCATCCAGACCGAATCCACTCCCAATCCCGCCACCCTGAAATTCCTTCCCGGCCGGGAGGTTATGGGCGAAGGCGGCGTGGCCGACTTCCCGGATGCCTCCTCCTCGGGCCGCTCGCCGTTGGCCAAGGCGCTGTTTTCCATCCCCGAAGTCAGCCGCGTCTTTTTCGGAGCAGACTTTATTTCGGTGACCAAGCGCGACGGCGACTGGAAGCATCTCAAGCCGGCTATCCTGGGCGCGGTGATGGAGCATTTCACCCAAGGGCTACCGCTGCTGGAAGGCGGCGCCGACGAGGCCGAGGAAAGTTACAGCGATGCGGATTCCGACATTGTGGTGCAGATCAAGGAACTGATCGAAACCCGGGTCCGTCCTGCGGTGGCACAGGATGGCGGCGACATCATCTTCAAGGGCTTTGACGGCGCCAGCGGCGTGGTCTCGCTGCATCTGCAGGGCAGCTGCGCGGGATGCCCGTCCTCAGCGATGACCCTGAAGAACGGCATCGAAAACATGCTGCGCCACTATGTGCCGGAAGTGACCGCAGTCGAAGCGGTGTGATAGCGTCTGCCATGAGTAACGCTGAACCCTATCTCGCAGAACCCGATCATGCGATTGCTGATGCGGCGCTGGACACGATTTTCCGCGGCGCCCGCACCTTGCGCCGATGGCAGGACAGGCCGGTGTCGCCGGCGCTGCTGATGGCGGTGTATGACCTGATGCGCTGGGGGCCGACCGAATCCAACATCACCCCGGCGCGTTTTCACTTCGTGGTGTCGAAAGAGGCCAAGGCGCGGCTGGAGCGGTTGCTGGATGAAGGCAATAGCAAGCAGACCATGAGTGCGCCCGCAACCGCCATCATCGCTTACGACCTGGATTTTGCGCGCACTTTGTCCAAGCTGGCGCCGCGCGCTACGTCCTTGCCGGAAACGCTGGCGCAAGATCCGGGCAAGGCGCGCTTCATGGCGATGCGCAGCGCCGGCCTGCAGGGCGGGTATTTCATCGTTGCCGCGCGTGCGCTGGGGCTGGATTGCGGTCCGATGTCGGGCTTCGACAAGGGTGCCGTGGACAAGGAATTCTTCGCAGGCACCGCCATAAAATCGTATTTCCTCTGCAATCTGGGCTATGGCGTGGAGGGCAGCGTTCGTCCCCGCGCCGCCCGTCTTGGCTTCGACGAAGCCTGCAAGATTCTCTAGTGAAGCTGCTGGCCATAGATACCGCTTTGGGTGGCTGTTCGGTCGCGCTGCTGGATGGCGATAAAATCCTCAGCCACATTTTTGAAGCCATGGACCGCGGCCATGCCGAGCGTTTGGCACCCATGGTGCAGGACGCGATGCGCCACGCGGGCGCGGAATTTCCGGTCCTGACACATCTTGCCGTCACCACCGGTCCCGGCACCTTCACAGGCCAGCGGGTCGGGCTGGCTTTCATGCGTGGCCTGCGGCTGGCGCTGAAGCTTCCATTGACCGGCGTCACCACCCTGGAAGTCATTGCACTGGCGGCGATGGATGAAATAGGCCAGCCCAAAGCCGCGGTCATTCATGATGCGCGGCGGGAGGAAGCCTATTTGTTGCTCCAGGATGGCGGGCAGGTCGTGCTGCAGCCCTGTGTGATGACGTTTGCCGGGGCGGTCGAACGCATTCGCACCTTCGGACCCTGCGCGCTGGCGGGAACAGGCGCGGCGGCGGCCAAGGATATGCTGGGCGCAGATTTCACGCTCTCCACCATCCGCCAGCCCGATGCCTTGTGGGTGGCGCGGCTGGCCCATGCCTTGCCGGTGCCGGTAGAGGCGCCCGGGCCACTCTATCTGCGCGCTCCAGATGCAAAGCTACCCGGTGGAAAAGCGCTTGTCTGACATCGGGCCTTTTGACTCCCGCGCCGGCACCTACGCGCTGGCGGCGCTACATATGGCCTGCTTTCCCGATGCCTGGAACGCCGCCGCGATCAGCGCGCTGCTGGTCAAGCCAGGCACCCTTGCCTATGCCCATGAAGACGGTTTTGTGCTGGCGCGGGTGGCGGGCAACGAAGCGGAGATCCTCACCTTGGCGGTGGCGCCAGCGGCGCGGGGCCGGGGGCTGGGCCGCGCCTTGTTGCAAGCCGTTATCACCAAGGCGGCCGCGATGGGGGCGAACAGCATGTTCCTGGAAGTGGGCGTCGACAACCCGGCGGCCATGTCACTGTATGCCGGGCTGGGCTTTTCCACGGTCGGGACGCGAAAAGCCTATTACAATGGCAGGGATGCGCTGGTTCTCAGGCTTTCACTGCCTGCCAAATTCGCCTAACCTGCGGGTTCTTTCCGCAATCGGGAAATATTCGTGACGCGCATCGAAAAACTCTGTGTCGACAGGAGCGCCCGCGTGATTGGGAGCGACCAGCAAAGGAATTGTCCGTGACCCGGATTGAGAAATTGTGTGTCGACAAAGGCCTTCGGATGACGGACCAGCGCCGCGTCATCGCGCGGGTGCTGTCCGACGCTCTCGATCATCCCGACGCCGAAGAACTGTATCGCCGCGCCTCGACGATCGATCCGCATATCTCCATCGCCACGGTCTATCGCACCGTCAAGCTGTTCGAGGATGCCGGCATCCTGGAACGTCACGATTTCCGCGATGGCCGTTCGCGCTATGAGGAAGTACCGGAATCCCATCACGATCATCTGATCGATGTGGCGACCGGCAGCGTGATCGAATTCCGCAACGAGGATATCGAGAAGCTGCAGCGCCGCGTTGCCGAGGAACTAGGCTTCGAGCTGATAGACCACCGGCTGGAGCTGTACGGGGTGCCGAAGGGGCGCAAGCCACAATCCTGATGGTTGGGGCCTGATGGCACGCCTGCGCGCCGCCGCCATCACGGCGGTCTTCTTCATCGTCACGCTGCTGTTGATGCCGGTGCAGTGGTTGTTCCTAAAGCTGCGCCTGCCCGCCGCCCGCAGCTTTCCGCATTTCTACCATCGCCTGGTCGCCGGCCTGTTCGGCATCCACATCACCGTGGTGGGCAAAAAAGTCAGCGGCGAGGGCGTGCTGCTGGTCGCCAATCACACCAGCTGGGCCGACATCATCATCTTCTCGGCGGTGGCACCGATCTCATTCGTTGCCAAATCAGAAGTCGCGCGCTGGCCTTTCTTCGGCACTCTGGCGCGGCTGCAGCGCACGGTCTTTGTCGAGCGCGCCCGCCGCACCACCACCGGCGAAACCCGCGATGCCATCCGCGACCGCCTGCTGGAAGGCGATGCGCTGGTGTTGTTTCCCGAAGGCACCAGCCATACCGGCAACACCGTGCTGCCCTTCAAGAGCGCGCTGCTGGGCGCGGCTGAAGCCCGGCTGGCCAATGGCCATTATGTGAAGGTGCAGCCGGTCTCGGCGGCCTTTACCGGCCTGCATGGCCTACCTATGGGGCGGGAAAACCGGCCCTATTTCGCCTGGTATGGCGACATGGAAATGCTGCCGCATCTGTGGGAGGCGCTGTTGGCCGGACCGCTGGATGTGGTGGTCCAGTTCCACGAGCCCTTCAGTCTGGACATGATGGACCGCAAGGAACTGGCCCGCCGCGCCGAAGATGTGGTGCGGGCAGGCCAGGCCCATGCCATTGCCGGGCGTTCCTAACCTTGAATTTCAGCTCCCCGGCCCCGATAACCACTGCGGCATGAAGAAGCTTTTCGTCAAAACCTATGGCTGCCAGATGAACGCTTATGATTCCGCCAAGATGGCGGATCTGCTGGCGCCGCTTGGCTATGCCGCGACGTACGCGCCCGAAGGCGCCGACATGGTGATCCTCAACACCTGTCACATCCGCGAACGGGCGGCCGAGAAAGTCTATTCCGAGCTGGGCCGTCTCAAGCAGCTGAAGGCCGCCAAGGCCAAGGACGGTGGGCGGATGGTGCTGGCGGTGGCCGGCTGTGTCGCCCAGGCCGAGGGCGCAGAGATCGTGGCGCGTGCGCCGCAGGTGGATCTGGTGGTGGGACCGCAATCCTATCACCGTCTGCCCGAGATGATCGCCCGCGCCGCGCGCCAGAACGGCCATGTGCTGGAAACCGATTTTCCGGCGCTGGAAAAATTCGACACTCTAGCGCCGCCGCAGGCCAGCAAAGTCAGCGCCTTTCTCACCGTGCAGGAAGGCTGCGACAAGTTTTGTACCTTCTGTGTGGTGCCTTACACGCGCGGTTCCGAATATTCCCGCCCGCCTGAGGCCATTCTGATTGAGGCGCGGCAGCTGGCCGACAAGGGCGCGCGCGAAATCGTGCTGCTGGGCCAAAATGTGAATGCCTATGCCGCAGATGGCTGGAGCCTGGCGAAATTGTGCAAGGCGATCGCCGAGATCAAAGACATTGAGCGCATTCGCTATACCACCAGCCATCCCCGCGACATGGGTGATGACCTGATCGCGGCGCATGGCGAAAACGAAAAGCTGATGCCCTATCTGCATCTGCCGGTGCAGTCCGGTGCCGACGCCGTGCTGGAGGCGATGAACCGCCAGCACAAAGCAGACGATTATCGCCGCCTGGTGGACCGCATTCGCGTCGCGCGGGGCGACATCGCCCTGACCTCGGATTTCATTGTTGGTTTTCCCGGCGAAAGCGACGCCGATTTTGAAGCGACGCTAAGCCTCGTGCGCGACATCGGTTATGCCACCGCCTTCTCCTTTAAATATTCAAAGCGCCCCGGCACGCCGGCCTCCACTATGCGCAAGCAGATACCGGAAGAGGTGAAGGCCGCGCGGCTGGAAGCGCTACAGAAGCTGCTGCTGTCGCAGCAATACAGCTTCGACGATTCCCAGATCGGCAAGGTGTTGCCGGTGCTGTTCGAGAAGACTGCGCGCGAGCCCGGCCAGCTCATGGGCCGCTCGCAATACTTGCAGCCGGTGCATGTGAATACGGATGCAGCGTGGATCGGGGGGGTTGTCGATGTCAGGATCGAGCGGCGCACCGCCAACAGCCTGCACGGGGTTCTGGCTTGAGCGTCAGGAAGACGCCTGTCACGACCCTGGAATTTCCGGACAACAAGCTGCTGCGCGGCCTTTCCGGCCCGCATGCCAAGCATTTCGCGCTGCTGGAGCAGAAGCTGAATGTCGGCATCGACATGCGCGGCAATCTGGTGGCGGTTGAAGGCAAGGACCGCGAATGCGCCGGCGCCATCCTGCGCGCGCTGTACCAGCGGCTGGTAGCGGGCGAAAGCGTCACCCTGGCGGAAGTTGATGCGGAAATCCGCTTTACCAACGAGGCCCGCCGCCACGCACCGGGCGCGATCAAGACCGCGTCATCGCGCGCGGTGCGGCCGCGCTCTCCGGTGCAGTCGGCCTATCTGGAGATGATGCGCCAGCATCCGCTGGTGTTCGGCATCGGCCCTGCCGGTACCGGCAAGACCTATCTCGCCGCTGCCTTCGCCGCCCATATGCTGCATGACAAGTGCGTCGAGCGGATCATCCTGTCGCGTCCCGCCCTGGAAGCGGGCGAACGGCTGGGCTTCCTGCCGGGCGACCTGAAAGAAAAGATCGATCCCTATCTGCGACCGCTTTATGACGCGCTGTTCGATGTGTTGGGTGATGCCGCCGGGCGGTTGATCGAGCAGGGCGTGATCGAAGTGGCGCCGCTGGCCTTCATGCGCGGCCGTACCCTCAGCCGCGCTTTTGTCATCCTGGACGAGGCGCAGAACACCACCCCGGCGCAGATAAAAATGGCGCTGACGCGGCTGGGCGAAGACAGCCACATGGTCGTGACCGGCGATACCTCGCAAAGCGACCTGCCGGGCGGCGCGGCTCTGGGCCTGAATGAGGCGCTGGCCTTCCTGGAAGGGGTCGAAGGCGTCGGCGTGACGCGGTTCACCGAAAAAGACGTGGTGCGCCATCCCCTCGTCGCGCGCATCGTTGCCGCCTATAATCGCGGCGGCAAATCATGAGCGGGATCACGCTGGTGGTCGAAGACCAGAACTGGCGTTCACATCGGGGCCTCCAGGTGAAGCTGCTCAGGGCCGCGGACAGTGCGCGCCAGAGCGCCAGGCTCAAAGGCGGCTTTTCCATCCTGCTGGCGGACAACAAGAAGCTGCGGGCGCTCAATCGTGACTTCCGTGGCAAGGACAAGGCGACCAATGTCCTGTCCTTCCCCAGTCAGGGCGACTATCGCGGCGACATCGCTATCGCCTACGGCGTGACCAAAAAAGAAGCCAAGACCACCGGGAAGACGTTTGCCGACCACGCCACCCATCTGGTGGTGCATGGCGTTCTGCATCTGGCGGGTTATGATCATGAACGCCCAAAGGACGCAAAGGCGATGGAGCCGCTGGAAGTGAAGATTCTCAAGCGGCTCGGCATTGCCGATCCCTACGTGACGTCGCCATGAGCGAACCCACCCCGCTTCTCAAACGGCTTATCCACGCCCTCACCGGCCAGAATTCCTCGTCGATGGCGATGCGCGAAAGCCTGGAAGAGGTGATCGAGGAGAGTGACCGCGAATCGGCCGCTTTATCGGCCCAGGAACGGGTGATGCTGGGCAACCTGCTGCGGTTCGGCGAGCTGCGGCTGAGTGACGTGATGGTGCCGCGCGCTGAAATCATCGCCGTGGATGAAAGCATGAAGCTCGGCGAGTTGGTGCAGCTGTTCCGAGAGGCGCAGCATTCGCGCCTGCCGGTCTATCGCGGCACGCTGGATGATCCCACCGGCCTTGTGCATGTGAAAGATGTTCTGGCGCATCTTAACGCGCAGGACGATGAGGCCTACCGCCTGTCGCCCACCACCATCGTCAAGCTGCGGCGGCCCATCCTTTTCACGCCGCCTTCGATGCGCGCGCTCGATCTCCTGCTGAAGATGCAGGCGACCCATACACATCTGGCGCTGGTGATCGATGAATATGGTGGCACTGACGGGCTGGTTTCGATTGAAGACATCATCGAGGAAATCGTGGGCGATATTGCCGACGAGCATGACGATGCCGACGTCATCCTCAAGCCCGATGGCGATGGGATCATCGCCGATGCGCGCATGGACTTGGATGATTTCAAGACCCATACCGGCCACGACTTGGAAGTCGCCGACAGCGAGCAGGACATAGACAGTTTGGGCGGGTTGGTGATGTCGCTGCTGGGGCGCGTGCCCCAGCGCGGCGAGATCGTCGCCCATCCCGGCGGGTATGAATTCCAGATCCTCGAAGCCGATCCGCGCCGCGTGCGCCGGTTGCGCGTCAAGCTGCCCAAAAAACCGGAATGAGTTTTCTGGCGCGCATGGGAGCGGGGGTGCGGGTCCTCACGGGATGGCGGCGCCTGTTGCTGGCGTTTGCCATGGGCGCCGTTTCGGCCACCGGCTTCGCGCCGCTGAGTTTCTTTCCTGCGCTGCTGATCGGCTATGGCTGCTTGGTGCTGCTGATCGATGGCGCCGATGCCAGCCCCAGACCGGTGCACCGCGCCATGTCCGCGGGCTGGGCTTTTTTCTTCGGGCAGTTTCTTGTCGGCCTGCACTGGATCGGCTTTGCCTTCATGATCGATCCGTCCGCGCATCTCTGGCAGATGCCGTTCGCGCTGGTGTCGCTGCCGGCGGGACTGGCGCTGTTCGGCGCCCTGGCCTGCGGCCTGGCCGCCTATTTCTGGCAGGACGGTCCGGCGCGCGTTTTTGTATTCGCGGTGATACTGGCCGCCGCCGAATGGCTGCGCGGCCATATCTTCACGGGCTTTCCGTGGAATCTGTCAGCCTATGGCTGGGGCGCATCGCTGGGCGTGCTGCAGGCGGCCAGCCTGATGGGCGCCTATGGCCTGTCTTTTCTCACCATCCTGCTGGGCGGTTCGCTGGCGGAGTTGACCGAGAAGCGTTGGCACGTGCCGGCTGCCTGCGCGCTGCTGTTCGCCGCGTTATGGGGCTTTGGCGCGCATCGGGTGGCATCCACAACAATCACTGACATTCCGGGTGTATCGCTGCGGCTGGTACAACCCAACATCCCTCAGCGGGAGAAATATGCCCGCCAGTTCACGATGCGCAACTGGCAGCGGCTGATGGAGCTGAGCATCCGCCCTGCCAATGCGGTGACGGGAAGGCCCACCCATATCATCTGGCCGGAAGCCGCCACCGGCTTTCCCGTGGCGCGGGTGCCTAGCGCCCTGGACCAGATTGCGCTGTTCACGGCGCGCGGCCAGACCCTGATGACCGGGTCGGACCGGATCGACCGGGCCGGCGATGGCTTGTTCTTCTACAACAGCCTCTACCTGTTCGGTCCTGGCGGCGCGCTGCCTGTTGTGTATGACAAATTTCATCTGGTGCCGTTCGGCGAATATGTGCCTTTCGCCAAGCTGCTGGGCAGCCTCGGCGTCACCAAGCTGACCACGGGCGGCGGCTTTTCCAGCGGCGATGGCCCCAAGCTGCTGGCGGCGGCCGGCGCCCCGCCGATATCGGTGCTGATCTGCTTTGAGGTGATTTTTCCGCATGCGGTCACCGACCCCAAGGCACAAAGGCCGGGCTGGTTCGTCAATATCACCGATGATTCCTGGTTCGGGCCCTGGGCCGGGCCGCGCCAGCATCTGCTGATCGCCCGCACGCGCGCCATCGAAGAGGGCCTTGCCATCGCGCGTGCCGCAAACACCGGCATCAGCGTCTTGATCGATCCCCTGGGGCAGCTGCGTGCGCCTCTGCCGCTCAATCAGGCCGGCATCGTAGACACACGCCTTCCCGCTGCATTGCCGCAAACACTTTATGCGCGGTTTGGCGATCTCATTTTCTTGTTGCTATTGGTTACCGGCGCGTTTGCCGCATTTATGTTGGCACGCAAATAACAATCGCGCTGAGAATGAAAATTAGTTGTTTTCGCCGGACGATAGATGAGGCAAGTTCCCGCGCGAATTGATTTGAGTGGCGGCGTGCTCAAGAAGCAGACCAACCCCATCGATATCCAGGTCGGCAATCGTGTGCGCATCCGGCGCATGCTAATCGGCATGAGTCAGGAACGGCTGGGCGACCTGCTGGGCCTGACGTTCCAGCAGGTGCAGAAATACGAAAAGGGCGTCAACCGCATCGGCGCGGGCCGCCTGTATGAAGTGTCACGCATCCTCAATGTGCCGGTGGATTTCTTCTATGAAGGCGTCGCCGCATCCGGCCAGGAGCCGGAAGGCACGCCGCCGGTGATGGAATTCGTTTCCAGCGGCGAAGGGCTGCAGCTCGCTTTGGCCTTCATGAAAATCAAGGATGTTCGCGTGCGCAAGCGCATGCTGGATCTGGTCAAGAGTCTCGCCGAAGAAGAATCCCAAAAAGAGTAGGCGCGGGCTTAACCCTTGCGGCTGGCTTTCTCGTACAGTCCCGACTGGCCTTCGCGAGCCCTCAGCACCGCATAGACATCGTCCGGGGTGATGCCGCTGGCCGCCCACAGCACCAGCAGGTGATAGAGGGCGTCGGCGGATTCCTTGGCCAGCTCGGCCTTGTCCTGCTGGATGGCGGCAATCACCGTTTCGGTGGCTTCCTCGCCGAACTTGGCGGCGCATTTCTCCACCCCCGCCGCCAGCAGCTTGGCGGTGTAGGACTGGCTGGCGTCCCCGCCCTTGCGGGCGGCGATGGTGGCGAACAGGCGATCCAGAACATCGGACATGGCTGCGCAAGTAACACGTCAAATCCGGGGAGGAAAATCCTGTTGACATAGATAACTCTGCATGACAGAGTAGTCTGGAACTTAGGGGGGGCAGACCATGATCAGCGCCGAACAAGCCGCTCAAGCCTTGAAAGAGGCTGATGCCACCGAGCGCCGCAGTTTCGAGGCTTACAGCTACAGCCAGAGCGCGCCTTACTGCTTTGTCTGGGGCGTGGTGTGGCTACTGGGCTATGGCGCCGAAGGTCTGTTTCCCATCGACCATCCCGCTTGGATGTGGATGGGCTGGTGGTGGATGGTCATCAGCATGGCCGGTGCGCTGGCCAGCGTGTTGATCGACCGTAGACAGAATGCGCGCCGGCCCGGCAAGTCCTAGCGGATAGGCGCGCTGTTCGCGATATGGCATCCCACCGATATTCAGATCGGGGACTATTTCCCGCTGCTGTTCGCGGCGATCTACACCGCCATTGGCCTGTGGCTGGGCCTGCGCTACATTCTGATCGGCGTCTTCATGGGCGCGTCGACGCAGGTCGCCTATTTCTATCTGCGCGAATATTTCTTCCATTGGATGGCGCTGGTGGGCGGCGGCTCGCTGTTGCTGACGGGCCTGTGGATGCGGAAGGCCTGAGATGGACCAGCCCGACAATCTCATCCATCAGCCGGTGCGTCTGAAGATCATGGCGGCGCTCAAGGCCTTGCCGGCCGACGAGCAAATCGAGTTCGTGCGGTTGCGCAAACTTGTCGATGCCACCGAAGGCAACCTCGGCGGCCATATCCAGACCCTGGAGGGGGCCGGTTATGTCGCGGTGGAAAAGGACTTCTCCGAAAACCGACCGCGCACCCGTGTCCGGCTGAGCAAGCAGGGCCGCCGCGCCTTTGAGGATTACGTCGCCTATCTGCGCGACCTGATAGAAGGCGGTTCTTAAATTCCGATTCGGGCGCGGATGTCGGCGGGGGTCAGGCCCGCTTCCCGTAACGACTGAAGCGTGACCGCGCAATCGCGCTTGGAGAATTTCTTGCCGGTTTCATCCAGCGCCAGCGGGTGATGGGCATAGGATGGTTCGGGCAGGTGGAGCAGGGCCTGTAGCAATCGTTGGACATGGGTGGCAGGCAGCAGGTCTTCGCCGCGGGTCACCAGCGATATCTGCTGATGCGCATCGTCCACCACGACGGCAAGATGGTACGAGGTCGGCATGTCCTTGCGCGCGATCACGATGTCACCGAAGCGCATCGGATCGACGGGATGGCGATGGCCGTGCTCGTTGAATGTCAGCGGCCCGGTCAGGACGGCCGCCTTGGCCACATCCAGCCGCAGGGCATAGCTTTCGCTACCACCCATCCGGCGCAAGCCTTCTTCCGGCGACAGCGCGCGGCAGGTGCCGGGATAGAGAGGACCTTCCGGCCCCGGCCCCGTAGGGGCCACTAGAATAAAGTGCGGCGCCTCGTCGGCGCGGGCGATTTCCTGCGCGATTTCGGCGCGGGTGCAGAAACACGGATAGACTAGGCCGCGCGCCTTCAGATTCACCAGCGCATCGGCATAGGCGCCCATGCGGGTGGACTGGCGCAGGGACGGCTCGTCCCAACTCAGGCCCAGCCATTTCAGGTCGAAGAAAATCGACTCGATGAACTTGTCGCGGCTGCGGCCCTTGTCGATATCCTCGATGCGCAGCAGGAAATCGTCACCGCTCTCATGGGCGGTGATGGCGGCCAGGGCATGGCCCAGATGCAAAAGCCCGGTTGGACTGGGTGCGAACCTTGTGACAATCATGCTTTTCCTATGGTCGCGCCGCGAGACCCTCGGCTTTGCCTCGGGTTCGCGGTCGCCTTCGAGTCTAACGCATAGAAACGCACATGGCACTTTCCGGTCCCAATTTGCCGCCCGCGCGCGGTCCCGCCACCCATCTGGTGGTGCTGGTGCATGGCTATGGCGCCGATGGCAACGACCTGATCGGCCTGGCGGCGCACTGGCAGGGGCTGCTGCCGACCGTGGCCTTTGCCGCGCCCAACGCGCCCTCACGTGTCCCCGGCGCGCCCGGTTTTCAATGGTTTCCCATTTCGCGCATCGATCCGCACGAGATGCAGAAAGGTGTCGAAGTCGCGGGACCGGTGCTGGAAGAGTATCTCGACGCCGAACTGGCGCGGCTGGGAATCCCACCGGAAAATCTGGCGCTGGCGGGATTTTCGCAAGGCACCATGCTGTCCTTGCATGTGGGCCTGCGCCGCAAGGTGAAGCCGGCCGCGATCGTGGGTTTTTCCGGGATGCTGCCGGCGCCGCCGCCGGAAGCCTCCGCGCCTTATCCGCCCATTCTCCTGACCCATGGCGACAGCGACCAGGTGATCCCGCCCCAGGCCTTGTTCATGGCCGCCACGCAGCTGGGGCTTTCCGGCGCGTCGGTGCAGTGGCATCTGGCGCGCCGCACGGGGCATGGCATCGACCCGGGCGGCCTCAGCCTGGCCGGCCAATTCCTCGATCAGGCCTTCCGCGGGCTGTTGAAAACATCCGGCGAGACACGCTGTGTCTGCAAACCGTCATAGCGAATCGGCTAGCCTCTTGAGCAATTCAGGCGCTTGGCACTAAAGTCGAGGCAAAGGAGAATTGCCTTCAGGGAATTTCTTCCGTGTTAGCCGTGACCTCCGGCAATTGCCCGGCGCTGGTGCTCAACGCCGACCACCGGCCCCTGAGCTATTATCCCCTCTCACTCTGGTCCTGGCAGGACACCATCAAGGCGGTGTTCCTGGAGCGGGTTACCATTCTTGAGGAATATGACCGGGTGGTGCACTCGGCCCGCTTCGAGATGAAGCTGCCCTCGGTGGTGTCGCTCAAGACCTATATCCGTCCCGCGCGCCGCCCCGCTTTCACCCGGTTCAATGTTTTCCTGCGCGACCAGTTCGAATGCCAGTATTGCGGCGATCCCAAGGACCTCACCTTCGATCACGTGATCCCGCGCAGCAAAGGCGGCCGCACCACCTGGGTGAATGTCGTCACCGCCTGTTCGCCCTGCAATCTGTCCAAGGGCGGGCGCATGCCCAACCAGGCCAAGATGCATCCGCGTATCCGCCCGCATCAGCCCACCGTGATCGAGTTGCGCGAGCATGGGCGCAAGTTTCCGCCCAATTACCTGCACGAAAGCTGGGCGGACTACTTGTATTGGGACAGCGTGCTGGAGGCGTAGGCTCAGATTCGCTCCGACAGCTTGATGGCGATACGGCAGCCGGCCTTGATGGTTTCGCTGAGCAGCTTGTAGCCCGGCGCCTGCTCGGCGCCTGCCGCCAGCGCGGTGTCGCGATGGGCGGCTTCGTCGGCACGAAAATCCTCGACGGCGGATTTCAGGGCGGGGTCCTTGCCGTCTTCCAGGGCCGCGATCTGGGCGGCGTAATGCTCATCGATCACTTCCTCGACCGCGGCGGTGCAGGCGAAGGCGGCCTTCTCGCCCATCGCGGCAGTGGCCGCCCCCAGCGCAAACCCGGCGATGCGCCACACCGGCTCCAGCGCCGTGGGTCGCACCCGGCGCTCATTGATCATCTTGTCGAAGGTCTTCAGATGCCGCTGTTCCTGCTCGGCCATGTGCGCAATGGTTGCGACGCTGCGTTCGGTGCCCTGGCGCCGTCGCAGCACCGCAAGCTGGCCTTCATAAATGCGCACCGCGCCATATTCCCCGGCATGATCCACCCGGATCATCGCTTCGATATCAGGGGCGCCATTTCCGGGAGAGGGGGGCTTGGGCTTGCGGGTCATGCGCGCTTCCGCAGCAGCAGGACCGTGCCGATTGCCGCTGCGCCCAGCGAGAAGATGGCATTGTAAGCGGCCAGCGACAGGCCAAAAAGGCTCCAGGTCACCGCGTTGCAACTAATCTGCGGATCGGGATCGCCGCTGCCGACGATATAGGGCTTGGCCACCGAACAGGCATCCGGCCCGGGCAGCAGTCCGGCCTGCATGCCGGTCTGATAGGCGGCGATCAAACCCGATACCGCCACCAGGACTATCGCCAGCAGCACGAGCCCGCGCATGTCTTTCTGTGTTGCGGCCAGGCCCGCCAGCAGGGTGGTCACGACTGCGATGTAAGGCCACATCGGCCAGGGCTTGGCGATCACAAGGCCCAGCACGGCCACCAGCACAATGACCGGCACCGTCAGGGCGCGCGCGTCCCATTTCCATACAGACGTACCCAGCAATCCGATCACGGCGGCGGCGATATGCGGCCAGCGTTGCCAATGGCACATCTCGCACGGGGGCAGGTGGCTCAGATACTGAAAGCCCAGCGCGCCCAGCAGCAAGGCCAGCGCCACTGCGCCCATCAATCGTGCAATTTGTGTATCAAGAATCATGACGACGAAACTTCTTCGGTCAGCGAGCGATCCGCGTTACATATAACATATCATCGCGCGAGGCATCACCCGTTGTTGCTTAAGTTGTTCAAGAGAAAAGCCCTGCCCAGCCACGGACTCCTCAAGGTCGCAGGACGGATGCTCGAAGTGCGGGTCCGCCTCAACCCGCGCGCGCGGCGCATGATCGTCAAGGTCAATCCGGCCACCGGCGAAGTCAGCGTCATCGCGCCGACGCGGCGCGGCCTGGCCGTGGCGCTGGATTTCGCGCGCGGCGAAACCGACTGGATCTCGGGCCAGCTTGCCAAGGTGCCGGGATCTGTCGCGCTCAAGCCCGGCGAGGTCATTCTCTTTCGCGGACATCCCCATGAAATCCGCGCCATCGCGCGCGGTCCCGCCCCGGTCTGGCGCGAAGACGGAATCATCTGGGTGCGGGGGCGTGAAGCCCATGCCTCGCGCCGTGTGCTGGATTTTCTCAAGCGCGAGGCTCGCGCCTTGTTCGAGGAGCGGGCGCTGGCCCATGCCGCGCGGGCGGGCGTCAAGCCATCGCGCATCACGGTGCGTGATACTGCCAGCCGCTGGGGCTCCTGTTCTTCGGCGCGGTCGTTGTCCTTTTCCTGGCGGCTGATTCTGGCGCCAGATTTTGTGCTGGATTATGTGGTGGCGCATGAAGTCGCGCATTTGCGCGAAATGAACCACAGCCCGCGCTTCTGGGCGCATGTGCGCGAATTGGTGCCCAATTTGGACATGCCGCAAAACTGGTTGAAGCTGAATGGCCGCGAACTTCAGAGATACAAAGCCGTAACGGGCTAGCCGCCGAACAACCCGTTGAGGATGCGCTGGAAGGCGTCGGGTTTTTTTGGCGTATCTTCTGGCTCCAGAGCGTCCTGGACTACGCTCTGCTGAGCCGACGCGACCAGGGTGGTGCCGATCAGCGGCCGCGACGGCATGGCATGCCCGGCATTCTCCATGAAGGTCTTGAAGATGCGCGCCGGCAAGCCGCCGCCGGTCGCCTTGAGCATCGGGGCATTGTTGTCATTGCCGATCCACACGCCGCAGACCAGATCGGCAGTGAAGCCCACGAACCAGGCATCGCGGAAATCCTGGGTGGTGCCGGTCTTGCCAGCAGTATCGCGGCCTTCCAGCCGCGCCGCCTTGCCGGTGCCGCTGACCAGCGTCTCCATCATCAGCCGCGTCATCTGGATATTGTTATTGGCGCTCATCACCGCATCACTGCCGGGCGGAGTGCGCTGGTACAGGATTTTTCCGGCCTTGGTACGGATTTTCAGGATGCCGAACGGTTCGACCGCGATGCCGCCATTGGCGAAGGGCGCATAGGCGCCGGTCAGTTCCAGCGGTGTCACGCCCGAGGTGCCCAGCGCCAGCGACGAGACTTCCATCAGCGGCGACGAGATGCCGAGCCGCCGCGCGGTGCGCGCCACTTCGTGCGGGCCGACTTCGGCGGTGAGCTGGGCGGCGACCGAGTTGGAGGATTGCGCAAAGGCCTGTATCAACGGCATCTCGCCCTTGAAGCGGCCTTCGTAATCCTGCGGCTTCCAGCCATTGATATTCACCGGCGCGGCATTGACGGTTTCTTCCGGCACATGGCCATGCTCCAGCGCCGCCAGATAAACGAAGGGCTTGAAGGCGCTGCCCGGCTGGCGCACCGCATCGGTGGTGCGGTTGAAGGTCGAAGCGGAATAACTGCGGCCGCCCACCATGGCGCGCACCGCGCCATCCGGCGTTATCGCCACCAGCGCTGCCTGGCCGGCATTCAGGGCTTCACCATCGCCGGCCAGCCCGCGCGTGACGGCGAGTTCCGCCATAGTCTGGGTTGCCAGATCGAAACTGGTTTCGACAAAGATCGGCTCGGCGGACGCGCCGATATAGTTGGACAGGCGCGACACGATCCAGTCCGCGAACCAGCCAGCGCCCGGCGTGCCGGTGACATGGACGATGCGCGGCCGCGTCGCCTGCGCCATGGTGCGGGTATCGTCGTCGATGTATCCGACATCCTGCATGGCGCGCAGCACGATGCGGGCGCGGGTCAGCGAGGCGTCAGTGTCGGCAATCGGATTGTAGCGGGCGGGCGCCTTGACGCTGCCCGCGATCATGGCGGCTTCGGTCAGGCCCAGTTCGCTCGCGTTCTTGCCGAAGAATTTCTGCGCCGCCGCTTCGATGCCATAGACGCCGGCGCCGAAATAAACCCGGTTGAGATACAGGGTCAGCAGTTGGTTCTTGGAATATCGCGACTCCAGATACACCGCCAGCATGGCTTCCTGCACCTTGCGCTCATAGGTGCGCCCCGGACTGAGGAACAGGTTCTTCGCCAGCTGCTGGGTAAGGGTCGAGCCGCCTTGCACCACGCGGCCCGCCGCCATGTTGGTGATCGCGGCGCGCACCAGGCCGATGGGATCGATGCCCAGATGACTGCGGAAGCGGCGATCCTCGACGGCGATGAAAGCATTGGAGACGTAATCGGGCAGGTCTTCGGCCTTCACCATCTGGCCCTGGGTCAGGCCGCGGCGAGCGATCTGGCGGCCACGGTCATCCAGGATGGTGATGTCCTGCGACGGGCCGCTGACCATCAGGTTGCCGACATCGGGCAGATTGGACAGGAAATGCGAGAAGAACAGTGCGCCAAAAATGAGTGCCCAGGCCCCCAACATCACCAGCACATAAGGCCATGTGGCGCGGCGTTTGGACGGGTGGGGCGCGGAATCGGCATGGGCCGAGGTCGGGCGCGAAGTGGGATTGGGCGCGCGCGTCCGGCGGCGCGGAGTGGGCGCGGGGGGCGGTTCTGATCGGGACGGGGGCCTTGCCATTCCGCTGTTCTAGAAGCCAGGTGTTAACGCGCGTTAAACAATTTCTTAATGGGCCTTGCGGGGGCGACCATTAACCCGGAGCGACCAGCAACCCTAGCGGGAGCGAGGGCCCCGCGCGCTTCGCGCGCTATTAATCTGAAGGGGCGCTCCGCGCCCGTTCGGCGCGACCATTAAAGAATCACGCCGAAAGCCTGTAGCCGCCGCCCTCGGTAAGCAGGATCTGCGCCCGGGCCGGGTCCCGCTCGATCTTCTTGCGCAGGCGGTAAATGTGGGTTTCCAGGGTATGGGTGGCGACCGCCGGGCCATAACCCCAGACTTCATGCAGCAGGATTTCGCGCGGTACGGTCCCGGCATTGGCATGGAGAAACTTGAGGATATTGGTTTCCATCTCCGTCAGCCGCACCTTGCGGGCACCGGCCTGCAGCAGTTTGGCGGACGGGTGGAAGGTATAAGGCCCGATCCTGACCGCCGCGTCGCCGCCGCCGGCATGGTGGGTGGACAAGGCACGCAGCCGCGCCAGCAGCGCGGAAAAGCGGAACGGTTTTGCTAGGCTTTCCTGCGTGGTCGCGCCTTCGCTATCGCCCAGCAGCAGCACGGGACAGGCCAGGCCGACCGCGCGCAAATCGGTGGCCACGCCGCCCCCATTTTCCAGGCCGATAATGGCGAAGGCGAATGGGCCACTGTGCACCGCATGGGCGGCGTCTTCGCCACTGCACGCCGCCACCACCGCATAGCCCTCATGCTGAAGCTGTTCGGCAAGGCTGTCGCGCAGCACCGTGTCGGCTTCTGCCAGAAGGATGCGAGCGGTATTCGGCATGATTCGCTTTATGAGGTTTGGGATGACGCAGACTAGCGCGCTCGCGCGTGGGGCGGCAAATCTTGCCGGGATCCATGCGGCGCGCCTGCATAAAATTCCAGCAATAGTGCGGAAAATCTTCTGGCGTGGCGCTTGCTTCGTGACAGGGGGATGATGATCTACGACCCAGTGCGCAAGACGATGGTGGCGATGCCGCCATACGGCACCCTGCGCGCGCAAACCGCCAAGCCGGCGGCGGTTGCGGACATCAAGGGCTCTCAGACTGCCGATGTGAAGGGCGTGGCCAAGGAAGAAGATTTCTTCGATCACCTGTTGGACGTGGTCAATCCGCTGCAGCATCTGCCCATCATCGGTAGCATCTATCGCGCAGCCACCGGAGATCCGCTGGGTGCGGTGGAAAAGATCGCAGGCGATGCCCTGTATGGCGGCATGTGGGGCGCGGTCACCGCCGTCGCCGATGTCGCTTTTGAAGCCATTACCGGCAAGAGCGTCAAAAACACAGTGATGGCCTGGTTCGACGATGGTGACGATACGAACACCAGCTTGGCCAGCATCAAAAACACGGTGACGGGCTGGATCGATGGCAAGGATGCGCCCAGCACCCTGGCGGCAGCGGTTTCCATCACGCCCAAACAGTCCCTGCCGTCAGGCGAACTGCCCAGCCTGCCCATTATCGATGTCGCTTCGGCGGCGCCCGATACGCTCGACATCCTGGCGCTGACCAGCGCCTTGTCGGCCAAGGGCGTCAGCAGCGACATCACCAACCGCGCACTTTATGCCTATCGCCGCAGCATGGCCATGACGGCGCCCTATACCCCGGTTATCGCCAGCCTCAACTGAGGCTATCATCCTAACATGAAACTGACTGTCATCTCCGCCGCTGACGGCGCATGGCTGGATTGGGGCGCAGGCCAGCGCGCTTGCGCCATCGGTCCTGGCGGCATTGCCGTCAAGGGCGGCGAAGGCGACGGCATTACGCCGCGCGGGACCTTTGCCTTGCGCGAGATTTTCTATCGCGCCGACCGAATCGCAAAACCCGATACCGTCTTGCCGACGCGCGCGATTGAAAAGGACGATGGCTGGTGCGATACGCCGGGTGATCCCAACTACAACCGGCTGGTGAAGCTGCCTTATCCCGCCAGTGCCGAGACTATGTGGCGAGACGATCATCTTTATGACCTGGTTCTGGTGCTGGGCTATAACGACGATCCGGTGGTGGTCGGCAAGGGCAGTGCCATCTTTCTGCACCTGGCGCGCAGCGATTATTCCCACACCCATGGTTGCGTGGCGCTCCAATATCAGGACGCGCTGGCGGCGCTGGAGCAGCTCCAGCCCGGTGATACGATTCAGATCGTCTGATCGTCTACCGCGCGCGTACCGAAGATGGCTGTCCCGACGCGCACATGAGTCGCGCCGAATTTTACCGCCAGTTCGAAATCCCCGCTCATGCCCATGCTGAGATTCTGCAACCCATTGTCGCGTGCCAGCTTGGCGAGTAAGGCAAAATGCGGTGCGGCATCGTCGGCGGCGGGCGGAATGCACATCAGGCCTTCCACCGGCAGATTCTTTTCGCGCGCGGCGGAAATCAACGATGCCACCTGGCGCGGCAGCACGCCTGCCTTTTGCGGCTCCTCGCCGGTATTGACCTGTACCAGCAGGCGCGGGCATTTGCCGGTTTTGTCACGTTCGGCGGCCATTGCGTCGGCCAGCTTTTCGCGATCCAGGGTCTGGATCACATCGAACAGCGCCACCGCCTCGCGCACCTTGTTGCTCTGCAGCGGCCCGACCAGATGCAATTCCAGATCGGGAAAATCCGTTTTCAACGCCGGATATTTCTTCTGCGCCTCCTGCACACGGTTTTCACCGAAAAGGCGTTGACCTGCCCCCAGCGCTTCGCGGATGCCGTCTTCCGGTATCGTCTTGGCGATGGCCACCAGCCTTGTTGCGGGGGCGGGTGCGGCCGCGGCCTTTCGCGCGAGCGCGATGCGGGCCAATATGGCCGCCAGATTTTCCGGAATGTTCATGGCCGCGAACCTAGCAAGGCGTCAGGCGGGTCTCAATGACGAGATGCCGCTGGTGCTGATGACCGATGACCGCAAGGCCGATTGGGCCAGTGCGGCGGCGCGCCTGCCGCGCGGCGGTCTGGTGGTGGTGCGCAGCCGCGATGCCAGGAAGCGCGCCGCGCTGGCGTACCGTCTGCAGGGTATCGCGCCGCTGCTGATTGCCGACGATCCTGAACTGGCGGCAGATATTGGCGCGGCGGGCCTGCATCTGCCCGAGGTGCGTATCCGCGAGGCGATGCACTGGCGTGTGCGTCATCCCGACTGGATCATCACCGCGTCGGCACATTCGCTGCGCCCGCTGATGCATGTACGCGAACTGGACGCGGTTTTTCTGTCACCGGTCTTTGTCACCACCAGCCATAAGGGCGCGGCCATCCTGACGCCGGTGCGGGCCGCCTTCATCGCGCAGCATGGGATGGTGCCGGTCTATGCTCTGGGCGGCGTCACGCCGCGCAATGCCGCCTTACTCGCCCCCGCCTTCAGCGGCATCGCGGCGATCTCGCTATTGGTCTGAACGGGCCGCTGGCAGCAAGGCCTACCGTCAGTGCTCCCGTCCCGCAATCGTCCTGTCTTACGAAAATGCAATGAGCCCCGGCTCTAAGTCATTCCAGCATAAGCAAAAATTGCCGCTTGCGGGCAAGCCGCAATACGTTGCGCCAATTCGGCCCCGCCGCTATAAGCCCTTTCGGCCCTGTGCCTTTAGACCCTGGGAAAATGACATCTATGCGAGTTCTGCCTGCCCTGTTGTGTGCGCTGGTTCTGGCCGGCTGCGGCTCTTCCAATGACGGTACCCGGGAGATGGACACCGGTACCGGCGGCATCGTCAGCGCCTCGACCCGCATGACCCTGGGGGTCAACTCTTTCCTCTGGCATGCCTCGCTGGACACATTGCTCTTCCTGCCGCTGGTCTCGGCCGATCCGTTCGGCGGCGTCATCATTTCCGAATGGTATGTCGCGCCAGCCAGCCCGGATGAGCGGCTAAAGGTAACCGTCTACATCATGGACCGCACCCTGCGCGCCGACGGGCTCAAGGTTGTGGTGTTCCGCCAGATCCGCAACGGTGCCACCTGGGCCGAGGCCCAACCCAGCCCGGATACCGCGCACAAGCTGGAAGATGCCATCCTGACCCGGGCCCGCGAACTGCGTCTCGCCAGCGTCACCGTCAACTAGGGCCCGAGGCATGGCGCGTTACAACGCCAAGGAATCGGAAAAACACTGGCAGCAGGAATGGGATGCCCGCGCGCTTTTTGCGACGCCCTTCCAATCCGACAAGCCCAAATATTATGTGCTGGAGATGTTCCCCTATCCGTCGGGGCGCATCCATATGGGCCATACCCGCAACTACACGATGGGCGACGTCATCGCCCGGTTCCGCCGCGCCCAGGGCTATAACGTGCTGCACCCCATGGGCTGGGATGCGTTCGGGCTGCCGGCGGAAAATGCGGCGCGCGACAAGGGTGTGTCCCCGCGCGACTGGACCTACGAAAATATCGCGGCGATGCGCGAACAGCTCAAGATGATGGGGCTGTCTATCGACTGGAGCCGCGAATTCGCCACCTGCGATCCGGAATATTATCATCAGCAGCAAAAGCTGTTTCTGGATTTCTACAAGGCCGGGTTCGTCTATCGCAGCGAAGCCGATGTGAACTGGGATCCGGTGGATATGACCGTGCTCGCCAACGAGCAGGTGATTGACGGGCGCGGCTGGCGCAGCGGCGCCATCGTCGAGCGCCGCAAGCTGTCGCAATGGTTTTTCAAGATCACCGGTTTTGCCGACGAGTTGTTGGCGGGCCTCGACACGCTGGACCGCTGGCCGGAAAAAGTCCGCACCATGCAGAAGAACTGGATTGGTCGCAGCGAAGGCCTGCGCTTCCAGTTCAAACTGTCGAACAACACCGGGCTCGACGTCTTCACCACGCGCCCCGACACCTTGTTCGGCGCGTCTTTCGTGGCCCTGTCGCCCGATCATCCGCTGGCCCAGGAGCTGGCGGCCCAGGACAAGAAACTGGAAGCCTTCATCGCCGAATGCCGTATGACCGGCACGGCGGAAGCGGAAATCGAAAAGGCCGAGAAGCTGGGCTTTGATACCGGCCTCACCGCGGCGCATCCGTTCGATCCGAACTGGAAGCTGCCGGTGATGGTGGCCAACTTTGTGCTGATGGGCTACGGCACCGGCGCCATCTTCGGCTGCCCGGCGCATGACCAGCGCGACCTGGATTTCGCCCGCAAATACAAACTCAACGTGACGCCGGTGGTGGTGCCGTCGGACGCTGATCCCAAGAGCTTTGATGTCGGCACCGAAGCCTATGTCGGCCCGGGAAAGCTGGCAAATTCGCGTTTCCTGGACGGCATGACGGTGGAACAGGCCAAGGCGGAAGTCGCCGCGCGTCTGGAAAAAGACGGCATCGGTAAACGCACGGTGAATTACCGCCTACGCGACTGGCTGGTGTCGCGCCAGCGGCCCTGGGGCTGTCCCATCCCGATGGTCCATTGCGAAAAATGCGGCGTGTTGCCGGTATCGCTGGACCAGTTGCCGGTCAAGCTGCCCGAGATCATCAACTTCAACGTCAAGGGGAATCCGCTCGACGCTGACATCGCCTGGAAGACCACCGCTTGTCCGGCCTGCAAGGGCGCGGCGGTGCGCGACACCGATACGCTGGATACGTTTGCGGATTCGTCCTGGTATTTTATCCGCTTCACCAATTCCTATGCCGACACGCCGGTGGACAAACAGGCCGCTGATTATTGGATGCCGGTGGACCAGTATATCGGCGGCATCGAGCACGCCATCCTGCATCTTCTTTATGCGCGCTATTTCACCCGCGCCATGTCCAAGCTGGGCCTGGTGCGCGAGCCCGAACCTTTCGCCGGCCTGTTCACGCAAGGCATGGTCTGCCACGAGACCTACAAGGATGCGAATGGCAGCTGGGTGACGCCGGATGAAATCGAGAAGTGCGATGGCAAGGCGTTTTTCCTGGGCACGGACACGGAAGTCGCGATTGGCGCATCCGAAAAGATGTCCAAGTCGAAAAAGAACGTGATTGCGCCGGAAACCATCATCGCCGATTACGGCGCCGACACGATCCGCTGGTTCATGCTGTCGGACACTCCACCGGAACGCGACATCGAATGGACCGATGCCGGCGCCGAAGGCTGCTGGCGCTTCGTGCAGCGCATCTATCGGCTAGCCACCGAAAGCGAAGGATTGCCGTCGGTCGGTGCGCCGGTCACCGCTAACGATGAAGCGTCGAAAACCTTGCGCCAGGCGACCCACAGGGCTATCGCCGCCGTCACCGGCGATCTGGAAAATCTGCGTTTCAACCGCGCTGTGGCGCAGCTCTACACTTTGGCAAATGCCATCGGGGCCGCCGACAAGGCCGATGCCTCCGCCCGGCGCGAGGCGCTGGAAACCATTGTGTTGCTGGCGGCCCCGATGATGCCGCATCTCGCGGAAAGCTGCTGGCAGGCGCTGGGCCATGCCGAACTGGTGGTGCAAACGCCCTGGCCCAAATATGATCCGGCCCTGACGGCATCGGATTCTGTCACCATCGCCATTCAGGTCAATGGCAAGCGGCGCGGCGAGATCAGTATGGCCAAGGATGCCGACAGCAAGGCAGTGGAAGCCGCCGCCCTGGCGGACGAAGGCGTGATCCGGTCGCTGGAAGGCAAGGCGCCCAAAAAAGTGATTGTCGTTCCCAATCGTATCGTCAATATCGTCGCATGATCCGGATCGCGGCTCTTGCTGCGCTTGGCATCCTGCTTTCGGGTTGCGGTTTCCAGCCTATGTATGGCGGCAACCTGGCGCCGGAACTGTCCTCCATTTATGTCGAGGACATCGCGGAACGGAACGGCTTTGAGCTGCGCACCCGCCTGATTGATGTCCTGAACTCCGATGGCGTGGTGACGGGAAAGCGCTATCGCCTCAAGATCAACCTGAGCGAATCCAGCCAAGGCATTGCGCTGCAGAACGACGCCGCCATCACCCGCTACAACAACTGGCTGGAAGCCCGCTATGTCCTGAGCGATGCGGGCGGCACGGTGCTCCACCAGGGCAGACAGAGCGAGCTGTCTTCCTACAATGTGGTGCAATCACCCTATGCCACCGTGGTTGCCGAACAGGATTCCGGCAAGCGCGCGGCGCAGGATCTGGCCGAACGCATCCGGCTGGAACTTGGTGCCTGGTTCCGGCGACGCAGATGATCGTCAAGAATCACGAAGCCGATCGCTATGTCACCGCGCCCCCCAAGGGGCTGATGCTGGCGCTGGTTTATGGTCCCGATGCGGGCTTGGTGCAGGAACGCGCCGAAAAGCTGCTCAAGACCGTGGCGCCCGATTTGACCGATCCCTTCAATGTCGCGGACTTGAACGAAGCCGCCCTGCTGGGCGACCCCGCGCGGCTGGCCGATGAAGCCGCCGCCATTTCAATGATGGGCGGCCGGCGGGTGGTCAGGATACGCGGCGCGGGCAACGACCTGGCCGAGCTGTTTGAATCCTTCATGGACCACCATAAGGGCGATGCCCTAGTGGTGATCGAGGCGGGCGATCTGGCAAAGACCAGCGCCTTGCGCAAGATTTTCGACGGCCACAAGAGCGCCGCCGCCATTCAATGCTATCCGGACTCGGCGCGGGATTTGGGCGATGTGGTGCGTGATGCACTGCGCGCCGAAGGCCTGTCCATCGCGCCCGATGCGCTAGAAGATGCGGTGTCGCGGCTGGGCTCGGATCGCGGCGTGACGCGGCGGGAGATTGAAAAGCTGCTGCTCTACATGCATGGCAAGAAGCAGGTCGGGATCGAGGATGTCCGCGCCGTGATGGGCGACGAGGCGGAAGCGCGCAGCGAAAGCGCCTGCGACGCAGCGGCGGGCGGCGACCTCGCAAAGCTGGACCGCGAACTGGAACGGCTCTGGGTTTCAGATACCCAGCCGGCCCAGGTGATCCGCAGCGCCATGGGGCATTTCCAGAAACTGCTGCAGGCGCGCGAAAGCACCAGTCGCGGCGAGGCATTGGACACGGTGATGAAGCGTCTGCGCCCACCGGTACATTTTTCGCGGCAAGCAGGCTTCAAGGCCCAGGCCCAGCGCTGGAACAGCGACAAATTGGGCGAGGCGCTGGACATGCTGCTGGAAGCGGAAGTATTGACCCGCACCACCGGCGTTCCCGCGGAAGCGGTGACAGGCCGCACCCTGATGAACATCGCCGCCATAGCAAAGGGCAGAATGTAATGCTCCTAGTATCCCCATGCTAAAGATCCGCATCATCCCCTGCCTAGACGTCAAGGATGGCCGTGTGGTCAAGGGCGTGAATTTCGAGGGGTTATGCGATGCCGGCGATCCGGTGGAGCAGGCGATCCTGTACGACAAGGCGGGCGCCGACGAGCTCTGCTTCCTGGACATCACCGCATCCCACGAAAATCGCGGCACGATCTTGGATGTGGTGCGTCGCACGGCGGAAGTCTCTTTCATGCCGCTGACGGTGGGCGGCGGGGTGCGCACCCTGGACGACATCCGCGCGCTGCTGCTGGCGGGGGCCGACAAGGTTTCGATCAACACCGCCGCCGTCTCGCGCCCTGAATTCGTCAAGGAGGCGGCGGAGAAATTCGGCAGCCAGTGCATCGTCGCCGCGATTGATGCCAAGAAGGGCGAAAAGGGCAACTATGCAATCTTCACCCATGGCGGCCGCAAGCCCACCGGCATCGATGCGGTGGAACATGCCAAAAGGCTGGTCGGCTATGGTGCGGGCGAAATCCTGCTCACCTCCATGGACCGCGATGGGGTGAAATCGGGCTATGACCTGGAACTGACCCGTGCCGTGGCGGATGCGGTTGTCGTGCCGGTGATCGCCTCGGGCGGCGTGGGCAATGTCCAGGATCTGGTGGACGGTGTGGTACGCGGCCATGCCAGCGCCGTGCTGGCGGCGTCCATTTTCCATTTCGGCGAAGTCAGCATTGCGCAGGCAAAGGCGGCGCTGGCGGCAGCTGGCCTGCCCACGCGGCCGATCTGAATCATGGACGATCCCCGCGTCACCATTCATTCCCTCGCTCGCCGCAATCTCGGCCCGGCCCAGCCGGTCAAGGCGCTGCCCGCCTATGTCGCCGCCGCGATGCGGCCCGAGGAAGCCTTTCGCGCCGCCTTGTCCGATTGCCTCGCCCAGATCACCGCCAATGCCGCGATTCTGAGGGTGGGACGATCGGCGGAAGGCCTGCATCAATTGCGGGTGGCCTTCCGCCGGCTGGAAGTGGCGCTGGGCGCCTTCGGGCGGGAGTTCGGCCAGGAATGGCTGGAGGAATTGCGCGGCCGCGCCAAGATCCTGTCCGGGCGGCTGGCGCTGGCGCGCGACCTGGATGTGTTTGTCGGAAAGTTTCTCGAAACGCCACCTCATGAGAAAGACGCCGAAGGTTTCGCGCAATTGCGCGCGCGGGTGGAACGGGCGCGCGACGGGGCCTGGGCTGACACCGCCGCCTGCATCAAGTCGCCCGCCTTTGAGCTTTTCACCGACGATGTCGCGGGCCTGGCCCAGTCGCAATTGCCGCTGACCCGCCAGCGCCGCCTGCCCAGGACGGCCTCGCGGATGCTGGATCGCCAGATTGCGCGGGTGAAGAAGCGCGGCCGTACCGCCCGGTCGCGGGACGAAGGCGATTTGCACCGGCTGCGCATCGCGCTCAAGACGCTGCGCTACACCGCCGAATTCTTTGCTCCGCTCTATCCCAAGCGCGATGTGCAACGCTATCTCAAGCAAGTGCGGGGGTTGCAGGCCGATCTGGGCGATCTCAACGATGCCGCCAATGTCCGTGCCGTGATCGGCCAGCTGCTGCGCCCCGAAGACAATAAGAGCGTGAAAAAGGAAAATGACTCCGCCCTGCGTTTTGCCGCCGGCGCCCTGGTGGGCTGGTATGGGGCACAGACGCCGCGCGTCATCCACAAGGCTTTGAAGCGTTATCGCAAGTTCCGCAAACTCACACCGTTCTGGCGTTAGTCCTCATTTCTTCATGGCCGGCCTTGAGCCGGCCATCCAGAGATTCCCGGGTGCGCTTGTTGCACTGGATGGGCGGGTCAAGCCCGACCATGGAGACTAAAAGGACACAAATTCCAGATTGAGCGCTTCGATCTTCGGCGTTCCGTTTGCGCCCAGCGACAGGACCAGAATCTTCGACACATCCAGATCGGCTGGCATCGCCGCGCCCATGTTCCAGCCGGTCGCCAGGGTATAAGCGGCGCGCAGCACGCCCAGATGCGCCACCGCCACGGCATCGCCGTCGCTGCTTGCGGCATCTTTCAGAAAGGCGCCAACCCGGGCATGCAGCTCGCCGGTGGATTCCCCGCCCAGTGGACGAAAGGCTTCGCCCCGCTGCGAACCGGCTTTCACAAAGGCGTCCTCGCCATGCTGGGCGAAAATCTGCTCGCGGGTCAGGCCTTCCCACCGGCCCCAATATTGCTCCATCAGCCGCGCGTCCAGAACCGCTTCGCCCAGCGCCAAGGCCTGGATGGTCTGCCGGACGCGCAGCAGCGGGCTGGAATAGACGCGGCTGACCGCGAAGGGCAGGCGCAGCGCCGCCATTTTGGCCAGACCCGCGTCACTGAGCGGAATGTCGGTATGACCCTGTATCTTTCCCGCAGCGTTCCATTCTGTGGGGCCGTGCCGGAGTAGTGCTAGTTTCACGGAGCGACGAGCCGGCGAAGCGTCAGCGAAGTCGCCCGGCGCCGGAGGCGCCTATTTATCAATGGGCGCATTCGCGCCCGTGCGCGCGACCATTTCATATGTCGATCTCCACGATCACGGGCACATGATCGCTGGCCTTCTGCCAGCCGCGCATCTTCTTCAAAATCCTCTGTGACTTCAGCGCGCCCTTCAGGCCCGGACTGGTCCAGACATGGTCCAGCCTGCGCCCGCGATCTGAGGCCTCCCAATCGGCGGCGCGATAACTCCACCAGGAATAGATTTTCTCTTCCGCCGGAATGAAGTGGCGGGTGGCATCGATCCAGTCGAGCGCGGCCTGCACCTCGCCCAGCAATTTGGTCTCCACCGGCGTGTGGCTGACGATGTTCAGAAGCTGCTTGTGGCTCCACACATCATGCTCCTGCGGCGCGACATTGAGATCGCCGAGCAGAAGGACGGGATGGGTTTTTTTCGCTTTGCGCGCCGCGAAGAATTTTTCCATGCCCTGGAGAAAATGCAGCTTGTGGGCGAACTTCGGATTCGCCTTGGGATCGGGAATATCGCCGCCCGCCGGCACATAGAAATTATGCAGTTCCAAGCCATTGGCCAGGGTCACGCCCATGTGTCGGGCATGGCCCTCGCGGCAGAAATCCTGGACGCCGGCTTCGCGGAACGGGGTTTTCGAAAGGATCGCCACGCCGTGATAGGCCTTCTGGCCAGCAATGGCCTGGTGCGTGTAGCCCAGCTTGTGAAAGGGGAGCTTGGGAAACAGCTCGTCCATCACCTTGGTTTCCTGCAGGCAGAGCACGTCGGGCCGCTCATCGCGCAGGAAGCGGGCCACCAGCTGGATGCGGTGGCGCACCGAATTGACGTTCCAGGTGGCGATTTTCAAACTTTGCACCCCTTCCATGCTGCAACTGCACAGCAGATACATGTTTGAACGCAATTTAATTGCGAATTCAATGACTTCAATATGTTAACGACTATTTTCGCCACATGATAGTCATAAAATGCATGTCTTGGCTTCATTGAATAGCAACCATCAGCAGTATATATTGCAGTGCAATAAGAAATTTCGAACCAGTCGTATCAGACTTGACTTTCAAAGGAGCACGACATGACCAAAAACTTTCGTAGCCAGACTTCGCAGCAAGACGAGACGGTGAACAATACCATCGCCGATATCTTCAATGTTGCCGCCATCGCGCTGACCGGCGTGCTGGGCCTTCTGACCATCGCCGCCACCATCTAACGGACGGCGAGCGGCCAACGTGCCCTGGGCGAGATCGAGAGATCGTCACCGTTCGCGCCGGCCGCAAGACGTTCCGCGCCCGCCCAGGCGATCATGGCCGCATTGTCGGTACAGAGTTTGGGCGGCGGGGCGCGGAGGATGAAATCCTCGCTTCCGCACAATTGGGCCAGCGCCGCGCCGATCGCCTGATTGGCCGCCACGCCTCCCGCGACCACCATCGTATTGGCGTCCGGGAAATCGGCCCGAAACAGGCCCATGGCGAAGCGGCTGCGGTCGCGCAGGATATCGATCACAGCGGCCTGGAAAGAGGCGCTGGCGTCCGCTACCGAAACGCGTCGGTCCTGCGCCAGCTGGCGCAACGCTGTCTTCAAACCGGAAAAAGAAAAATCCGCCCCGGCCCGGTCCTGCTTGTTCTTGAACAGCAGCGGGCGCGGCAGATCATAGGCTTTGGGATTGCCGCTGCGCGCCGCTTCTTCCACTGCCGGACCGCCGGGATAGGGCAGGCCAAGAATCTTGGCGGTCTTGTCGAAGGCCTCGCCCACTGCATCGTCAATCGTGCTGCCATAGAGGCGAAAATCATCGACGCCGCCGACACCGAGAAGCTGACAATGCCCGCCCGAAACCAGCAACAGCAAAAAGGGAAATTCCACGCCATGGGTCAGCCGAGCGGTGAGGGCGTGGCCCATCAGGTGATTGACGGCCAGCAGCGGTTTTCCCGCGCATAGGGCCAGGGCCTTGGCGGTGGTCAGTCCCACCATCACCCCGCCGATCAACCCGGGGCCGGCGGTGGCGGCGATGCCGTCCAGCTCCTGCAGGGTGATTTTCGCCTCGTCCAGCGCGCGCTCGATCACGCCATCCAGTATTTCCAGATGGGCGCGGCTGGCGATTTCCGGCACCACCCCGCCATAGGGCGCATGGGCCTCGGTCTGGCTGAACACGATATTGGAGAGAATTTCGCCGGGGCCGGGAATGCGTCCGCGCACCACCGACGCCGCGGTTTCGTCGCAGCTGGTCTCGATGCCCAGAATGGTGAAAGGCTTGTCACGCATGGGCCGCTGCTTTACGCCCAAATGGCCATGCGTCAAAGGCGCTGATACATGCACGTCCTGGTGACCAGACCTGTGGAAGACGGAGAAGAAATCGCCGCGCGTCTGGCCGAGATGGGCCATACCGCGCTGCTTGCGCCGTTGCTCAGCACGCAATTCCATGACGGCCCGGAACCCGATCTGAAAAATGTCCAGGCGATACTAGCGACTAGCGCCAACGGCATCCGGGCTTTGATCCGGCGAACAGCGCGGCGCGACCTGCCGATTTTCGCCGTGGGGCCGCAAACAACCGAAGAAGCGCGCAGGGGCGGATTTATCGACATCAGAAATGCTGATGGCGATGCCCGTGCTTTGGCCGGGGCAACGGCGGGCTGGATCACGCCGCAAAAAGGCGTACTGCTGCATGTTTGCAGCGAGGACGCGCCGGGGACTTTGGCGGAAAATCTCAGCCAGCTAGGTTTTTCAGTGCGCCGCGCCGCGCTCTATCGTGTGGACGCCGCGCCCGTCCTGCCGCCCGCGGCACGCGCCGGGCTGAGCCAGGGCGCGCTGGATGCGGCGCTTTTTTTCTCGCCGCGCAGCGCGCGGATTTTCTGCAAGCTGGCGCAAGGTCTGCCGACACAAAAGCTGATCGCGCTGTGCATCAGCCCCGTCACCGCCAATGCCCTGCCACTTCCTTTCCGGGAGGTGCGCATCGCGGCGGCGCCAAACCAGGCTTCGCTCCTGGCGCGTATTCAATAAACTATTGTATAAGTTACATTATTTACGAATTCGCGCGTGCCGGCGCCTTGGGTCTGGGCCCGTACCATCGAGCGGCCAATTGGCGCGGCACCGCGCCACAACGCGGCGCTTCTTGCGGCAGGCCGGAAGTCCTGTGAGACTTCGTGGATCCAGAATGAAGCTTTCGCGGATACTGAGGATTTTGGCGCCCTCAATATTATCGCCGGACCAGGCCGGGTTTCGTAGCCGGGGGTGGATGCGCCCTATGCCGGTTACGAGCTGGGCCGGCTCTATGACGAGATGTTCACCCATGAGGGCTAGGCACGGTCGCCCTATGCCGCGCTGGATACGCGGCTCTCCACCCTGTCGCTGGAAGATCTGAACCGCCGCCAACAGGCCTGCGAGCAAAGCTTCCTGTATCAAGGCATCACCTTCACCGTCTATAATGAGGATCGCGCAACCGAGCGGATCATTCTCACCGACCTGCTCCCGCGCATCGTCACCGCCAAGGAATGGGAGCGTGTCGAACGCGGCCTGACCCAGCGATTCCTCGCCCTCAATCTTTTCCTGCGCGACATTTACGGCGACGGACGGGTGCTGAAGGACAGGGTGGTGCCGCGCTCGAGCATCTACGGCTCCAAGCACTATCGCCGCGAGATGCGCGGAATGCCTGTGCCGCACGGCGCATATGTGAATATATGCGGCAGCGATCTGGTGCGCAACGAGGCCGGCGATTTCGCGGTGCTGTAAGATAACCTGCGCGTGCCGTCGGGCGCATCCGACATGCTGGCCAACCGCGAGTGGTGCGCCGCGATTACGCCGATGTGCCGCCGCCGCGCGGCACCTACAAGGGTGGGGCGGACAGCGAGCTTTCCATCGCCGTATCGCTGGAACCAACCCAGGCGCCGGTGCGGTATGAGGATTTCCTGAAAGTGGCGCGGCCCATGACCTTGGCCACGCCGACGCCGTCCATGCCGGAACGCCTGTGCCACCAGCAAGAGCAGGAATAGTCGCACTTGCGCTCTGAGTCCGTGCCTGTGATATGAACGCGCATGACCCAACGCCGAAAAAGGGACTTGAGCGGTTCACTGGAAGTGGATGGCTGGCTGCTGCACTGGATCCTGAAAAGCGAGCAGATGTGGAGCGCCAAAGGTGACCATGTCGGGCTGCGCCTGTCGGTCGAGCGCAGCGACGAAACTCGCCGTGAGCTGATCCTGGAATATCCGTTCCGCGAGTTGCCGGGTGGCCGCACGGCGCGGCCCGACATTGATCCCTACCGGCTGGCGGACGACATACGCGCCGCCATCGCGGCGGGCTGGAAGCCCAAATCGCGGGGCCGGCCTTTTACACTGATATGTGACTAAACCAGCGGCTTGCATTCAGCGCCGGACGCCAAGACTTCCAGCTCATCCGCGACATCGGGCATTCGCGTCGCCCAGTCGCCGAACTTCTTCGGCGACAATACGTGCGAGTTGGCATACCAGGGATATTCGCAGTTCCCCAGCTGCGGCCATGTTCGGCCTGCGGTCAGGAACCAGACGGTCGTGCCCACGCTGGCGGCGGTCGGGGCGGACAATACCAGGGCCAGCGCCCGGGAGAGTGCCGCCGAACCGTCGATATCGTCCTTCAGGTCTAGACCTTCGATCTGGTGAATCTTGATGCCGAACTTTTCCTCGGCGCGGGCAATCTCGGCGGTGCAATCGCCATACTGAAGATTGATTAAGGTGACGCCCAGCGTCTGGAGGATCGGGCCCCATCGCGTCCAGCTGGCGCTTAAAACCGGCCACCCGGCCGGCATCCGGCAACAGGAAGGCTTCGTGACGGAAGTCCGCCAGGCTGCTCCGATAGACCTGCACCGCCGTTGACAGCCCCGGCCAGAAAGGCAGCTGACGCGGCCCCGATCTGGTGGCTGGCGGAAATCAAGCCAAACAGGATGGGTGCCTTCCTGATGTCAAAGCTTTTGTTGGCGATGGCCAGGGTCGGCGGCACGGTGGCGATCCAGTCCAGGCCATAGAGCACCGCAAACAGCGACAGGCCAAAAAGGTGAAATCGGCGAAGGGCAGATAGATCAGCGATAGCCCGCGCAGCCCGTAATAGGCGAAGAGTAGTTTGCGCGGATCATAGCGGTCGGTCAGCGCGCCGGATGCGGTGGTCCCCACCAGGTCGAACAGGCCCATGATGGCCAGCAGGCTGCCCGCCGTCACTGCCGCCATGCCGTAGTCGTGGCACAGCGCAATCATGTGGGTTCCCACCAGCCCGTTGGTGGTGAAACCGCAGATAAAGAAGGTCGTCGATAGCAGCCAGAAATCGCGGTTGCGTGCGCCCTCGTCCAAGGCGGTCTTCAGCGGATTGCCGCTTTCGCGGATTTCGGTGGGATGACCCGGAGGAGCGTCGGCAAGAGCCGGAGCGACCAAAGAGGTGCCGCCGAACGGCGTTTGTCCGACATCGCCGGGCCATTCTGGCAGCAGGAAATAGACCACGGGAATCAGCACCACCATGGCCAGCCCCACGCACAGCACCACCGGCTGCCAGCCGCCCGCCTGCGCAATGGCCGACAGGGCAGGAATGAAAACCAGCGTGCCGGTGGAGGTGGTGGCGGCGAACAGTCCCATCACCAGACCGCGATTGGTGACAAACCAGCGATTAACGATGGTGGCCGACAGGACGTTGGTGATGCAGCCCGAGCCGATGCCCGACACCAGTGCCCAGGTCACGATCAGGTGCCAGGCCTGGGTCATGAACAGGCTGGCGAAGCTGGACAGGCTCATCATCACCAGCGCCGCGATCACAGTAGCGCGGATGCCGAAACGCTGCATGGCGGCGGCGGAGAAGGGGCCGGTCAGGCCGAACAGAAAAACGCCGCAGGCCGCGGCGAAGCTGATCGCCCAGCGCGACCAGCCGAACGCCTGCTCCCATGGTACCATCAGGACGCCGGGGGTGGAGCGAAGGCCGGCCGCAGCCAGCAGCACCACAAAAATCACGGCAACCACAGCCATGGCGTAATGCCGTCCGAAGATGCTGCGCTGCTGCATGTGTCCCTCGACATATCAAGCTTACACAATCGCCGCGCCGCGTGCTGCGCGGCCCCTGCATGGGGCGCCTGCTTTTCGCAGCTGCACAGGCGCAGGCGCTGCGCCGGGTGCATGGACTAAGGCCAAAGCAGGCCCTACTTTCCTGCTTCCATGGACGAAGAAACCCGTCTTTCCACTCTGACCTTCACCGCCTGGGCGGATGCTTTCTCGCGCGAAGAGGTCGACCGGATCGTGGCCTATGGTGACGGGCTGACGACGGAACGGGCGGTGCCCCATGACATTCCCGCAAGCCGGCGGGCCGCGTTCGACAAGGTCCGCATCACCCACGCCGCCTGGATCGAACAGAAGGCCGAAACCAAATGGCTTTTCGAGCGCATGCAGGGCGTGGCGCAGGCCCTGAACGACAGCACCTACCAGTATGACCTGCGCGGTTTTTCTGAGAATTTCCAGTACACCGTTTATCACGGCGTGGAAGGCGGCCATTATGACTGGCACGTCGATCACGGGCCGATGCATGTGCAGCGCAAGCTTTCCATGACGGTGCAACTCAGTGATCATTCGGCGTATGAAGGTTGCAACCTAGAATTCTGCGCCAGCGGCAATATTGAAACCGCGCCGCGCGAGCAGGGCACGGTGATCGCTTTTCCATCCTATGTGCTGCACCGCGTGACACCCATCGTTTCGGGCACGCGCAGATCGTTGGTGGTCTGGACGACCGGACCGAAGTTCAAGTGAAGAGCATTTCTGTATTAAAGTAATATGCTGAGGGGCATGCATGTCTGTTTTTAATCCCGCGACATCGCCAGTGATAATGAGCGGCGGGCTGATCGTCTGGGTGAATCTGTTCACGCCTGCGGAACTGGACGCCATGGAGCAATATGGCGACCGGCTAACGCATGAGAAAGCCGAACTGTCCGCGAAGAATACCGGCCGTGACAGTATCCGCGTCACCAAGGTCGCCTGGGTGATGCGTAATGCGCAGACGGAAGCATTCTATGCAAAGGTGGAGGATGCGGTCCTGCGCCTGAACGCACAGTTCTTCCACTACGATCTTTCTGGGGTGGCGACGTTCCAGTACGCCCTTTATGACGGTGCGGAAGGCGGACGGTTCGACTGGCACAAGGATTACGGCAAGGATTACGGCGCCCCGGACCAGGAGCCTCGCAAATTGTCGCTGAGCATCCAGTTGAGCGATCCTGCAAAGTATGAAGGCTGCGAACTGGAAGTGCGCGCCGGCAATCTGACCGATGTCGCGCCCAGGACACGCGGCGCCGTCATCGCCTTCCCGTCTTATGTTCTGCACCGCGTGACACCGATAACATCAGGTGTACGAAAATCACTCGTTGTCTGGGCGGTGGGACCGGAGTTCAAGTAAGCCCTGGAATGACAACGTTAAAAGGCCATCTAATGTTATTATCGCCGCTTGCGACCTCGCCTGTGCCCGTAGGCGAATTTGTCCAGTGGGAAGATGTTTTCAGCGCCGCCGAACTGGCAGCGATCGGAAAATATGGCGATGGCTTGGCGCAGCAGAAGGCGGACCTGTCAGGCCGCCGTGCCGTTTACGACACGATCCGCATCACCAATGTCGCATGGATCGAACGCAGGCCGGAGACAGCCTGGCTCACTGCCCGCCTGGAACAGATTGTGCTGCGGCTCAACGATCAATTCTTCGGCTATGAATTATACGGGCTGGCGGAAAGTTTTCAGTACACCGTCTATCATGGCGGCGAGGGCGGACATTTCGACTGGCACAAGGATCATGGCAATACGCGCGAAGAACCGCGCAAAATCTCCCTGAGCCTGCAATTGTCGGAAAGCGCCGCCTATGAAGGCTGCGAACTGGAATTCCATTCCGGCGATACCGTGCAGGCCGCGCCCAAAAAGCGCGGAACTCTGATCGCCTTTCCTTCTTATGTGTTGCATCGCGTCACCCCCATTGTTTCGGGCATCCGCAAATCACTGGTGATCTGGGCGGCGGGTCCGGAGTTTCGATGAATCTGACTGTTCCCGTCGTACAGGGGCCTTTCCTGGCCTGGGAAGGCGCGCTCAGGCCGGCGGAAGTGGGCGCCATTATCGCCTATAGCGATGCGCAGATACTTCAATAAGCGCAGAGCGCGGTCTAGCGCGCCGATCTCGAGGTCGTGCACATCATCCATCTCGCCTGACTTGAGCGCAATGCCGAAACCGAAAAATTCTATGAGCGACTCGCGTAGATCGTGCTGCGTCTCAATACCCAGTTCCACCGCTTTGCGCTGACCGGGCTCGAGAATCTGCAATGCACGGTCTATGACGGCAAGGAAGGCGGCCATTACGACTGACACATCGATTATGGCCGCAACAGCCACAAGCCGCGCAAGATCTCGCTGATCGTTCAACTCAGCGATCCATCGCACTATGAAGGCTGTGACCTGCAGTTCCAGATCGGCAGCGGGGTCACCACCGCGCCCAGGGCCGCGCGGCACGGTGATCGCCTCCCCGTCCTTCTTCCTGCACCGGGTGACGCCGCTGACGGCGGGGGGGGGGGCGCAAGTCGCTGGTCCTCTGGGCCACGGGGCCGGAATTCCGCTAAGCGCCTCAAAGGGATAGACAGAGCAGGCGGGGCTTCCTATTTTGCCTATATGACTGCGCCGCGACCCGCTCTTTTGTGCATTCTCGACGGCTGGGGCTGGCGCCCGGAACCAGCGGCTGACAATGCCATCGCCGCGGCCCGCACCCCCCATTACACCAAGCTGCTGGCGGAATGCCCGCACGCGCTTCTGGCAACCTCGGGAAGCGCGGTCGGCCTTCCCAAAGGCCAGATGGGCAATTCCGAAGTCGGTCACATGAATATCGGGGCGGGACGGGTCGTGGCCCAGGACCTGCCGCGTATCGATGTCGCCATCGAGGATGGTAGTCTTGCGCGCCTTCCGGTTCTTCTGGCGCTTATAGCGAAAGCCAAAGGCGCAAAACGCGCGGTGCATGTGATGGGTTTGCTGTCGCCAGGCGGGGTGCATTCCCATCAGGATCACATCGCCGCGCTGGTGAAAATCGCCAGTGCTGCCGGCGTGCCGGTGTTCGTCCACGCCGTCCTGGATGGGCGCGACACCCCGCCCAAAAGCGCGAGCGTGTTTCTCGAAAAATTCCTCAGCGACATTGCCGGCATGGCGGGCGTCCGGCTGGCGAGCCTGTCGGGCCGCTACTATGCCATGGACCGCGACAAGCGCTGGGACCGGGTGGAGAAATGCCATGACGCGATCATCGATGCGTCAGCCCGCCACTTCTACGATGCGCAAGCCGCGCTGGACATATCTTACGCCGAAAACATCACCGACGAATTCGTGCTGCCCTGCGTGCTCGGCGACTATGCCGGTGTCGAGGATGGCGACGTCTTTCTGTTCGCAAATTTCCGCGCCGACCGGGCGCGGGAGATTTGCGCTGCGCTGCTTGATCCGGGATTTGACGGCTTTGCGCGCGGGCGCGTCGTGACATGGAGCGGCGCAGCGGGACTCACCGAATATTCCGACAAGCTCAAGCCGCTGATGCAGGCGGTGTTTGCGCTGGAAGATGTGCGCGAAACGCTGGGCGAGGTTGTCGCCAGCCATCACATGAAACAGCTGCGCATCGCCGAGACCGAGAAATACGCCCATGTCACCTTCTTCCTGAATGGCGGGCGCGAGGATGTGTTTGACGGCGAGGACCGCATCATGGTGCCCAGCCCGCATGTCGCCACCTATGATCACAAGCCGGAAATGAGCGCCTTCGAAGTCACCGAAAAGCTGGAAGAGGCGATTCTAGGTGGTCAATACGACCTGATCGTCTGCAACTATGCCAATCCCGACATGGTGGGCCATACCGGCATCATGAGCGCCGCCATCAAGGCGGTGGATACGATCGACATCTGCATCGGTCGCCTGGTCGCGGCGCTGAAGAAGACGGGCGGCGTGATGCTGCTGACCGCCGATCACGGCAATATCGAGATGATGCAGAACCCCGACACGGGCGAGCCTTACACCGCCCACACCATACTGGATGTTCCGGTCATCGCCTTTGGCGCGCCTGCGGGCACGAAACTGGAGAATGGCCGCCTTGCCGATGTCGCGCCCACCTTGCTGGCATTGATGGGATTGGAAAAGCCGCAGGCGATGACAGGCCATTCGTTGATCGCGCCAGCTGCGTGAAACAGGCGCTATCTTTTCTTCTTGCTGCGACGCTTCTGGTGCTGCCCGCCTTCGCCGCCCCGCCCAAAAAGCCGCAGCGCGTCATGGCGCCGATCCGTCCTACGCCGCGCCCCGACCTGCGCGCCCCCGAAGTGGTGATGGATCTGTCGCGCGCCCTTCCCGGCAAGGCGCTGGCCAAGCTTCCGTCCAGCGCCCAGAAGCTTCGGAGCCTGTCGTCGGAACTGGAGCAGGGCCAGCCGCAGCTGGCCAGCGCCCGGCAGAAGAGCGAGATGCTGGTGGCGGAGGCGATGGAATTGCGCCAACGGCTGATCGCCACCGCTGCGCGCATCGAAGGCCTGGAACGCGCCAGGATTTCCACCGACATCGGAATCGAAAAACTGCAGGCGGAAAATAACCGCCTCAGCGCCGGCTTTGCCAACGACCGGGTGGCGGTAACGCGGCTGCTGGCCGTGCTGCAGAGGTTGCAGCATGACATGCCGCCGGCCCTGGCCATGCACCCCGACGATGCGCTAGGCGCGGCGCGCGGCGCCATGCTGATCGGCGCCTCGCTGCCCTCGGTCTATGCCCAGGCCGCCAGCCTGTCGCGGCGCATCGACGCCCTCAAGCGCAGCCGGGCGGCGCTGGAACAGCAGCGTCACCAGGCGGCCGACACCGGCGCCCGGCTCACCCGCGCCCGCGCCGATCTCGACCAGCTTCTGGTGCAGAAGGAGCAGGAAGCGGCGGGTGCGGCCCAGACCTATGACAGCCTGAAGGCTCAGCTGGCGGTCATCGCCCGCGAGGCCGCCGACTTCCAGGCGCTGGCGGCGCGGGTCCGGGCCTTGCGTCAGGGCGGAGCTTCCCAGCAAAGCGTCGTTATCGTCACGGCCCAAAACAGCGGTTCTCTGGCCAGTCTGGCCAAGAACTCGCTGCTGGAACCGGTGGTGGGAACCGTGGTGGCGGGCGGAGAAAGGGGTAACCCGGGCCTTTCCTATGCAACTCGGGCTTGGGCGCAGGTGATTACGCCCTCCGACGGCAAGGTTCTTTTCGCCGGCCCTTACCATAAGAGCGGACAAGTCTTGATCCTGGAGATAACCACTGGCTACGATGTGGTACTGGCGGGACTGGGACGCGTGACGGTAAGGCCAAACGATCAGTTGCTGGCGGGCGAGCCAGTTGGAACCATGCCCGCCGAAGGATCGGACAACAGGCTTTACTTTGAGCTGCGTCGCGGCGGCCATGGCCAGAATCCTGCGCCATGGTTGAAGTTGAATCAGCGCCCCGCAATTGGAAAGGCGAACGGCACATGAATAAGTTTGCATTGGTCAGTCTGGGTCTGGTGGGCGGCTTCGCCGTTGCCATGATCGCGCTGCCGGAAGCCAAGGGCGCCAATGATGCCAGCGCCTATGGACAGCTGGATCTCTTCAGCGATGCCTTCGAGCGCGTGCGCGCCAACTATGTGCGCCCCGTCAAGGACAGCGAACTGATCGACGCCGCCATCCAAGGCATGGTGTCGAACCTCGATCCCCATTCCAGCTACATGGACGCCAAGTCGTATGGCGACATGCAGATCACCACCAAGGGACAGTTCGGCGGCGTCGGCATCGAAGTGACGCAGGAAGACGGACTGATCAAGGTGATCTCGCCCATCGACGGCACGCCCGCGTCGCGCGCTGGCATCAAGTCCGGCGACCGCATCGCCGGCATAGACGGCGGCTCCATCCAGGGCCTGCCGCTGAATGAGGCCATCGACAAGATGCGCGGCCCTGCGGGCAGCAAAATCACGCTGACCATCCTGCGCGAAAGCGAAAAGAAGCCGTTCGATGTGACGTTGGTGCGCGCCATCGTGCGCGTCGATGCCGCCGCGTTCCGCCGCGAAGGCGATATCGGTTACGTCCGCATGCCCGGTTTCAACGAGCAGACCGCCGATGGCCTGGAAAAGGCCGTGCGCGATCTCAAGAAGCAGGTCGGCCCCGGCATCAAGGGCTATGTGCTGGACCTGCGCAACAATCCCGGCGGCCTGCTCGACCAAGCGATCCAGGTGTCGGATGATTTCCTCGGCACGGGCGAAATCGTCTCCACCCGCGGTCGCCGCAACGAAGACACCCAGCGCTATGACGCCAAGGGCGGTGACATTACCGATGGCAAGCCGATCGTGATTCTGATCAATGCCGGCACGGCGTCCGCGTCGGAAATCGTTGCGGGCGCGCTGCAGGATCACAAGCGCGCCACTATCGTCGGCCTGACCAGCTTCGGCAAAGGCTCGGTGCAGACCATCATCCCGCTGGGCGAAAACCGTGGCGCGCTGCGCCTGACCACCGCGCGTTATTTCACGCCATCGGGTCACTCCATCCAGGCGCAGGGCATCATTCCGGACATTCAGGTGGCGCAGGGCGATGAAGCCAATGTGCCCAAGCTGGCGCGTCCGTCGGAAGCGGACCTGCGTGGTCATCTGTCGGGTGAACCGGTGCCAACCAAGCGCACCAATGCGCCGGTGATCAAGCCGGCGGCGGGCACGAAGTATGACGACTTCCAGCTCGCCTATGCCTTGGACCTGCTGCGCGGCAAGATGACGGTAGCCTCCGCCACCACCCTGCCGCCGGCCAAGGCTCCGTCCAGCCCGCGTTAAGACCTGTTAACCCTCGCGTAACCATGCCCGTCGCATTAACGGGGCATGGCTGCTACCGCCGATTCCGCAGAAGGGTTTGCCGTGTCCAAGGCTGGACGCGCCCTGGCGTTCGCCAGTTCCTTCACCATCTACCTGCTGGCGGCAGGGTCTCTGGCCATCACCCTGTTCGGGCATCCGGCGGCACCTGCCATCACGCTTGCGCTGGGCGACGCCCCGGGCGTCAAAAGCCAGGCCGCACTGCTGTTCGCGCCCGTTTTGGAAGAAAGTACCGCTACTGCGCCGGTGACCCAGGCGATTTATGGCGGCAAAGCGCTGCTGGCAGACCCGGCGCCGATCGAGAACACGGCCGCCGGCCCCCTGCCGCGCATCGGCGATGATGGGCGGAGGCCCATGCAAGCCTATGCCGCGCCGGCCGCGATGGGCGCCAAATTCAAGATCGCGATTGTCGTCAGCGGCCTGGGTGTTTCGGCCAGCGCCACAAAGGCCGCGCTGGACAGTCTGCCGGCCGGCATCACCCTGGGTTTTGCGCCTTACGCGGGCGATGTCGGGCAATGGGTCAGCCAGGCGCGCGGGCGCGGGCACGAAGTGCTTCTGCAAATCCCGATGGAGCCGTTCGATTTCCATGACAGCGATCCGGGGCCGCACACCCTGCGCGCCGGACAGGACGAAGCAGCCAATATCCAGCGCCTGACCTGGGCGCTGACGCGGTTCACCGGCTATGCCGGGGTGACAAACCTGCTCGGCCAGCGCTTTCTGTCCGACAGTTCGGCGCCGTCGCCCGCTTTGACCTATCTCAATCGCCGCGGTCTTTATTTCTTCGATAATGGCGCCGCGGCGCAGTCGGTGGCGCCCAGTGTGGCGGCACAGGTCGGCATCCCGGCGATACAGAGCAACACCACCGTCGACGGCATCCACACCGCGCTGGAAATAGACCGCCGCCTGTCGGAACTGGAAACCCAGGCCCGCGCCACCGGCAGCGCCGTGGGCGCGGCCTTCCTGTACCCGGTCAGCATTGCGCGCATCACCGCCTGGGCGAAGGGTCTGGAAGCGCGGGGCTTTGTTCTGGTCCCGGTTTCCGCCATAGTAAATCAACAAAAACAATAGGCGCGGACCTTCGCGCCGATAGCGCGAAGAGTTCCGGGGAATGCCTTCCGATCTGCCATACCGGCCTTGCGTCGGCATCATGCTGTTCAACCAGGACGGCAAGGTGTTCGTGGGCAAGCGCATCGACCAGACCGTCGAAGGCTGGCAGATGCCGCAGGGCGGCATCGACGAAGGCGAGACTCCAAAACAGGCGGTCTTGCGCGAGCTGCGCGAAGAAGTCGGCACCGACAAGGCTGAGGTCCTGGGCGAGATGGATGATTGGGTGACATACGATCTGCCCAAGCATCTGATCGGCGTAGCTTTTCACGGCAAGTACAAAGGCCAGCGCCAGAAATGGTTTGCCCTGCGCTTCACCGGCCAGGAAGGTGACATCGATCTCACTGCGCACGAGCCGGAATTCTCCAGCTTCCAGTGGGTGAGCCTGGGCGCACTTCCCGGCCTGATCGTTCCCTTCAAGCGCGATATCTACAAAAAGGTGATTGCCGCGCTGGGCCAATACGCATGAAGGCTTCTTGTGATGGTCGCTCTGTCCCGGCGCGCAAAGCGCGCCCATTGGAAAGTAGGGCGCATCGGCGCCCGGGCCAACGATCCCCCGTTCTGATGATCCATGGTGCTTTCTGCGGCGTCTGGTCCCTGGACGGGCTCAAGCAAAAATTCGAAGCCGCCGGTTACAAGGTCATCGCGCCGAGCTTGCGCTTTCACGACCATAGCCCGGCGCCCGCGGCGCTGGGCACCACGGGTCTGGCCGACTATGCCGCCGACCTGGAAGAAGAAATTGCAGCGCTGAAGCAGCCGCCGATTCTGGTGGGCCATTCCATGGGCGGATTGCTGGCGCAAATGCTGGCTGCCCGCACCAAGGTCGCGGCGCTGATCCTGCTGGCGCCATCGGCGCCATGGGGCGTGTCGCCCACAACCTTGTTCGAGATCAGCGCCGCCCAGTCGATGTATATGCAGCCGGGCTATTGGAACAATGTGCTGGAGCCTAGCCGCGACGTTGCCCTGGCCCACTCCCTCGACAAGCTGCCCAAGGATACGCGCGACGCGGTGTATGACCGCTTTGTCCCGGAATCTGGCCGCGCTACCTTCGAGGTGATGAACTGGGCTTTGGACATGAACCATGCCAGCGCGGTGGAGGCCGATACAGTCACGGCGCCAATGCTGTTTCTCACCGGTAGTGAGGATCGCATCAACCCACCCAGCACTGTGGCCAAGATCGCCGCGCTGTATGGCGCGCGCGCCACGGCGGAAGTCTTGCCCGGCTTCGGCCATTGGCTGATCGGTGAACCGGGCTGGGAAAAAATGGCGAAGCGGATGCTGCTCTGGCTTGCAGAGAAGAAGATTTAGCTCTTCACGTCCACGTGGCGCTTGCTGAAGTCCTTCATGAAGACCTGCAAGGTATCCACCGCCGCAGATCCGGGCGGTTGCTTCGCGGAAGGCCAGGCCATGGTCATATATGCTGGCTGACAGGACTGCGAACAGGTTGGCATCGGGGGCGGTCTTCATCTTGGGGGCAAAATGGGTGTAGATACGCTCCAGCCCGGCCTGGTAATTGGCCAGCGAATAGGACACGGCGGCGCGCAGCACATGGGCGCGGTCGGCAACCGATAGCGGGGCGGCGTCGGCCCAGCGCGGCTCGACCATTTCTTCCGCTTTTTGTCCGGGGATGGCCAGGACACCACCGGTCGTGGTGGCGCTGACTTTGGTCGTGGCGCGAACCGAAAAACTCAGGCGGCCATAGCCGTTCTGAATGGTGCCGCTGACGCTGTCGGCCCATGCCGTCGCGCTGACGCCAAGCGCCTTCACCACTTCGCGCAGCCGCACCAACAGTGACAATGCCAGCCAGGACAATACCGTCAACCTGTCCCAGATCGCCGAAGCCCGCATCTTGTATGGTGGCCGGGGCCTGGTCAGAGATGTGCAGCAGCCGCGTTATGGTTCGTAGTTGTTCGACAACATCACGCTCTGGTAAGCGCAGACACACCAGACAAAGCGCTGGAGAAAAAAATGGCCAGATCGAAAGATCCAGCCCTTTATCTTTTTGAATCGGAAACCGACTAGTCGTCGCGATAAGCTTTCTCGCGCCGCTCATGGCGCTCCTGCGCTTCAATCGACAAAGTGGCAATGGGGCGCGCATCCAGGCGCTTGAGCGAGATCGGCTCGCCGGCCTCTTCACAGAATCCGTAGGAGCCGTCGTCGATCCGGCGCAGCGCAGAATCGATCTTGGCGATCAGCTTGCGCTGGCGGTCGCGGGTGCGCAGTTCCAGCTGGCGTTCGGCCTCGGTGGACGCGCGGTCGGCCAGATCGGCATGCTGCACGGTCTCGGTCTGCAGATTTTGGATGGTCTCGCGGCTTTCCTTGAGAATATCGTCCTTCCAGAGATTGAGCTTGCGGCGGAAATATTCCCGCTGGCGCTCATTCATAAAGGGCTCGGTTTCCGACGGCCGGTAGTCGGCGGGGATTTTGGTTCCCATGCACACTCCCTTCAACACATAGAGCGATAAAGACTGAGCAAAATCCGCCCTCAGGGCCGGCGTTATAGCGGCGCCCCCCCCACCCCGCAATTAGGATCGCTGGGCCCGATTAAGATTGCACAGAGATTTGGCGAAAGGACCTTCGCGGTTGCAAGAATCCCCAACAATCGGGCCTTTCGGTAGGCATCAAAAAAGCCCGGCTGATCCGGCCGGGCTTTTTATTGATGGTTGCGGGGACAGGATTTGAACCTGTGACCTTCAGGTTATGAGCCTGACGAGCTACCGGGCTGCTCCACCCCGCGTCACCGAAGGTGGGGGGATATAGGCCATGGGCCTAACCCTGTCCACCCCCGCCCTTTTGGCCGTTTTGGGCGTTCGGCGGCGGGCTCCCGGCTAGTTTATGCCGCTTTAACTTTGCGCGGCTTAGAGATGGTTTCTCGCGAATTTAAGGATCGCCGATGCGTCTTGTTGCGTCCTGCCTGGCCCTAGTGGCAGGGTTTGCTTGCCTGGCCGGGTGCGGCCTTCTCCGAACCTTGGGCCGAACCCTGGAATATGCTGGATGGCGGCAAGCTGCTGGTCACTGGCGGTGTTAGCCAGATCGAGGGCGCCGGCGGCGGGGGACTTGCCAACTGGGCCATGTGAACTTCCCGCGCGCCGATGCGTAGGCCTTGCTGAAAGTCGTCTAAAGCGCGGCGAGGTGCTCTTTTGCGGTCTGGATAGCGCGGACAAAGCCAACCGGATCGGCGATATGCGGTGTGATGACCCGGTCCACGCCCGTGCCTTCGATCTGCACCGTGCCGAAGCCAAAGATGCGGCCCAGGAAGGACAGCTGCACCTTAACGCCTTCGATGTTGGGCAGGGCGATCTCATTGGTGCGCATGGTGAAGAGGCCGTAGCGCTCGACAAAACGGTGACTGTTGATGCCGATCTGCGGTGGTCCATTTGCGGACCATCAGCCGGACAAAAGTGATGCAGCCCCAGATGGCCCAGATCGCAACCAGCAGCAGGGCCCAGCTGACGGCACTGCTGGTGTCGCGCCGAGATGGATCTACAGCCCCAACAGTAGAGTCTGCGGCAGCAGCAGCGCCCCCCAAGCATAGCCCACATAAAGCCAGTGAAACTGCGCCCTGAGGATGACGGTCTCGCCGGCGCCCAGTGATTGGTCGATATAGGACGACATTGCATTCCCCTGCTGACTTTCTGCCATTTTTACGCCATATTTCGGCACGGTGATACAGGCGGTAAAATTTTCCAGGGAGGAATTTCATGAAAGACGCACTTTTAGGTTCGCTGCTTTTCGCAGGGGCCACCGTCTGCATTGCCGGCGCAGAGACCGTGCAGGCGCAGGGCAATATGAGCTTTTTTATCACCAGCATGGGCAAGGGCGACGGCGCAAATCTCGGTGGTCTGGCCGGCGCGGACGCGCATTGCGCGGTGCTGGCTAAGGCGGCAGGCTCGACCAAGGCCAACTGGCGCGCCTATCTCAGCGCCACCCAGGTGCCGAACGGTGCTGGTCCGGTGGATGCGCGCGACCGCATTGGCAAGGGTCCGTGGGTCAATGCCAAGGGCGTCACCATCGCCCGCAGCGTCGATGACCTGCACGACACCGCCAACACCAACCTGACCAAGGCGAACCTGCTGACGGAAAAGGGTACCACCGTGAACGGCCGCGGCGACACGCCCAACACCCATGACATGCTGACGGGTTCGGATTCCGCCGGCCGCTATCTGCCGGCGGGCGTCGGCACCGACACCACCTGCGGCAACTGGACCAAGAATGCCGAAGGTTCGGCGGTTCTGGGCCATCACGACCGCAATGGTCCCAACAGCAATCGCAACTTCACCTCCTGGAACGCCAGCCATGGTTCACAGGGCTGCAGCCATGAAGCCCTGGTCAAGACCGGCGGTGCGGGGCAGTTCTACTGCTTCGCTGCTGACTAGGCATCGCTGACATTGAAAAGAAAAAGCCCAGCTTTTGTGAGCCGGGCTTTTTTGTTTGCCCCGTGTGCTGATGCGCACAGTTAAAAAGAGGGCGCGGAGAGGCTAAAATAAAAAGTAGCGAAATCGTCAGCGGTCGTCGTGGTCCGGTAGCAAGACTTCGCGCACGCCCTTATGATTGGGGCTTGAGACCACGCCGTCCTGCTCCATCCGTTCGATCAGGCTAGCGGCGCGGTTGTAGCCGATCTGCAGCCGCCGCTGGATGTAAGAGGTCGACGCCTTTTTGTCACGCGCCACCACGGCCAACGCCTTGTCGTAAAGATCGTCGCCCGGCTGGCTGTTGCCGCCACCCAGTAGCGCATAGGGATCGTCGCTGTCTTCGTCCGACTCTTCGGTGACGGCGTCGAGATATTCCGGCGCGCCCTGCGCCTTGAGGAAACGCACCACGTCTTCGACTTCGTGATCCGACACAAAGGGACCGTGGATGCGCTTTATGCGACCGCCCGCCGCCATATAGAGCATGTCGCCTTGGCCGAGCAGCTGTTCGGCGCCCTGTTCGCCCAGGATAGTGCGGCTGTCGATCTTGCTTGTCACCTGGAAGGAAATGCGGGTGGGGAAGTTGGCCTTGATGGTGCCGGTGATCACGTCCACTGATGGACGCTGGGTCGCGGCGATCAAATGGATGCCGGCGGCGCGCGCCATCTGCGCCAAGCGCTGCACCGCGCCTTCGATCTCCTTGCCGGAAACCATCATCAGGTCGGCTACTTCATCTACCACCACCACGATATAGGGCAGCGCCTCGAATTCCAGATTCTCGTCCTCATAGAGCGGCTTGCCGGTTTCGCGGTCGAATCCGGTCTGCACCGTGCGCTTGAGGACTTCGCCCTTGTCCTTGGCCGTCTTGACGCGTTCGTTAAAGGCTTCGACGCCGCGCACGCCCATCTTGGACATCTTGCGATAGCGGTCTTCCATTTCGCGCACCGCCCATTTCAGGGCGACGATGGCCTTGCGCGGATCGGTGACCACGGGCGAGAGAAGATGCGGGATGCCGTCATAGACCGACAATTCCAGCATCTTGGGGTCGATCATGATCAATCGACACTGCTGCGGCGACATCCTGTACAGCAGCGACAGGATCATGGTGTTCAGGCCCACCGACTTGCCCGAGCCGGTGGTGCCGGCCACCAGAAGATGCGGCATCTTGGCGAGATCGGCGATCACCGGCTCGCCGCCAATGGTCTTGCCCAGCGCCAGCGACAGCGGCGCGCGGGCCTTTTCATAATCGGCCGAAGCGAACATCTCGCGCAGGTAAACCGTTTCGCGGAACTGGTTGGGCAGTTCTATGCCGATCACGTTGCGTCCCGAAATGGTGGCGATGCGCGCCGCCACGGCGCTCATGGAACGCGCCACGTCGTCGGACAGCGAAATGACGCGACTGGATTTCACGCCCGCAGCGGGTTCGAATTCATAAAGCGTGACGACGGGTCCAGGACGCACGGCAGTGATGCGGCCCTTGACGCCGAAATCGGCCAGCACCGCTTCCAGCATGCGGGCATTTTCCTCCAGCGCCTCGTCGGAAAGCGTGTGGGTATTCTTGACGGTGATGGGCTCGGCGAGCAGACCGAGCGCCGGAAGCTGGTAGTCGCCCGAGGCCAGGTTGAGCGCGGGCTGCTTGTCGGCGCGCTTGGCGCCATTGGCAGGGGCGCGCATGTCGCGCTGGACGCGGGTCTTCTGGCGTTCGGCCAGGCGGGCGGCGGCGATGGGCTCAGGCCTTATTGAGCCGGGACTGGTCGAACCGGGGCTTTGCGCCTCGTCTAGGTGATAGGCGCCTTCATCGTCATCGTCATACTCGTGGACATTGTCTTCATCATCCTGATGATGATGAAAGCCGAAATTGGGCTTCTTGATCAGGCCAACCAGCCATATCGCGCCGGCGGGAATCGCCATCACCCCGCGCACCATGGGCATCAGACGCAGGCCGGTGGCGAGGAAGGCCAGCGGCAGGCCCGCCAGCAACAAAAGCAGCGGCAGCGCCCAGCTCAGCATCGGCAGCTGCCAGATCTGCGCCGCATGGACGGAAAGTCCGCTGGCGGCAATGCCGATCATCCCGCCGGCACCGGCGGGCAGGGTGGCGGGCTGCGGAAACAGTCCCAGGCCCGCCGCCACGGTCGCGGTGCCCAGCGGCCAGGCGACAAGCCGCCACATGGCATATTTCAGCGATTTGCCGCGCAGGGCGCGGGCGCCCCAGACAAACAGCGGCGCCAAGAAGGCCGTAGCGGCCAGGCCGAAAATCTGCAGCATCAGATCGGCCGCCACCGCGCCCAGCGGGCCCAGCCAGTTGGCGACATCGCGCACATTGGCGTTGTTCAGGCTGGCATCGTCCGAGGCATAGGTGACAAGGGCGATCAGCGCCGCCGCTGCCGCCAGAAACAGTGTCAGGCCCGCACCGCGCAGCGCCACCATGCGGGTCAGCCGGTTCACGGCCCGCTTGGCATCGGCCAGGGCATCGCTCATGGCGCCGCCCTTGGCGCGCGGGTGATAGACCCCACCGATCATTCTGGACTGCGCCATTTTTACTCCCCCTCCGCCCTACGCATCGCAAGCGCTGCTACGGGCACCTCCCCCATCCGGCGCTTTGCGCCATGGGGGAGGCTGGCCTGCGCTTGCCTTGCGGTCCTACTAGAGAATTTCTCTCAATCTTTCGAGTGCGGTCATAATGGTTGACAAATCACTAACGAGGGCCACCCGGACATAAGAAAATCCAGGATTTGACTGGGTTTTTCCGATAATAATTTCGCGGCCCATATAGGCGCCGGGCAGCAGCCGCACCCCCTGGTCACGCCACGCCCGCAGGGCGAAATCTTCGCCATTGCCGACATCCAGCCAAAGGAAAAAGCCTCCGCCTGGGCGGGTCATGCGGTCACCCAAAATACGTTCGGCTGCCGCCATCTTTTCGGCATAGGCCAGCCGGTTGGCGGTGACATGGCCCTCGTCGCACCAGGCGGCGGCGGAGGCCGCCTGCACCGGCCCCGGCACCGTCGGCCCCGCCACATTGCGGAAGGCACGGAATTTCTCGATCAGGCCGGGACAGCCTGCCACGATGCCGGAGCGCAGGCCGGGCAGGCCCGAGCGCTTGGACAAGGAATGAAAGCTCAGCAGGTTTTTAAAGCCGCCGCTTTGAGCCAGCCGTGTCGGCAGCGCGCAGGCGGGTGGGTGGTCGAACCAGATATCGGCATAGCACTCGTCCGCCAGCACGAAAAAGTCATGGCTCTCGGCCAAGCGAAAAAGCGTGTTCCAATAGGCTTCGTCCGCCGCCGCGCCTTCGGGATTGGAGGGGCTGCAGATGTAAACTGCGGACAGCAGGTCCAGCGTTGCCTTGGGCAGGCCGGCGAAGTCGGGCAGGAAACCATTGTCCCTAAGCGCGGGCACGTAGAGCGGCTCAGCGCCGCTGGCGAGCACGGCGGCCGCATAACACTGATAGAAGGGATTGGGCATCGCCACGACAGGCCGCCCGCCGCCTTTGCTGTCCGGCATGAAGGGAAATAGCACCGAGAACAGGCCTTCGCGGGTGCCGTTCAGCGGCAGCAGATGTTTCTCTGGGTCTATCGCGCCGTTGAGGGCGAAGCGGCGGTTCAGCCATCCGGCTGCGGCATCGCGCCAGTCCTGCGTGCCGGCGATGGCGGGATAATTGCCGAAGCTGGCGGCGTTCTGGGCCAGCGCGGTGCGGACGAATTCCGGCACCACACCGCTGGGATCGCCTATCGCCAGGGTGATGGGTTCCTTGCCTGGCTTCACATCGCCCAGCAGCGTCGCCAGGCGGGCGAAAGGCCCGGGCGGCAGGTCGGCAAGGCGGCCGTTGAAGGACAAGGACACTCCCGAAAACAAAGCGGTGCGGGAATGTAGAGACAAATAAAAACGGGCGCCACCCTAGCGGATGGCGCCCAAGTCTTCGGGGACGAACGCTTAGTCGTGGACGGTTTCGCCGCGCAGGTTGATGTCCAGGCCATCGACCCCGACTTCGGGCGAGACGCGCATGCCGATGATCATGTCGATCAGCTTGAGGATGATGAAGGTGCCAACCGCGCAATAGGCGAAGGTGATGCCAACGTCATAAAGCTGGATCAGCATCTGTCCGATATTGCCGTCATTCAGCCAGCCTTTGCCGGCGGGGTTGATGGCGCTGCTGGCGAAGGCGCCGGTGAGCACCGCGCCCAGCGCGCCGCCCACGTCATGCACGCCCCAGGCATCCAGGCTGTCGTCATAGCGCAGCGCCTTCTTCTTCCACACGGCAGCGACATAAAAAACCACACCGGCGGTTACGCTGATGATCAGCGCGCCGACCGGATCGACAAAGCCAGACGCCGGGGTGATCGGCACCAAGCCGGCAACCGCGCCTGAGATCATGCCCAGCACAGAAGGTTTCTTGGCGATGGCCCATGCGGAGCCTGCATTGAAGCCGAACCAGCCGACCCACAGCAGCGATGCGCGGATCACCGACAACACCAGATTTTGCGGCAACATGTTCTCGCGGCCGTAGCCGATGCGCTTGCCCAGGCCGGGCAAGTCACCAGCGCGGCGGTGCCGGCGTTCAGATGAACCACCGAGCCGCCGGCATAGTCCAGCGCGCCCATGGTGAGAGGATGCCGCCACCCCAGACCATGTGGGCGATCGGGCAATAGAAGAAGATCAGCCACAGGCCCATGAACTTCAGGAAGGCACTGAACTTCATGCGGTCGGCGAAGGCGCCGGCGATCAGCGCCGGGGTAATGATCGCGAAGGTCATCTGGAACAGTATGAACAACGATTCTGGGATGGTGTCGGACAGCGAGACCACCTTCATCGGCCGCAGAAAGAGATAGCTGAAATCCCCGATAAACTGGTTCAGCGCCAGGTTGCGCCAGCACGTTCTTCTTGCGCACCATGCCGTCATAAAACAGGCCAAGGCCCGGAATGGTCATCATCAACACCAGCGCCGCCGATGTCAGTAGCCAGGCGGCGTCGCCGCTGTTCAGGGTAGGCGTGGGGGTTTGTGCGAATGCCGGCGTGGCCAGGAAGGCTGCCGCCAGCAGGCCCAGCAAGGGACCTTTAAGCGTGAGGGGGTTGGATTTTGCAGACACCGTTTTTCCCGATTTTTGTTGGCTATAAAAAGCAAAAGGGGTGCGGTGTTACCCGCGCCCCCAAAGCTTGAACAAGGCTGGCTTACATATTGTAAGCGCGTTCGCCATGCTCGGCGATGTCGAGGCCTTCGCGCTCGACTTCTTCCTTCACGCGCAGACCGATGGTCAGCTTGATCAGGCCGAACACGATCAGGCTGCCTATGCCGGACCAGCAGATCGTGGTCAGCACGGCCTTGGCTTGCGCGATCACCTGCGGGACCAGACCGGGATAGACGGCCGCGCCGCCTGCCGTGTAGTCCACGATGCCCGCGCCGCCCAGCGCTGGATCCACTAGGATGCCGGTGGCGATGGCGCCTATGATTCCGCCGATGCAGTGCACACCGAAGACATCCAGGCTGTCGTCATACTTGAACATGCTCTTCACCACGCTGACGAAGAACAGGCAGGCCGGGCTGACCACAAGGCCCAGCACGATGGCGCCCATCGGACCTGCAAAGCCGGCCGCAGGCGTAATCGCAACAAGACCTGCAACCACACCTGAAGCCGCGCCCAACAGGCTCGGCTTGCCCTTGAGCAGCCATTCGAAGGCTGGCCAGGCAATGCCCGCCGCCGCGGTGCAGAGGAAGGTGTTGAGCATGGCCAGGCCCGCATAGCCGTTGGCTTCCAGGTTGGAACCGGCATTGAAGCCGAACCAGCCGACCCAAAGAAGCGAGGCGCCGACCATGGTCAGCGTCAGCGAGTGGGGCGCCATGGCCTCGGTCTTGTAGCCGATGCGCTTGCCGCACAGGATCGCGCCGACCAGCGCTGCGATGCCCGCATTGATGTGCACAACGGTGCCGCCGGCAAAATCAAGCGCGCCGAAGCCCCAGATCATACCCGCGCCGGCAACCGTTGCATCGGCCGGATTGGTCGAGGCAAATTCCGGTCCGGGCCACCACCATACCATGTGGGCGATGGGGAAGTAGACAAGGGTCGGCCACAGGACGGAGAAAACACAGATGGCGCTGAACTTCATGCGCTCCGCGAAGCCGCCGATGACCAGCGCCGTGGTGATTGCCGCGAAGGTCATCTGGAACGCCACGAAGACGATTTCCGGAATGACCACGCCACGCGAGAAGGTCTCGACGATGGTGGCGGTATCCACACCCTTGAGCAGCGCCTTGGAGAAGCCGCCGACATAGGCGTTGAGCGTGCCGCCGTCCGTGAAGGCCATCGAATAGCCCCACAAGGCCCAAACCACCATGACGATGCAGGTTATGACCAAAGACTGGGTCAGCACCGACAGCATGTTCTTGGAGCGGACCAGGCCGCCATAGAACAATGCCAGACCCGGCAGGATCATCAGCAACACTAGGATGGTGGAGACGAGCATCCACGCCGTATCCCCCTTGTCCGGCGTCGGCGGCGCGGCCGCTACAGCCTCCGCGTAGGCTGCGCCAGCGGTCAGCGCGAGCGTGCCAAGGTTGGCAAGCACCGCAAGACCCGCTTTCTTCAAACTTTCAGTTCTCATGTTTCAGTCCCCTTTATGGACGCGTGAAGCCTTTTGGGCCTACAGCGCGTCACCATCCGTTTCGCCGGTGCGGATACGCACGACCTGTTCAAGCGGCGTGACGAAGATCTTTCCGTCGCCGATCTGACCGGTCTTTGCCTTGGACGTGATCGCATCGATCACCGCCCCGAGCATTTCGCTTTTCACCGCCACTTCGATTTTGAGCTTGGGCAGGAAGCTCACGGCGTATTCCGCGCCGCGATAGATCTCCGTATGCCCCTTTTGCCGCCCATAGCCTTTGACTTCCGTCACCGTCATGCCCTGAACGCCGAGCGCCGAGAGAGCCTCGCGCACTTCATCGAGCTTGAAGGATTTAATGATCGCCGTAATAAGCTTCATCTGCCGTTCTTCCGTGGTTTTTCCTGCGCCGGAGCACAGGGTCCGGCCTTAACGATTTATCAAGAAGCGGGCCAGTTCTTCGGAGAATGACTAAAGCTCTGGTAAAAATGGATTTTTTGCGGAAAAACGTACCTCGGTGACTCTAAAACAGGCAGGGTATTTTGCCTGTAAAATAAGCTAAATGCCGTTTTTGCCTAAATACTAGGCGTGATTGGAGCGCAAGTTTGAAGCAGGCGGATGTGGTGATTTCCGGGGGCGGCATGGTCGGCCTGACCCTTGGCCTTGCGCTGGCCCAGGGTGGATTCAAGGCCGTGATCGCCGATGCGGTCCCGGCCGCGGCGATACTCGACCCCAAATTCGATGGCCGGGTGTCGGCGCTGGCCTATGCCAGTGTGCGGATGCTGACTGTGCTGGGCGTGTGGGAAGGCCTGGCGCCGTACGCCCAGCCGATTCGCGAAATACTGGTCACGGATGGCGTCGCTGGACGGACAGCCTCGCCTTTTTCGCTGCATTTCGATGCCCAGGAAGTCGGCGCCGAGGCATTGGGCCATATTGCCGAGAACCGGCACATCCGCGCCGCGCTGTATGGCGCGGTGGCGGCCAGCAAAAACCTGGAACTGATCGCGCCCGCGACGGTGAAAAGCATAAAGTCCGATGGCGGCGGCGCGGTTGTGTTGCTGGAGGATGGCTCCGAAATTGCCGCGCCGCTGGTGGTTGCCGCCGATGGGCGCGAATCGCGGCTGCGCAATGAAATGGGCATCAATTTGGTCGGCTGGTCCTACCCGCAAGTAGGCATCGTCGCCACGGTGGAGCATGAGAAGCCGCACAATGGCGTGGCCTATGAGCATTTCCTGCCGTCAGGTCCTTTCGCCATTTTGCCGATGACGGGAAACCGTTCCTCACTGGTATGGACGGAAGACAAAAAGAAAGCACCTGCGCTGCTGGCTTTGGACGAAGCGGGCTTCAATGAAGAACTGTCGCGCCGCTTTGGCAGTCATCTTGGCAAGACCACAGCCACCGGTCCCCCCTGGTCCTATCCGCTCAGCTTCCATCTGGCGCGCGACTTTGTGCGACCACGCTTTGCGCTGGCGGGTGATTGCGCCCATGGCATTCATCCCATCGCGGGGCAGGGCCTGAATCTGGGCCTGAAAGACGCTGCGGCGCTGGCCGAAGTGCTGCTGGATGCCGCCCGGCTGGGCCGTGACATTGGCGTCCTGGACACACTCAAGCGGTACGAACGCTGGCGGCGCTTCGATTCTTTTGCCTTGGCCGCGTCCACCGATGCCCTCAACCGGCTTTTCTCCAACGACATCGCGCCGTTGCGCCATCTGCGCGACCTGGGACTGGGGATCGTGGACGCCATTGGCCCGGCACGGCGCTTCTTCATGCGCCACGCTGGCGGCGATATGGGCAAGTTGCCGAGGCTTATGAAGGGTGAAGCAGCCTAACTCCAATGTCATCCCCGGCGAGCGCGAAGCGCGAGGGAAGGGGGCCCAGGTGGAGAGGCTTTCGCGGGCGTTGGCAGCTGGTTTCCCTTCGCCTCAGGCCGGAAAGCGGCGTTCGGCTGGAAATAACAGTCAGTGAATTGTCTTTTTCCAGCGCGCGCTGGCGCGTTCGCGCGCTGAGAGCGGCGCGCGAGCTTCGCTGCGCGAGGTCAGGGCGGTGGGAAGTTCTTCGTAAAACCGCCGCGCCACCAGGCCGATGTGCTGGGCGCGCATTTCTTCCGCCTCGTCTCGGCTGTTGAATATCTGCGCCTCGAACAGATAGTGGATCGCGGTGCCCTTCTTGATTTCCTGTATCTCTTCCACCTGCTCTTCGGCCACTTCCAGGGCATGGCGAAAATGGGCGTTGGCATCGGATTTGTCGCGGTCCTGCTGGTTGATGCGCGCGACATTGGCCTGGTCAAACCGTTTCAGGGCCGGCAAGGCGAAGTGATAAAAGCCCATGCAGGCGAGTACAAAAGCGCATGCCCACAATACATTTTCCATCAGGACGCCAATCCGTGAATGCCGTGGCCCCGCCGTAGATAATCCTCCGACTGCATTTCGGCAAGGCGCGAGGCGGTGCGGCGGAAGGAGTCCGAAGCGATGCCGGCGGGATACAGCTGATCGGGGGGCGTGGCGGCGGAGCAGATCAGCTTCACACCCTCGTCATACAGCGTGTCGATCAGCAGGGTGAAACGCCGTGCCACATTGTGCATATTATCGGTCATCGTCGGAATATGGTCGATTAGCACGGTGTGGAATTCCTGCGCCACCGCCAGGTAATCGGCTGCCGCCAGTGGCCGGTCGCACAGTTCGTCGAACGAAAAGCGCGCCACGCCGCGCGCCGCTTGTGGCACCACCAGGGTGCGCCCCAGCACGGTGAGGCTTGCGGGTTTTCCACGCGCGTAGGCGCGAGCCGGGGCGCCATTCAAAAAGTTGCTGTCGGTCAGCCGCTGCCATGCCGCATCCATCTCCGCGTCAGCCTGGGTCGAAAGCGGCATGAGATAGACATTCAGGCCGGAGATGCGCTGCAGGCGGTAATCGGTGGGTCCGTTCAGCTCTACCACGTCCAGCCGGTGTTTGATCTCTTCTATAAAGGGTAGGAAGAGCTGGCGGTTCAATCCGCCTGCATAAAGACGGTCCGGCGGGGTGTTGCTGGTGACGACGATGACCACGCCATCAGCGAACAGCTGGTCGAACAAACGCCCCAGGATCATGGCGTCGACGACGTCTGTGACCTGAAATTCGTCAAAGCACAGCAGGCGCGCTTCATCTGCGATGCTTTTTGCCACCGGCGGGACGGGATCGTCGCTGCCTGCCTTCTGGCGCTGGGCGTGAAGGCGGGCATGCACATCCACCATGAAACTGTTGAAATGGGCCCGGCGCTTCTTCGCCACGGGCGCTTCCTCGAAGAAGAAGTCCAACAGCAGGGTTTTTCCGCGCCCGACATCGCCCCAGATATAAAGGCCTTTAGAGGAGGCGGGAGCCTTGCGGAACAGCCAAAAGCCACGCTTTTCGCCAAGACATTTTGCCAGCGCGTCCAGTCGGCGCACGGCGTTTTCCTGCGCCGGATCGGGCTTGAGTTCGCCGTTGAACATCGCGGCGCGATACTGGTTCAACAGCATCAGGTCGCCCGCGACAGTGTGCGTACGGCGATCTTCAGGTCCAGTCGCTCGACCATGCGCCCCTCCAGCATCAGGACACCGGCCTGCGGGTTGGCGGCAAAGGCCTCCACCACCCGCCGCGCCGCCGCGATTTCCTCTGGCGAGGGCGTGAAGGCGGCGTTGCAGAGTGCGATCTGGCCGGGATGAATCAGGGTCTTGCCGTCAAAGCCGAAATCGCGCGCCTGCCGGCAGGCGACGGCCAAAGCGTCCATGTCATTCAGATCGTTGTGCACGCCATCCAGCACTGCGATGCCGGCGGCGCGCGCTGCCATCACGCACAGCGACATGGCGGCCTGAAGATTGACGCGGTCCGGCATGTGCCGCGCCCCCATGTCTTTCAGAAGATCGTTGCTGCCCAGCACCAGCGCGGCCACGCCGGCGCCGGCGATCTCGGCGGCATTCAACACCGAGCGGGGCGTTTCGATCATCGCCCAGAGCGCAATGCCGTCCGTCAGGGCGCGGGCGGCGATCACGTCTTCGGCGTCTTTCAGCTTGGGCAACGCGATGGCGTCCGGCCGCGCGGCTTTGACCGCCGCCAGATCTTTCCGCCCCCAGGGGCTGGACAAGGCATTGATCCGCACGATCACTTCACGCGGCGAAAAATCTCCCACCGCGGCGCAGGCAGCAGTACGCGCCAGCGCCTTGGCCTCCGGCGCCACCGCGTCTTCCAGGTCCAGGATAATGCAATCGGCGTCCAGGCCGCGCGCCTTTTCTAGGGCGCGCGGCTTGTCCGCGGGGACATACAGGATACTGCGGCGGGATTTAAACGCCTTCGACAAGAAGAAATTCGCCCTGGCCGGCCTTGTCGCGATATTCCCGCGCCTTGGTGTATTCCGGCGAATGGTAGCAGTCGTGTGCGTCCTGGAGGGATGCGAATTCGATTACCACGTTGCGCGCCCGCGCCACGCCTTCCAGCACTTCGGTCTTGCCGCCGCGGCACAGGAATTTGGCGTTGTAACGCGCAAAGGCGGGTTTGGCGGTTTCGACATAGGATTTGTAGGTTTCGGGATCATGAACATCTACGCGTGCGATCCAGTAGGCTTTCGGCATTATGCGGCCCTCAGCAGGTTGCGTTTAATAAGAACTTCGGCGATCTGCACCGCGTTCAGGGCGGCGCCCTTGCGCAGGTTGTCGGAGACGATCCAGAGATTGAGGCCGCTCTCCACCGTCGGGTCCTTGCGGATCCGGCTGACAAAGGTTGCGTCTTCCCCGGCACATTCGATCGGCGTGACGTAACCGCCATCCTCGCGCTTATCCACCACCAGGATTCCCGGCGCAGCGCGTAGGGCGGCGCGGGCCTTCTCGGCCGTCACCGGCTTTTCGAATTCGATGTTCACCGATTCGCTGTGGCCCACGAACACCGGCACCCGCACGCAGGTGGCGGTGACCTGAATGTCGGGATCCAGGATCTTCTGCGTCTCCACTGCCATCTTCCATTCTTCCTTGGTGATGCCGGAATCCAGGAAGACGTCGATATGGGGAATCACGTTGAAGGCGATCTGCTTGGTGAATTTTCCCACTTCCACCGGATCGGCGACAAACACGGCACGGGTCTGGCGGAACAGCTCGTCCATCCCCTCCTTGCCCGCGCCCGACACCGACTGATAGGTCGAAACGACCACCCGCTTGATGGTGAACAGGTCGTGCAGCGGTTTCAGCGCCACCACCAGCTGGGCGGTGGAACAGTTGGGATTAGCGATGATGCCCTTGGGAATATCGTTCAGCGCGTCGGCATTTACTTCCGGCACCACCAGCGGCACCTGCCGGTCCATCCGCCAGGCGCTGGAATTGTCGATCACCAGGCAGCCCTGGGCGGCGATTTTGGGCGCCCATTCCTTGGCGATGGCGCCGCCCGCGCTCATCAGGGCGATGTCGGTGCCCTTGAAGTCGTAATAGTCCAGCGCCTTCACTTTGAGGGTGCCATCTCCGAACGAAACCAGGGTGCCGATGGAACGGGGCGAGGCCAGGGCGGCGACCTCGGATATGGGGAATTGGCGCTGGATCAGGGTGTTGAGCATCTCCCGGCCAACATTGCCGGTCGCCCCGATTACCGCGATTTTATAAGCCATGCGCCACCTCCGGCGCGCTTTTATGCGCGCCTGCATGCCGCGAGGCACGCGTTAAAATAAAGCTGGGCGCACAGATACTAGAATGGGAGGAGTTGAGGAAGCCGGGAGTTCAGGGCTGCCATTGCAGCTTGAGCATGGAACCGCTGCTGCCCATGCTGGCATTCAGGCTGGGCGTCAGGGGGGGGCTTTGACGTGAAGGCTTCCCATTTGCCGTCGCGCACACCTAGGCTCTGCGCCATCTGGTCAGTATAGTTCATGGGATAGGGCTCAGCCGGGGCCGACTTGCCCTCCTTAGCGTGCTGCAACCGGGTGGGGGGCATTGAAGTCAGGCTTGGCCGCGAAGGCGTGTGCCGGCATCGCCAGAATAAGGGCAGCAGCGGCGAAACAGGCGGTCCGGACTTGGCGCATAACAAGGAATGCCATTGGGTTCAGACAGGAAGCGCGATGTCGGGCTGGTGTTTCCACAAATTCGAGGACGCCACAAAAGTTCTTTATTCCCAATAACTTGGTGGCCCCCCGGTTGTGTTTTAAGGTCCGCACTTGGGTTCATTGGCGCGGGTGCGCCCGTCGAAGAGGTTTTGCATGAAACGCATGAAGCTGGGCACCAAACTGGGAGCATGTGTCGCCGCCCTTAGCCTGGTGGGAGCCACGGCGGCGCAGGCGCAGATTCGCAGCAGGTCTAATTGCGCCAGCGCGTCGGAAGTCTCCGCGGTGCAGATTTCGGCGGTACAGCAGGAACTCACCGATGCCGCCCTGGCCTGCGGGCCGGTGGCGGTGACCAACTTCAACCGTTTCCAGACCGTGTTCGGCAAGGAATTGCGCGCCTCCGATGCGCTGATGCTGCGCATGTTCAAGCGCCTGCACGGCAACGCGCGGGGCAACGCCGCGTATGACTCCTACAAGACCCGCGCCATCGCCAATGCCGATCTGCGCCGCACCAAGCCCGGCCAGCACGACAATTTCTGCCGCAGCGCCAATATCGTATTTGCCGCCGCGCTAGCGCCCGACAAGCCGGTGCTGGAGGACTTTGTCTCCGGCGTCCCCGTCAATGAGGCCAACCCGGTGAATAGCTGCGAGATTCCGGTCGCGATCACCTTCCAGGGTGTTCAGGCCGATCCCGGCACCATCCCCATTCCCCGCCCGACCTTGGCGGGCGATCCGCCCAATCCGGTTTACTGAGACATAAAGCTTCAACGAAAACGGCGCGGGATCATCCCGCGCCGTTTTTATTTTTGCCGATGACACACCGTCCTCGCAGCTTCGCGTGCTCGGTGTGGGGCAAGGTGCGTAAAGCAAGAAAACCTAAGCCAAAGAAAAAGGGCCGACCGTGAGGTTCGCCCTTTCTCATTTAGTTTGGGCTGATTAGCCGCCCAAATCGATAACCGCACGGCGGTTCTTTGGTTCGCGAACGCCCGGACCGGTCGGAACCAGCGGATCGTTGAAGCTGCGCCCCTCGACTGCGATCGAGTCGGCACCCAGACCCTGGCGCATCATTTCGTCCTTTACGGATGTTGCGCGGTGGATCGAAAGCGCCTGGTTGTAGCGCTGCGAACCAACGGTGTCGGTGTGGCCGGTGACCATGATCCGGACAGAGCCCAGCGTCTTGGCAGCGGACACAGCCTCGGTGACCGTCGCCTGAGCTTCAGCGGTGAGGTTCGACTTATCAAAGTCGAAGAAGACGATGTACGTCTTCGCCGGCGGCGGGGGGGGCGGCGGCGGCGGGGGAGGCGGCGGGGGAGGCGGCGGCGGCGGCGCCGTTCGGAGCGTGGCCGGCGGCGGGGGGGGCGGTGGGTACATGAACCAACGAAGGCCGAACATCGCCACGTTTTCCGACACGCGGTTCACGTTGATCGGGCTGGTATTCAGGTACGAACCAGCGAAGTTGGCGTTCGTCTCGTTCGAGCGATAGCGATATTCGCCGAACAGATCGACATCCGGGGAGATCGAAACGGCGAGACCGGCGATGGCCTGCCACTGGAAAGCCGGAGTGCGGTCCCTCACATAATCGAAGGCGGTGCCATTGACACCGACGCGGGTACGGTAATTGCCGATACCAACGCCACCACCGAGGGTGAATTTCCAAGTATCGCCCAGCGGAATATCATAGTTCAGGTTGACCATGGTCGAGGTCACCTGATCGCCGCCGTTGAAGCCCGCAAGCTTGATGTCATGCGAGGTAAGCGCGATTTCGTTTTCGAGACGCCAGCCATTGCCCCAGGCATAGCCGACCGAGATCATGCCGATCGCGTTATCGGAGGCCGGAGAATTCCTGTTGCCAATCACCGGATTGGTAACAGAACGGTACTGGATGCTTTCCTGCTGATCCCAGCCACCGCCAATACCTAGGTACCAGCCTTCGCCGGCCATTGCGGGTGTGCTTAGAGCTGCGCCGGCCACAGTCGCCATGGCGAGCATTCGAAGTTTCATTATGTCTACCCTATCTTGAAATACCGAGGGGCAGGATGCCCCCGCTGTTCGTTGAGCCGGTTTATAGTTGCGTGGATGGAAAATGTCTCCACCGCATTTGTTGCTTTGCGGGAGCTTTAATTCTGCCTATCAGGGCTTTCCTGGCCCCTGTGACAAGGTAGCAAAAGCAGGAGGGGATCCCCCCAAAATTATATTTACCCTGACAGAAAGTCGCTCAGTTATTTTTGGGAAATGCCGTTCGCAGCCAGCCGCCAATCAACCGCTGTGTAGAATATTTCTATAATAAAATCAGAGAGATACAATAATATTGGGACGCGTGGTAAGGAGGGGGCATGACGTCTACCGCCCTGTCCAGGCTTCTGGCGCTCCTTGACCTGGAAAAGACAGTCGACAACGGCTTTCGCGGCCTGTCCCCGGCCGAGCCGGTCCAGCGTGTCTTCGGCGGGCAGGTTCTGGCCCAGGCGCTGGTCGCCGCGACCCGGACGGTGGACCCGGAGAGACCCTGCCACTCCTTTCATGCCTATTTTTTGCGTCCGGGCGATCCCCTCGTGCCCATCGACTATAGTGTGGAGGGTTCGCGCGACGGCGGCAGCTTCAGCGTCCGGCGCGTGGCCGCCAGCCAGCAGGGGCCGCCGATTTTCACCCTGGCCTCGTCGTTCCAGCGGACCCAGACTGGTTTTGACCATCAGTCGCAGATGCCGGTGGTACCCGAACCCGAAAGCCTGGAAGACGACCAGCAGGTACTGCTGCGCGATCCCGCTCTGACGCCCGGCATGCGGGACTGGGTGGCTCGCGAGCGTCCGTTTGAGACCCGCTCGGTGCTCGGGCGCGGGCTGGGCGACCGGCCAGCGCGGCCGGCGGTGGATCACATCTGGCTGAAAACGCGCGGCAGCCTGCCCGACGATCTGTCCATCCACCGCGCCCTGCTGGCCTTTGTTTCGGACATGTCTCTGCTGGATACCGCGCTGCTGCCGCACGGCAAAAGCATTTTTTCGTGCGTTCAGGTGGCAAGCCTGGATCATGCGATGTGGTTTCACCGCCCGTTCCGCGCCGATACCTGGCTGCTGTATGCGCAGGATTCGCCGTCGGCCTCGGGCGCGCGAGGATTTAATCGTGGCGCGATCTATACGCGGGACGGCACTCTGGTCGCCTCTGTCGCGCAGGAAGGACTCATCAGACCTCGATAGCACTCAGGTCGTTGGATTCGCCGAACAGCCATCTGGCATGGGCGCCGCCGCTGATCGCGGTGCAGCCGAGCAGCTGGACCGCCATTACCCGACTGAGACGGAGTGCGGTACCGAAACGGGAGGTGGAATACGCCATGGGGGGCAACCTTCGAAATACGATGCCGAAACCTTTCCAGTACCCCGGTCAAAAAACCCTTAAGTATATTGTCTCATATACAAGCAAGGTTTGGCTGTCCGTTAACAGCCTCAGTCCTGACGCAATAAAGGGTTAACCATTTCCCGCATGTCTCAGCGCCTTGCCGCCCTGATCGCGCTTGCCGGATTCGTCCTGACGGTGATGGGCGCCCTGCTGTGGGGCGGCAACCTGGCGGAACCCGGTTCCTCGCGCGTCTCCTTCCAGATCGCCACCGGCTCGACGGACAGCCTTTATTTTCCGGTCGGCCAGGACATGGCGGGCCTTATCAGCCATCCCCCGGGGGTCGGCCGCTGCGAAACCGCCACGGTGTGTGGCCCGGCGGGCGCAATCCTGTCGGCCCGCACCAGCGAAGGCGCCGCCGGCAATCTGCGCAGCGTAAATAAGGGGCTGGTGGATTCCGGCCTGTCGGAAGGCGATGTCATTGCTGCCGCGGTCAAGGGGCAGGGCGCGTTCCGCCGGCGGGCCACCCATTTGCGGGTTATCGCCTCGCTGTTCAGCGAACAGGCGCATCTGGTGGTGGGAGAAAAATCGAATATTCATGCCGTCGGTGATCTGCGCGGCAAGCGGGTGATGCTGGGCGGGGCGGAAAATACCGGCGCCATCATGCGCGCGCGCCATCCTGGCGGCGCATCGCGTGCGGGTCAGGCTCGTGCCGTTTGAAAGCGGCAACAGCGCCCAGCTGCTGCGCGACGGCAAGATCGACGCCTTCTTCAGCATGGCGGGCGCCCCGATGTATTCGGTGCGCGACCTGATCGGCCAGAAGCTGGCGCGGCTGGTGCCGATTGACGGCGAGGGGCGCGCGCGGCTGCTCAAATCGGTGCCGCAGCTTCGGCCCATCCTGATTCCCGCCGGCATCTATCCCGGCATCGGCGTGGTGGAAACCGTGGGCGTGAATGCCTATTGGGTGACGCGCGACGGCGAACCCGATCCGCTGATCTACCGCAGTACGCGGGCACTGTTTCATGCCGCCAACCGCGCGCCGCTGGCTGCCAGTCATCCCAGCGCGCGCGAAATAAGCCCTGGCAGTGCCGTGCTGAATCCACCGGCGCCGTTGCATTCGGGCGCGGCGCGTTTCTATCGCGAAGCAGGAATCATTCCCTAGGCAGTGCCTTCGGCTACCTCGTCTTCAGCGCCATCAAAATCAGGCAATCCCCGCCGTCATCTCTGTTTGTGCAGCTTCACGCCAGGCCTGCATCGTGGGCAAGGCGATAATGCGATCCATATACGCCCTGACCGCTGGCGGAACCGCCACACCATAGGTGTCGAAGCGCGACACCACCGGCGCATACATGCAATCGGCAATCGAAAAACCACCGCACAGGAAATCACCTTTGTGCCGCGCCAGCGCCTCCGACCAGGCGGCGAGGATGCGCGCCATTTGATTTTTCGTGTCTTCGCGCAATTCCGGCAACGGCAGCTTGCGGGCGAACTCCATCGGCAGCTGGTCGCGCAGATCTGGAAAGCCCGAATGCATTTCGCTGGCAAGACTGCGCGCCATGGCGCGGAGCTCCGCATCATCCGGCCACAGTTTGGCGGTGGGGTGACGCTCGGCCAGGGTCTCACAGATGGCCAGGCTGTCCCACACCGTCAGGACGGTTCCATTCTCCGCGATCTTGAGCACCGGCACCTTGCCTGCGGGCGAGTGATTGAGGATCTCGTCCTTGGTCGTGACCGGTTCGGGCGGCCTGACCCGAAGGCGGATCACCACCGTCTCGAACGGCACGCCGATGGCGCTCAACGCCAGGAAGGGGCGAAGGCTCCAGCTCGACCACTGCATTGTGCCCACCACCAGCGTGTACGCCATGTCTGCTCCTTGCGGGAAACCCTCACGATTCATAGAGTCGCGCCCGGTAAAGCGTAAGGGCCATTCATGCATCCAAGCCTGGCAAACAGCGCCAAGAATGCCATTCCGCTGCATGCGGTGCGGGCCAGGGACGCCAAGGCGTGGCTGGTCCGGCAGAAGCGCAGCGGATTGGTGATCGCGTCGGGCTTTGCCGGTGCGGCGGGCGCACTGGCGGTCCTGCCCAATACCAAGGGCGGGATCGCTGCCTGGGTGCTGGGACTGGGCGATAGCCAGGACGGTTTTGCGCTGGCTGCTGCGGCGTCACACCTGCCTGCCGGGACCTACCGGCTGGGCGAAGTGCCCGAATTTTGCGGCGGCGCCAATGCGGCGCTGGCCTGGCTGATGGGCGGCTATGCCTTCGACCGCTACAAGAAGAAGGTGGCGCGCAAGGCCCGGCTGGCATTGCCGCAGGGCGTGGACGGCGACGAGATTTCGCGCATCGCCGAGAATTTTTTTCTGGCCCGCGATCTGATCAACACGCCGGCCAACGACATGGGTCCCGCCGAACTGGAGGCTGCCGCCCGTGCGCTGGCCAAGCGTCATGGTGCGAAAATCAGGATCGTCAGCGGCGCGAATCTCAAAATACATTATCCGCTGATCGCGGCAGTGGGGCAGGGATCGGACCGCGCCCCCCGCCTGATCGAACTGTTGTGGGGAAAAGAAAATGCGCCTCGCGTCACCTTGGTGGGCAAGGGCGTCTGCTTCGACAGTGGCGGCTATGACCTCAAGCCGTCCGCTGCCATGCTGACAATGAAAAAGGATATGGGCGGCGCGGCCTGTGTCCTGGCCGTGGCTGGCATGGTGATGGGCGCGAAATTGAATCTGCGCCTGCGGGTGCTGATCCCGGCGGTGGAGAATTCGGTGTCCGGCAGCGCCATGCGGCCCGGCGACGTCTTTACCAGCCGCAAGGGCCTGACTGTGGAGATCGGCAATACCGACGCCGAAGGCCGCCTGGTACTGGCCGACGCCCTGTCGGACGCGGACGATGAAACGCCGGACCTGCTGATCGACATCGCGACCCTGACCGGCGCGGCACGTGCGGCGACCGGCATGGAGCTGCCGCCTTTCTTTACCGACGATGAGAAACTGGCATCGGATCTCGCCCGGCTGGGCCAGGCGGTGCAGGACCCGGTGTGGCGGCTGCCGCTGTGGCGTGGCTATGAGGACACGATTTCCAGCCGGGTCGCCGATCTCAACAACAATCCCGCCTATAGTTATGCTGGCGCGATCACCGCAGCGTTGTTCCTCAACCGTTTTGTCAGCAAGACAAAGCGTTGGGTGCATCTCGATATTCCCGCCTGGATCGACCGCCCTCGCGCGGGGCGGCCCGTTGGTGGGGAAGCCAACAGCGCGCGGGCTTTGTATGCGCTGCTGAAAGAACGTTATGGCCGATAAGAGATTGATCCCGGTGCGGGCCGACCTGGCGGCGGCGCATCTAAAGGGCGTGGTCGATGCGCCGCGCTTTGCTGAGGGTGAAAACTTTTCGGTCTGTGTCGGACGCGCGTCTTTACGCGTGCGTCCGTTGGGCAACGCGGCGCAGGACAGCGAAATTCTGTATGGCGAAAGCTTCACGGTGTACGACCGTGCCGGCGGCTGGGCCTGGGGGCAGGCCGCCAGAGACCTGTATGTCGGCTATGTCAAAGAAGAGACGCTCAGCGCGCCTTTTGCGGGTCAGGAAAAAGTCAGCGCCCTGATGGCGCCGTTATTTCCCGCCGCCGATCTCAAGACATCGGTGCGCGATTTTCTGCCCATGAACGCCGTAGTGCCGGTGCTGAACCAGAGTGGCGATTACGCGAACGTCGGCGCGGGCTTTGTGCATCAGCGCCATCTTGCGGCTGAAACGGAAAAGGATTTCGTGACGGTGGCGCAGCGCTTTATGGGCGCGCCCTATGTCTGGGGCGGCAAGACCCTAGCGGGGCTGGACTGTTCGGGCCTGATCCAGACGGCCTTACAGGCGGTGGGCAAGGCTGCGCCGCGCGACACCGACATGATGGAGAAGGCGCTGGGCGAAGCCGTGACGCTTTCCGATGTCCGGCGCGGCGACCTAGTTTTCTGGAAAGGCCATATGGGCGTGATGCTGGACACAGAAAATTTCCTGCATGCCAACGTTTTTCACATGGCCGTGGCGATTGAACCGCTGGCTGACGCCATCATCCGTATCGAAAAAATCGCGGGACCGGTGACGGCGATCAAACGGCTTTAATAGCCCCGATTCAGGTCCACGACATTGCGGAAGGGCGCGCCGGTTTCGGCGCAGCTGACACAGTCCACCACAAAGGCCGCGGCGTTGCGCGGATCGGTGATGCCGGCGATATGGGGCGTCACCGTCACCTTGGGATGGCGCCAGAACACATTGTCGGCGGGCAAGGGTTCGGTCTGGAACACGTCCAGCACCGCGCCGCCCAGATGGCCGCTGTCCAGCGCCGCCAGAAGATCCTGCTCGTTGCAATGACCACCGCGTCCCACATTCATCACCCAGGCGGCCTGCGGCAGGCCGGCGAACAGTTTGGCGTCCAGGATGTTCTCGGTCTCCGGCGTCAGCGGCAGCATGCACACCATGATGTCGCAACTGGCGAGGAACTGCCGCAGTTCTTCGGGTCCGGCGAAGCTGGTGACGCCGGGCACGGTCTTGCGCGAACGGCTCCAGCCGAACACCTGGAAGTCGAACATCAACAGGCGCTCCGCCGTCACCGCGCCGATATCGCCCATGCCCAGAATGCCGATGCGCACATCGCGCGTCGGGCGCGCCAGCATTCGCTGCTTCCAGGATGATTCCGCCTGCGCCGCATCGAAGGCGCGCTGCTGGCGATGGATGATCAGCGCATGCAAGGTGACGTATTGCGCCATCTCTCGCTGCAGGGTCTCGTCGACAAAGCGCACCACCGGCAGATGGCGGGGAAATTCCGGATCGCGCAGGAAACCGTCCACGCCGGCGCCCAGCGAAAAGATCGCTTTCAGGCGCGGCAGGCCTTTGAGGAATCCATGCGGCGGACGGAAGCCGACAAAATAGTCGATCTGCTGTGGCGCGTAGTGATCCTTGCCATGCAGGAAGCTGTTGAAGGCCTGATGCCCAAACAGCGCCTTGCTCAGCGCATCCCACCCCGGCGGCAACAGGAACAGGACGTTGGGCCTGCCCGCTTGTCCTGCCATTTGTCCTGTCAGTGAGCCGGGGGCGCAGGTATCGGCGCGCCGGCCTTGGGAGACGCGGTCGCGGCGGGTGCGGCTGCTTCAGCCGGCGCAGCAGCCGCTTGCGCGGGCTTGGGCGCGGGAATGGCGGCGGGCGCGTCTGAGTTGGAGCGCAGATAGGCGATCAGGTTGACGCGTTCCTTCTCGGCGCGGATGCCGGCGAAGCTCATCTTGGTGCCGGGAATGTAGATCGCCGGCGACTTGAGGAACTTGAACAGTTCGTCATAGGTCCAGGCGCCGGGCTTGCCTTTTATGGCGGCGGAATAGGCGTAGCCGGCGTGGCTGGCGCGCGGATGGTCCACGATGCCGAACAGGTTGGGTCCGATCTTGTTCGGGCCGCCCTTGGTGAAGTCATGGCAGGTGGCGCATTTGGCGGTCGAGGCCTGGCCCGCGGCCACGTCGGCGCTGGCCAGTACTGTGCCCCAGTCGGGTATGGCTTCGGCAACCGGCGCAGTGGCCGCAGCCCCGCCGGCCGGAGTCTCGATCACGCCTTCGACGACATAACCGGGCTTTTCAGGATGCTCGGGCTCGTAAACATGCTCGGCCACGATGCGGACGACGAAGATAAAAACCGCCGTGCCCAGCACCGCGCCGATGATCTTGTTCCACTCGAAGGAATCCATACCAGCAAGCTCCCCAAAGCCGGGCGTAGCCGGCAAAATACGGCGCGACATTACCCGTCGCCGCCCCCGCGTCATTGCGGCGAAGCGTCGCATAAATTGTAAGCGGTATCTGGCCTTAGCGCCAATCCCGGCCTAAACAGGCGGCCCGTGGAACCTCGTAAACGGTGCCACCGCGTGAGGCCCATGAATCCCGTCCTTTTGATCCCAGCTCGCATGGCATCGACCCGGCTTCCCGCCAAGCCGCTGGCTGATATCGGCGGTGTTTCGATGATCGTAAGGGTCTGGGCCCGCGCCATGGCCGCCGGGCTGGGGCCGGTGGTGGTGGCGGCCGGGGAGGCCGAGATCGTGACCGCGATCGAAAATGCCGGGGGACGGGCAATTCTGACCGACCCCGGCCTGCCGTCGGGCTCCGACCGTATCTGGGCCGCGCTTCAGGTGCTGGACCCGGACGGCAGGCATGACGTGGTGGTCAATCTGCAGGGCGACCTGCCGGCCCTGGACCCCGAGCAATTGAAATCCGTGGTTGCTGCGCTCCAGCATTCCGGCGCCGACATCGCCACCCTGGCGGCCCCCATCGACAATGAAGCTGACAAGGCCAATCCCGCGGTGGTCAAGGCGGTGGTGGCCTGGGACGCCAGCAGTAAGCTGGGTCGTGCGCTGTATTTCACACGAAGCCTAGCGCCCAGCGGCGAGGGCGAGCTGTTTCACCATGTCGGACTTTACGCCTATCGCCGCGAGGCACTGGAAAGTTTTGTCGCCCTGCCGCCCTCAAAGCTGGAACAGCGCGAGAAGCTGGAACAGCTGAGGGCGCTGGAAGCGGGCATGAGCATTGCGGTAGCGCGTGTGGACGAGGCGCCCCTGTCTGTTGATACTCAAGCCGATCTCGAACGCGCCCGAAAATTACTGTCATGATAAAAGCCGTCACCCATGCCAAACGCGTCGCCTTTCAGGGCGAACCGGGTGCCTATGCCAATCTGGCGGCGCGCGAAGCGGTGCCCCATGCGAGCGCCATCCCCAAGCCAACCTTTGAAGACGCCATCGAGGCGGCGAAATCCGGCGACTGCGATCTGTGCATAATTCCGGTCGAGAATTCGCTCATCGGCCGCATCGCCGACATTCATCACCTGTTGCCCGATTCCGGCCTGCATATCGTGGGCGAACATTTCCTGCCCATCCGCCACCAATTGCTGGGCCTGAAGACAGCCACCCTGAAAGACATCACCAGCGTTTACAGTCAGGCGCCGGCGCTGGCCCAGTGCCGCACGATTTTGCGGGATCGCAAGCTGGCGGCCCACAACTGGTATGACACGGCCGGTTCGGCCAAGCATGTCGCCGAACTGGGCGACAGACGCGTGGCCGCCATCGCCTCCACCCTGGCGGCGGAATTCTACGGCCTCAAGGTCCTGAAAGCCGATGTGGAGGATGAGCATCACAACGCCACCCGCTTCTTGATCATGTCGCGGGACGCCGAGCGCGCGCCCGACAGCGGCAAGGTGGTGACCAGCTTCGTCTTCCAGGTGAAGAATGTGCCGGCGGCGCTGTACAAGGCGATGGGCGGTTTTGCCACCAATGGCGTGAACATGACCAAGCTGGAAAGCTATCAGCTGGGCGGTTCCTTCAATGCCACCCGCTTTTATGTCGACATCCAGGGCCATCCCAACCAGCCGCATGTCGCGCGCGCCTTGGAAGAATTGGCGTTTCATACCGCTGATCACACCATCATGGGCGTGTATCCGGCACATCCTTTTCGCGAGGATATGCCCTAGCCACTCTCAGTCTTTCGCCCAGTCTTTTATGAGATGATGAGCGATGGCGATGGACGCCGGCAGGGTCATCTCGTTTTCGATCTCTTTCGCCAACCGCTTGCGAACCTCGTCCTTGGTCAGCCAGCGGGCGTCCGCGATCTCGTTTCCGTCGATTTTGAAATCGTGGTCCAGCGCCTGGGCGTAACAGCCCAGCATCAGGGATGAGGGGAACGGCCAGGGTTGGCTGGCGTGATAGGTGACTGCGCCGACCCGCAGGCCGGCCTCTTCGCGCAATTCGCGCCGCACCGCGTCCTCCATGCCTTCACCCGGCTCCACAAAGCCGGCAAAGGCGGAATACAGCCCGCCGACAAAGCGCGCATTGCGTCCCACCAGGCAGACGTCTTCGAAAACCGGCAGCATGATCACCACCGGATCGGTGCGGGGAAAATGCTCCGCGGCACAGTCCGGGCAAAGGCGGCGATAGCCGCCGTCGCACAAGTCGGTTGGTGCGCCGCAATTGGGACAGAAGCCGTGCCGCCTATGCCAGTCGATCAGGGCCTTGGCTTGCCCGGCAATGGCGGTGTCGCGCGCCGGCAGCACAAAGGCGCTGGTGCGCATCTCGGAAAACGCGCCGCCTTCCAGCGATGGCTCAGTCTCTCCCGCGACATCGACTGCGAATAACGGCTGGGTACCATCAAGCCCGAGAAACACGCTGATGCCGTCCTGCCATGACGCACGCCAGGGCAGGAAGCCGGCCCGGCCTACCGTGACGAAGGGCTTGTTCTGCCAGAAGGGCAAAAAGAGCCCGTGTCCGCGCTGAGCTGCCAGCCAGGCCGGGTCGCTGCGCCGGTCGCTGGCCCTGTCCAGCGGGTTCCCGCAAAAGGCCATCATGGGTACGGTTTCGTGCGTTATCATTTGAGCATACCCGGCATTATTCCCATTCCGGCACAGCTTTCTGAGCCGCTAGTTTACAACAGTAATGAAGTATTAGCGGCATGATCCGCGTGCTGGAATATATTTTTGAACAGCATGACCTGCGGCTGGTTCTTTTGGCTGTGGGACTGTGCGTGCTCGCCTGCACCACTGCTCTGACCATGACCACCCGCGCCCGCGCCTGTTGTGGCTGGGGAGCGCGGGCGCGGTGGCGGGCAGCGGTATCTGGGCAACCCATTTTGTCGCCATGCTGGCCTACAGCACCGGCATGCCCATCGCCTTTGATCCAGGCCTCACCGTGCTGTCGGTGGCCATAGCCATGGGTCTGCGCTGCCTGGGCTTCGCGACGGCCCTTGCGTTCGGCGGCGCCGTGGGCGGCATGATCGCCGGCTTTGCTATCGCCGCCATGCGTTACACCGGCATGGCTGCGTTGCAGCTTCCCGCCCGCGCGGTATGGGATTTCTCCTATGTCTTGGCCTCAATCCTGATCGGCGTGTCCCTGCCAGGCCTGGCGCTGCATTTTGCGCTGCGCGGCAGGATTCGCCGCGATTGCGCGCTGGGCGCCGGCCTGTTCACCCTGGCGATTGTCGGGACGCATTTCACGGGCATGTCGGCGGTGCGCTTCGTTCCGGAAGCGGGCTACAAATTCTCCAGCATGGTGATGGCCCCTTTCGTGCTCGCCATTGTGGTGGCCGCGAGTGCTGCCTTCATTGTTGGCCAGGGGCTGATCGTGGCCATGGTGGACCGCTATCTGGCGCGGCGCGCACAAGGCGAGTCGTTGCGGATGCGCGACTATATCGCCGAACTGGAAACCACCCAGAAAGCACTGAAGAAAGCCGGCAACGACCTGACCGTGGCGCTGGGCGTCGCGGCCGAGGCCAGTCACACCAAGTCGAACTTCCTCGCCTACATGAGCCATGAGCTGCGCACGCCGCTCAACGCCATTGTCAGATTTTCCGACACCATGACGAAGGAAGTGTTCGGGCCGCTGAGCGAGCGTTACCAGAGCTATGCCGCCGACATCCATCACAGTGGCGAACATCTTCTGGCGCTGATCAACGATGTGCTGGACCTGTCGCGCCCGGATGCCGGCCATGCCGACCTGCGCGAAGAAGAGTTTGGTCCGGCGGAACTGATCGCGGAAAGCCTGCGCATGATTGTCGGCCAGGCCGCCAAGGCGCAGATCGGGCTTTCCACCCATATTGCGGCGGACCTGCCCTAGGTGAAGGCCGACAAGCGCCGCATCAAGCAGATCCTGATCAGCCTGATGTACAATGCCCTGAAATTCACCCCCACGGGTGGGCAGGTGCGGGTCAGCGCCCAGCTGGTGCCTGCTGGCCTGGCGCTGGCGGTGTCGGATTCCGGGATCGGAATCGGGCCGGAAGACCTGCCCAAGGTGATGGAACGCTTCGGCGTGGTGGATTTGTCCCTGTCGCGCAAACATGAAGGCAACGGGCTGGGCCTGCCCTTGTCCAAGCAGCTGGCGGAACTGCATGGCGGCACCCTGATGCTGGAAAGCACCGTCGATGTCGGACCGCGGCCACCGTCACCCTGCCCAGAGAGCGCCTGGTGAGCCAGGATGCTGCCATTGCCACCGCCTGAGGGGCCAGACTCGCAATTTTTCGCCTGAATCTCTATATCCCGCCCCGGAAGTCGGCGGGCGTAGCACTCGCTAACCTGGTCAGGTCGGGAACGAAGCAGCCATACCGAATCTGCTGCGGGTCGCCGGCTTCCACCTTCTCCCCAGAAATCCGCCAAATTCGCGCTCCCTTTCCGGGGCGGCTTGCTATAGTCCCGCCATGGCCAAAACCTCTGCGCCCGCCCAGCCCTATCGCGTTCTGGCGCGCAAATACCGTCCAACCGATTTCACCGGCCTGATCGGGCAGGAGGCGCTAGTGCGCACCCTGTCCAGCGCCTTCGCCACGGGGCGCATCGCCCACGCCTTCATGCTCAGCGGAGTGCGCGGGGTGGGCAAGACCACCACCGCCCGCATCATCGCCCGCGCCCTGAACTGCATCGGCGCCGATGGCAAAGGCATGGCCCCGACCATCCAGCCTTGTGGCGTCTGCGAGCCCTGCACCTCGATTTCCGAGTCGCGCAATGTCGATGTGCAGGAAATGGACGCCGCCAGCCGCACCGGCATCGATGACATCCGCGAGATCATCGAAGGCGTGCGCTATGCCCCGGTCGCGGCGCGCTACAAAGTCTATATCATCGACGAAGTGCACATGCTGTCCAAGCAGGCCTTCAACGGTCTGCTCAAGACGCTGGAAGAACCGCCGCCGCATGTGAAATTCATTTTCGCAACCACCGAAATCCGCAAGGTGCCGGTGACGGTGCTGTCGCGCTGCCAGCGCTTCGACCTGCGCCGCATCGACAGCGCCGAGCTGGCCGCCTATCTGGCGACCCTGGCCGAAAAGGAAAAGGTCAAGATCGAGGAAGATGCGCTGGCGTTGATCGCCCGCGCCGCCGAAGGCTCGGCCCGCGACGGGCTGTCGCTGCTGGACCAGGCAATCGCGCATGGTGAGGGTGATATGATCACCGCCGATACGGTGCGCCAGATGCTGGGCCTGGCCGATCGCGGCCGTGTGCTGGATATTTTCGAAAATCTGATGGGCGGCAAGCTCGCCGAAGCGCTCACCGATCTGGGCGGGCTGTATGGCGCCGGCGCCGATCCGTTGGCTGTGACGCAGGACCTGCTGGAAACCACCCATTTCCTGACGCGGGTGAAAGTGGCACCTGCCGCGCAAGGTTTCTTTGATGGTGGTTCGGGCGAAGCCAAACGCGCCGCCGAACTGGCCGCCAAACTGTCGGTCGCCTCGCTGACCCGCGCCTGGCAGATTCTGCTCAAGGGCCTGTTCGAGGTGCGCGATGCCACGCGCCCCATCTCGGCTTGCGAGATGGTGCTGATCCGCCTGGCCCATGCCGCCGAACTGCCGCCCACCGACAAGTTGGTGAAAGACTTAATGGAAAGCGGTTCGATTCCTGCGCCACGTGGCGGTGGCGGAGCGCCCGCGCCATCTTCGTCTTCACGCGTGCCGGTTGCATCCGGCGCTGCCATGCTGGCGCGCGCGCCGATGCCCGCCCCCTCCTTGAATGGATCCGCCCCCACCGCCGCCATCCGCACCCTGGAAGACATTGTCGCCTTGTGCGAGCCACGGTCGGAGCTGCGCGTCAATCTGGAGCACAATGTCCATCTGGTGCACTTGGAGCCGGGGCGCATCGAAATACGTCCTAATTCCCGCGCCCCGCGCACCCTGGCCAATGACCTGCAGCAGAAACTGCGCGGCGTCACCGGCGAGCGCTGGACTGTCTCCATCGCCAGCCAGGGCGGCGCCCCGACCCTGTCGGAACAGAAACAGGCCGTGAAAAGCGCCCGTTTCGAAGCGGTGGCGCAGGAACCGATGGTGCGCGCCGTGCTGGACCGCTTCCCCGGCGCGGAAATCGTGGCGGTGCGCGACACCATCGCGCCCGATGTTGCCGCGCCCATGCCGGAAAGCGATTCAGAGTCCTGATGGCCGCCATCGGGTCTGAAATCGAGCGCCTGATCCAGCTACTCGCCAAATTGCCCGGGCTGGGGCCGCGTTCGGCCCGCCGGGCGGCGCTGTCGCTGCTGAAAAAGCGCGACACTTTGCTGGAGCCGCTGACCGCCGCCTTGCGCGAAGCGGCCGATGCCATTCTCAGCTGCGAAGTCTGCGGCAATCTCGATACCGCCAGCCCTTGCGCCATCTGCAACGATCCGCGGCGCGACCCGCATCTGCTTTGCGTGGTGGAGGATGTCGCCGATCTCTGGGCGCTGGAACGCGCCTGCGTGTTTCGCGGCCGCTATCATGTGCTGGGCGGTGCCTTGTCGGCGCTGGACGGGATCACGCCGGAACGGCTTAATGTCACTGGCCTTTTGGTGCGCGTCTCCAATAATGGAAGTGGGCAGAATGTGGACGAAGTGATCCTGGCGATGAACGCCACGGTCGAAGGGCAGACCACGGCGCATTATCTGATGGACCTGCTGGGCGACATGAAAGTGACGCGGCTGGCCCATGGTGTGCCGGTGGGCGGCGAACTCGATTACTTGGACGAAGGCACTTTGAGCGCGGCGTTCAAGGCGCGGCGGTCTATTTAGATAAGCTTCTTAAATAAGCGCTTGGGGGATTTCCGGCGGCGCCAGTTCCACCTTCTCGATCTTCTCGGCGCGGCTGGTGATCTTGCCGGTGGAGATCAGGATATTTTTGATATCCGCGTCGGCCTGGTTGAAGTGGGATTGCAGCTTGGACACCCGGTCCGCCAGCAGCCGCACATCGTTCAGCATGACACCGACTTCCTGGCGGATCAGGTCGGCCTGTTCGCGCATCCGCGCATCCTTCATCACGGTCTGTATGGTGCTGATCGCCAGCATCAGGATATTGGGTGACACCACAATCACATTGGCGCGATGGGCTTTCTGAATCACATCCGCGAAGCTGTCATGCAGATCGGCGTATATAGATTCCGACGGCACGAACAGGATGGCCGGGGTCTGCACCTCGCCGGGGATCAGATATTTTTCCGAGATGTCGCTGACATGCTTGTTCACCGCAGCGCGCACCTGCGCCAAAGCGATTTTCTTTTCGTCGTCGGTCGCGGCGCAGCGCAGCAGCTCGAATCCTTCCAGCGGAAATTTGGAATCGATCACCAGCAGCGCCTTGTTGCCGGGAATGCGGATGATGCAGTCGGGCCGGTTGCGGTTGGAAAGGGTGAACTGGAAATCGTAAAGCGACGGCGGCAGGCCATCGCGCACGATCTCCTCCATCTGGACCTGTCCGAAGGCGCCGCGCGCCTGCTTGTTGGACAGGACCTGCTGCAGCGACACGACCTGCCCTGACAAGGCCGAGATGTTCTTCTGCGCCTCGTCGATCACGGTCAGGCGCGCCCCGATGCCGCCTAGGGTCTCAGCCGTTTTGGTGGCGCTTTCGCTCAGGGACTCGCCCAGCCGCGTCTTGAGCGCCTCAACCTGGCTGCTGGTCTGGCGAAACTGTTCGGCGATGGCCCCCTGGCCACGGATGACCTCGTCCAGCCGGGGGTCTGGCGCCACAGGTTCCGCCGCCGGCTTGCGCAGGGCAAAGGCCAGGATCGCGGCGCCCGCAATCACGGCAATCGCCAATACTATCAATGCTAATTCCATGAATCCTTGACCCTGTGGCGGAGCAGCCTTATTTCACATCCATGACCGTTCGCCCCATTCTAACCGCCCCCGATCCGCGCCTCCAAGCGATCTCGATGGATGTCGAGACGGTGGATGCCGAAATCCGCACACTGGTCGAGGACATGGCCCAAAGCATGTACGCGGCCGAGGGCATCGGCCTGGCGGCGGTACAGATCGGCGTCGCCAAGCGGGTGATCGTGATCGACCTTGACCAGAAAGAGGGCAAGAAAAATCCACGCGCCTTCATCAATCCCAAGATCGTCTGGGCGTCCGACGAGATGGCGGTGTTCGAGGAAGGCTGCCTGTCGGTGCCGGAAATCTGGGACGATGTTGAACGCCCCGCCCGCATCCGTTGCGAGTATCTCGATGGCGACGGCAAGAAGCAGACCCTGGAAGCCGACGGGCTGCTGGCGATCTGCCTGCAGCATGAGATGGATCATCTGAACGGGGTGCTGTTCATCGATCACCTCTCGCGCCTGAAGAAAAACATGGCGGTCAAGAAGCTTGCCAAGGCCAAGAAGCTTCAGGCGGTGGGCTAGGGTGACGCTGCGGCTGGCGTTCATGGGCACGCCGGACTTCGCGGTGCCCACCCTTGCCGAACTGATCGCCCAGGGCCACGACATCGCAGCCGTCTATTCCCAGCCGCCCCGGCCCAAGGGCCGCGGCATGGCGCTGGAAAAAACCGCCGTCCACACATTCGCCGAATCCGCCAAATTGCCGGTGCGCACGCCTGTGTCGCTGAAGGACGCGCAGGCGCAGGCGGATTTTGCCGCGCTGAACTTGGATGCCGCCATCGTGGTGGCTTACGGTTTGTTGCTGCCCAAAGCCATTCTGGAAGCGGCCCGCATGGGTTGTTTCAACCTGCATGGTTCGCTGCTGCCGCGCTGGCGCGGCGCCGCGCCCATCCAGCGCGCGGTGATGGCGGGCGATGCCCAGACCGGAGTGATGGTGATGCAGATGGACGAAGGCCTGGACACCGGCCCGGTGCTGATGGCCGAGCGCGTGCCGGTGGGCCGCAAGACCAGCGGCGATCTCACCACCGAACTGTCGCGTCTGGGCGCCGACCTGATGGTGCGGGCGCTGGGGGCGCTGGAACGAGGCGCCGTCACGCCGCAGCCGCAAGCGCAGGACGGCGTCACTTATGCCAGGAAGATTCTCAAGGACGAAGCCCGCATAGACTGGCGCAAGAGCGCCGTCGAGATCGATGGCCTCATTCGCGGTCTGTCGCCATTTCCGGGCGCCTTCACCGAGGTCCATGGCGAGCGGCTGAAAATTCTGGTCGCGGAACCTGTAGGCGGGAACGGCAGGCCCGGCGAAGTGATCGGCGACGATCTCACCATTTTCTGCGGCGATGGCGCTCTCAAATTGCTGAAAGTGCAGCGCGCGGGTAAATCGGCTATGACGGCGGCGGAACTGCTCAAGGGCTTTGCCCTGCCGCGCGGCACATTGCTGACCTGATGCCGCGCTACCGCCTTTCCATCGAATATGACGGCGGGCCTTTTGTCGGCTGGCAGCGTCAGTCCGAAGGCGCCTCGGTGCAGGGCGCACTGGAAGACGCCATCGAGAAATTGTCCGGTGAGCGTGTCACCGTCACCGGCGCGGGCCGCACCGATGCCGGCGTTCATGCCCTGGGGCAGGTGGCGCATTTTGATCTGGTGAAGGAATTCGAAGCGGGCAAGGTGCGCGATGCCCTCAATCACTATCTGCGCCCCGCGCTGGTTTCGGTGCTGGAGGCGGTGGCGGTTAACGGCGAATTCCACGCCCGATTTTCGGCCAAATCGCGGTATTACCTGTTCCGCATTCTCAACCGCCGCGCCCCGCCGGCGCTGGAGGGGGGGCGGGTCTGGCATGTCAGCCCGAAACTGGATGCGGAGGCCATGCATGTCGCGGCGCAGGCGCTGGTCGGCCAGCACGACTTCACCACTTTCCGCGCCGCCGAATGCCAGTCGGCCTCGCCGGTCAAGACCCTTGATCGCCTTGATATATCGCGCCGCGCCGATGAAATCCATATTGAGGCTTCGGCGCGGTCCTTCCTGCATCATCAGATCCGTTCTTTTGCCGGGACCTTGAAGCTGGTGGGCGAAGGCAAGTGGAAACCGCGCGATGTCGCGGATGCTTTGGCGGCGAAGGATCGCGCCCGCTGCGGCCCTGTATCGCCGCCGGACGGCCTCTATCTCGTCAGGGTTGATTACTAAAGGTCGACCAGGGTCACGGCGCCGGGATCAATCGGCTCCCCTAAGAAGATTTCACCCAGATGGGCAAAGCGCCCCGGCGCGTCAGTCGCCAGGAAGCGCGATTGCATCATGACGCCTGTATGCAGCAGATCCCGTTCCTGCAGAATCTTTTCTACCGTCGCCGCGGTGGTCTCGGCACTGTCGACCAGCGCCACATCAGGCCCCGCGATCCTGGCAATCGTGTCTTTCAGCATCGGGAAATGGGTGCAGCCCAGCACCAGCCCGCGCGGCCGCGGCATAGTTGCCAGCAACGGATCGAGATAGTGATGCGCCGCCAGTTCGGCGATGGGCCCGTCGCGCATGCCTTCCTCCGCCAGCGCCACGAACAGCGGACAGGCCTGCTGCACCACCGGCATATGCGGCGCGATGGCCTGAATGGCGCGAACATAAGCGCCGCCCTTGACCGTGCCTTCGGTGGCGATCACCGCGATGGGGCCGTCCGGCGCGGCGGCGACCGCAGCTTCGGCGCCTGGCTCGATCACCCCCACCACCGGCAGGGGCGCGAGAGTCTGCAACAGGGTCGGCAAAGCGGCGGCGCTGGCGGTGTTGCAGGCCACTACCAGCAGCTTGATATCGTAGCGCATCAGCGCGGCGCTGGCCTGCACGGCATAGCGCGTCACCGTGTCGGCGCTCTTGGTACCATAGGGCAGCCGCGCGGTATCGCCCAGATAGACAAAACATTCATTGGGAAGCCGAGCCTTCAGCGCCCGCATCACGGTCAGCCCGCCCATGCCGGAATCGAAAATTCCGATGGGCCGACTTGAAGATTCGAGACTGCTCAAATCGGCGGCTTCGCGAAATAGGCGGTGATCAGCGCGGCATAGATGTCGGTCAGTGCCGCGATCTCAGCTACCGCCACGCATTCATCAGCCTGGTGCATGGTGGTACCCGCCAACCCCAGTTCCACCACCGGGCAGAAATCCTTGATGAAGCGCGCATCCGAAGTTCCGCCGCTGGTGGAGAAGAAGGGCGACTGGCCGGTGACGCCGGACACCGTGTCGCTGACCAGCTGGGTGAATTTTCCTGGCGCGGTCAGGAACGATACACCGCTGGTCTGGGAGGTGACCTCGATGGTGCAGCCCGACTGGCGGGCGACCTGGGCGATGCGGTCGTTCGCCCAGTTGATCAGGCTGTCGGGTGTGTGCTTGTCGTTGAACCGGATATTGAAAGCGGCGCGCGCCTCGCCCGGAATAACATTGGTGGTGTCATTACCCACATCGAGCGTGGTGAAAGCCAGGGTCGAGGGATCGAAATGATCGTTGCCCTTGTCCAGCTTGTGCGACGCCAGCTGGGTCACCAGTTCGGCCAGCACCGGGATCGGATTCTTCGCCTTCTGGGGATAGCCGACATGGCCCTGTACACCCACGACCTTGAGCTTGAAATTGATCGAGCCGCGACGCCCGATTTTCAACGTGTCGCCGGTCCGCGCCACGCTGGTGGGCTCGCCCACCACGCAATGGTCGATCTGTTCGCCGCGCGCCTTCAGCCATTCCAGCAGCTTGACGGTGCCGTTGACCGCCACGCCTTCCTCGTCACCGGTGATCAAGAGGCTGATGGAGCCCCCGTTTTTTCCAATAGCGTGTGTTCCGGTCCTGGCCACGGCGGCGACGAAGGCAGCAATGGCCGATTTCATGTCGGCGGCGCCGCGGCCATACAGCATGCCGTCCTTGACCTCGGCGGCGAACGGCTCCTGCTGCCAGCCTTCGCCGACCGGCACCACATCGGTATGGCCGGCAAAGCAGAAATGAGGACTGGCATCGCCCAGCCGGGCATAGAGATTGTCGACATCGCCAAACGGCAAGCGGTGCGTGGTAAAGCCCAACTGCTTCAGCACGGCTTCCAGCACGTCGAGGGCGCCGGCATCTTTCGGCGTCACCGATGGGCGGCGGATCAGTGCCTGGGCCAGGGCGAGGGCGTCAATGTCGGTATTGCTGGAAGTGGGCATCAGTCGCGCAGCAATTCGTTGATGGAGGTTTTGGCGCGGGTCTTTTCGTCCACCCGTTTGACGATCACGGCGCAGTAAAGGTTTGGGGACATTTTATTTTGGCCTCCGTCTTCGCTGCGGCTCTTGTTGCTTGGCAGCGAGCCGGACACCACCACCGAATAAGGCGGCACCTTGCCCATATGCACTTCGCCGGTGGCGCGGTCGATGATCTTGGTGGATGCCGACAGATACAGGCCCATGCTGAGCACGCTGCCTTCGCCTACAATAACCCCTTCGGCAACTTCGGCGCGGGCGCCGATGAAGCAATTGTCCTCGATGATGGTGGGGGCCGCCTGCAACGGTTCCAGCACCCCGCCCAGGCCCGCGCCGCCGGAGATATGGCAATGCGATCCCACCTGCGCGCAGGAGCCGACCGTGGCCCAGGTATCGATCATGGTGCCTTCGCCGACCCGGGCGCCGACATTGACGAAGCTGGGCAGCAGCACCGCGCCTTTTGCGATAAAAGCAGACCGGCGCACGATGGCGCCTGGCACGGCGCGGAAGCCGGCGGCGCGAAATCTGGCTTCGTCCCAGCCGGCGAACTTGGAATCCACCTTGTCCCACCACACCGCTTCACCCGGCGCGCCGGAGATCAGCTTCATGTCGTTGAGGCGGAAGGACAGCAGCACGGCTTTCTTGAGCCATTCATGCACTTTCCACGCGCCGTCGATCTTTTCGGCCACGCGCAAGCTGCCATTATCCAAAGCGTCGAGGGCGGCTTCCACAGCGTCGCGCTCCGCGCCTTTGCTGGTGACGCCCAGCGTGTCGCGCTTGTCCCAGGCGGCTTCGATGGCTTGGCTCAACTCGCTCATGGTCAAATCCTGATGCTCTGCAGAAACTGGGTGAGATTTTCGGTCTCATGGTCGATATCGCCGGCGGACACATCCATCAGCGGGCCGTGCTTGCCCCAGGGCGCATCGGTTTTCAACCATATCGTGGTCATGCCAAGGGTGCGCGCCGGAATCAGGTTGCGGGGAATATCGTCGAACATGGCGGATTCGCCCGCTACAACGCCGCCCGCTGCCACCACGCTGCTATAGGCCAGCGCCTGCGGCTTGGGGGAAAAGTCCATGGTGCGTATGTCCCATACCGCATCGAACAGATGCGCCATATCCAGCCGGTCCAGGATGCGCGCGGCATGATCGCGGCAGCCATTGGTGAAGACAAAACGCTTGCCCGGCAGCGCGACAAGCGCCGCCGTCAGTTCGGGATCGGCGCAAAGGTTGCCCAGGTCGATGTCATGGACAAAGCGCAGGTAATCCTCGGCGTCGCATTCATGTTCGCGCATCAGCCCGTTCAGGGTGGTGCCGTATTGCCGGTAGAGATCTTTTTGACGGACGCGGGCTTGCTCTCGCGGGAGCTTCAGCAAGCGCACCACATAATCGGTCATGCGTGATTCAATCTGCGCAAAAATGCCGTTGTCGGCGCGGTACAGCGTGTTGTCGAGGTCGAAAATCCAGCTTTTCACATGCCGGAAGTCGGGCTGCTGATCAGCTGATTTCCGGTCTTTTTCCGCGGTGGCCGAGCTTTTCATGGGCGGAACATGGCTTGGGCGGCGCGGCCGCGCAAGGATCGTTAACGCCTGTCCACCATGCCTCTTTAGCGGCTCTTAAAGCGCTGCCGTCACAATGGTCCGCAAGGGGCAAAAAGAGGGATTATAGGTCAGTAAATGCCGCCGTCCGCCGGGATCGCCAAGCCGGGTCTCGACCCGCGCGATGCCCAGGATATTCTGGAAATCAGCACCCAGCAACCGGGCGGCGCCATCCAGCTGGCGGCGTGCACCGATGACGGCGCCGATTGCAGTATCTTGCCACCCATGGCGCGCCGTCGACGCGCCCCGCCTTGGCGGCCAACCATAGCGCGCCCGCCGCCACCAACCGGCTGCTGGCCGGAGATGACAATGAGGATGTGCGCGCGGAACTAGCGGTGAAAATCGCGCGCCAGATGCTGGGCCTGTCGGAACGCGAAAGCTCCCACACTTTCGCCCTCACAATCGAAACCCTGGAATTCCTGGCGCGGGACGCCGCCGTGCGCGTGCGCACCATCCTGGCCGAGGAGCTCAAGTCCATGGATTGCCTGCCGCGCGATCTCCATGCCATCGTGGCGGCGCCTGCCCTGCAATATTCCCCGCTGCTGTCAGATTCCGGCCTGATCGAAGTGATCGCCTGCGACTAGGTTCAGCAAGTGCTGACCGCTATCGCTAGCCGCAAGCCGCTGGGCGAAAACGTCAGCGACAAGCTGGCGCAGTCGCTGAATGTCCCGGCGGTGGCGGCGCTGCTCGTCAATCGCGACGCCAAAATCCGCAAGGGCGATGGAACGCATTGTCGAGCAGGCCTAGGAGGTCAATGCCTGGCACATGCCGCTGGCGCTGCGCGCCGATCTGGCGGCTCGTGCCATCCGTCGCATCGGCAGCCTCGTGGGTGCCTCCATCCTGGAACGGCTGGCGGCGTGCAACGATCTTTCCGAGGCCACACGAAGCCATCTCAACCGCGAATTGTGCGCCCGGCTAGCGGAAAGCTCCGCTTCCACAGCGGGCGATGCCACGGCGCCGCAATTGGTGCGGATGCCGTCGCGGCGGCGCGCAAGGACGGCCAACTGGACGGATTTTTCGTAGAACAGGCGGCGCAGGCGGACCGGCGCGAAGTGGTGATCGCGGCACTGGCGGTGCTGGCCAACGTCACCGGCCAGACCGTGAAAAAATCCTGTCTTTGGGCAACGCCAAGCCAGTGATTATGCTGGCCTTGCATGCGCATTTGTCGATGCGCGTCGCCTTCAAAATTCAGACCTTCATCATGAAGTTGCCGTCATCGGCCATCATGCTGCCGCGGGGTGGTATCGGCTTTCCGCTCAGCAAGGAAGAGATGCGCTGGCATCTCAACTATTTCAATATTCCTGCTTAGCTACTTCGTCACCAAGCCAAAAACGCTGATGCGGGCGACATAGCCGTTCAGGCCTTTTGTCTGGGTGAGCGCGAAGCCTTCTTCCGCAAGCCCGCGCGCCTTGCAATTACCCGCGCCCTGAATTTCGAACGCCGCCGCCGTGATGCAGAAACGCTGCGGGCCGGTAACGATGCTGGCGCCGGACTTGCGCTGGGCCAAAAGGTAAACCGCGTCGCTGGCCAAGGAATTGGTGATGGTCTTGGCGCAGACGCCCGGATGCACCATCCACCAGCCGCGTGACACCGGCTTGCCGCCGTCACGCTGGGCCAGCGCTACCAGCATTGCCTCCCTGCTATCGTTGCAGACGGTATAGCCGGCCGGCGCGATGGTCTTGCGTGCCTCGCGTTCCAGGGCGTTGAACAGCTCGACATTGCCGTCGGTGGGCGTGAATCGCATTTTTTTGCGGAAATCGGCCAGCGCGGCGCCGGTGGTCTTGTCGGGCGCGCCGTTGATGCGTGCGATCTTGTAGCCATTGTCCTGCAGGAGGCGCTTGACCCCCGCCAGTTGCGCCTGGGTCTTGTTCATCGCGGGCTTCTCGTCGAAATTCATCGTCCAGACCGAACGCCCACGATTGTCCAGCGGCGCGAAGGGCAGGGCAAAGGTATCGTCGGTGGTGCAGTAGGACTGGGCCACGTCCTGGCGGGTGGCGAAATTGGCATCCTTGACGCAGACGGGATAATTGCCGCCCCAGGCGCGCGCCGGCCCTGAATGGGCGAGGGATGAGCGGGCATGGACCAGATAGGTCTCCGCGGTCAGCGGCTCCTTGCGCGTCAGATTGCAGTCGCCGGGCGCGATGCGGGCCCAGCCCTGGGTCTCGCTGCGTGGACTCTGGATCGCCGAAGTCGTGGCATAGAGAATATAGCTGGTGCGATTGCACAGGGTCAGTGCCGCCTGGGCAGGCGCCCACAGACCCGGCGCCGTGATGCCCGCCAGCACCAGCAGCACCAACCACAAGCCGCGCGTCATTCCTGGGTGATCAGCGTGCCGGCGCCATGCTCGGTGAAAAGTTCGAGCAGCAGCACGTGGGGAATGCGTCCGTCCAGGATGACAGCCGCATTGACGCCGCCCTCCACCGCATCGATAGCGGTCTGGATTTTTGGAATCATGCCGCCGGAAATCGTGCCGTCGGCGATCAGGGCGCGCGCTTCGCGCACGCTGAGCTTGGGAATCAGCTTCTTGTCCTGGTCCAGCACGCCTTCTACATCGGTGAGCAGGATCAGGCGCTCGGCCTTCAGGGCGCAGCTGACCGCGCCCGCCACCGTGTCGGCATTGATGTTGAACGTCTCGCCCTTGCGGCCGACGCCGATGGGCGCGATCACCGGAATGGTTTCCGATTTCATGATCGAATGCAGGACTTCGGGATTGATCGTATCGGGCTCGCCGACAAAGCCCAAATCCACCGCGACCTTCACGCCGGTCTTGGGATCGGTCCGGGTCATCGCCACCTTGCGCGCGATCACCAGGTTGCCGTCTTTGCCCGAAAGCCCGACGGCGCGGCCGCCCGCGGCATTGATACCGGTTACGATCTGCTTGTTGATCGAGCCGGTCAACACCATCTCGACAATCTCGACGGCGGCCTGATCGGTGACGCGCAGCCCGTCAATGAAAGTCGACTCAATGTTCAGCCGTTTGAGCATGGCGCCGATCTGGGGGCCGCCGCCATGCACCACCACCGGATCGATGCCGGTCTGCTTCATCAGCACGATGTCCTGGGCGAAGTCGTCGGTGCCGGTGCCAGTCATGGCGTTGCCGCCATATTTCACCACGATGGTCTTCTGGTCGTATTTGAGGATATAGGGCAGCGCCTCGACCAGGACCCGGCCGGTCTGGCGCCAACGCGCCATCACCCGCAGGGTGCGGTCTTCAGGCGTGTCGTCGGAGGATCCGGCCATGGCGTCGCCCGCTTGAAAGCGGCGCGTTATAGCGCGCCAAATCCCGCGTTTCTATGGTTATTGCGCCAGGGTGGCCAGATGGGTGCGCAAAGCGGCTATGCCGTCGCCCTTGAAGGAAGAGGTTAACTGAACCTCCGCCAGCGCGGCGGTGTGCTTGGTGGCCTCGGCGCGTGCCGCCTCCAGCGCCGGCTCGCATTCGGCCAGTTTGAGCTCGTCGCCCTTGGTCAGCACCAGGCCATAGGAGATGGCGGTCTTGTCCAGCAGCTCCATCACTTGGCGGTCGCTGTCCATCACCCCGCGCCGCGCATCGATCAGGAGCACGATGCGCCGCAGGCGCGCCCGGCGGCGCAGATAGGAAAAGATCATCTTCTGCCAGGCTTCGGATTCGGTCTTGGATCGCTTGGCGAAGCCGTAACCGGGCAGGTCCACCAGCATCAGCCGGTCGGCCAGATTAAAGAAATTGATCTGGCGGGTGGCGCCCGGGGTCTGCGATACCCGCGCCAGCGATTTGCGCCCGGTCAGGGCGTTGACCAAGCTGGACTTGCCGGCGTTGGAGCGCCCGACAAAGGCGACCTCGTTGAGCTTATCCGGCGGCAGCTGTTCGGCGCTGGTCGAGCCCCAGATAAAATCGCACGGTCCCGCGAACAGCTTGCGGGCGGCTTCGTCGGGGCTGTCTGCCTCAGTCATTGGCCGCTTTGAGCTTGGGCGCCTTCTTCTTGTCGAAGAAAGCGACGTCGGCGCCTTCGCGCTTCATGATGTACCACTGCTGCGCCACCGACAGGATGTTATTCCAAGCGTAATAGATCACCAGCCCCGCCGGGAAGGTGGCGAACATGAAGGTGAAGATGATCGGCATCATGGCGAACATCTTGGCCTGGATCGGATCCGGCGGCGGCGGATTGAGCTTGGTCTGCATCCATTGGGTGACGCCATAGATGATCGGCCAGACTCCGATGGAGATGTAGCTCAGGATAGCCGGTAGCGCCGTGTGCGGGTTGTAGGGGATCAGGCCGAACAGGTTGAGGATCGAGGTCGGGTCCTGGGCCGACAGGTCGTGAATCCAGCCATAGAAGGGCGCGTGCCGCATTTCGATGGTGACGAACAGCACTTTGTAGAGCGCGAAGAACACCGGAATCGTCAGCAGGATGGGCAGGCAGCCCGAGATCGGGTTGGCCTTTTCCCGGCGGTACAATTCCATCATCTGCTGTTGCAGCTTTTGCGGATCGTCCTTGTGCGCCGTCTTCAGCTCCTCCATCTGGGGCTGCAGCTTCTTCATCTTGCCCATGGCGCGGTAGGAGGCGCTGGCCAGCGGGAAGAACACCAGTTTGACCACCACGGTCAGCGCCAGGATGGCGAGACCGAAATTGCCCAAGAGCTTGTTGAAGAAATCCAGCAGCCAGAAGAAGGGGCGGGTGAGGAACCAGAACCAGCCCCAGTCCACCGCATAGTCGAGCTTCGGAATGGCTTGGTTGTCCTGATAGTGCTGCAGGATGTCCACCACCTTGGCGCCGGCGAACAGGCGGTGGGTGACGGTGGCGGACGAACCCGGCGCGATGGTGCGCTGGTTCAGGCGATAATTGGCCTGATAGGCGTGGGCGCCGCTGGCGGTCTGGGTGCCCAGATACTGGCCGTTGAAATTCTCACCTTGGGGCGGGATGACCGCGGCCATCCAGTATTTGTCGGTGATGCCGACCCAGCCGCCGGTCGAGGTGAAGGCCTGGGGCGGTGTGCCGGCGTCCTCGAAGTCGCTGTACTTGGCATCCTTCTGGCTGCCATTGGCGACGCCGACAAAACCCTCATGCAGGATGAAGAAGTCGATCACGCCCTTGGGACGGTTCTGCCGCGCGACATAGCCATAAGGATACAGGTTGGCCGCCGCACCGGTCTTGTTGGCGACGCTGTCGGCCACGGTGAACATGTATTTGTCGTCGATGGCGATGACGCGGGTGAAGAGCAGGCCCTTGCCATTGTCCCAGGACAGGGTCACCGGCTTGCCGGGGGCGAGTGTGCCGCCGCTGGTCTGGGTCCAGTTGCTGTTCTCGGTCGGCATAACTTGATTATTGGAAGAGGAGCCGCTGACCCAGCCGAATTCCGCATAATAGGGATAGTCGGTGCTCTTGGGCGCCAGCAGCACGATCTCTGGGCTCTTGGGATCGACGGTCTCGCGGTATTTCTTCAGGCGAAGATCGTCCAGCCGCGCGCCTTTCAGCAGGATCGAGCCGTCCACCATCGGGGTGTCGATCTTCACCCGCGCCCCACCCACCTTCAGCGCCGCACTGCGGGTCATGTGCGCCGTGCTGCTGGCAACGCCGGGAAGGCCGGGGCCTGCAGTGGCGGTGGCAGCATTGTTGGTGGAGGGGTTGCTGGGCTTGCTGGCGCCGGTCTGCTTGGCCAGATGCTCCTGGCGCGCCTGTTCGGCCTTCATCGACGGCGTGGCGACGAAAAACTGCCAGAGGAACAGCACGGCGGCCGAAAGCGCGATGGCGAGAAGGACATTCTTGTTCGTGTTCATGGTCGCCTAGTGTTTCGGATGGGGAACAGGATCAAGGCCCGACGAACCGCCGAGCCAGGAAATGGGATGGCAGCGCGCCAGTCTCTTTGCAGTAAGCCACAGGCCTTTGACGGGGCCGTGAAGCTCCAGCGCCTCCAGAGCATAGGCCGAGCAGTTGGGCGTGAAGCGGCAGGACTGCGGCAACAGCGGCGACAGCAGCGTACGGTAGGCGTGAATGGGCGCGGACAAAAGTGCGATTCCGATCCTGCGCATGGCTCAACCCTCTCCCGCTTTCGCGTCCAGCTTGCGGTGCGCCGATTTCAGGGCCGTGGTGATGTCGGACAAAAGGGCCGGAAACAGGCGCGCCCCGGTGGTGCCGCGCGCGACCAGAACATAGTCATGGCGTGGGCGTCCCAAAAGGGGCAGCAGCTGTTGTGCCGCGGCGCGTAGCCGGCGCTTGGCGTGGTTGCGGGCCACGGCATTGCCGATCTTCTTGCTGGCGGTGAAGCCGATGCGCAGGCGGCCGGGCGCGGCATCGCCCTCTGGTGTGGCGCAGGTTTCCAGGGTGATGGCGCCTTCGACACGGCGGATTCCCTGCGCTGCCCTTAAAAAGTCAGCCCGTTTTTTCAGACGGTCCACGATGGCTTTATCCATTGGTCGCGCGATCGTATCGCGCTCCGAGGGCGTCCCTGAGGCGCCGCTTAGGCTCAGGCCGAGAGTTTCCTGCGGCCGCTGGAGCGGCGGCGATTCAGAATCTTGCGGCCGCCGGGCGTGGCCATGCGCGAACGAAAGCCATGGCGGCGCTTGCGCACGAGTTTGCTCGGCTGATAGGTGCGCTTCATGGTCGTCAGGCTCCGAAAAGGCCGATAATGGCCGCAAAGAGCGGGGTTTTTAGGCGGCAGGCCCGTCCCTGTCAACGACCGGTGCTAGGCCCCCATATTGAAATATTATTTCAATATGGCTAGCTACAGCGTAGCATCGCCGCGATAGCGGGGCCTATTCCAAGCTTAGTCCCCGATAACCACCCCATCCCGCCGCGGGTCGGCCCCGCCAATATAGCCGCCTTTGACCTTCTTGATGCCGTGCAGGCCGCTGCCTTCGCCCATCACCACGGTCACGCTATGGCCCATGGCGGTCAGGAGGGGGGCCAGGGCGTCGTTGACGGTCGATTTTTCCAGCCTTGTGGGGCTGTTGAGGTTGAGCTGGCGGGGCTGGGCAATGGCGTCGGACGGGATCAGCCCCCCGTCCAGCATGGCGACCACGGTCTGGGCGACATAGCCAATAATGGCCGGGCCGCCCGGCGACCCTACCGATAAAAGAAAATCGCCGTCCTTGTCGAATACGATGGTGGGCGACATGGCGCTCAGGGGGCGCTTGCTAGGTGCGGCGGCATTGGCCACCGGCAGGCCGTTCAGCACCGGATCGAGTGAGAAATCCGTTAGCGTGTTGTTGAGGAAGAAGCCTTTGACCATGATATTGGAACCGAACACCGACTCCACCGACGTTGTCATGGCGATGACCTGGCCCGACTTGTCGACGATGGTCATGTGGCTGGTGCCGTGCATCACCGGCGATTTTTGCGGCGACAGGGCGGCGTGTTTCTCCGGCGGATTGCCGGCGGTGGCGGTGCCCATGTCTTTTTCCGGATCGATCAGCGCCGCGCGGCTGTCGATATAGCCTGGGTCCAGCAGACCCTTGATCGGCACTTTTACAAAAGCGGGATCGCCGACGAACTTGGCACGGTCGGCATAGGCCAGGCGGCTGGCCTGGGCGCGCAGGTGAACCTCGCTCAAGCTGCCGGGCTGGAGCTGCGCGGAGGGAAAACGCTGCAGCATGCCCAGGATCTGCACAATGGCAATGCCGCCCGAACTGGGCGGCCCCATGGAGCACAGGCGCCAGAGGCGATAGGGGCCGCAGACCGGTTCGCGCTCCAGCGCCGCGAAGTTCGCCAGGTCCGCCAGCGTCATGCCGCCCTGATTGACCGGCGCGCCCTGCACCTTGTCGACGATCGCCTGGGCGATCTCGCCAGTATAGAAAGCTTTGCTGCCGCCGCTCGCGATCCGCTTGAGCGTGGCGGCATAGTCCGTGTTTTTGGTAATCTCGCCTTGCGCCAGTGGCGTGCCGTCGGCGTGGTAAAAACGCGCCTTGATGTCGGGCATGTTGGCGCCGCGTTTGAAATTCGCAATCGTGCGCGCCAGCTTGGGGCCGATCGGAAAGCCGTTCTCGGCCAGCGCAATCGCGGGCTGGAACAGTCGCGCCCAGGGCAGCTTGCCATGCTTCTTGTGCGCCATTTCCAGCATGGCGACGACGCCGGGAATACCGACCGACAAGCCGCCGGGAATCGCGTCGGGCTTGGTGCGCGGCTTGCCGCCCGCGTCCAGGAACATGCCGGGCCGCGCCGAGGCGGGGGCCGCTTCGCGGCCGTCAAAGCTGGTGGTTTTCCTTGTTGCGGGATTGAACAGAAGCATGAAGGCGCCGCCGCCGATGCCCGATGATTCCGGCTCGACCAGACCCAGCACCATCTGCACGGCAATGGCCGCATCCACCGCGCTGCCGCCCGCGCGTAATATTTCCAGTCCGGCATCAGCCGCCAGAGGATTGGCGGCGGCGACCATCTGCTGCTTGGCGAAGGGGTGAACGAAGCCTGGTGCGGTCTGGGCAATGGCGTGCAGCGGCAGCGACACTGCAAGAACAAGTGCGAGAAAAAGGCGGGCACTTCGCATCAAACACATCAGTCAGACAGCCGCACCGCATCGTAGAAGCGCCAGCGGTGAGGGCAACAAAAAAACTCCGCCGGTGAAGGCGGGGCTTTGTTGCAATGTTGCGATTGCCTGAATTTAGCGCACGAAGACGCGCACTTCGCTGGCGGTGGCGCCCGGATCGGTGGTGGAGGCCACGTTCAGCCGCGTCGCGGGCACGCCCATGTCGGTCATGGAGCGCATGACATCCTGAGCGTGACGGCGGGCGGTGGACTGGGCAATCTGCACCGAAGCGGCGGTGCCGCGGGTGGGCGAAACCGCGACTACCTGGAAGCCGGCGCTGGGACGGTTTTGCAGCGCCTGGTTCAGCGCCGCATAGAGGGCCTGCTGATAGTCGACGCCGGGGCGATCGAACTTGATCACCACCAGCGGGCTGCCGCCGGATACCAGCTGCACGCCGCCGACGCCGCTCATCGAAACGCCCATGCCGCCGCCATACAGCTCGCCGCTCTTGATCGAGGCGGACAGCACGGTGAGGTTGGCGCGTTCGGTGGCCGCATAAGCGGTGGAGCGCTGGACGTTGTCGGAAATCTCCTTCAGCAGGCGGTCGACCATCACGATGGTCTGCGCGGTCTGGTCTTCCAGCAGGCGCAGCTGGCGATGATCTTCATCCACGGCGCCCGAGACGGCGAAGGTGGCGCTGATCTGGTTCTGCGCATAATGGGCGGTCGAGGAGTCGTTATTGGCGTCGGTGCCCAGCACATTCAGTGAGTTGATGTTGGCCGACAGCGCGTCCAGCTGGGATTGCGCCACATTCCATTGTGCCACCAGCTCGGGATTGCCGCGGGTAGTGCCCACCTGCAGGCGGGTGGTGATACGGGCCTTGGCATCCTGGTATCCACCGGCGGCGGCGGCGCCGGCATTGCGCAGGTCGGCCAGGCGGGCGGAATTGGTGGACAGCTTCTGTTGCAGGCCGGCGACCTGGGCGCGCAGGGACTGGATGGTCCGGTTGACCTGGGTGCCGGTATCGGGGCCGGCATCAATCGCGACTTGGGTGATGGTGGCGACTGGGGCGGCGCCCGGAACCGGGTTGAACGGCACGCCCATGGGCGGCGCGCCGGCGTCGGCAGCGGTCGGCGCGTCATAGGCCGCCATTTCGCTTTCGTCGCTGAACAGGCTGTCGATGTCAGAACAGGCCGCTAGGCTCAGCCCGACTGCCACCGCAAAAGCGAAAAACAGGCCCTTTTTGAGCCCGTGCTTTGCTGGAATTCCCCTCATTATGCTCTCCGCTGCCTGGCGCGCATGCCCGACGAAACAAAAGCCGACGCCAAAACCCAACCCCATCCCGCACAAGCGGGCGGACCCTCGGTCCAAGTCTTAACCAGAGGGACGGTGGTGGACAAGGGAGCAGGACGCCGCTTTGCCCGAAATCGTCACGTTTTCACTGGGACTTGGGGGGTGGTGCTGCCTATGTCTCAGGCTGGGCAGGGTTGTTCTTGCCTTTGGGGAGGGTCCTGAATAGGTTCGCGCCTCCAAAACGCACCCGTAGCTCAGCTGGATAGAGCACCAGACTACGAATCTGGGGGCCGGAGGTTCGAATCCTTCCGGGTGCGCCATTTTTTTCTTAGCGAGCAAAGCGAGCTTAGAAGAAAAAGTGAGCGCCGCTTCGAGCGGCAAAGCCGCGAAGGCGGCCGCCAGCCGAGCCCGCTTGGCGGGCGAGGACCGTTGGGCGAGCGCATCACCAAACACCCACAAAACCTAGTTATCTGCTAGTTTGCGCCCCGTATGACGAATGTCACAATCATCTGTGCGGTGTGGAGCAAGGATGCGCGGCGGCTGGAATTGCTGCGCGCCCACCGCGAAAATCTGCGCCGGCAATCGCTGGCGGTTCACGCCCTCTATGTTTTCGATGGCGCCGATCAGCCGCCGGACTGGCTGGACGCCGAAACCATCACCTCCAGCCAGGACCTCACCATCTACCAGGCGTGGAATCTGGCTTTGGCGCGCGTCACCACGCCCCTGGTCATGAATCTCAACCTTGATGACCGGCTGGCGCCTGATGCGGCGGAAAAGCTGGCGCAACAGATCGAAAGCAGCGGCGCGCAGCTTGCCGGCGGCGACTGGCGCATCTGCTATTCCCAGGACGAGACAGACGCGGTGGTGCCCTGTTATCCCGCGCAGGAGCTGGTTTTTTCCGGCGATTGCCCGCCTAGGATCGAGCCATGCCGGCGGCTGGGCAGCGGAACGGGCGAGCGCCTGACTTTTGGGCCGGCGGTGATGTGGAAAATGGCGGCCCACATCCAGGTGCCGCGCTATCCTTGGCGGCTGAACGACGGCACGCTGATCAAAACCGTCGCAGACGGCGCCTTTTGGTCCATTCTTTCGCACCTGGGCGCACCGTTGTCGCGGTTGCCGCTGGTGATCGGCAATTATCACTTCCACCCCGCCGAACAGGCGGAGTACCGCCATCCCGAAGACCTGGGAAAAATCCTTCCCAACATTCTCAAGATCTGAGCGCCACGGCCTTAGTTTTGACACCTGCCGGACAGTATTGAACACTCAAGAAACAGCGGGCATTCGCCGCGAGCAAAAACCCGCATGCGATCAACCGCACAACCATTTTCAACGATAAGGACATAAGCCGCCATGAGTAGCCCCTGGGGTGCGCAGCCGCCGAAGCTGCCAAACATAGATCTGAATTTCGGCAATTTGCCCAAAGGTGCGGTGCACGCCGGCATCGGCGCCGTCGTCGTTTTGTTCATTCTTTTCTCCAGCGCCTACACGATCGATGAAGGCGAGCGCGGCGTGATCCTGCGGTTGGGAAGAATCGTCGGCGAAGCCGGCCCGGGACTGCATTTCAAGCTGCCTATCATCAACACCGTCGAAAAGATTTCCGTGCAGATCCAGAAAGAAGCTTTCGAGAAGACGGATGTCGGCGACACCAGGCTGCAAACCTATTCGCGCGACCAGCAGCCGGCGACCATCGCCATGGCGGTCAACTATCATGTCACCGATGCTTCCGCCGTCTATGCGCAATACGGCTCGCTGACCAACATGAAGTCGCGCGTTATCAATAGCCGCGCCTATGAGCAGCTGAAAACCGTCTTCGGCCAGTTCGACGCCGCCGACGCCATCCAGAAGCGCACCCTGCTGAATGCTCAGGTCTTTGCCGCGATCCGCCAGGCCGTGCGCGGACCGGTAGTGATCGACAGCGTGCAGATCGAGGATATTACCTTCTCGAACCAATATGAAACCGCGGTCGAACTGCGCATGCAGGCCATCGTCAAGCAGCAGCAGGCCGAAGCCGACAAGCAGAAGCGCATCATCGACGCCGACGCGTTATCCTATGAAGTGAAGGCCGCCGCCGACGCCAAGGCGCACCAGATAGACGTACAGGGCAAGGCGGAAGCCGGCGCCATCCAGGCCCGCGGGGATGCCTTGCGCAACAATCCCGCTTTGCCGACCCTGGTTGCATCCGAGAAGTGGAACGGCGTGCTGCCGACCACCATGGTGCCGGGCAACGCGCTGCCCTTCCTGAACCTCAACAGGTAGGCCCCAAAATACAGGATACGCCCGGCGGGTTTGCTCTGCCGGGCGCCTTGACAGGTCTCGCATTGGTTCCTTTGCTACGCGGCAAAAGCGTGACGGAGGATCCTCATGTGCGACGAGTTCATTCACCCGGGCCTGGTTGAAGATTTGCGGCTTTCGCGGCGCAGTTTCGGCTTGTTGACTGTGGCCGGCGCGGGCGTTGCCGCCGCGCCGGCGCTGGCCCAGTCCAACGTCACCGAGAAGGACGTCGAGATAAAGACTGCCGACGGCGCCTGCGACGCGGTGCTGTTCACGCCCACCGGCACTGGTACCTGGCCGGCGGTGCTGGTATGGCCCGATATCATGGGCCTGCGGCCCACCTTCCGCGACCTGGGTCGCCGCCTGGCAGGCCAGGGCCATGTCGTGCTGGTGCCCAATCCCTTCTACCGCTCCGCCAAGGCGCCGGTGATCGACGACAAGTTCGATTTCAGCAACCCTGAACAGCGCGCGCGCCTGATGGGCTATCGCGGCGCCATGAGCGACGACGGCGTGGACCGTGATGCCGTGACGCATCTCGCGTTCCTGGATGCCCAGGCCCAGACCAACAAGGTGCGCAAGGCCGGCGTGCAGGGCTATTGCATGGGCGGCACTTTGTCGTTCCGTACCGCCGCCGCTGTTCCGAACCGAATCGCCGCCGTCGGCAGCTTCCATGGCGGCAACGGTTTGTTCAGCAAGAATCCGAACAGTCCGCACCAGCTGATCCCCAAGACCAATGCCAGCTTCCTGATCGCCCACGCCCAGAATGATGACGCGCAGAATGTGCAGATGAAGGAAGGCCTCAAGGCGGCCTTTGCCGCTGCCAATCGCCTGGCGACGGTCGAGGTCTATGCGGCCAACCATGGGTGGTGTGTCAAAGGCAGCGCCGTTTATAACGAAGCGGAAGCCGAGCGGGCCTGGGCCGCGCTGAGCGCGATGTACAAGAAGCAGCTGGCCTAAAGCGTTTCGACTAGGGCGCCGGTTCGCCCGTGGATGCGATCAGTAAGCGAACGAACTCCTTCATCTTGGGGCCGTCGATCCAGCGCACCACCGCCACGATGTCGTGCTGATAGTCGATGAAGATGATATTGGCGCCGTCGCCGTTGAAGGACAGGCTGTCGGCGCGCGCCGCCGGATAAAGTTTCTTGCCGGTGTTCAGGTACCAGTTGCAAAAGCCGTAGCCGGGATTGGGGCCGGTGGGCGTTGACGCCATCGTCACCCACTTTTCCGACAATATGGTCTTGCCGTTCCACTTGCCCTTGGCCAGGCCCAACAGGCCCAGCCGGGCCTGGTCGCGTGCCGACAGGAACATGCCGCCGCCCCAATGGCCGCCGCCGCTCACCACCTTGGTGCGTTTGCCGTCGATCATGGTCCAGCTGTTTTCATAGCCTTCCCAGTGCCAGGTGTCGGACATGCCGATGGGGTCGGCGATGTTTTCCTTCATCACCTCGGGCAGCGGACGCCTCCACAGATGGGTCAGCGCCAGCGCGAGCGCATTGACCCGCACGTCATTGTATTTCCAGGCCTTTCCCACCGGAGGCGGGCCCTTGGCCAACTCGCTCCACGGCTTGCCGGGGTCGGGGCGATCTGCCCACCATGGCTTGCCCCACAGGGTGCCGATCCAGCCTGATTGCTGGCGTAGCATGTCGTTCCAGGTGACGGGCTGGTTGTGCGCCAGCATGTAGTCGGGTGTGGGGCGGACATAATCGATGACGCGGTCATTGACGTTCTTGATCATGCCACGGTCGAAGGCGACGCCCGCCACCGAGGATACGAAGGTCTTGGTGACCGAGAAGGTCATGTCGACTTCGCGCGTCTTGCCCCATTCGGCAACGATGTAGCCACCCTTGATAATGATGCCGTTGGCGGGGGCATGCGCTTTCAAAGGCCCGATGGGCGAACTGAAAGCTTCGCCATTCGCGGCGTATTTCAGCGGGATCGAGACGCGCAGGTCGCGGATGTCCACGGCCTTGGCCATGTCCGGAGGGTATGTCTGTTCGGCGGAAATCGCGAAATCGATCGCCGCCTTGAGCTTGACGGGATCGAGTTTGGCCTGCGCCGGGGTGCGGGTGGCCCAGCCATCACCTTTGGCGGGAAAATATTCGACCGCAAAGGCTGGCGAGCTCAGCAGAGCCGCGCCCAGCAGGGCGCCAATCCATCTGGTCTTCATGCGCCCCACCCCTATTCTTGGAGAAATTCTAGGAGCGGACCAAAGGGAATACAAGCGGCGCGAAATAGGCTGGAGAAGCGCAAAACAACAAGGGTATTCGGCTGTAGATGCCGTCTGTGTCGTACCGGTGCGCCCGACATTAAGGCGCCGCAATCATTGGAGCAGCAGCTTGCGAACTCCGTCCATGATCACCTTTTCCGCTGCCAGCGTGGTCTGAGAGACCGTGATCTCATAGCCGCCCTCGCCATAGGCGCGTTCGTGCCCGATATAGCCAAGACCTTCGGCATAGGCCGCCACGGCGACGAAATCGTTTGGGCGGATTGCCTGCGCGCCGAGCTGGTATTGGACGAAGGCCTCACCCGGGATGTGCACCGAATAGGCTTTCCCCAGTCGCAGTGCGACGAGCGTAGTGCCCTCTTCAAGCGCTTGCGCCCGCGTATATTTGCTGATCGCCGCAAGCCGCTCATTCCCCGGGCGTGCCGTGTCGGCGGCGACCGCGCGCGCTTCGTCCTTGAAGGCGCCGTATTTGGCGGGCAGCGAGATGTCGGTGGTGCGCCACTCCACATCCGCCGGTGTAAGCGCGGAACGATCGGTTGCGGTCCATGCGCGCGCCATGGCGTCCTGCAACCGTCCGGCAAATTCTTCGCGGGCGCGCGGGGTGCCGTCATTGTATTTGCCCAAGGTGATGTTGCCGCCCGCGCCGGTGAAATAGACCTGGAACACGCCGGTCTCCTTCTGGAGCCGCTCGCGCGCCGTCCCCGGGAAATCGCTGGTGGGGATGCCCTTGCCGAACCACACCTGCGGATGGGACGCGTAATAGGTGAGCGCGGCCAGCGGGCGATTGTCGTTCCAGAAGCTGATGGTGCGCACGGCGGGATCGATCAGCCCTTCGGGAGCGGCCTTGGCTTCCTCCGGATGGAAGATGCTCAGGCGATGGCCGTCCACATCGGCGTCCACCTTGATCTGCGCGGCGACCTCCGCCGGATACACATTGGTGTAGGTCGATTGACGGTGAAACGCCACGCGCCCGTTGGTGCCCATGAGGCGCCGGTTCGCACCGAGCCGTTCCGCATTCGCCTTGCCGGTGCCGACATGGGTAACCGGCTGGGCCTGGCGCAGCGCCCTGGTCAGCGCCGCTGCGGAATTTTCCATCACCGAGCGCGCCCACAGGCGCTTGTCCGGCACGCCGGCCGGGACAGCTTCCGGCAGGCCAAGCCTGGCCCGTTCGTCGTAGGCGAAGAAGGCGGCACCCGGCGCGTCATGCTGATGGAGAGTGTGGACCGAGACCCGGTCCGGCGTGGTGCCCGCCGCTTTTGCCAGCAGCGCGTGCCACTCGTCGCGTGCCCGACCATCGACCCCGCCCCAGTCGACCGCCAGCATGACGAAGGGTTTTCCCGCGCCGGTGATCACCACGCCTTTGGCCAGCAGCCGTTCGCGGATTTCCTTCACCACCGAATAGCCCATGTCGTAGCCGACCGGTGGCGTCGCATCGGTCTGGAAGGTGGCGATCCGCAAGCCCTCAGCCGCAAAGGCTGGCTGGACAAGCGCGGCGCAGAGCAACCAAAGCCCGGTCATCAGCGCGAACTTGTTTTTGAGATTGGCCATGATGTTCCCCTTATGCGCAGGTCGGGGCGGTCGCCCCGGATATCCTTATGGCAATAGTGTCCCTGGATCGGCGGTTTTTTCTGCCGCAAATCGGGAGGAATGGTCCATTCGGCGGAATAAAACCGGCGTGGGACCATCAAAGGTGACGGAAATCTCCGCTTACAGCGGCAGGCCCACCCGGTTCAGGACCGACCGCAGCACCAGATTGGAAGAAAATCGCGCGACGCCGGGCAAGCGGCGCAGCACAGTCGCATACAATCTTTCCAGCCCTTCAAGGTCCGCGACGGAGACGCGAAGCAGGTAATCCGGCGTTCCGGTCATCAGGTGGCATTCCAGGACTTCCGGGATTTTTGCCACGGCTTTTTCGAATTTCACCACTTCATCGTCCGACTGGTTCGCCAGGCCTATCGAAACGATGGCGGTCAGGCTGAGGCCCACGGCTGCCGGCTTGATGCGCACGGTGTAGTTTTCGATGACGCCGCGTTCTTCCAACTTCTTCAGGCGGCGAAAGCAGGCCGATTCCGACATGACCGCCGCGGCAGCCAATTCCGCATTTGTGGCCCGCCCGTTGCGCAGCAATTCGCGCAGAATGGCCCGGTCGCTGGGCTCAAGTTGGTGCGGAGAATTATTCCGGATTGGGGTTCTTTTTGCCATTATTCTTCCGGCCACCGGCGGTTCGTGCTCAGTTTGAGGCGAGAAAACGCAATTCTCAAGGGGTAATGTTGTCTCCATCGCCTGCCTCAAGGTCGCAAAGGATCAAAATGACCGGTTCACATGCTGAGATGTCGTTCGCGCGTTCGGCGCAGTTGGTGGCTGAAAGCGCCAAACATATTGCGGGCGGGATCAACAGCAATTTCCGCATCGGCATGGCCGGCGGGCCGCTTGTGTTCCAGCGCGGCGAAGGCGCCTATCTGATCGATGTCGGTGGCAACCGGCTGATCGATTACTACTGCGGCATGGGCGCGATGGTCCTGGGCCACACACCCAAGGGCGTGCAGGAAGCCGTGAAGGCGCAGGTCGAAAAAGGCATCCTGTATGCCGGCCAGTCGGAAATCGAATTCGAAGCGGCGCAGATTCTGTGCGAACGCATTCCCAGCGCCGAGCGTATCCGCTTCGGCTCCTCGGGTTCGGAAGTGGCGCAGGCCGCGTTCCGGCTGGCGCGCGCCGCCACTGGCAAGCGCATCATCCTGAAATTCGAAGGCCATTATCATGGCTGGTTCGACAATATCCTGTGGTCCACCGCGCCGGGCGAGAATGCGGCCGGCCCGGAAGACGCGCCGGTGCTGGTGGCGGGCAGCAAGGGCCAGGACCTGATCGATGCCGCAGGGCTCGATGTGATCGGCTGGAACGATCTTTCCAAGCTGGAAGCGCGGCTGGCCAGGGGCGATGTCGCGGGCGTGATCATGGAGCCCGCCATGTGCAACCAGGGCGCGATCCCTCCCGCTGCGAGTTATCTTGAAGGGGCGCAGGCGCTGTGCCGCAAGCATGGCGCGATCCTGATTTTCGACGAAGTGATCACCGGTTTCCGCCTGGGAAGAAACAGCGCGCAGGGCCGCTTTGGCGTGACGCCCGACCTGTCGCTCTTCGCCAAGGCTATCGCCAATGGTTTTCCGGTGGCGGCGATCGTCGGCCGCGCCGATCTGCTCGACATGTTCGTGAAGGATGGCGTGCTGCATGGCGGCACCTTCAATGCCCAGCCGGTGACGATGGCGGCGATGGTAGCGACACAAAAGGCGCTGACACCGGAACATTATGAACAAAGCTTCAAGCGCGGCGTGCGGCTGCGCGATGGCATTGCGGCGATGCTGCAGGAAAATGGCATCAAGGCGCAGGTGACCGGCTTTGAGCTGATGTTCCATGTCGGTTTTGGGCTGGACGCGCCGGCGAAGAACTATCGCGACCTGCTGAAAAGCGACAAGGCGCGGTATGTGAAGTTCGCCCATGCGCTGCTCAAGCGCGGTGTGCGGGTGCTGGAACGCGGCGCCTGGTTCGTTTCGTCCGAACACAATGACGTAGTGGTGGATGCCACGCTGGAAGCGGTGCGCGGCGCTGCGAAGGAAATCGCCTAGGCCTTCTTGTTCTTGAACAGAAGGTATGTGAGGGCGTGGGCGGTGGAAGACGCCACCAGCGCCAGGCCGAAGGCTGCCCACATGCCGGTATTGGGCAGGAGCATATACAGCACGAAGCAAAAGGCGCCGATGGAGGCGATACCCATCGACATGCCGGCCACGGCCTCCTGCACGGCGCGTGGACCGTATTGGATGTGGTTGGACACCGCGATCACCGACCCCAGCATGGGGAAGGTGGAAAACATGCCCGACCAGCGCGAGCCCAGGCCTTCGGAGAATTGCGTCACCACCACCGTCAGCACCGCACCTGCCAGCATCCGCGCCGGAAGGCCCCACCAGACATGCTCGCGCTGCTCGTCGGAAGCCTCGCCGCGCGGGTAGGACAGCAGCGCCACGATGAAGGCCGCAACCGGCAAAAGCTCCGTCCAGACAGAGAATTGCTGGGCTTCCAGCATCACCAGAGCCATCACGGTCCAGACGGCGAAGCTGATCACGATGCACCAAAACCAGTTCAGGTGGCGCGAGCACCAGGAATAGGTCATGGCGAAGCTGAGCCAGGCCACCAGCCCGTACCAGGCGCCCAGGGCGCTGGCGCTGCCGAAGTCTCCGCCATGATCGAGGGTCACGAACAGCAGCAGCGGGAAGGCCACCACCGGGAATCCCGACAGCCAGCCGGCCACCCGCGGGCCGTGCAGCCACTCCATGATGCCCAGCGCCAGGACCGCCAGCGGGATGAGGGTTATTTTGAGCAGCAGCACGGGACGATCCGTTCGGGTGGATCTTTCTAAGCCGGTTCGTGCAGGCGCACCAATGCTGCGCCGCCATGGGTGCCATGCTTGCAAGGACTTGGAAAAACCGGGAGAGTTTCAAAAAACAAGGGGCTGTCATGACCAAGGTTTTCATTGCCGGGATTTTTCACGAGACCCATTCCTTTTCGGGTGAAACCACCGGGTTGGAGGGTTTCGAAATCCATCGCCGCACGGAAATCACCAGCCGGGTGGGCGATGCCTCCCAGATCGACGGCTTCCTGAGCGTCGCGGCCAAGAAAGGCTGGGAGGTGGTGCCGAGCGTGATCTATACCGGCGGCGCTTCCGGCACGGTCGACCATGCCGTGTTTGAGACATTCTGGGGCGAAGTGAAGCCGATCCTGGAAAAGGCGCTGGCCGAGGGCTTGGACGCCATCCACCTGTCGCTGCACGGCGCCATGGTCACCAGCGGCTGCGACGATCCGGAAGGCGAGTTGATGGCGCGTATCCGCGCAACGCCGGGCGCCGAGAACCTACCGATGTATTGCGTCGGTGATTTGCACGCGACATTAACGCCGCGGATGGGCGCGCTGTCGGATTGCATGATCTTCTATCGCGAATGCCCGCACACCGATGCCTATGACAGCGCCGTGCTGACCACCGAACTGCTGGCGCGCTGTCTCAAGACCGGCGTGCGGCCCAGGCATCTGGTGCTGGTGACGCCGATTATCTGGCCGCCCACCGGCACCGGCACCAAGGACGGGCCGATGCGGGCGCTGGAAGACGCTGCCCGCCGTCTGGAAAAGGATGTTCCCGGTGTACTGGCGGTGAATATTGTCGGCGGCTACGCTTTTTCCGATGTGCCCCATGCGGGCGTCGCCTTCAGCATTATCACCGAAGGCGACGAGGCGGCGGCGCAGGAAGGCCTGCGCGAACTGGCGCAGATCGCCTGGGACATGCGCGAAGGCGGCATTCCGCCCGAGCATGATCTAGACACGGTGGTGCGCGAATTCAAGCCGGCGGGCAAAGGCCCGATTTTGCTGGTGGAGCCAGCCGACAATATCGGCGGCGGCGCGCCGGGCGATGGCACCGACGTGCTGCGGGCACTGCTAAAATACAATGTGCAGGGCGCCGGCGTGGCGCTGGCCAATGCCAAGAACGTGGCGGCGCTGCAGGATATTCCCATCGGCGGCAAGACCACCCTGTCCATCGGCGGCAGTTCGCCGCTCGATCCCGGGCCGGTGACGCTGGAAGTCGAACTGCTTTCCAAAAGCGATGGCGTGTTCGAGCTGGAAGACAAGAATTCCCATCTGGTGGGATCGCTGGGCAAGATCATCCGCATGGGACCGTGCGCGGTGGTCAAGCATAAAGGCCTGACCATTCTGCTCACCAGCAAGGCGCTGCCGCCTTTCGATCTGGGCCAGTGGCGCAGCCAGGGCGTCAATCCCGAAGACCTCACCATGATCGGCGTCAAGGCGGCGGTGGGTCACCGCGTCGCCTATGGCAAGATCGCCGCGGGCGAATTTACCGTCAGCACAAGTGGGCCTTGCACCTCCGATATCACGCGGCTGCCTTACACCAAGCTGCGGCGGCCGGTTTTCCCGTTGGATCACCTGGAGGCGTGATGGACTGGGACCGCCGCGCGATGCTGGGCGCCGCGGCGGCGGGTGTGCTGGCACATCCGGCATGGGCGCAGCGTTCCGGCACCACGGCGCGCCAGCGCACCATCAACGCCATGATGACGGATGAACCGGCGCATCTGAACTATCCGCTGTTCAACACAAGAATCATGCAGGAGATCTGCGGCAACATAAATGAATCGCTGTTGCAGGTCGACTGGCAATTCAAGCCGCAGCCCAACCTGGCGCGTGACTTTGAGATGTCGCCGGATGGGATGCGCTATACCTTCCACCTGCGCCCCGATGTGACCTGGCATGATGGCATGCCCTTCACCGCCCGCGATGTGGCGTTCAGCTGCGGCGTGATGCTGCCCCAGCTCAATCCGCGCAGCCGCGGCGCTTTCAGCCATATCCGCGAGATCAAGGCGGTCGACCGCTATACCGTGCGGTTCGAGATGAAGGAGCCGTTCAATGCCTTTCTGCTGTCGCTGGTGGCGTCCAGCGCCCCGATGATGCCGGCGCACATCTATGAAGGCACCGATTTCCGTACCAATCCTTACAATTTCAAACCCGTCGGCACCGGCCCATTCAAATTCAACCGCTGGGCGCGGGGACAGTTCATTCACCTGACGCGCAACGCGCGTTACTGGCAGCCCGGCCGGCCCGGCATGGACGGCATCTATTATCGCGTCTGCCCAACGCCAGAGCAGCGCCTAGTAGCGATGGAGTCGGGCGCGGTAGATCTTGCCATGGCTGATGACATCGACACGGTGGTCAATTTACGGATGGTGGCCAACCCTTCCATCGTGGCGCGCGCCGACGCTTTCAACGGCACCGGCGAAATCTCGGTGATGGAAATGAACCAGCGCCGCTGGCCGTTCAACGACCGCCGTTTCCGAGCCGCCTTCATGCATGCCATTGACCGCGAATTTCTGGTCAAGGCGATCAATTTCGGGCTTGGGAAAGTGGCACACAGCCCTATCCCGTCGGACTTGCCCTATTATGACGACAAGGCGGTGACCAAGTACCATCACGATCCGGCACGCGCCCGCGCCCTGCTGGACGAAATGGGATTGAAACCGGGCAAGGGCGGTGTGCGGCACCGCTTCAGCATCATGATGATCCCCGATGGCGGCGGCACCTGGACGCGCGGCGTGCACTATATCAAGCAGGCGCTGTCGGAAGTGGGTCTGGAGGTCAAGCTCGAATCCACTGACTGGCCGACCTTCAGCCGCCGCAGCGGCAACTGGGAATTCGACGTCGACTGCAATTCCTATGGCCAGTATGGTGATCCCGCCATCGGCACCTCGCGCTTCTTTCTGACCTCGAACATCCGCAAGGGCGTGCCGCAGACCAACCTGCAGGGCTACAGCAATCCGGAAGTCGATGCGCTGTTTGCCAAGGCGGCGGTGGCGGTCGAACCGGCGGAAGCCCAGCGCCATTACAGCCGGCTGCAGCAGGTTCTGACTCACGATGTTGCAATGGTCTGGCTGTATGAGCGCAAGCCGATGTTCTTCTACAACAAGCGGCTGAAGAATGTGATCATGGGCCCCAACGGGCCGGCCGACGGATTTGGCGCGGTGACCTTGGCATGAACCGTCTCTCTTATATTGGCGCGCGCCTGGTCAAGACGGTGCTCATCACCGTCGCGGTGGTGCTGCTGAGTTTCTTCCTGATCCGCCTGGCGCCAGGCGATACCGCCACGGTGATGGCGGGCCAGGCCGGCTTTGCCGACGAAGCCTTCATGAAAAGCCTGCGCGCCGAGTATGGGCTGGACCAGCCCGTGCCGGTGCAATTGTGGAAATATCTGACTGCGGTGGCGCAGGGCGACCTAGGCATGTCTTTCGTGCGGCGCCAGCCCGTGCTCGATGTGATTCTGGAACGCCTGCCCAACACCATGCTGCTGAATGCTTTCGCGCTGCTGGTGGCGATCGGGGGTGGCGTGCTTTTTGGCATGTTTGCAGCGCGGCGGCCCGGTTCGGCAGGCGATGCTTCGGTGACGGTGCTGAGCATGCTGTTCTATGCGGTGCCGCAATTCTGGCTTGGCATGATGGCGATGCTGGTTTTTTCGGTCTGGCTGGGCTGGCTGCCGCCTTTCGGCATCGAGACCATGGGCGCCGATTATACCGGCCTGGCGCGCATCGCGGATATCGCGGTCCATATGATCCTGCCGGGTGTCACTTTGGCGTTGTACTTCATGGCCAGTTACGCGCGGCTGACGCGCACCGCCATGATCGAGGTCGCCGATCAGGATTTCGTCAAGACCGCGCGGGCCAAAGGGATAAGCGAAGGCCAGGTGGCCCACCGCCACATCCTGCGCAATGCCCTGATCCCGCTGGTCACCTTTGCCGGCCTGCAGGCCGCGATCCTGGTGGGTGGCAGCGTGCTGGTGGAAAATGTCTTCAGCTGGCCCGGCGTCGGCACCCTCGCCTATGAAGCGGTGACGACCCGCGACAATCCCCTGCTGCTGGGCATCTTCATAGTCACCGCCGTTCTGGTCAGCCTGTTCAACCTGGCCACCGACATCGCCTATTCCATCGCCGATCCTAGGGTGGAGCTGGGCCGATGAGAGATTTCCTGCGGGTGTTTTTCTCAAGGCCAATCTCGCTTATCGGGCTAGTGATTTTCGCGGCGATTGTGGTGATCGCGCTGCTGGCGCCGTTTCTGTTCGTGCGCGGTCCCTTCACCATTGTCGGCATGCCGCTGTTGCCGCCGGGTGCGCCGGGCCTGCTGGCGGGCAGCGATGTGCTGGGCCGCGACATGGTGGTGGGTCTGGCCTATGGCGCGCGCATTTCCCTGCTGGTCGGCATCACCTCGACCTTGTGCGCGCTGGGCATCGGCATGCTGCTGGGCGCGGTCGCCGGCTATTATGGCGGCTGGCTGGACGATCTGCTGATGCGTGTGACCGAGTTCTTCCAGATCATTCCCAGTTTTGTGCTGCTGATGGTGCTGGTGGCGTTCCTCCAGCCCAGCCTGAGCTCGACCGTGATCGGCATCGCCCTGGTCACCTGGCCGCAGGTGGCGCGGGTGGTGCGCGGAGAGTTTCTGTCCCTGCGCAGCCGAGAATTCGTCCAGGCGGCGCGGACATTGGGCATGGGTGACGCCCGCATTATTGTTACTCAGATTCTCCCCAATGCGCTTCCCCCGATCATCGTGGTCAGTTCCATGATGGTGGGCAGCGCCATTCTCACCGAGTCGGCACTGAGCTTTCTGGGGCTGGGCGATCCCAATTTGCTCAGCTGGGGCAGCATGATCGGCGGATCGCGCTCGGCCATGTGGGTGGCCTGGTGGACCACGGTGCTGCCGGGCGTGGCCATCATGCTCACGGTGCTGGCGCTGAATTTCATCGGCGACGGGTTGAACGACGCGCTGAACCCGCGGCGGAGGCGGTGATGGCAGAGGCTCTGATCTCCATCCGCGACCTGACCGTGGCCTTGCCGCCGGGTGCCGACCGCGCCCATGCGGTGGACGGCGTCAGCCTGGACATACCGCGCAACGAAATCCTCTGCATCGTGGGCGAATCAGGTTCCGGCAAGTCGCTGACGGCGCACGCCGTGATGGGCCTTCTGCCGCGTGGGGTGACGGCGAGCGGCGGCCAGATCCTGTTCGGCGGCGCGGATCTGCTGCGCCAGCGCCCCGAAGCGATGCGCAAGCTGCGCGGCCGCGACATCGCCATGATCTTCCAGGACCCTATGGCGGCGCTCAATCCGGTGGTGAATATCGGCCAGCAGATCACCGAGCAGATTCGCGCACATCGCGGAATTGGCGAAAAAGAGGCGTTGCAGCAGGCCGCGGGATTGCTGGCCGAGATGGGTCTGAAGGACACCAAAAGCCTTCTCAAATCCTTTCCGCATCAATTGTCGGGCGGCCAGCGCCAGAGGGTGATGATCGCCATGGCGTTGTCGCTGTCGCCCAAGCTGTTGGTCGCCGACGAGCCGACCACGGCGCTGGATGTCACCACCCAGGCGCAGATCCTGAAACTGATTAAGCGCATCCAGTCCGAGCGCGAGATGAGCGTGCTATTCATCACCCATGATTTCGGCGTGGTGGCGGACATGGCCGACCGGGTGGCGGTGATGCGCCAAGGCCGGGTGGTGGAAAGCGGCACCACCACGGAGGTGCTGAGCAATCCTACCCATTCCTATACCCGCGCCCTGATCGCCGCTGTTCCCACCGGCGAATGCGACTTGCCGCCGCCACCGCCGGACGCGGTGCCGCTGATGGCGGTAACCCGTCTCAGCAAGCGTTTCCGCCGCGGCGGGTTTTTCTCCGGCGCCTCCGCGATTGCGGCGGTGGACAATGTCTCCCTGACCCTGAGCAGGGGCGAAACCCTAGGGATTGTGGGCGAGTCCGGTTCGGGCAAATCCACCCTGGCACGCTGCGTGATCCGTCTGCTGGACCCCGATGAGGGCGAGATATTGTTCGACGGCGCCGACATCGCCCGCATGGGCGCGCGCGGCCTGCGCCCGTTGCGCCGCCGCATCCAGATGGTGTTCCAGGACCCTTTTTCGTCGCTCAATCCGCGCGAGACGGTGGGTGACATCATCATCGCTGGACCGCGCGCCTATGGCGAGGATATGCGCGAGGCTAGCCGCCGCGCCGCCGACATCATGCGGCTGGTGGGTCTCAATCCGGAAACCATGAAGCGTTTCCCGCACGAATTTTCCGGCGGCCAGCGCCAGCGCATCGGCCTGGCCCGCGCCCTGATGCTGAAACCCGACGTTCTGATCGCAGATGAACCGGTTTCGGCGCTGGACGTTACGGTGCAGGCGCAGGTGCTTAAGCTGCTGGATGATGTGCGCCAGCAGATGAATCTCGCCATGCTGTTCATCACCCATGACATGCGGGTGGCCGCCCAGGTCTGTCACCGGGTGATGGTGATGCGCCACGGCCAGGTGGTGGAATCGGGGCCGACGCGCGAAATCTTCGCCGCCCCGTCCAGCGACTATACCCGCGCCTTGCTGGCCGCCATTCCCGGGCGTGGCCTACTGGCAGCGGTTTGAAGGAGAGTGCCATGCGCATCGCCATTGCGGAATTCAAGCAGGAGACCAACAGTTTCGTGCCCTTCACCACCACGGTGAAGACCTTCGAGGACCAGTATCTGTATCGCGGCGCGGATATTCTCACCGCCTTTGGCAGCGCGCGGCTGGAAGTTCCGGGCGCGCTGGATGCCTGCCGGGAAGCCGGCGCAACGCCCCTGCCGCTGCTGGCCACCATGGCGATGGCGTCGGGCACGGTGGAGCGCGCCAGTTTTGACATTCTGATGAACGAGATTGTCGAGCGCCTGCGCGCCGTCCTGCCGGTGGACGGGGTGTTTCTGGCCCTGCATGGCGCCATGATCCTGGAAGACGAACCCGATGCCGAGGCCGAAATCGTGCGCCGGGTGCGCGCCGAACTCAAGCCCGGCACACCCATCACCGTGTCGCTTGATCTTCATGGCCATATCACCGCCGCCATGCTGCAGCCCAACGTCGCCTATATCGGCTATCGCGAATTTCCCCATATCGACATGTATGAGACCGGCCATCGCGCCACCTGCCTGCTGATCGACTGGATTGCCGGCAAGGTGAAGCCGGTGATGGCGCTGTCCAAGCGCCACATGGTATTCAGCCCGGATTCGGCGCGCACCACCACCCCGCCGCTCAGCGATATCGTCGCCGAAGGCCGCGCCATGGAAGCGCGGGGCGAAGTGCTCCATGTCTCGCTGTTTCCAGTGCAGCCCTGGATCGATACGCCCGATCTGGGTTTCGCGGCCTTGGTCTGCGGCGAAGATCAGGAACAGGCGCAAGCCTGCGCCGATAGGTTGGCCAAGATGGCCTGGGACCGGCGCACTGAGTTCGAGCCTGACGTCACGCCGCTGGACGAAATCATCCGCATCGGCCTGTCATCGCCCGGCCTGACCGTGGCCAGCGATTCCGGCGACACGCCCAGTGGCGGAGCGGCGGCGGATTCCACCGCCGTGCTGGCGGCGCTTCTGCATGCTGGGGCCGACCGCGCCGACCGGATCAGCATCTGCACCCTGTGCGATGCCGAAGCGGCGGCCCTAGCCGCGAAGGCAGGTGTGGGCAAGACCATCACTCTGGCGGTGGGCCACAAGCGTTCGGGATTGGGCGATCCGCTCACCGTCACCGGCAAGGTCAAGGCCATCAGCGATGGCCAGTATGTTCTGGAAGGGCCGGGCGGCAACGGCATGGTAGGCGAGATGGGCCTGACTGTGGTGCTGGCGATCGGCGCGATCCGGCTCAACCTGCGCTCCATTCCCCATTTCGAATGGGACCTGGGGATTCACAAATCGGTGGGACTGGACCCGGCCCGCGCGGCGCTGATCTTCGTGCGCTCGCCGTCGCATTTCCGCGTCTCGTATACGCCTATCGCGGAACGCATCTTCCTGGCCGATACGCCGGGTCCGACCTGCGTGAACATGCGGCGCATCCCCTTCACCAAGGTGACGCGGCCCTTCTATCCCCTGGACCTGGTGAACGACTAAACGGCGCGCTTCGCCGCCGCCGGCTGTTTGTGCTGCCTGGAAAAACCCTGCAGCAGCTGGCGCAGGCCGGGTTCGGAGACAAGCGCCGCCGCCGCGTCCGGCGGCTGCCAGGTGATTTCGCGGGTGCCTTTTTCCGGCCAGTCGGCCAGCTGTTCGGTGACTTCCAGCGCGAAGACATCGACGCTGCAGGGCGCGCCGCAGCCGTCCTTCTTCACTTTCAGGTATTGATAGCTGCCCACCGGATCGCCTGCGATGGCGCCGGTGACGCCGGCTTCCTCGAAGGCCTCCCGGGCGGCGGTCTCGGTCAGGGTCATGTCCGGCATCAGCCAGCCCTTGGGGAGGATCCAGCGCCTTGTGTTGAGCGAGGTGATCAGCAGCACTTCAAACACGGGTTTTGCGCGCCAGCACAGCGCGGCGACCTGCTTCCAATGCTCACGAAAAAGTGGATCGCCCAGAGCCGGCCTCGCGTGATTCGCACCGGCATTTTACGATCATCCGCCTGCGGCCCAAAATGCGTGCCGGCGGCCTATGTCATGTCGAAGGCGCCGCCGAGATAGCAGAAGACGGCGGCGATCGGGCCCGAGGCCGGCATGGTGACGACCCAGGCCGTGACGATGTTCTTGGTCACGCTCCAGCGCGCCGCCGGCACCCGACGCGCCGCGCCGACGCCGATAATGGCGCCGGTGATGGTGTGGGTGGTGGATACGGGAATGCCGGGTCAGGTCGCCCCAAAAAGGATGATGGAGCCGGCGGTTTCCGCGCAGTTGCACTGCACCGGGGTGAGATGGGTGATGCGCGATCCCATGGTACGCACGATGTGCCAGCCGCCGAACAGGGTGCCAAGGCCCATGGCCGCCTGGCAGGTAATTACCACCCAGAACGGTACATGGAAGGTGCCGCCGCTCATGCCATGGGCGAACAGCAGCGTGGCGATGATGCCCATGGTCTTTTGCGCGTCATTGCCGCCATGGCCCAGGCTGTAGGCGGAGGCCGAAACAAACTGTCCGTAGCGGAACAGCTTGTCGGTCTTGTAGCGCAAGGTCTTGAAGAAGGTCTAGGACACGAACAGCACCAGCAGCAGCGACAGGAAAAATCCCGTCGCGGGTGACAGCACGATGGCGCCGAAGGTCTTTGCCAGGCCTTTGACAACCACGGCTTCAAAGCTAGTCTTGCAGATGCCCGCGCCCACCAGCCCGCCCATCTTCGCCCCGAAGATCACTTGGTCAGAAATCACGCTGGGCGAAACGATGCGGGTGACGACCGTGGTGGCGACATGCAGGCCGAACACGGCGAAGGCGATGAAATTGAAGAAGGCCGCCCAGGCGACCGCATATTTCGGGCTCAGCACCCGGGTGGAGACGGTGGTGGCGATGGAATTGGCGGCGTCGTGCAGGCCGTTGAGAAAATCGAAGAGCAGCGCGACGGCGATCAGGATGATGAGCAGAGTCATAAGACCTATACCTGCTCGATCACAATGCCCCTGATGCGATTGGCGACACCTTCGAAGCGATCCACCACCTTTTCCAGGTGATCGTAAATCTCGTTGCCGACAATGAAGGCCATGGCGTTGCCGTCGCGGCTCTTCAGGAACAGCGCGTTGATGTCCTGATCGTTCAGGCCATCGGCCTGCTCTTTCAGGCGGGTGATTGCCTCGGTGATGGCGTTGACGCGCCCATAATTTTCGCGCATCGAGCCCATCAGGCCGACCGATTCCAACGTCAGTTCGGCGCAGCGCAGGATGATGTTGGCCATCTGGCGCATGTGAATCTCGAAGCTCGGCACTTCAAACAGGGTGATCGCCTTGGCGGTCTTCTGCATCTGATCGATGGAATCGTCCAGATGGCCGATCAGGTCCTTGATGTCGCCGCGGTCAAAGGGCGTGATTAAGGAGCGGCGGACGCTGAGCATGACATCGTGGGCGAAGCGCCGTCTACCAAGATGCGGGCATGGGCGTTGAAAAGGCCGAAGAATTTTTCCTCGCGCGGAATCGTGGCCTGGAAAAAGTGCAGCACGGAGAACCCCCGATGTTTTGTCGGCCATTGCTTGCAATGGCCGCTCCCACCACCGCGTCAACGGGGCATAAAATGCCTTTGATTACAAAAGGGCAGGGGCGCGGATCGCTCCGCGCCCCTGCCACAATGGTTGGCTTTATGCGTCAGTCCGGCAAGCCGAACACGAACAGGTTGTAGCCATTGGCCGGGCGGCGCACTTCCCGCAGCAGGGTGGCGGGCTTGTTCTGCGGGCTGCCGCCGCCAAGGCCGGTGGTGACGGCAATGTATTGCTTGCCGCCGACGCTGAAGCTGACTGGATAGCCCTGTACCGTGGTGCCCAGGCGCGAGGTCCACAGGGTTTTGCCGTTGCGGGTATCCACCGCGCGGAAGACGCGGTCGAAATCGCCGACAAAGGCCAGGTTGCCCGCCGTTGAGACCACGCCGGTCAGGAAGGGCGAGCGCTGCTGGAACGACCAGAGCGGCTTGAGATCGCTGGCGCGGTAAGCCGAGAGGCGGCCATTGTTACCATTGGTGCCGGGCATCTCGAAGTAGGTCTGCGAGCCGTTGCCGAGCATGAAGACGCAGGACTGCGACAGTGGAATGATCAGCGCATCGCTGGGCTGATGATAGCTGGTCGCCTGCCAGTCATGACCGCCCTGCGGGCCGGGGCAGGACGACAGCCACTGATCCACCTTCTGGTTATGAATGTCCTTGCGATAGACGACCTTGCCGGTCTTCTCGTCAAAGTTTTCATAGACGTTCTGAAACACCGTCTGCTTGGCGGCCAGGAACTTGCCGGTGTTGGCATCCAGCTTCCACAGGATGCCCGGCTTGCCAATGGTGAGCACCGACTTCTGATTTTCGTGCGTCACGATCACGCGCTCGAACACTTCGTCGAGATCGAGGGATTCGCCCGGCGCATGGTTGTACGCCCACTTCAGCTTGCCGGTATCGGCATCCAGCGCGATGGTCGAGTTGGCATAGTCGGTGGCGCCAGCGCCCGAGCCGCGCAGGTCGCGCCGCCAGGGCTTGGCTTGCGCCGTGCCCCAATAGGTCGTGTTGCTTTCCGGATCGTAGGTGCCCGCTATCCAGGTTTCGCCGCCCTTGCGTTCATTGTCGGGCAGCCCACCCCAGCTGTCGCCGCCCTTCTGGCTTTTCAGCGCGACGGTGGTGAACTTCCAGTCGCGCTTGCCGGTCCTGGCGTCATAGGCGCTGATGTAACAGTGATTGTCGTCGCCCTTGCGGCCGCAATTGGTCATGCCGACCAGCACACGGCCATTGACGATGATGATGCCGCCGGTGGAGCCGCCGACCATGCCGCTGTTGTTGGCGAACATTTTCTCGTCGGTGATGTGGGACTTCCACACCTGCTTGCCGGTGCGCGCGTCCAGGGCATAGACATAACCCTGGGGCGTGTTGACATAGATGTTGTTGCCCCAGAGGCCCATGGAGCGGGTTTCCTCGGTGGAGGGGCCGGGACCGGGACGGCGCGGCGCTGGACCCAGGCGGTTTTCCCACAGCAGTTCGCCGCTCTTGGCATCCAGCGCCTGGATGGTGTTGCTGGTGCCCCAGATGAAGAGAACGCCGCTATGGATCAGCGGTGTGATTTCCAGGGTGCCGTTTTCCGGCAGCGACCACATCCATTTCAGCTGCAGCGACCCGACATTCTGGGTGTTGATCTGGTCCAGCGGACTGTAGCTCCAGCCCTGGTAATTGCGCCGGTACATCAGCCAGTCGCTGTCCGCCGGCTTGCGCAGCATCTCATCGGTGACCGGCACGTAATTCTGGATATTGCCTTCGACGATCAGGCCGAACTGGGTCGGCAGGCCGAAACCGCCCGGATCGGGCACGCGAAAGCCCGCCATGGCACGCGCGAAAAGGCTTTGGCCGGCAGCTGCCGGGGCATTGCTGGTGCCGGAGGCCGGCGGCGGCGTGGATGCTGCGCGCGCGGCACCGGAATCGGGCTCTTCCGTGCTGCCAGCCTGCGCGGTCATGGCGGGGCGATTTGCCGGCACGCGGCCGCTCGCAATGGTATCGATCTGAACCGCGGTGGCCGGGGTGAAGGCCGCGCCGCCGGCGCGCGCGCCATTGCGCTCCAGAATATAGGCGGTGATATCGGTATACTGCTTTTCGCTCAGGGTGCCGCCGCCGCCCAGCGGCATGGTCGCGTGAATCTTGCTGTAAAGCTGCGCCGTACTGCGCTTGCCCCAGGCGCCGATGAAGGCAGTGCCCCCTAGCGCCGGCGCATCATTGGTGCCGCTCAGGTCGGGTAGGTGGCAGCCGGCGCAAGCATTGTCATACATTGCGTGTCCGTCATTTGCCTGTGCCGCGGTGAAGGGACCGGCGGCGCCCTGACCCATGGCAGAGGGGCCAAAAGCTGTGGCGCCGAGCGCGCCCATCGCGATCGTGGCAGCCGCACCCAGAAACAATCCAGTTTTCTTACGCATTTTATACGTCCTCAAATTTAGTTGGCGCGCCTGATCTTGTTAGCGCGAAGGCCAAATCTGTTAGCGCGAAGATATGTCGAGTTGGGGAATGAACCAGTGATCCTGCTGCGGTATATTCGGGCCCACGGTTTCGTGTGCCGGGAACAGCCAGCCCCACAGCGTGCCTTTGGGACCCCAGGGATATTCGGCCGGCGCCTTTTCGGAATTGATCTGGATATAGAGTTTGCCGGTGCGCAGCGCCCGCGTCTGAGCGGCGGTCAGGCTGAAGCTGCCCGAAATTGTGCCGCTGGTGGCCTTGGTAACGTCCAGGTCCAGGATCTTCGGGCCGGGCATGCCCGCCACCTGAGAGGTGAAGACGTGCGCCGTGGTGGCGTTGGAGGGAAGGCCACGGAAGTCGCCATTCACGACAAAGGTCTTGCCGTCATAGCTGGCGGTGGCATCGCCACGGCCGGCGATGACCGCCTTGGTCTCGTCGTCCAGCGGCATCGGACCCAGGTTGGTCTGGTAATCCGCCGAAAAAACAGGCGCGCCAAAAATTGATGATGCGGCCAGCGCCACTAGCAGCGCCGGGGCAAACAGTTTGAAAATCACGTTTCGGACTCCTTACGGTTGATTGCCACCGCCGCCGGCCAGCCTGGCCCGGTGATGGTGCACCATTCCTCCCAAACCTCGTTGGCTGAGGCATTTTTTATGGCGGGCACACTAGCAGCGGGCGCAGGCTTGAGCCAGCGCCGCCATGGTACGGAAATCGCGGAAATTGTCGCAAAATCCCGCAGAACCGGTGCGGCGCGGCATGGCCATATTTAAGGCATTTCCGCCATGCTATAGGAGATACAGGGGCCACCAAAAGACCGCGCAGCGGTCTCACGGCCAAGGACATCTTCGATGAATCGCAGGCATCTCCTGCTCGCTGGTATGGCGGGCGCATTGGGCTTTGCATTTGTGCTGCCCGCATCGGCGGCAAACACGGCGGAAGACTTTGTCTCCGGCAATATCCAGCAGGGTTTCGACATCCTCAATGATCGCGGCACCAGCGCGGCACACCGCAAGGCGCGCTTCGCCACCTTTATTGTCGGGCTCACCGATGTGAAGCGCGTCGCCGTGTTTCTGCTGGGCCGTTACGCGAACGCGGCCGCGCCCGCCGACATGGATGCTTATGTCGCGGCCTATCAGGATTATGTGCTGGGCGTATATCAATCCTACTTTGCGCAGTATGCCGGCCAGAGCCTGCGCATCATCGGTTCACGCGAACGCGCAACGAATGATTTTGTCGTGCTCACCAACATGACCGGCAACAGTGCCACGCCGATCGAGATTGATTTTCGTGTACGCACCGATGGTGCAAAGCCCGTGCTGGTGGATTTGGGTGTTGCCGGCGTGTGGCTGGCGCTGGCGCAACGCGATCAGTTCACCGCCGTGCTCGGTCAGAATAACGGCGACATCAAAGCGTTGACCGCGCATCTGCGCAGCACAGAAAAACTCTATTGCTAGGAACTTTTGTTCCCACGAGTTGCAACTTGAATTTTGCGCAGCGCACAGGTATGTCCGTACCGCTGGGGTGCAACACGCGCGAGACTGTTTGGTTCCGCGCATCGACTGAAAAATTTTGACGCGCCCGTAAGTTCCTCACGTTCCATCAGTTCCCACAAGCGACCCCTTCAATGGAGCCACTGTGTCCAATGCTGAACCTTTTGCCCTGGGGATGAAGCCTTGCCTGTGCGGTTTTGCGTACGCCCTGTTGCTGGGTAGACTTTTCGCCGTGGCGGCGATGACGATGCAGAGAACCGATTTCAACACCCATGGCGATAATGGCCATGGCAATCGTTCCATTCTGTTGCAGACCGTGAACGAATCCGCGCCGCAGGAGATCTCGGCCTATCATTATGAAAGGCGACTGACCTCGAACCAGTTGCTCAATCGCTGGGACACGCTGATCACGGAAGCCTCGCAGCGTTTCCATGTTCCCAAGCCGTGGATTCGCGCTGTGATGCGCCAGGGAAAAGGTTGTCGTACTATTCTGGGCTATGACCGTCCCATCGTCAGCCGCGCCGGCGCCATCGGCCTGATGCAGGTGATGCCTGCGACCTATGACGAGCTGGCCGAGCAGCACAGACTGGGCGACGATCCCTTCGACGCGCGCAACAATATCCTGGCCGGCACCGCTTACTTGCGCTGGCTGCATAAGCTCTACATCTTTCCCAAGATGTTCACCGCCTACAATGCCGGCCCCGGCCGCGTCGAGCGGGGCGGGCGGCTTCCGGCCGAAACCCGCGCCTATGTCGGCGGCATCACCAAGATCTTGCGCACCCGCACCGCCTCCCTGGAGCTTGTGAAGCTGACCCGTCCCAATGGCGCGGCTGTCAAGATCGATCCGGGCAAGATCACCGACATCCGTCCGGCGCTGCCGAGCGAATACGCCCCCAGCGTGAAGACGGTGGTCACCATAGGCCGCCTCCAGCAGGGAATTCGCGAGAATGTCACTGTCGCCATCAATGCGATCCGGGCGACCGGCGGACTGCTCTAGCGTCCGCGGTTTTGGCGGGTAATATCGGTACCTAAAATTTTGGGGCCGTCCATGAAACACACCCTATATATAAGTGCGCTTGCAGTGCTACTGGCGGGTCCAGCCCTTGCCCAGCCCAACCCCTTCGCCAGCCCCAGCACCTTGCCCTACCAGGCGCCGCGTTTCGACCTGATTAAGGACAGAGACTTCCAGCCCGCCTTCGTTGCCGGGATGAAGCAGCATATCGGCGAGATCAACGCCATCGCGAACAGTTCCGCCGCGCCCAGCTTCGATAACACTATTGTGGCACTGGAGCGTTCGGGACGGATGCTGGAGCGGGTCGGCAATGTCTTCTTCGCAGTGGCGCAGGCCAACTCGAATCCTGCGCTGGAAAAGGTAGAGACGGCAATGGCGCCCAGGCTGGCTGCCCATACCGACGCCATCTACCTCAATCCCAAACTGTTCCTGCGGGTGAAGGCGCTGTACGAAAAGCGCCAGGCACTTAAGCTGGACGCCGAGGCGCTGCAAACCCTCTCCATCTATTTCAAGCAATTCGTCCATGCCGGCGCCAACCTGAATGAGGCGGGCAAGGCGCGGCTGAAGGCGATTAACCAGCAGGCCGCCTCGCTGGAGACATCCTTCCAGCAGAAACTGCTGGCGGGCACCAAGGCCGGCGGACTGGTGCTGGACAGCAAGGCCCAGCTGGCAGGGCTGACAGAGGCCGAGATCGCCTCTGCCGCCGATGCCGCCAAGGCGCGCGGGCTAAAGGGAAAATATATTTTGCCGCTGCAGAACACCACGCAGCAGCCGCTGCTGACATCGCTGGCCGACCGCGGTGTGCGCGAAAAGCTGTTTCAGGCCAGCTGGACACGATCCGAGAAAGGCGACGCCAACGACACCCGCGCCATCATCGCGCAACTGGTGATGCTACGGATCGAAAAGGCTAAGCTGCTAGGCTATGCGAACTATTCGGCCTACGTGCTTTATGATCAGATGGCAGGGTCGGCGCAGGCGGTGGAGAAGTTCATCGGGCAGCTGGTGCCGGCGACCCGTGCCAAGGCGGCGGAAGAAGCCAGGCTTATTCAGTCCGCGATCGACAAGGACGGCGGCAAATTCCAGCTGAGGCCCTGGGACTGGCAGCGCTATGCGGAGAAAGTGCGCAAGGCGCGGTACGATCTGGATGAAGCCGCGCTCAAGCCCTATTTCGAGATTAACAAGGTGCTGACGGACGGCGTGCTGTATTCAGCCACCCGGCTATACGGCATCACCTTCAAGCGCCGCACCGACATCCCCGTCTATCATCCCGATGTGATGGTCTATGAGGTGTTCGAGGAAAATGGCCGCCCGCTAGGGCTGATGTATTTCGATCTGTGGAAGCGCGACAACAAGCGTGGCGGCGCCTGGATGAGCAATTATGTCGGCCAGGCCAAGCTCTTCGGCACCAGGCCAGTGATTTATAATGTTGCCAATTTCACCAAGCCGGCGGCCAGCCAGCCTGCCCTTGTCAGCTTCGATGACGTGGGCACCATGTTCCACGAATTCGGCCATGCGCTACACGGACTGTTCGCCAACCAGACCTATCCGCTTTTGTCGGGCACCAATGTGGCGCGCGACTTTGTGGAATTCCCTTCCCAGTTCAACGAGCATTGGGCGCTGCATCCCGATATCCTGAAGCGCTATGCGGTGCATTACAAAACTGGCATTCCGATTCCGCAGGCGCTGGTGGACCGCATCAAGAAATCCCAGAGCTGGGGCCAGGGTTATGCCCTGGGTGAATTGCTGTCGGCATCGCAGCTCGACATGCAGTGGCACGCTTTGCCGCCCGGTTCGCCAAAACCGGATGTGAGTGCCTTCGAGACCAAGGCGCTCAAGGCCACCGGCACCGATTTCCCCAATGTGCCGCCGCGCTATCGCTCCAGCTATTTCCTGCACATCTGGGCCAACGGTTATGCCAGCAGTTATTATGCCTATCAGTGGACGATGATGCTGGATACCAACGCCTATGCCTTGTTCAACGCCAATGGCGGGATGACCCGGACCAACGGCCAGCGCTTCCGTGACCTGATACTGTCCAAGGGTCACACCATGAATTACGGCCCGATGTTCCGGGCGTTTTACGGCAAGGACCCCGAGATTGGCCCGATGCTGGAGCATCGCGGGCTAGTGCTGCCAAATGCCGGCGCCAAATAAAAATGGCGTGGAAGCCCTCGAACTGCTGAAACCCAATCCCGAGATCGCGCTGCTGGTCTCGGACGTCAATATGCTGCGCATGGATGGCTATGCCCAGGATCTGCCGCCCCAATTCCTCAAGGCGTGGGACATCCAGATTTTGCACAAGTCCTTCAACCTGGAAAAGCTTTGCACCCTGGCGGTGGAGATGGTGGCCTAGTGTCTATTCGAAGTCCCCCGGTCGACAAGCGGCAAGCCCGCGTATAGAAAAATACTCATGAGCGAACCTGCCTTTATTGCCGGCGACTGGGGCACCAGCCGCTTGCGGCTTTATCTCTGCGACCCGTCTGGCCATGTGCTGGCGCGCGCCGAAGGCGAGGGTGCGGCGGTGCCCGATTGTGCCGGGCGTTTCGCCGCTGCGGTGGCCCCTTGGGACAAAGCGCATGGCAAGTTGCCCGCGCTGCTGGGCGGCATGGTGGGTTCCACCATCGGCTGGCACGAAGTGCCTTATCTCAGCTGCCCGGCGCGGCCTGAAGCGATTGCCGCCGCTGCCCTGCGGTTCGAAGACGACGACCGCGCCATTGCCATCGTGCCGGGCCTGAAATGCGTCAGCCGGACCGGGGCGCCCGATGTGATGCGCGGCGAGGAGGTACAGATATTGGGCGCGCTGCGGCTGTATCCCGAACTGGCCAAGGGGCGCCGCATCATCTGTATGCCCGGCACCCATGCCAAATGGGTGGCGGTGGAAGACGGTGCGGTGATGGAATTCCAGACCGCGCTGTCGGGTGAACTGTTCGATCTGCTGCGCAAGCATAGCGTGTTGGCGCGCGACGGCGGCGAGGTGCGTGCCGACAGCCATGCCTTCACGCAGGGCCTGGATTTCTTCCGCCGCAATGCCCAGGCCGATCTGTTGTATCTGCTGTTCAGCACCCGCAGCCGGGTGGTGACGGGCGAGATGCCCAAGGCTGATGGCGCGTCCTATCTGTCGGGTCTGGTGCTGGGCGCGGATGTAGATACAGCGGCGTCGCTGTTCGATCTTTCGCCGGAAGATGCGGTGCATTTGATCTGCACCCCAGCGCTGGCGGCGCTTTATGGCAAGGCCCTGGCGCAGTATGGTCTGAAAATAAATGTACTGGACGGCGATGCCTGTGCGCTGGCTGGACTGGTGCGGATTCACACGGAAGTTTTTTCATGAGCGATTTTCTGGCCGAACTTCCCCTTGTCGCCATCCTGCGCGGCGTCACGCCTGACAGGATTGAGGGCGTGGCCGGGGCGCTGTTTGACGCGGGCTTTCGCGCCATCGAGGTGCCGCTGAATTCGCCGCAAGCCTTCAAGAGCATCGAGATTCTCGCTAAGGCGTTTGGTGATCGCTGCCTGACCGGCGCCGGCACGGTGTTGACGGTCGAGAATGTGGATCGGGTGGCGGATGTGGGTGGCACTCTGCTGGTGACGCCCAACATCAACCCGGCGGTTATCTCGCACGGCGTGTCAAAAGGCATGACGGTGATGCCGGGCTTCTTCACCCCCAGCGAAGGCTTTGCCGCCATCGCGGCGGGTGCGCGCACGCTCAAGCTGTTTCCCGCCTCCACTGGCGGCACCGACCACATGAAGGCGATGCTGGCGGTACTGCCCAAGGATGTGCCGGTTTATGCGGTGGGCGGGGTCGGCGCCGCCAACATGAAAGAGTGGCGCAGGTGCGGCGCCGCTGGCTTTGGCCTGGGCTCGGACTTGTTCAAGCCTGATTTCAGCGATGAAGAGATTGGCGCCCGCGCGCGCAAGTGTGTCGAAGCGTTTAAGGCAGCGGTTTAAACGCCCTCCTGCTTCGACAGGCTCAGCATGAGGACTACTCCTCACCCTGAGCTTGTCGAAGGGTGAGCCTTACCAGTTGGTGAAGCTGCCATCCGGCCGGTGGTTGATCGGAATGGGCGCATAAGCCTCCATCCAGTCGCCGATCAACTGCAACTTGCTGGTGTCCAAGGTCACACCCAGACCTGGGCGTTCGTTCGGCCACAGCTTGCCGCTCTTGAAGTCATAACATTCCGGCAAATACGGCCAGGGCTGGCGGCCCGAGGCGGTCATTTCCATCAGCGCCTTGACCGAGGTGGCAGTGAGGCAATGCACCAGCGCGGTTTCGCCTATGGGTCCGGTGAAGTGCGGGATCATGCCGACATAATGGGTTTCGGCTATGGCGCAGATCTTCATGTATTCGGTAATGCCGCCGACATTGGGCACGGTGCAGCGGGCATAGTCGATCAGCTGCTGCTCGATCAGCATGTTGGTGTCCCACTTGGCGCCGTATATTTCGCCGACCGCGATCGGTACGCGCAGGCGCGGGCGGATGGTCTTGTAGATTTCGATATTCTCGCCGCGCACCAGATCTTCCACGAAATAGGGACGCAGCGGCTCGATCAGGGTGGCCAGGTTGATGGCGTCTTCCTGGTCCAGCACGCCATGGAAGTCGATCGCCCAGCCGCCATCCTTGCCCGCGCCCTTGCGCAGCAGCTTGCAGGCTTCATAGGAGTCGGGCACGGCCTGGAAACGGTCGAACTCCCGCCCGCCCAGTGTACCGATGCGAATGGCGCGATAGCCTTCAGCGATGCAGTTGCGCGCCGCGTCTTCCAGGGTGCCGCCCTTGGGCGTGGGATAGGAGGTGGCATAGCATTCGATATGGTCGCGTGCCTTGCCGCCCAGCAGTTGCCACACCGGCACGCCCAGCGTCTTGCCCTTCAGATCCCATAGCGCCAGATCGAGGCCGCCCAGCGAATGCGTCTTCTCGCGGCCCGCCGGGTAGAAATAGGAGCGATACATGCGCTGCCACAGATGCTCGATGCGGAACGGGTCCTGGCCGATCAGAAGGCCGGCGCACTGCTGCATGGACGAGGGCTCGCCGCCTTCGCCAATGCCGATAAGCCCGCCTTCGGTCTCGATGGTGACGACATTGGTGGACTGGTTGAAGGTCGGCTGCTGCACATTGGGACGGCCCGCCGCATCGGTGGGTGTCTTGTAATAGCGGATGCGCTTGATCTTGTCCTTGGGCAGCCCCAGCGCGAAGGCATCGGGCGGTGTCCATAGCGAGGCCGCAGCCGTACCCAGCATGCCCGTCATCAATGTGCGGCGATCCATATTCCCCTCCATATATGTTTTTGTAATTCTTACGTCAGGCTGCAGATCCAGCCTTCGGCGGCGTCGCAATACCACAGCACGCCGTCCTTGATGTCCAGCCCATGCAGCGACGGGTCGGCCTTCTTGTCCAGCACGATCTTGGCGACGATGCCGCCGTCCGACATGCGCAGCTTGTAGATTTCCGCTTCATCGCTGCCGGTGCACCAGATGTAATCGCCTTCCAGCGCGATGCCATGGGTGCGGATGGTGGGCGCCTGGATGCTGCGCGCCACGGTGCCTTCCTCGGCATTGATCAGATAGAGTTTGCCGCCGGCCGGCGTGGCCAGCCAGTACTGCCCATTGCCAGCCCATTTGACGCCATGACCGCCGGATTCCAGCGGCAGGTCGCCAGGCTGGCGCGTGCGGGTGAGATAGGAGCCATAGATGCCCCAGCCCGGCGTTTCCCACTTCTTCAGCGTCTTGCCGGTTTTGGGATCAACCTTGAGCGTGGAGGGATTGCCGGTCGCTACCTTGGTGGAAGCGATGAACCAGGCGCCATTGCCGTAAGTGATGCCGCTGCCATGCAGGGATTCGGTTTCGATGCTGGAGATCACCGCGCCGGTTTTCGGATTGACGGTGAAAACCTTGTTGGGATTTTTCTGGTCCAGAATCCACAGATCGCCATTGGCGGCGAATTGCAGATCGTTGGGCTGATCGATCGTCGGCTTGGTGTTGAACAGCTGGTTTACTTTTTTAGCGATCACAGGCGCGTTCTGGCGCGCGGCGATGGTGGCTTCGGGAATGACGGGATTGGCGGCGAAGGCGAGGCTGGGGATCAGCGTGCCGCATGCTGCGAGCCCGCTTGTTGCCAGAAGTTGGCGGCGCGTAATTTCCATCTGACCGAAGTCCTTTTTTTATGGTTTTTACTTGCGGCAAAATAGGCGAGTTTCGTGATCAGGGCAAAACCACCGCAGTGCAGCATGACTGTTTCGCGCGGTGTGAAAACGCGGACAGCGTTTGTTTTCGCTGACATCTTGTTGTATCGTCTTGTCAGCCGCCACAACATAAGAAGCGGCATAAAATGCTAGATGGCGCAGACCATCGGCTGGGTTGAGGGAAAGAACTCAAAAATCAACGAATTATCGGCGAAAGCCGAATGGTCGCGATTGGTCAGTCGATTCCGCTGCCTGACGGAATGCAAAACATAACGCGGGATCAACCCGCGAAATTGGTGCCGCCTTCCAACGGAGGGCGGCACTTTTTTTCGTCGTGCGATGCGGGCAGCCGCCGCCGAGGGATCGTTATATCGCAGTGCAGCGTAAATTCTTGCAGCTTTTTTTTCGAGAGGGCCTGCCCTAAGGTCCGCCAGGGTATTTTCCGGTTCAACCAACAGAAATTCCTGCGGGAATTAAACCGGACAGGGAAGCAAAACACGCGGGTCCATTGCTTCGATCCAAAGTCCGGCCGAGGCAGGCCGAGCCAAGCATATAAGTGCAGAACACAAATGGGAGTTGTAAATGCGTAATGTGAAATTCGGCGTTGCCACGGCGGCCCTGCTGGCCGCCACCCTGACGGCCGCACCCGCTGGCGCCGAAACCACGGTGTTGAGCAATGCCACGGTGATCGACGGCACCGGCAAGCCGGCCATGCCGGGTTCGGCCATTGTGATGACCGACGGCAAGATTTCCTGGGTCGGCCCGATGGCGCAGCTCAAGGCCCCGAAGGGCGCCAATACCGTGGACCTGAGCGGTAAGTATGTGATGCCGGGCATTATCGACGGCCATGTCCATGTCGGCATGATGAAGGATGTGGCGCAGGACGTTAAGTTTTATGACCGCGCCAATGTCGAATCCGATCTGAAGGTCTATGCCGCCTATGGCGTTACCACGGTGGTGGTGGCGGGCACCGACAAGGACGTCATCATCGACATCCGCAACGACCTGCGCAAAACCCGCCCCAGCATGGCGCGGGTGTACACCAGCGGCCAGGGCTTGGTGCAAAAGGGTGGTTATGGCGGTCTGTACGGCCTGAACGTGCCGATCAGCACCCCGGAAGAAGCGCGCAAGGCGGTGGCCGCCGAGGCCGCCAAGGGCGTGGACCTGATCAAGCTCTGGGTCGATGACGAGCGCGAGATGATCCCGGTCAAAATGCCTTACACGGTCACCAAGGCGGCGATCGATGAAGCGCACAAGCATAAATTGAAGGTCTGGGCGCACGTCTATTATCTGGATGACGCCAAGGAATTGGCGCGCCAGGGCGTAGACGGTTTCGCCCATATCGTGCGCGACAAGGCGGTGGACAAGGAACTGATCGACCTGATGAAGGCCAAGGGCACCTGGCAGGCCTCCTCGACCCTCAGCCGCGAGATCGTCTACTCCATGGCGGTGATGCCCTGGATCAACGATCCCTTCTTCACCCGCGGCGTCACGCCCGGCACCCTGACTGCGCTGCGCAGCCCGGAACGCGAGAAGAATGTAATGCTGGGCTACCTCCGCGTTCCAGGCCTGCCGTATGAGAAGAAGCTGTTCTACGATATGGGCCGCACCGTTGTGCAGGCGATGGACAATTACACGGCGCTGGTCCAGGCCGGCGTCAAGACTGGCATGGGCACCGACAGCGGCCCCAATGGCCGGTTCCCCGGCTTTAATGCGCATGAGGAACTGCAGATGGAAGTGATGGCGGGCCGCACCCCGCTGGACGCCATCAAGTCCGCCACCAGCGATAATGCCGCCTGGCTGGGCGACAAGACCGTTGGCAGCATCGAGGCCGGCAAGTGGGCCGACCTGCTGGTGCTGGACGCCGATCCCCTGGCCGACATCCGCAACACCAAGTCGATCTCGGCGGTGTATGTGGCGGGCAATTCCGTGCCCACCATCTGGCAGACCTGCCGTGACCGTCCCTCCAATGCCTGCACCGGTGGCTGGAAAGACCGCTCGCCGACCCCGTACTGAGCTGACTGAACTGTGTTCCGGCGCGGATGGATTTCCATCCGCGCCGTTTGCCTGAAGGAAATTTCGATGTCGTCAATCGCCGCCCGGCCGACCCGCGTCCGTCACACCGTCCTGTGGCTGACCGTGCTGCTCTACATGGTGACTTACTTCGACCGGGTGATGATCTCGACCGCCATGCCGTCGATCCAGCAGGAATTCGGCTTCTCGACCGTGACGGTCGGCTGGATTTTCGCTGCCTTCCAGATCAGCTATGCGCTGTTCCAGATTCCCGGCGGCTGGCTGGGCGACTATATCGGTCCGCGCAAGATGCTGACCTACATCGTGCTGTGGTGGTCGGCCTTCACCGCTCTCACCGCCCTGTCCTGGTCGCTCACCTCGATGATCGTGTTCCGCTTCCTGTTCGGTATGGGCGAAGCGGGCGCCTTCCCCAACGCCACCCGTTCACTGTCGCGCTGGATGCTGCCGTCCGAGCGCGGCTGGGCCCAGGGCATCACCCATGCCGGCGCGCGCCTGGGCGCGGCGATTACGCCGGTGATGGTGGCGTTCCTGATCCTGCATTTCGGCTGGCGCTTCCCCTTCTTCGTCTTCGCGCTGGTCGGCGTGGTATGGGCGGGCGTGTGGTACTGGTATTACCGCGACAATCCCGCCGAACATAAGAGCACCAACGAAGCCGAACAGCAGCTCATTCATTCGGCGCTGGGATCGGCGCCCAAGCGCCGGACCATTCCGTGGGGTGCGATCCTCTCCAGCCCGCAGATGTGGGTGCTGGCGGCGACGTATTTCTGCTACGGCTATGCGCTCAACATGTTCCTGGCCTGGTTCCCGAAATACCTGGAAGCGGCTCGCGGCATGAGCCTGACGCAGATGGGCATCTTCGCCAGCGTGCCGCTCGCGGCGGGCGTGCTCGGCGATATCGCCGGTGGGTGGTTCTCGGACGAAATCATCAAGAAGACCGGCCGCATCAAGTTCGCCCGCAAGGTGGTGGCGGTGACCGGCTTCTTCATCGCGGCTGTCGTCTGCCCCTTCGCGGTGCTGGAGCCCAACCCCTATATCAGCATCGCGTTGTTCGGCCTGGCGGTGTTCAGCCTGGAACTGGTGGTGGGCAATGCCTGGGCGGTGTCGCTGGACATCGGCGGCAATTTCGCTGGCTCGGTGTCCTCGGTGATGAACACGCTGGGCAATATCGGCGGTACCATCATGGCGGTGGCCACCGGCTATATCGTGGCGTCCTATGGCTGGAACATGTCCTTCTATGTGGTGGCGGCGCTGGCGGCGATCGGCGGGATACTGTTCCTGTTCGTGGATGCGAGCCGGCAAATCTATGTCGAGCCGCCGACCACGCCGGCGGTCTGACCAGGGCCTGATTGACGCGAAAAACCCGCCGAAAGGCGGGTTTTTTGCCAAAAAAAGCATAGTTCACTTTTGCCGGAAATTGGCTATGGTCCCGCCCGCCATGGAACCATTCAAAAAACTCGAAGGGGTCGCTGCCCCGCTCAACATGATTAATGTCGACACCGACATGATCATCCCCAAGCAATATCTGAAAACCATCCACCGCACCGGGCTGGGCAAGGCGCTGTTCGACGAGATGCGCCACAACCAGGACGGCAGCGAGAAGCTGGACTTTGTCCTGAACAAGCCCGCTTATCGCAATGCCAAGATTCTGGTGGCGGGCGACAATTTCGGCTGCGGTTCAAGCCGCGAACACGCGCCTTGGGCGCTGCTGGATTTCGGCATCCGCTGCGTTATCGCGCCCAGTTTTGCTGACATCTTTTATGGCAACTGTTTCAAGAACGGCATCCTGCCCATCAAGCTGCCGCAGGAAATGGTCGACAAATTAATGGACGATGCCAGCCGCGGCGCCAATGCCATCATCTCCATCGATCTTGAGGCGCAGGAAATCCGCGGCCCCGATGGCGGCATGATAAAGTTCGAAGTCGATGAATTCCGCAAACAGTGCCTGCTGAATGGCTGGGACGATATCGGCCTGACCATGCGCAACGAGGACAAGATCACGTCCTTTGAAAAGCAGCAGCACACCCAGGCCCCCTGGCTTTAAAGCCACGGCGTGTCGGCAGCGCCGGCGTGACCACTTAAACTAGCCTTTCGAGGACACCATGAACGAATACAAGCTGCTTCTGCTGCCGGGTGACGGCATCGGTCCCGAAGTTCTGGATGCCACCATGCGCGTAGTGGGCTGGTATGGGCAGAAGGGTCTTCCCTACAAGACCGAGGAAGCGCTGCTGGGCGGCGCGGCGATCGATGCTACCGGCCGGCCCGATCCCGACGAGACCTTCGTGAAGGCGATTGCCGCCGATGCGGTGCTTATGGGTTCGGTGGGCGGTCCCAAATGGGATGGTCTGCCATTTGAAAAGCGCGCCGAACGCGGGCTGCTCCGGGTGCGTAAGGACATGGGCGTGTATGCCAATCTGCGCCCGGCGCTGTGCTTCGACGCTCTCAAGGATGCCTCCACCCTGAAGCCGGAAATCGTTGCTGGCCTGGATATCCTGATCGTGCGCGAGCTGATGGGCGGTGTCTATTTCGGCGAGCCCAAGGAAACCACTACTTTGCCGGACGGCCAGAAGCGGGCCGTCGATACCGGCGTCTATACCACCAGCGAGATCGAGCGAGTCTGCCGGGTCGCGTTCGAAATGGCGCGGCTGCGCGGCAACAAGGTGCACAGCGCCGAAAAGTCGAATGTGATGGTCACCGGCGTGTTGTGGAAGCAAGTCGTCACCGCCCTGCACAAGCGCGATTACAGTGATGTCGAACTGCACCATATTCTGGCCGACAACGCCGCCATGCAGCTGGTGCGCAATCCAAAGCAGTTCGACGTGCTGGTCACCGACAATCTGTTCGGCGACGTGCTGTCGGACGAAGCTGCCCAGCTGACCGGCTCCATCGGCATGCTGCCGAGCGCGTCGCTGGGCGACAAGAAGGCCAACGGACTGCCGTCGGCGCTGTATGAGCCGATCCATGGTAGCGCGCCCGATATCGCCGGCCAGGGCCTGGCCAATCCCATCGCCTCGATCCTCTCTTTTGCCATGTGCCTGCGTTATTCCTTCGGCATGAAGGATGAAGCGACACGGCTTGAAAAGGCGGTCGACAAGGTTTTGGCCGACGGCTATCGCACCAGCGACATCATGCAGCCGGGCATGACCAAGCTGGGAACCACCGCCATGACCGATGCCATTCTGAAGGCCCTGGATACGTCGGCTTAAGCAACTCTCCATGGCCGGCCTTGAGCCGGCCATCCAGAGCCGCAATCACAGTGCATGTTGCCCTGGATGGCCGGGTCAAGCCCGCCCATGGTGATAAAGAATCAATCGCCCTTCAAATCGCGCCGCGCCTGGTGCAGCAGCGGTTCGGTGTAGCCAGACGGCTGCGCCTTGCCCTTGAACACCAGGTCGCACGCCGCCTTGAAAGCGATGCCATCAAAGCCAGGCGCCATGGGCTGGTAGAGCGCATCGCCCGCATTCTGCTGGTCCACGATCGCCGCCATGCGCTTGAGGCTTTCCATCGCCTGGCTTTCTTGGACGATGCCGTGTTCCAGCCAGTTGGCGATATGCTGGCTGGAAATGCGCAAGGTGGCGCGGTCTTCCATCAGGCCGACATTGTGGATGTCGGGCACCTTGGAACAGCCCACGCCCTGATCAACCCAGCGCACCACATAGCCCAGGATTCCCTGGGCATTATTGTCCAGTTCCTGCTGCACCTCGTTGCTGCTCCAGTTGGGCCGGTCGGCCAGCGGGATGGTGAGAATGTCCGATAGCTTGGCGCGCGGGCGTGATTTCAGCTCGTCCTGCCGCGCCTTCACGCTGACCTGGTGATAATGCAGCGCGTGCAACGTCGCGGCGGTGGGTGACGGCACCCAGGCGCAGGATGCGCCCGATTTGGGGTGGCCGATCTTGACCTTCAGCATTTCGGCCATGCGGTCAGGCATCGCCCACATACCCTTGCCGATCTGCGCCTTGCCCTGGAAGCCGCAGGCCAGGCCGATATCCACATTCTGGTCTTCATAGGCGGCCAGCCATTTGCTGGTTTTCATCTCACCCTTGCGGATCATGGCGCCGGCATACATCGAGGTGTGCATCTCGTCACCGGTGCGGTCGAGGAAGCCGGTATTGATGAAGACGATGCGGTCCTTGGCGGCGCGGATACATTCCTTGAGATTGACGGAGGTGCGGCGTTCCTCGTCCATCACGCCCATCTTGATGGTGTTGCGCGCCAATCCGCAGATATCTTCGATGCCATCAAAGAGCGTGTTGGTGAAGGCGACTTCGACAGGGCCGTGCATCTTGGGCTTGACGATATAGATCGAGCCCTTGCGGCTGTTGCGGCGCTGGCCCTTGATGTCGTGCAATGCGATGAGGCTGGAAATGACCCCATCCATCAAGCCTTCGCCGATCTCGCTGCCATCGGGCAGCAGGATCGCATCACTGGTCATCAGGTGACCGACGTTGCGGATGAACAAAAGGCTGCGGCCGGGCAGGGTCAGCTTGCTTCCATCCGGCGCGGTGTAGCCGCGGTCGGGATTGGCGGCGCGGTCCATCGTCTTGCCGCTTTTTTCGAACTTGGCGGTCAGGCTGCCATTCATCAGGCCTAGCCAGTTGCGATAGGCGGCGATCTTGTCCTGGGCGTCCACCGCAGCGATGGAATCCTCGCAGTCCATGATGGTGGTGATGGCCGCTTCCAGCACGACATCGCTGATGCCCACCTTGTCGGTCTTGCCGATGGGCGTCGCGCGGTCGAGATGGATTTCGATATGCAGGCCGTTCTGTTCCAGCAGCACCAGCCTGGGCGCGGCGGGATCGCCGACATAGCCCTTGAACAGCGATGGGTCTTTGAGCGCCGGTTCCAGAGTGCCGTTCTTCACCGCAAGGGCGGCCGCGTCCTTCCATGATCCGCTGGCCAGGGGCGCGGCCTGGTCCAGGGCTTCGCGCGCCAGGGCGATGACCTTCTCGCCGCGCTTTTCGTTGTAACCCTTGCCCGGCGCCAGCTCGCCGTCCTGCGCAATCGCATCGGTGCCATACAGCGCGTCATACAGGCTGCCCCAGCGGGCATTGACCGCGTTCAGGGCAAAGCGGGCATTGGTCAGCGGCACCACCAGTTGCGGTCCGGCCATGGTGGCAATTTCGGGGTCGACATTCTGGGTGCCGATATGGAAATCGGCGCCTTCCGGCACGAGATAGCCGATCTCCCGCAGGAAGGCGGTATAGTCCAGCGCGTCGATGGGGCGTTCAGGATTTTCTCTGTGCCAGGTGTCAATCGCTGCCTGTAGATGGTCGCGATGGGCAAGAAGCGCGCGGTTCTGCGGCATCAATGTGACCGCCAGGGCGGCGAAGCCGGACCAGAATTTTTCGGCCTCGACGCCGCTGTCGGGCAGGACGTCGTGCACGACGAAATCATGCAATTCGCGCGCGACCTGCAGGCCGTGGACCAGGACTTTATCCGTCATGACACTCTTCTTTTGTGAGGGTTGCCCCCAGCCTAAAACGCCCGCGCTGCGGGGTCAAAACGAAAAGGCCGGACCTTTCGGTCCGGCCTTTTATCAGGCAATCGCCGTTTTTGGCGACTAGTGCGGCGGGATCATCCAGGGGAACACGAACTGCTGTAACCAGACCAGGATGCTCAGCATCGCCGTGAAGACGAGGGAGTGGATGAAGGTGCGCCGGAAGATGCTGGCCTCCTGGCCCTGCAATCCGCTGATCGCCACGCCCGTCGCGATGTTCTGCGGCGAGATCATCTTGGCGAAGCAGCCGCCCGATGAGTTGGTGGCCGCCATCAGCACCGGGCTGAGGGGCGGTACCGACTGGTTGGCCGCCACGACCTGCAGGTTACCGAACAGGGCGTTGCCGGAGGAGTCGCTGCCCGACAGGAACACCGCGACCCAGCCCAGAAAAGCCGACAGCAGCGGGAAGAATATCCCCGTGGTGGCGACCGCCTTGCCCAGCGTGTAGGTCAGGCCGGAATAGTTCATCAGATAGGCCAGACCCACTATCGCCGTCACCGTGAGCGCCGGCAGCAGGATCTGCTTCCAGGCGGTGGTAATGGCTTCCAAGAACTTGGAGATGCCCACGCCTGTCGCCAGCGCCGTCAGGATCGCCGTCACCAGGACAGCGGTGCCGGTGGCGAAGGGCTGCCAGTTCCAGACCGCCGCATAGGGCCTGTCATACAAAGTGATGAAGACCTGGTTGTGCAGGCCCGGCCACTGGATCGGCTGGGCGAAGAAGGTCGCGACCTTGAAGTGGGTCCAGACCATGACCACGGCGATCATGATCAGCCAAGGTAGCCAGCCCTGCCAGGTCGGAATGTTGCGATGGACCGAGGTGGGGTCTTCCGCCGGCACCACAAGGGCGAATTCCGGATCGGGGGCCGGCTGCCATACGCGCAGGAACAGCACGGTAGCGATCAGCGAAGAGCCCGCCGAGATCACGTCGGTCAGTTCGTAGCTCAGAAAGTTCGCGCTCAGGAACTGGCCCGTGGCGAAGGCGCCGCCGGCCACCAGAATCACCGGCCACAGCGCCTTGACCGAGCGCATGCCGCCAAACATAGCGATGACATAGAAGGGCAGCAGCAGGGCAAAGAAGGGCAGCTGACGGCCCACCATCGCGCCCAACGTGGCGGCGGGAAGATCGGTGACGCCGGCCAGGGTGGTGATCGGAATGCCCAGCGAGCCGAAGGCGACCGGGGCGGTGTTGAAGATCAGGGCATAGACCACCGCGTCGATCGGTTTGAAGCCCAGCATGATCAGCAGCGAGGCGGTGATGGCGACGGGGGCGCCGAAGCCCGACACGCCTTCCAGCAGCGAGCCGAAGCCATAGCCGATCACGATCAGCACGATGCGCTTGTCCTGGGGCAGGTGCGCCAGAACCCAGCGGCGGAAGGCGTCGAAACGGCCCGACAGGACGGCGGTATTATAGAGAATGAGGGCGGCGAACACGATCCACATGATCGGCCACAGCGCGAAGGCAACGCCAGCGGCGGTGCTGGAAAGGGCAAGGTTGACGGGCATCTGCCAGACGCTGATGGCGATGATCATCGCCACGGTCAGGCCGGCCAGCGAGGCTTGCCAGGCGGGCCGCCGAAGCACGCCCAGCATCACCAGCACCACGATGATCGGGATGGTCGCGACCAGGAAGGACAGGAGCAGGCTGTCGCCCACGGGTGTCAGTAGCTGAGTGAACATATTTCTTCTCCCTATCGTGGCGTTGACGCGCCGCTTTCCCACCAGCCACGCTTTACCGGCGTGGCGCTTATCATTCGTTCGAGGTGCCGGGATTGGTGCGCGGACGAGAAGCCGACGATCTCGGCTTTCGCAACGTCCGACTTCCCCTTTAGGTCCCCGCTCTTATTGGAACCTTTAGAGCAAAAAAAAGCCTTTAAGCCAAGGCGTTTAAGGCTGTGCAGTGCAGCAATCGCCGTCCGCCGCTGTCACACAGGACGCAGCTCTAGACGTTCCAGGTCGAGGCGATGTGGTCTTTGTCTTCCTGGGTATTCCGCTCGGACATCAGGAAACCGTAATAGCCGCAGCCGCCGCCGGGATACTCGCGGCATATGGTGGGCCGGGCAGTATAGATGGTGCAGCAACGCTTGTCGGTATCGAAGAACTGGCAGATCTTGCCGAAATGCTTGTCGGGCTTGCGGCGCATGGCATATTTCGCTTCTTCATCCACCTTGGTGAACTTCTTGCGCGCCGCTTCAAAGGTCAGCTTGAAGTGCTTGGCCAGACGCTCGACGTCGCGCTTGTTGAGCGGGATCAGGGGATAAGAGCAGCAATAGCCCGGGCACTTCGCGCAATTATAGAGTCCCACGAGATACCGCCTGAATCACTGCCAAGCCTGTGATTTAGCATGAACGCCTCACAAGGTTAGATCATCCATAGGTGACTTGATGCCGCGCCTCTTTCAAGAGGGAACTTTCAAGCCAGTCGGGGCCATTGTATCAAAAGACTATAGTCCAACAGCCCGTCACTGCCTCAGGACAGCATGCCCGCCTTATTGGTGGGCGGGCCGTGTGGACGCTTTTGGTGCTGCTGGTGATGCTGGGGGGCTGCAGCCTCCGGCCCGGTGGCGAGCCGCCGCCCCCGCCGCCGCGCAGCGGCGATGTGTTGATACCGGGCGACAATCTGTGGATCGCGGTGGCGGGTGAGGAATCGCTGAGTGGGCTTTTCCCCGTCCGCAGCGATGGCAGGGTGTGGTTGGAGCTAATCGGCGGGATTCCGGCGGCTGGGTTGGCCTTGCCGGTGTTTCGGGAAAATTTGCGCTAGCATCTGGCGGCGGGATATCTGCACCAGCCTCTGGTCGAGGTGACGCGGGTGCTGGGGCCGCCATCGCCGTCCTTGCTTCAGTCTCAAGATTAAGTCTCAGTGAAAATCGCAGCTTAATTTTATAGCGCGATTTCCTTCATGCGCGAACAGCGGCAGGGCTTCATAGTCGGGCAGGCGGGGCACCGCCCATAATCTTTCGCGGCGGTCAAAGCCAAAGCTATTGAAAGGATCGGCTTCCGCTAGCGCCTCATAACCGGGCCGCATCCAGAAGAAGGGCTTCTTCCCCGCCGACAGCAGCGCCAGCAGCACGGCAAATCCGCTGGGGCTCCAGACACCCGCGAAGACCTCGTGCTGGGCACCAGGTCGCAGGTCGCCGCCCAGAACCGCATCCGCCTGTGGATGGCCCAGCGCTATGGGCGCCCGGTCGGGGGGGGCAGCCCGAAACGCGACCAGTAATGGCGGAATTTCGCGATTTTTGTGCATTTGTTCATGATATGTTTCATCACGCACCGGGCCATGAAAGAGTCAAGCCGGAGCGTTTTTTTGTGAATTATTCTCAGATTGCATGGATGCTTATTTACTTATCGCAACGCTGGCATGTTGCGCCGCAACTGGCGGCGTGGTCACATACTCCGTAATTCTAAGAAGAATGGGCAAATTTTGCGGCTTTAAGGGCCGGAAAACTGCGCCTGATTGCCGGTTGGGGTTTGAGATGAGTTTGCCGCCGAAACAGGGTCTTTATGACCCCCGCAACGAGCATGACGCCTGTGGCGTCGGCTTTGTCGCCAACATCAAGGGCGCCAGGTCCCATGATATCATTGGGCTGGGCCTCCAGCTCCTGATCAATCTAGACCATCGCGGCGCGGTGGGCGCAGACCCGCTGGTGGGCGACGGCGCCGGCATCCTGATCCAGATTCCTGATCCGCTGTTTCGCGAATGGGCCAGGGAGACTGGCGTGACCCTGCCGGAGCCGGGCCAGTATGCCGTGGCGATGTGTTTCCTGCCGCGCGAGGCCAAGGCGCGCGAAATCGTCGTTAAGCAGTTCGAGCATTTCATCAAGGTCGAAGGCCAGACCCTGTTGAGCTGGCGCGATGTCCCCACCAATCCCGGCGGCCTGGGCAAGACCGTGCTGGACGGCATGCCGCTGATCCGCCAGGCGATCATCGCCTCGGGTCCGTATACCCGCGGCCAGGATCATTTCGAGCGCAAGCTGCTGGCCATCCGCAAGCAGACGCAGAACCCGCTGGCCGCGCTGGCCAAGAAGCATAAGCTTCCCGCCATCAATCAGTTCTACATGCCCAGCCTGTCGACCCGCACCATGGTCTATAAGGGTCTGCTGCTGGCGCATGATGTGGGCCGTTTCTATCGCGATCTGCAGAATCCGCTGACCGTGTCGGCGGTGGCGCTGGTGCATCAGCGTTTCTCCACGAACACTTTCCCGAGCTGGAAGCTGGCGCATCCCTATCGCTACATCGCCCATAATGGCGAGATCAACACGGTGCGCGGCAACGTCAACTGGATCAATGCCCGCCGCCGCAGCATGGAATCCGAACTGCTGGGCCCGGACCTCGACAAGATGTGGCCGCTGATTCCGCACGGCCAGTCCGACACCGCCTGTCTCGACAATGCGCTTGAACTACTGGTCGCCGCCGGCTATCCGCTAGCCCATGCGGTGATGATGCTGATCCCGGAAGCCTGGGCCGGCAACAACAGCATGGATACCAAGCGCAAGGCTTTCTACGAGTATCACGCCGCGCTGATGGAGCCGTGGGACGGCCCCGCCGCTATCGCCTTTACCGACGGCCGCCAGATCGGCGCCACGCTGGACCGCAACGGGTTGCGCCCCGCCCGCTATATCGTGACCGACGACGATCTGGTCATCCTGGCGTCGGAGTCGGGCGTGATCCCGGTGCCGGAAGAGAAGATCAAGCGCAAATGGCGGTTACAGCCCGGCAAGATGCTGCTGATCGATTTCGAAGAGGGCCGCATCGTCGAGGACGATGAGATCAAGAAGAAGTTCTCCGAGGCCAAACCGTATGAAGACTGGCTGAAGGCCACCCAGTTCAAGCTGGAAGACCTGCCCGACCTGCCCGAAGACCATCGCGCCAAGGCGAACAATCCCTCGCTGCTGCTCGATCAGCAGCAGGCCTTCGGCTACACTCAGGAAGACCTACAATTCTTCCTGGAGCCGATGGCCAGTATGGGCGACGACCCCATCGGCTCGATGGGCGTCGACACGCCGATCGCGGTTTTGTCGAAGAAGTCCAAGCTACTCTACAATTATTTCAAGCAGAATTTTGCCCAGGTCACCAATCCGCCGATTGACCCGATCCGCGAAGAGCTGGTGATGAGCCTAGTATCGATGATCGGGCCGCGCCCCAATCTACTGGGCCGCGATGCCGGCGCGCACAAGCGGCTGGAAGTGAGCCAGCCGGTCCTGACCAATGCTGATGTCGAGAAGATCCGCTCGATTTCCGAACTGGTGGACGGCGCCTTTCGCACCGCTACCATCGACTGCACCTGGCCGGCCAGCGAAGGCGCGGACGGTCTTTCCAATGCCGTACAGCGCATCCGCCTCAACGCCACCGACGCGGTGCTGGCGGATAACAACATTCTGATTCTGTCCGACCGCGCCGTCAGCGCCGAACGGGTTCCAATTCCTGCCGCGCTGGTGATTGCCGCCGTGCACCACCATCTGGTGCGCCAGGGCCTGCGCATGCAGACCGGGCTGGTAGTGGAAACTGGCGAAGCGCGCGAAGTGCATCACTTCTGCGTGCTGGCCGGTTATGGCGCCGAAGCGGTCAATCCCTATCTCGCCTTCGAGACGCTGGAGCAGATCCGGGTCAAGCAGGGACTTTCCCTCAAGGCCTATGAAGTCCAGAAGAACTACATCAAGGCCATCGCCAAGGGCGTTTTGAAGGTGATGGCCAAGATGGGCATCTCCACCTACCAGTCCTATTGCGGCGCGCAGATTTTCGACGCAGTGGGTCTGTCGAGCGAGTTCATAGAGGAATACTTCACCGGCACCGCCACCACGGTGGAGGGGAGCGGCATCAAGCAGGTCGCCGAGGAGAGCGTGCGCCGTCACCGTGACGCGTTCGGCGACAATCCCATCTATCGCAACATGCTGGATGTGGGCGGCGACTATGCCTTCCGCCTGCGCGGCGAAGACCATGCCTGGACGCCGGAATCGGTGTCACGCCTGCAGCACGCCGTGCGCGGCAACAATCCGGCGGAGTACGAACTCTTCGCTCAGCAGATCAATGACCAGAATGAGCGGCTGTTGACCCTGCGCGGGCTGATGAACTTCAAGACTGACGGCGCCGGCGTCCCGCTGGACGAAGTTGAACCGGCTAATGAGATCGTCAAGCGTTTCTCCTCCGGCGCGATGAGCTTCGGCTCGATCAGCCGCGAAGCGCATACCAACATAGCCGTCGCCATGAACCGCATCGGCGGGCGCTCCAACACCGGCGAGGGCGGCGAGGAACCCGACCGCTTCAAGCCCATGGCCAACGGCGACTCCATGCGCTCGGCCATCAAGCAGGTGGCGTCGGGCCGCTTCGGCGTCACCGCCGAATATCTGGTCAATGCCGACGACATCCAGATCAAGATGGCCCAGGGCGCCAAGCCCGGCGAAGGCGGCCAGCTTCCCGGCTACAAGGTCGACGCAAACATCGCCAAGGTGCGCTATTCCACCCCCGGCGTTGGCCTGATCTCGCCGCCGCCGCATCACGATATTTATTCCATCGAAGACTTGGCGCAGCTGATCCGCGACCTCAAGAGCGTTAACCAAAAGGCCCGCATCTCGGTCAAGCTGGTGTCGGAAGTGGGCGTCGGCACCGTGGCGGCGGGCGTCGCCAAATGCCGCGCCGACCATGTGACGATTTCCGGTTTCGAAGGCGGCACCGGAGCCTCGCCGCTGACCTCGCTGACCCATGCCGGATCACCCTGGGAAATCGGCCTCGCCGAAACCCAGCAGACCCTGGTGCTGAACGGGCTGCGTGGCCGCATCGCCGTGCAGGTGGACGGCGGGCTTCGCACCGGCCGCGACGTCGCCATCGGTGCGCTGCTGGGCGCCGATGAGTTCGGCTTCGCCACCGCGCCGCTGATCGCCTCGGGCTGCATCATGATGCGCAAATGCCATCTCAACACCTGCCCGGTGGGCGTGGCCACCCAGGACCCGGTCCTGCGCAAGCGCTTCACCGGTCAGCCGGAACATGTGATAAACTATTTCTTCTTCGTCGCCGAAGAGTTGCGGGCGATCATGTCCGAGCTTGGTTTCCGCACCGTCGCCGAAATGGTCGGCCGGGTGGACAAACTCGACATGAAGAAGGCGGTCGGCCACTGGAAAGCGCAGAGCGTGGACCTGTCGCGCATTCTCTACGCCGTCACGCCCAAGCCGGGCGTCGCCATCCATCACAATGAAAAGCAGAATCACGGCTTGGAATCGGCGATCGATCATGAACTGATCGCGGCCGCCAGGCCGTCGATCGAGAATGGCCAGCCGGTGCGGATCGAAAAGTCCGTGCGCAACGTGGATCGTACCGTCGGCGCCATGCTGTCGGGCGAAGTGGCCAGGCGCCACGGCCATGCCGGCCTGCCGGAAGACACGATCAGCGTGAAGTTCACCGGCACGGCGGGGCAGAGCTTCGGCGCATTCCTGGCGCGCGGTGTTTCTATCGAACTGACGGGCGACGCCAATGACTATGTCGGCAAGGGCCTGTCGGGCGGGCGCATTGTGGTCAAGCCGCCCAAGGGACTTTCGCGCGATCCGGCCGAGAACATCATTGTCGGTAACACGGTGCTGTACGGCGCCATCGCGGGCGAAGCCTATTTCCATGGCGTGGCCGGCGAACGCTTCGCGGTGCGCAATTCCGGCGCCATCTGCGTGGTGGAAGGCACCGGCGACCATGGCTGCGAATATATGACTGGCGGCGTCGTGGTGGTGCTGGGAAAGACCGGGCGCAATTTCGCTGCCGGCATGTCGGGCGGCGTAGCGTATGTCTATGACGAGGATGGCAGCTTCGAGCAGCGCTGCAATCCGTCGATGGTAAAGCTGGAGAAGATCGCGGCCTGCGAGAATATCGACCATGCCGACCTGCCCAAGCAGCGCTCTGTCAGCGTGGCGGATGCCGGCATGGGCGACTTCCTGCGCTTCGATGCCGAGCGGCTGAAAATCCTGGTGGAACGCCACCTGCTGCACACCGGCAGCCCCCGCGCCATGGCGATGCTAGACAATTGGGACGCCAGCCGGGAAAAATTCGTCAAGGTGATGCCATCCGACTACGCCAAGGCGTTGGCGGACATTCAGGCGCGCGCCGCCATCGCGGCAGAGTAATGGCCCTCAAGCAGCGAAGTGGTAGGGCGTAGGAAAAGTTATGGGCAAGATCACAGGTTTTCTGGAAATCGAACGGCAGGATCGCACCAGCGAAAAGCCGGCAGCGCGCCTGGGCAACTATAAAGAGTTTGTCCAGCCAATGCCCTATGCGGATGTCGGAAAGCAGGCGGCGCGCTGCATGGATTGCGGCATTCCCTTTTGCCACAATGGCTGCCCGGTCAATAACCAGATCCCGGACTGGAACCATCTGGTCTATCGCGACCAGTGGCACGCCGCGTCGGAAAATCTGCACACCACCAATAATTTTCCGGAATTCACCGGCCGTATCTGCCCGGCGCCCTGCGAAGCCAGCTGTACCCTGAACATCATCGACACGTCTGTGACGATCAAGACCATCGAATGTCAGATCGTGGACCGCGCCTGGGAAGAAGGCTGGGTCCAGCCGGTACTGGCGCCGAAAAAGACCGGCAAGACGGTGGCGGTGGTGGGCTCCGGCCCCGCAGGCATGGCGGCGGCGCAGCAGCTGGCGCGCGCCGGACATTCGGTGACCCTGTTCGAGAAGGCCGACCGCATCGGCGGGTTGCTACGCTACGGCATTCCCGACTTCAAGATGGAAAAGCATCTGATCGACCGCCGCATGCGCCAGATGGAAGCCGAAGGCGTTGTGTTCCGCACCAATGTTGACGTCGGTGTCACTGTTTCCATGGATATGCTGCTGGCCGATTATGACGCGGTGGTGCTGTCGGGCGGTGCGGAAGCGCCGCGCGACCTGCCCATCCCCGGGCGCGCGCTGGACGGCATTCATTACGCCATGGATTTCCTCACTCAGCAGAACAAGCGGGTGGCGGGCGATCCGGAAAGCAATGCGGCGCCGAACGGTACCCTGTCGGCCAAAGGCAAGCATGTAGTGGTGATCGGCGGTGGCGATACCGGTTCTGACTGTGTTGGCACCTCCAACCGCCATGGCGCGGCCTCGGTCACCCAGTTCGAAATCATGCCGCAGCCGCCGGTGAGGGAAAACAAGATGCTGGTCTGGCCGGATTGGCCGCTCAAGCTGCGCACCTCGTCTTCGCACCAGGAAGGTTGCGAGCGCGACTGGGCGGTGCAGACAAGGCGCGCGATTGGCGAAGGCGGCAAGATCACGGCGTTGGAATGCGTGCGGGTGGAATGGCAGCTGGGCGACGGCGGCAAGATGAATCTGGTCGATGTCCCGGGCAGAGAATTCACTCTCAAGGCCGACCTGGTGCTGCTGGCGATGGGCTTTGTCGGACCGAAAAAGACCGGACTGGTGGAACAGTCGGGCGTCGAACTCGATGCGCGCGGCAATGTGAAGGCGCCGCTGACTAACTACCAGACCAGCAAGAGCAAGGTCTTTGCCTGCGGCGACATGCGGCGCGGTCAATCACTGGTGGTATGGGCGATCCGCGAAGGGCGTCAATGCGCGCGCGGCGTCGATGAGTTCCTGATGGGTTCGTCAGAACTTCCGCGATAGCCGTTACTTGGTAACAACAATCCCGATGGGCGCCGCATAGGCGCTTTCCAGGATGCGTGCGGCTTTGGCGATCAGTGGGCTGTGCAGCGCCTGACGGCGCGATACCAGCGCCGGTGGCGTCCGCCAGCCGCGCGATCAGGGCCGCTTCCGGGCCGGCGCCCGCCGGGCCGTAATCGTTCACCACGAAATCGGCGCCGCCGGGCAGGACGTGCACCAGCCGCGCCATTGGGCGCGAGGAATATATGGTGACGGCGTTGGGCGGTCGCCTGAGTATGCACGGCGGCGACAAAACAGGACACTGGAGCGTCTGCATCATCCAGATGCGGGCATCGCTGACAAACTGGGCGAACCATTGGAAGATGTCGGCAAGCACGGTGTCCGAAATAGCGCGACTCGTTCGCATCTAGCAGATCGGCTTTCGGCACAATTTCGACAAAATTTTCAACGGCTTGGCGTCTATATCTGGCACTGTTCGCCGGATTATAAGTTCATGCCGCGTTAAGCTTCGCGGTGCTAACCCACGTAAAAGCTCATTGAACTTTTTGCCGCCCTGGCCCTTTCCGGCCCTTTTGCGACACGGAAATACTGACGATGAATATCGAACGTTCTCCTAGTGATTATCGGCGCGCCGAACCTGTTTCGCAGCCCGGATCCGTGGTCCGTACCTGGAGTGGCGTCAAGCGTTGGAGTGGCGCCAATCCCCGCCTGTCGCGCGTGGTGTGGTTCACGGTCGGTCTGCTGCTGCTGGCGCTGCTGATCTGGGCGATCTATCCGGCCAAGAACAGTGGCCGCGACGGCAGGATCGGCCAGGGCGCGCAGCCGGTCGGCGTGGCGCGCGCCCTGTCGGGCGACATCAATGTCACGCTCAACGCGCTGGGCACGGTGACGCCGCTGGCCACTGCGACCGTGCGGCCGCAGGTTGGCGGCATGCTGGTCAAGATCAATTTCACCGAAGGCCAGATGGTCCAGGCGGGTGATGTGCTGGCCCAGGTCGATCCGCGTCCCTATCAGGCGGCACTGGACCAGGTGCGCGGCCAGCTGGCGCGCGATACCGCGACCCTTGCCAACGCCAAGGTGGACCTGGAACGCTATCGGACGTTACAGGCACAGAACGCCATCGCCGCGCAGCAGGTCTCCGCCCAGGAAGCGCTGGTGAAATCCACCGAGGGTATCGTTATTTCCGATCAGGCCAACGTCCAGACCGCGCGGATCAACCTGGGTTACACCAACATCGTGTCGCCGGTTGCGGGGCGCGCCGGCATCCATCTGGTCGATATCGGCAACATCGTGTCGGCGGGCCAGTCCAACGGCCTCGTGGTCGTCACCCAGCTGGAGCCCATGTCGGTGCTGTTCACCATTCCCGAAGACAATATTCGCGCCGTGCTTGGCCGGGTGAATGGCGGCGCCGTGCTGCCGGTGGATGTCTATGACCGCAGCCAGACCAACAAGATCACCAGCGGCGTCCTGTCGGCTGTGGACACGGTGGTGGACCCGGCGACCGGCTCGGTGAAGCTGCGGGCATTGTTCGACAATAAGGATAATATGCTGTTCCCATCCCAGTTCGTGAATGTGCGGCTGCTGGTGAACACCTTGCCGGGTCAGACGACCGTGCCGGTGCCCGCCGTGCAGCGCGGCGCCGACGGTAGCTATGTCTTCCTGGTGCGTCCCGATAAGACCGTGACCCAGCGCGCGGTGAAGATCGGCATTCAGGACGGCGACAAGATGCAGATCCTGTCCGGTCTTCAGCCGGGCGACACGGTGGTGGTGGACGGCGCTGATCGGTTGCGCGATGGCGCCGATGTCGAGATTCCCAACCTGACCGCCAAGATCGCCGCGCCGTCTGGCGGCGGCGGCGAAGAGGCAGTGCGCGCGGCGCGCCGCGCCCAGATGCAGGAAGCCATGACCAAGAAGTGCAGCGCCGACATCAAGAAGTTTTGCGCCGACGCCACCAATGCGCGGGAGACCCGCACGTGCCTGTTCCGCAACAGCGATGATCTCGGCGCCGACTGTCAGAAGGCGATGTCCCAGATGCGCCAGGCCGGCGGTGGCCGTGGCGGTCGCCGCGGCGGTGGTGGCGGTGGTGGCCATTGAGCAGCAACGCGCCTGAACCTTATAGCGGCGCGAACCCATCCGCGCCGTTTATCCGGCGTCCCGTAGCCACGACACTGTTCATGATTGCCATCCTGCTGGTGGGCATGGCGGGCTACAAATTCCTGCCTTTGTCGGCCCTGCCGCAGGTGGATTATCCCACCATCCAGGTCCAGACATTCCTGCCGGGTGGCAGCCCCGAGGTGATGGCCACGTCGGTCACCGCGCCGCTGGAACGCCAGTTCGGCCAGATGCCGGGCCTGAAGGAAATGTCGTCCGTGTCCTCGGGCGGCTCGTCGGTCGTGACCCTGCAGTTCGACCTGTCGCTCAGCCTCGACATCGCCGAACAGCAGGTGCAGGCGGCGATCAATGCCGCATCCAACCTGCTGCCCGCTTCGCTGCCGGCGCCGCCGATCTACGCCAAGGTCAATCCGGCTGACGCGCCGGTGATCACCCTGGCAGTCTCGTCGCGCACCTTGCCCATCACGCAGTTGGTGGACCTGTCGGAAACGCGCATCGCCCAGAAGATTTCACAGCTGTACGGCGTCGGCCTGGTCAGAATTTCCGGCGGCCAGCGCCCGGCCGTGCGGGTACAGGCGAACTTGCAGAAACTGGCCTCGCTGGGGCTGAACATCGACGACCTGCGCACCACGGTTTCGAACAACAATTCCAATTCGCCCAAGGGCAGCTTCGACGGGGCCTTCCAGTCCTACACCATCAATTCCAACGACCAGCTACAGAGTGTTGAAGACTATCGCAGTATCGTGGTGGCCTTCCGCAACGGCTCACCCGTCTATCTGAAGGACGTGGCCAACGTCATTGACGGCGCGCAGAACAACAAGCTGGCAAGCTGGGCGAACAATTCGCCCGCCGTACTGATCAACGTACAGCGCCAGCCCGGCGCCAATGTCATCGCGGTGGTGGACTCCATCAAGGAGCTGCTGCCCATCATCAAGGTGGGCCTGCCGGCTTCGGTGGACGTCACCACCCTGACCGACCGCACCGAGACCATCCGCGCCTCGGTCTCTGATGTGCAGTTCGAGCTGATGCTGGCGGTGATCCTGGTGGTGCTGGTGATCTATGTCTTCCTGCGCAATCTGCCAGCCACCTTCATTCCCTCGCTATCGGTGCCGCTCTCCATCGTCGGGACCTTCGCTGCCATGTATATGATGGGCTATTCGCTCAACAACCTGTCGCTGATGGCGCTGACCATTTCCGCCGGTTTCGTGGTCGACGACGCCATCGTTATGATCGAGAACATCACCCGCTATATCGAAAAGGGCGAGACGCCCTACAACGCCGCCATGAAGGGCGCGGGCGAGATCGGCTTCACCATCGTGTCGCTGACCGTCTCGCTTATCGCCGTGCTGATCCCGCTCCTGTTCATGCAGGAAGTTGTAGGCCGCCTGTTCCGCGAATTCGCGGTGACGCTGGCCATCACCATCCTGATTTCGGCTGTAGTGTCGCTGACTTTGGTGCCGATGCTCTGCGCCAAGCTGCTGCGCAACCATTCCGCCGAGGAAAAGCGCGAGAACAGTTTCCAGCGCCGCACCGAGTATTACTATGACCGCATGGTGGCCGAGTATGACCGGCTGCTGATCTGGGTCCTGAAGCATCAGCGCCTGACCTTGCTGTCGGCCCTGGCGACCCTGGTGCTGACCGTCGTGCTCTACATCGCCATTCCCAAGGGATTCTTTCCGGTGCAGGACACCGGCTTCATCCAGGCGATCACCGAGGCCGGCCCCACGGTGAGCTTCGACGCCATGGCCACCCGCCAGCGCCAGCTTGCCGAGCGGTTCCTGAAGGATCCCGATGTCGCCAGCCTGTCCTCCTTCATCGGGGTGGACGGCAGCAACCACACCCTCAACAGCGGCCGCATCCTGATCAACCTCAAACCCAAGTATGACCGCGACGGTGTGCAGGCGGTGATCGAGCGGCTGGGCCAGCAAGCCCAAAGCGTGCCGGGCATCACCTTCTATTTGCAGGCGGTGCAGGACCTGACGATCGATTCGGTGGTTTCGCGCGCTCAGTACCAGTTCGTGCTGCAGGCGGCGACGCAAGCCGCGCTGAACGATTTCGTACCGGATCTGCTGGCCAAGCTGCGCTCGGTGCGGGAGATACGCAACGCTTCCACGTCGTTCCTGGACAAGGGCCTGTCGGCCTATCTAATGGTGGACCGCGACACCGCGGCGCGCTTTGGCGTCACGGCGGCGACCATCGACAATGCGCTGTATGACAGTTTCGGCCAGCGCATCATCTCGACCATTTTCACCCAGTCCAACCAGTATCGCGTGATCCTGGAAGCCGATCCAACGCTGCACAATTCGGTGGCGTCGATGCAGGATATCTATTTGCCGACCTCGGGCGGCGGGCAGGTGCCGCTATCGGCCATCGCGCGGGTCGAGCAGCGCACCAGCCAGTTACAGATCGACCATCTGGGGCAGTTTCCGTCCGCGACCTTCTCGTTCGATGTGGCGCCGGGCTACTCGCTGGGCGCGGCGGTGGATGCGATCCGGGAGGCCCAGGCGGAGATGGGCGTGCCGCCGGGCGTCACTACCCAGTTCCAGGGTTCGGCGCTGGCCTTCCAGGCGGCGCTGGGCAACCAGATCCTGCTGATCCTCGCCGCCATCATCACCGTCTATATCATGCTGGGGGTGCTGTATGAGAGCTTCATCCATCCTATCACCATCCTGTCGACCTTGCCGTCGGCGGGCGTTGGGGCGCTGCTGGCGCTGATAATCTCGGGCCATGACCTCAACATCGTCTCCATCATCGGCATCATCTTGTTGATCGGCATCGTCAAGAAAAATGCCATCATGATGATCGACTTCGCGCTGGATGCGGAACGCAACGAAGGCAAGTCGCCGACCGAGGCGATCCACCAGGCCGCCCTGCTGCGCTTCCGCCCCATCCTGATGACCACGGTGGCGGCGCTGTTCGGCGCCCTGCCGCTGATGCTGGGCACGGGCATGGGCTCGGAACTGCGCCACCCGCTGGGCATTTCGATCGTGGGCGGGCTGCTGGTCAGCCAGCTGCTGACCCTGTTCACCACCCCGGTCATCTATATATATTTCGACAAGCTGGGCGGCGACTTCCAGGCCTGGCGCGCGCGCCGCGGCCGCTCGCGCAGCGGGCAAGAGGCTCCAGAGCTCGCCGAATGAATATTGCATCGCTCTTCATCCGCCGCCGCATTGCCACCACGCTTCTAGCGCTGGGCCTCGGTATGGCGGGGACGGTGGCCTATACGCTGTTGCCGGTTTCGCCATTCCCCAACATCGACATTCCCACCATCGTGGTGAATGCCTCGATGCCGGGCGCCAGCCCGGAAATCATGGCGTCCAGCGTTGCTACGCCGCTGGAGCGCCATCTGGGCAGTATTGCGGGCGTGGACGAGATGACGTCGCGCAGCAACGTCAATTCCACGCAGATCGTGCTACAGTTCGACATCAAGCGCGACATCAACGGCGCGGCGCGTGAGGTGCAGGCGGCGATTAATGCGGCGCGCGCCGATCTGCCGGCGGCGCTCAGGTCCAATCCGACGTATCGCAGGTTCAATCCGGCGGATTTTCCGATTCTTATTCTGGCGATGACGTCTAGGACGCTGTCGCCGGGCCAGATCTATGACCAGGCGTCCAACATCATCCAGCAGAAGCTGTCGCAGATTTCCGGTGTTGGCGATGTCTCGCTCAACGGTGCCTCCCTGCCGGCGATCCGCATTGAGCTGAACCCGCGCGCTTTGTTCAAATATGGCATTGGACTGGCGGATGTGCGCGCCGCCATCTCGGCCGCCAACGCCAACACTCCCAAGGGCGATATCCAGCAGGGCGACCAGGTCTTCCAGCTCTATGCCAACGACGTCGCCAGCGCGGCCAGCGAGTACAAGACGCTGATCATTGCCTACCGCAACGGTTCGGCTGTACGGCTGCAGGATGTGGCCGAAGTGGTGGACGGGGTCGAGAATGTCCGCAATCTCGGTACCTTCAACGGCCAGCCGGCCGTGCTGGTCAACATCACCAAGCAGCCGGGGGCCAATGTCATCGAGGTAGTGGACCGCATCGTCAGCCTGATGCCGGAACTGCAGGCGGCGCTGCCCAGGGCCGTCGAGCTGGGCACCCTGATGGATACCACCTCCTCCATCCGCAACTCGGTGCATGACGTGGAGATGACGCTGCTTATCGCCACAGTGCTGGTGATCCTGGTGGTGTTCCTGTTTTTGCGAAACCTCAAAGCCACGCTGGTGCCGACCGTCTGCGTGCCGCTGACCCTGCTGGGTACCTTCGGGGTGATGCATCTGCTGGGCTTCAGTCTGAACAATTTCTCGCTGATGGCGCTGATCGTCTCCACCGGCTTTGTGGTCGACAACACAATCGTGGTGCTGGAAAACGTCACCCGTCATCTCGAAAACGGCAAGACGCGGATGCAGGCGGCGCTGCAGGGCGCCCAGGAAGTGACCTTCACCATTATTTCGATGAGCATTTCGCTGGTGGCGGTATTCTTCCCGGTGCTGCTGATCGGCGGGATTGTGGGGCGCATCTTCCACGAATTCGCCATCACCCTGACCGCGGCGATCATCATCTCGATGGTGATCTCGCTGACGCTGACGCCGATGATGTGCGCCTATCTCGATTTCTCGGTCGAGGACGACAACAAGCGGCTGATGGGCTGGTCGCGGCGCAGCTTCGAATGGATGCAGCGTTTCTACAGCCGCACCCTGGGCTGGTCGCTGGATAATCCCAAGACCATCGTAGCCATGGTCTTCATCGCCATTTTCCTGAATTTCTACCTGATCGCCATCGTGCCCAAGGGGTTCTTCCCCTCCACCGACGAGGGCACCATGCAGGGCGGATTACGCGCCGACCAGAGCATCTCGTTCCAGGCGATGCAGAAGAAGTTCATGCAATTCATTACCATCATCAAGAGCGACCCGGCGGTGGCGACGGTCGGCGGCTTTGCCGGCGGCGGCGCGGCCAATTCCGGCAATGTCTTCGTCACCCTCAAGCCGCCGCATGAGCGCGGCCTGTCCACCGACGAGGTGATTGATCGGCTGCGCCCCAAGCTGGAAAAAGTGGCGGGCGCGCGCCTGTTCCTGCGTGCAGGTGGCCAGATCGGCGGCGGCGGGCGGCAGGGCAATGGCAGCCAGCAATACACGGTGCAGGCCGATTCGCTGGAAGAGCTCAATCTCTGGGTGCCGAAGATCACCGATGCGCTGCAGGACGTACCCGAACTGATCGACGTCAATTCCGACCAGCAGGACAAGGGCCTTCAGGTCGATCTGAAAGTTGATCGCCCGACGGCGGCGCGGCTGGGGCTGAACATCGCCCAGGTCAACAACGCGCTGTATGACGCGTTCGGCCAGCGTCAGGTCTCGACGATCTACAAAGACAAGAACCAGTACAAGGTGATCATGGAGGTGGCGCCGAAATTCTGGCAGAATCCCGAAACGCTGAACGACATCTATATCAGCACCTCGGGCGGAAATGTCAGCGGCACCCAGTCCACCGCTGGCGCGGGCGGCGCTTTCACGGCCACGCCGTCAGCAGTTTCCGCCGCCACATCGTCAGCTGACGCCAAGGCGGCGACCCAGGCCGCCGAGGCTGTGCGCAACCAGCAGCTCAACGCACTGACCGCCAGCGTGCGCGGCGGCGGCTCGACCGGCGCCTCGGTTTCCACCCGCGTTGCCACGATGGTGCCGCTGGCGGCTGTGGCCAGCTTTGGTCCCGGCACCACGCCGCTCGCCGTCAATCACCAGGGGCCGTTCGTTGCCACCACCTTCTCGTTCAACCTTCCGGCGGGCGAAAGCCTGGGCAATGCCGTGACGGCCATCACCCGCACCATGGCGAAGATCAATGTGCCCATCACCGTGCATGGTGAATTCGCCGGTAATGCCCGCCAGCTGCAGCGCAGCTTCCAGAACATGCCTTTCCTGCTGCTAGCCGCTATCCTGACCATCTACATCACCCTGGGCATTCTTTATGAAAGCCTGATCCATCCCATCACCATCATCTCGACCCTGCCGTCGGCGGGGGTGGGGGCGGTGCTGGCGCTGCTGATGTTCAACACCCAGTTCGACCTGATCGCCATGATCGGCGTCATTCTGCTGATAGGCATCGTCAAGAAGAACGCGATCATCATGATCGACTTCGCCATCGACCTGCAGCGGCGCGAGCGCCTCTCGCCGAGCGATGCGATCCGCAAGGCCTGCCTGCTGCGCTTCCGCCCCATCATGATGACCACGGTCGGCGCCATCCTGGGGGCGCTGCCGCTGGCGATCGGGCTGGGCGCGGGCTCGGAACTGCGCCAGCCGCTGGGCATCTCCATCGTGGGCGGGCTGATCCTCAGCCAGATCCTGACGCTCTACACCACGCCGGTGGTGTTCCTGTACATGGACCGTTTCGGGACGTGGACATCGGGGTTCTGGAACAAATGGTATCATGGACTCATGGGGGACAAGCCCGGTGACCATGAACCGTTGCCCAACCCTTCGCCGGCTGACTAGTCTTCCCAAATAAAACCGCGCCGTGCGGACGCACGGCGCGGTTTGTTTTTCAGTTCGAATTACAGATTGGGTAGATCGTCTCCGCCGGGCCGGCCTTCATTGATCTTGGCGTCGCGGCTCTGGCGATAGAGGTTGCGGGTCGTCGCATAGAAGTCGATGGACGAACGTTCGATGGTTTCTACTGCGCCCAGCTGCGAGGTGCGGGCATTCAGTATGCCTATGCTGATGCGCACGATCATCAGCGCATTGTCGCCGGGGAAGATGGCATAGGTGAAGGGATTAAAGGCCAGATCCACGCTGGTGCCCAGCAGGTCACGGGGCGACTTGGGGCCGGCAAAGGGCAGCATCAGATAGTAGCCTTCGGTCGCGCCGGCCTTGCCCAGGGTGATGCCGAAATCATTCGCGTGAAAGGGAATGCCGACCTTGCTGGCGACATCGATCAGCCCGCCGATTCCGATGGTGGAATTGATCACGATGCGGCCCAGCGTGTTGCCGGCCTTTTCGGTTTCGCCCTGCAGCAAATCGTTGGCCAGGATCACCGGAGAATTCAGGTTGGTGAGGAAATTGCGCACGCCTTCGCGCGCGATTTCCGGCACCACGGCGCGGTAGCCCTTGGCGATGGGACGGGCGACGGCGCGGTCCACCCCGAGGTTGAATTCGAAGATTTCGCGGTTGGTCTTTTCCCAGGGATCGTTCTGGGCAAGGGATTCCGCGTTGGGTGTGCTGCAGGCGCCCAAGACCAAAGTCAGGGCAAGCGCCGAAATCAAAGGAATCGAAGTTTTCATGCCACTACCTATAAGTGGAATCGCAATAAAACATCGTTAGAAAAGCATTCTATAACTACCAATATCGATATTAGTGCCATTCCGGACAAGGTGGGGCGCCTCGATAACACATGCGGCACACTGCCATTTTGCGTAGTACGGCTTGGGGTATGACCGGCGAGCGTTGCTGAATTGTTACAGGGGGGGGCGTCGGGCCGTGGCTGTTCGGTCGGACGGGGTGTCCCGTTTTGATCCACAGCCTTGGGGGCGGCGGTGGGGACAGGCGCCTTTTCGGCCTCATCATCATCTCTCAGCAAGGGCGGGATCTGAAGCGTCGCCACCCCAAAACCCAACGCGCAGATATTTTGTCCAAGAAAACAGGCTCGCATGACAAGAAAATGCGCGGCCCCGCGGAAAGGCTCCGCGGGATGCGCAAAAAATAATCATTTGCGGCGGCGGATGCTGATCCCATGCCCGCGCCGGACTTTACCCCCGGCCGAAAAGGGGCATCTTGGTCGCCATTACGGTCAGGAATGGTACGTTGGACTCCAGCGGTAGGCTGGCCATGAAGGCCACTGCCTTTGCCACATGTTTCACGTCCATGCGGGGCTCAACCGCCAGGCTGCCATCGGGCTGGAGCACCCCCTGGGTCATGCGTTGGGTCATTTCCGTGGCAGCATTGCCGATATCGACCTGTCCGGCTGTGATGTCGAAGGGGCGTCCGTCCAGGATGATGGACTTGGTCAGACCGGTGATGGCGTGCTTGGTGGCGGTATAGGGGGCGGAGTGCGGCCGCGGGCGGTCGGCGCTGATCGAGCCATTGTTGATGATGCGCCCGCCGCGCGGGGTCTGGGCCTTCATCATCCGCACCGCTTCCTGGATGCAGAGGAAGGCGCCGGTGAGATTGACGCCCACGATCTCCTGCCACTGGGCAAAGCTGATATCTTCGATCGGAATGGCGGGCGTGCCCATGCCGGCATTGTTGAACAGCACGTCCAGCCGGCCGAACCTCTCCTTGATCTGGGCAAACACGCCCTTCACCGATTCGGGATCGCCGACATCGGCAGGCAGAACCAGATTCTCGGTCTTCAGGCCCTTGGCGGTCTCGTCCAGAGTTTCGCGCTTTCGCCCCACCAGCACCAGCTTCCAGCCATCGGCGCAAAGCGCATTCGCCACGGCGCGGCCCACGCCGCTGCCAGCGCCGGTAATCATTGCAATTCTGTTCATGTCGTCCTCGCTTAAATGACGGTTCACTCTAAAGGTTGGAGCCTTATAGGGAATTTTTCCCGATTTGGCGCGGGTTCCCAATATTGCCTTTATAGGGCGCGGAAAATCAGTTAGAGCTCCGCGCAAATGCTGCGGCGATGTAAAAACGCCCGGATTTCTAGACCAATATCCTAGGAGACGTCCGTGTTCAAACGCTTGGTTCTGGCTTTGCTGACCACCACCGTACTGACCCCCGTCACTGATGCCGTGGCGCAGCCCGGCAGCAATGCCAGCCAGGCCTCAGTCCTGGACACCGTCATCGTCACCGCCCGCAAGCGCGCGGAAAACGAGCAGGCGGTTCCGATCGCCATCACTGCCCTGAATCAGGACGATCTCGACCGGCTGAACATCCGGACCATCGAGGATCTGCGCTATGTGTCGCCGTCGGTCTATATCGCGCCCACGACCTTCCGCCAGGACACGCTGAACGTCACCATCCGCGGCCAGCGCAATTTCGACGCGCCGTCGGGCGGTGGCAATCCCGGCCTGGGCTTTGACACGGCGTCAGCCGTCTACAAGGACGGTGTCTATTACGCCCGCGCCATCGGCCTGACCGGTTCGCTGTTCGACATCGAAAGCGTGCAGGTCCTCAAAGGCCCGCAAGGCACCTTGGTGGGACGCAACACCACGGGTGGCGCGGTGCTGTATCAAAGCCGCGAGCCGGAGGCCGAGTTTGGCGGCTATGCCCGGGCGACCCTGGGTGATTATGGCCGCGCCGGATTGCAAGGCGCGCTGAACCTGCCGATGAGCGACCAGTTCTTCCTGCGTATCGCGTTGAACAGCGAGAATCAGAAGGGCTATCTCGCCAACAATTATTTCGATCCGGTCACGGGTGAGCGGAACAACCAGGCCGCCTTCGGCACCAAGAAGCTGGCCGGTGTCTTCTCGCTCAAATGGCAGCCGGACGAGACATTCAAGCTGGTGGCGCGCGCCGACCTGGCGGTGGAGCACAATACCGGTTCTACCTATCACGATCTGGGCACTTTCGTCGGCACGGTCCCGTCGCAGGGCCGCACCTCGATCTGCAACATTCCGGGCACCTGTGTCGGCTTCACCGACCTGCGCGGCCGCCCGATCGCGCCCTATTACCTGAATGCCAACGCCACCAGCGTCAGCGGCGTCAATCCTTCGCCTGCCGCCTACAACGCCCTGCTGCATTCGGTGGAGCGCCAGCAGACCACCGGTTTCTGGAGCGCCGAGCAGGCAGTGAGCAATCTCAGCGAAGGCAAGTACCAGACTTATTCACTCACCGCAGACAAGTCGTTCGGCGATATCGATGTGCGCTGGATGGGCGGTTACCGCACCTGGCAGAATTTCGGCAGGGCCGTCAGCCGCGGCCAGCCTTACGAGACCAATACCTATCTCTATCAATTCCCCAATTATCAGTCCTGGCAGTCCGAGCTCACCGTCAACGGCACCGGCCTGAACGAGCGCCTGAAATGGACCACCGGCCTGTTCTATTTCCGCGAGCGCAGCCCCAATGACGGCGGCTATCTCTATCTCTTCCTGCCCAGCGCCGGTTCGGCGCCGTCGCCGGTGGCGGGCCGCCAGCTCACCGTCACCGATTCCAGCCGGAACAGCGAAGACAATGCCTCCTTCGCCTTCTATGCTCAGGCGACCTACAACCTGCTTCCCACCACGCGGGTGACGGCGGGCATACGTTACACCTATGACGAGCGTTTCGCCCATATCGCCACCCAGACGGTCCGCACCCCCGCGACGCAGGCGACCAGCAATACGGTGGTCAATGGTGTGTTCAACCCGGCAGGCTTCACCTTCGAAGGCATCACCTATGCCGGGCAGACCAATGCCTGCGCCCTGACCGATACCAATGGCCGGTTGCTGCCTTTGTCGCAATGCGCCGCCGACATCAAGCGCAGCTTCCACAAGCCGACCTATACGCTGGCGGTGGATCATGACCTGCGGGACGGCACCATGGTCTATGCCACCATGCGCTCGGGCTATCGCTCCGGCGCGATCAATACCCAGGCGATCAATCCCACCGTGCTGGTGGCCAAGCCCGAGCAGGTGACGGACTATGAAATCGGCGTGAAAGCTGACTGGGATGTGGCGGGTATGCCGCTGCGCACCAACTTCGCGCTGTATCACACCTCGTATCACGACATTCAGGTGCAGACCTCGCTGCCCAATGTCACCCTGGCGACCGCGACCGGCGGCGGGCCCTGCACCCAGACTGCGTTCATCGCCGGCCAGTGCCTAGGCAATTTCAACGATAATGTTACCCTCAACGCCAAGGCTGCGAAGATCTACGGTGCGGAATGGGATGTGACGCTTCTGCCGACCGACTGGCTGACCCTGAATGCGGCGGGCAGCTATATCGATCCGCGCTATACCGATTTCACCTTCACGCCGCCGGCCGGCTATCTGCTGCCCACAGGCACCACCAACCTGTCGGGCACCCCGATCCCGGTGCCGACCTGGCAGACCAACCAGAGCGCCTCGATCAATTTCGGCACCGACCTGAGCGGGCTGCCGCTGGGCGATACCGTGTTCACGGCGCATTATTATTGGCAGGGCCGCTATCTGGCGAATCTGCGCACCTTCCATCCGACCCAGCAGACCTCGCCTTACGGGTTGCTGAATTTCCGCCTGAAATTCACCGACTTCGGCCACAGCGGCGCGGACATGGCCTTTTTCATGAACAATGTCGCCAATGAGGAAGCCTGCCTGCCGGAATATAACGGCGCGTTGAATTCTGCGCCCAACGGCACCTTCGGCGTCGCCAACACGTCAGGTGTGCTGCAATGCGTGCCGCTGGCACCCCGCATGAGCGGCGTGCAGCTTCAGTATAAGTTCTAGAAGCGGCTAATTCGCGTACTCGACCTTCGACAGGGTCATGGTGAAGACAAGGGTCTGGTCCGGGGGGATGGCGTCGCCGGCGCCGTCCGCGCCGTATCCCAGATCGGATGGCAGAACGATTTCCCAGGTTTCGCCAGTTTTCATCAGCTTGAGGGCTTCCACCCAGCCGGGGATCAGTCCGCCGGCCATGAAGCTCGCCGCTTCCTCCGGCTTGGTCTGGTCGAAGACTTTGCCGTTGATCAGCATGCCCTTGTAATAGACGGTAACCACGTCGGCGTTGCGCAGTACGCCGGGGCCGCTGCCGGCCTTGAGCACGCGGTACATCAATCCGGACTGGGTCTTCTTCACATCGGCGCGGGCGGCGTAATCGGCCAGGAATTTGGCGTTGGAGGCGGCGCTGGTGTCATAGGCGGCGCTGGGAGCCGCATCGGATTCGCGGTCGCAGGCGGCAAGCCCCGCCAGCGGCAACAGAACCAGAGCCATGATTTTCGCCAAGCCGCGCATGATTTTTCCCCACGAAAAGAAGACATCTTATATAGGCAGGATTATTTGCCCGCCAGCCGCACTTCGTCGCCATCCCGGAAGGAATCGGACGGATTGTCAATGATGTGGTCCTTGGCGGTAATGCCGCTGCTGACATCCACCGCATCGCCTAGGTCGCGCGCGATGGTGATGGTCTTGAGCTTGACCCGGCTGTTCGCGTCCAGCGTGGCGACCTGCATGCCTTCGGCGCGGAACATCAGGGCGGTGGCGGGCACGCGGATGCCGTTGGCGCCGGCGGGCAGGGGGAATTTGATCTCGGCATAACCGCCCGGCTGCAGCGCGCCGTCACTATTGTCGATGCCGAATTGCACCAGGATGGTGCCAGTGGCGCTGGCGACGGCCCCGGCCGAAGCCACCAGGGTGGCGGTGAAGACGCGACCCGGATGCTGCGGTACGCTGAAGGTGACTGTCATGCTTGGCCGGATATGGGAGGCGTAATTCTGCGGCACCCGCACATAGATGCGCAGGCGCTTCAGGTCGGCGACCGTGAAGAGCGGCGCGGCGCCGGCGCCGGTGCCGACCGTGACCAGGGCGCCGACATCCACCGCGCGGCTGGTGATCACGCCGTCAAAGGGTGCCACCAGACGGCGGAAACCTGCCTGGGAGGTCAGGCTGTAAAGATTGGCACGCGCCGATTGCACCGCCGCATTCTTGGTGTCGAGGTCGGCGTCCTTGGTGTCCTTGTCCTGGCGCGAGACGGCGCCCTGCGCGAACAGCGTATCCCAGCGCTGTGCGGTCGAGGCCGACAGGCGCTGGGCGGCCTGGGCGTTGACCAGGTTGGCGCGGGCGGACTGCACCTGACCCGCCAGATCGGGGGTGTCGAGTTCGGCCAGAAGCTGGCCTTCTTTCACGGGCGCGCCTATATCGAAATACCAGCGCTTCACATAGCCGCTCACCTGGGCGTAGAGCGGCGCGGAGGTGAAGGCCTGAATGTCGCCCGGCAGGTTGAGGGCGCCGCCTTTTTTCTCGGCTTCCATCTTGACGATCTGCACGGTCTGGATCGCCTGGTCCTCGGTCCATTGCGCCGTGCGATAATCGTCCCACAGCCGCGCCGCGATGCCCACCATGGCGATGACGAGAGCCACGCCAAGGGCGATGAAGCCCCAGCGCTTGAGGCCGGGCGGCGTCTTATAACGCAGCAATTCCTCGCGCGCGGGCTGGTGCGCGTCCGGGCTGGCGTTGGGAATCTTGTCAGGCATACGCTTCTCCAGACTTGGCTGGCGGCTTGCTGGTCGCGGCCCGGGCCGCGTGGCGGCCATGCAGGATGCTGAACACCACCGGCACAAACATCAAGGTGGCGATGGTGGCGAAAATCAGCCCGCCGATCACGGCGCGGCCAAGCGGCGCGTTCTGCTCGCCGCCTTCGCCCAGGCCCAGCGCCATCGGCGCCATGCCGATGATCATCGCCAGCGCCGTCATGCAGACCGGGCGAAAGCGGGTGAAGCCGGCCTCCATTGCCGCCCGCACGGCATCACCATGCTCGGCGAGTTTTTCGCGCGCGAAGCTGATCACCAGGATCGAGTTCGCGGTGGCCATGCCCATGCACATGATGGCGCCGGTCAGCGCCGGCACTGACAGGGTCGTGCCGGTGGCGAACAGCATCCAGACAATGCCGGCCAGCGCCGCGGGCAGGGCGGTGATGATGACGAACGGGTCAGTCCAGGACTGGAAGTTCACCACGATCAGCAGATAGATCAGCACCACCGCGACCAGCAGGCCGTAGGACAGGCCGGTAAAGGCTGTGTTCATGGTCTGGATCTGGCCGCGCAGGGTGACGGTGGCGCCGCGCGGCAGATGCTGCTTGTTGGCGTCGATCACCTTCTGCACCTCGGCGGCGACGCTGCTCAGGTCGCGGTCCTGGGTGGTGGCGTAAAGGTCGATGGTCGACTGAATGTTGTAGTGGCTGACGACCGAATTGCCTTGGGCGCGGCTGATCTTGACCAGGCCGCCCAGAACCTGCGGCGTGGTCCCGGCGCTGCCGGTGACCGGAAGATTCTGCAGTGCCGCGAGGGTGTCGAGCTGATATTCCGGCGTCTGCGCCGTCATGCTGTAGGAAACGCCGTTCTTCGGGTTCAGCCAGAAATTGGGCGCCGATTGCGAGGTGCCGGCGAGGCTGGTCGCCAGCGCATTGGTCACGTCGCGCTCGGTCAGGCCCATCTGCGACATGCGGCTGCGGTCGGCTTCCACCTTGAGCTGCGGCATGTTGCTGGACTGCTGCATACGCGCGTCCACCAGGCCAGGAATCTTGCGGATCTCGCGCAGGATCCGGAAGCCGAAGGCTTCGGTCTCTTCCAGCTTGTTGCCGGAAATCTGTACGTCCAGCGGCGCGGGGGCGCCGAAATTCAGGATCTGGCTGGTGATGTCGGGCGGCGGGAAGGAGAACGTCACCTGCGGGAACAGGCGCGGCAGTTTTTCGCGCATGATGCGCACGTAGTTGGCTGTGGGACTGTGGTTCTTGTTCAGGCTGATGAAGATGTCGGCGTCCTGCAGGCCCACCGTGCCGGAATTGTTGTAGAGCATGTTCACAGGGCTCTGGTTGAGGCCGACATTGTCCACGATGGCCGCCAGTTCATTGCGGGGAATGATGCGGCGGACTTCCTTTTCGATCTGCGCCACGATCTGGTTGGTGTCCTCGATCCGCGTGCCGGCGGGCGTGCGGGCGTGCAGGGTGATCTGCCCGCTATCCACGGCGGGGAAGAAATCCCGGCCTAGGAACGGCACCAGCAGCATGGACGCCACAACCGCCGCCAGGAAGCTGAGGACGAAGGGCCGGCGTCGGGTCATCGCCAGCGCCAGCAGGTTGCGATACTGCTCCTTCACATTATCGAAGCCGCGCTCGAAGCTGCGCTGGATTCGCGCCAGCAGATGATCGCCTTTTGCCATGTGGCCGTGCGGCTTGAGCAGATAGAGCGACAGGGTCGGCAACAATGTGCGCGACAGGATGAAGGAGGCGGTCATGGCGAACACCACCGCCAGCGCCATGGGCACGAACAGGAAGCCCGCAATGCCCTTCAGCGCGAACATCGGCACGAAGGCGGCGCAGATGCAAAGCAAGCTGACAAAGGCGGGCTGGGTGATCTGGCGTGCCCCATCCATGATGGAATCATAGACGCTTTTGCCTTGTTCCAGGTGCCAGTTGATATTCTCGATGGTGACGGTGGCGTCGTCCACCAGGATGCCGACCGCCAGCGCCAGTCCGCCCAGCGTCATGATGTTCAGCGTCTGGCCGGTGATCCAGAGGCCCATCAATGCCAGCAGCACGGCCAGCGGGATGGAGGTGGCGATGATCACGGTGGAGCGCCAACTTCCCAGGAACAACAGGATCATCAGGCTGGTCAGGGCAGCCGCGATGGCGCCTTCATGCAGCACGCCTTTCACCGCGGCTTTCACGAACACCGACTGGTCGCTGAGAATGTCGATCTTGAGTTCGGGAGGAAGCTGCTCGCGCAGCACCGGCAGCAGATCTTTGATGCCCTCCACTACATCAATGGTAGAGGCCTGGCCGTTCTTCAGCACGGTGGAGAGAACCGCGCGGGCGCCGTCGACATGCACAATGTTGTTCTGCACGGTATTGCCGTCGCGCACATTGCCGACATCGTGCATGAACACGGTGCCGCCGCCGGGCGCCGTCTTGACCGGCAGTTCGTTCATGCCCTCGATCGTGTCGGAGGCGTTGTTGAGGCGCACGACATACTGATAGGTGCCGATCTTGATATTGCCGGCGGGGTTGATCTGGTTCTGCGCGACAAAGGCATTCTGCACATCCACCGAAGACAGGCCGCGCGCCTGCATGGCGGACGGATCCAGGTCGATCAGGACCGCGCGGAATTTGCCGCCATAGGAAAACGGCACCGCTGCGCCCGGAACGGTTGTCAGCCTGGGCCGCGCGAAATTCTGCGAATAGTCCAGCACCTGCTGTTCCGACAGCGAGCTGGACGAGAAGGCCAGCTGGACGACGGGTACGGTGGATGCGCTGTAATTGAGGATCAGTGGCGGCAGGGTGCCCGGCGGCATCTGGCGGATGGTGCTCTGCGAGACTGAGGTGACCTGGGCCGTGGCCAGGCGGATATCGACATTGGGCTGGAAGAAAATCTTGACGATGCCCAGTCCCGGCATGGACTGGCTTTCAATATGCTCGACATCGTTCACCGTGGTGGTGATGAAGCGCTCATAGGGCGCCAGTATGCGGGAGCCGACTTCGTCGGGCGACAGGCCGGTATAGGTGAAGGCAACGCCGATCACCGGAATGCCGATATTGGGGAAAATGTCGGTGGGGGTGCGCACAGCGGCAATCGGCCCGAAGATCAGGATCATCAGGGCGAGCACGATGAAGGTATAGGGGCGGTCCAGCGCGACCTTGACAATCCAGGTCATTGGCTGGCCGTCCTGAAACTCATTCCCATCATTATGCGGTCTTCGGTACTGGTCCCATGGGGCGCCGGAGGTGGGCCCTCTTGGCATTTTCCAGACTATAGCGGGATTTACCGGCCATGCACCGCCTGGCTTGTCGCAAGCTGTCGCGGGCTTCTTGAATGACCCCCTCCGGCTTCGCAGCGCAGGCGCTGCTACGCCACCTCCCCGATGCGAGCGCGCTATCGCGCGCGCCGGGGAGGTCGATGGCTATATTCCATAGGCTTGATGGGGTATTGTAATGCCATGATCTCCCAAAAGGCCCGTTATGCCCTGCGCGCCCTGCTGCTTCTGGCGGCCAGGGGCGGCAATGATCCGGTGCAGATTGCCGAGATCGCGGAAAAAGAGAAAATCCCGCGCAAGTTCCTGGAAGCCATCCTGCTGGAACTGAAAAAGACTGGAATCGTGCGCAGTCATCGCGGCCGCCAGGGCGGCTATTCCTTGGGCCGGCCCGCCAAGGACATCAGTTTTGCCGATGTTTTGCGGGTCACCGACGGCCCCTTGGCCCTCAGCCCCTGTGTCAGCGTCATGGCCTATCGCAAATGTGACGATTGCTTCGAGGTGTCGGTCTGCGCCATCCGCAAGGCCCTGCTGGCGGCCCGGGATGCCACCGCCCAAATCCTGGAATCCAGAAATCTTGCCGCGGCCGCGCAACAATTACGCCGTTCAGGCGCTTTGTAAGCGCGGGGTTCTGCATTTTCTTGTGTATTTTCAGATACTTCCTAAATCCTATTGACTATGTAGGGATTGGCGGGAATTAATGCAGCCGCCTGGGGTGCTGGCTCCTCCGCGCGGGATGAATTTCAACGGGGTTTTATGACGAAGCTTCTGCTTTCGGTTTTTCTGATCGGCACCGCGGTCCTGGCGCTGAGCGCGCCGGCCGTGGCGCAGGCCCGCAAGTCGACGCCGGCTTCCGACCCCAGGATCGGCATTCTGGAACAGCAACTGCGCAACGTTCAGCTGCAGCTGGCCGAAATCAAGGCGCGGCAGGAAGAGAATGATCCGAGCCCCGAGCTCTCCGACCTGAAGCGCAGTAACTCCAGCCAGTATGCCGACATCAACAAGCGCCTCGATGGCCAGGTGAAGACCGGCCTCGACAATGGCCGCCTCACTTTCGCCACCCCCAACGGCGCTTTCACCTTCGCGCTGCGCAGCCTGATCCAGTTCGACTCCGGCTATTTCAGCCAGGGCCGCAATCCGGCCAATGTCGATCTCAACAGCGGCTCCAATTTCCGCCGCGCCCAGTTCGGCTTTACCGGCACCGCCTGGCGCGACTGGTCCTATAACTTCACCTATGACTTCGGCGGCAACGGCGTCGAAAAGAACGGCTATATCTACACCGCCTATCTGCAATATGACGGGCTCAAGCCGTTCGGGTTTCGCGTCGGCGCCTTTGCTCCGCCTGCCGGCATCGATGATGCTACCAGCTCGGCCGATCTTCTGTTCTTGGAGCGTACGTCCGTTACCGACATCGCGCGCAATATCGCCGGCGCGCCCAGCCGCGAGGGCGTCAGCGTATTCGCCCAGGGCGAGCGTTATCTCGTCTCGGTCGCCTATACCGGCAAGAAGGTGACCGACGCAGCGGCCTTCGACGCACAGGAAGCCATTGTCAGCCGTGCCTCCTGGCTGGCGGTCAGTAACAGCGATGTGAAGTGGCTGCTGGATGCTAATGTCACCCATGTGCTGAAGACGCCGGATCTCGCGCCGGGCACCAACGGCTCTAATGTCTTTCGCTTCATCAACGGACCGGAGATCGCGATTGACGCCACCCGTACCGTCGACACCGGCAACATCGACACTCAGAGGGTGACGCAATGGGGCGTGGAGACAGCAGCCACCTACGGGCCGCTTTACGGCCAGGCCGGTTATTTCCGCTTCAACGTCGACCGGCGCGCCTTGCTGCCCGACCCCAATTTCAGGGGCTGGTATGCGTTGGCGACCTGGTCGCTGACGGGCGAAACTCATTCCTATGATCCGGCCACGGCCAGCTTTCGTGGCCTGCGCCCCGCCAAGCCGCTGGGCAGCGATGGCGGCATCGGCGCCTGGGAGATCAAGGCGCGCTACAGCAACGTCAACCTGGATTATTTCGCCGGCGTCGCGGCGGCATCGGGCGGGGTGGCCGGCGGCGTGCAGAATATCTGGAGCCTGGGCCTGAACTGGTATCCCACTAGCGGCATCCGCTTTGCGCTGAATTACGACAATATCCAGGTCAATCATATCAACGCGCCCGCGACGGACATTTCGGCCAACGCCATCGCTCTGCGCAGCCAGATTTCACTTTAACGCGTTTCTTCAAGGATCTGAGGAAAAGACCATGAAACGCATTCTCTCTCTTCTGGCCGCAGTCGGAATGCTTGCCGCGACCACGGCTGGTTTTTCCGCTAACGCGGCTTTGGCTGCCGATGTCCAGTTGCTGAATGTCAGCTATGACCCGACGCGCGGACTGTACCAAGAGATCAACAAGGCTTTTGCCGCACAGCAGAAATCCAAGGGCGACAATGTCACCATCTCCAACAGCCATGGCGGTTCGGGCTCGCAGGCCCGCTCGGTGATCGACGGGTTGCAGGCTGATGTTGTCACGCTGGCTTTGGCCGCCGACCTCGACGCGATTTCCAAGAACGGCAAGCTGCTTCGGGCCGACTGGCAGAAACGCCTGCCGCAGAATTCCTCGCCCTACACCTCGACCATCATTTTTCTGGTGCGCAAAGGCAATCCCAAGCAGGTCAGGGACTGGAACGATCTGGTGAAGCCGGACGTCCAGGTGATCACGCCCAATCCCAAGACATCGGGGGGCGCCCGCTGGGCCTATCTGGCGGCCTGGGACTATGCCGCCAAGCAGCCCAGCGGCAATGGAGACAAGGCCAAGACGTTCGTTGCCAATCTCTACAAGAATGTGCCGGTGCTGGATTCGGGCGCGCGTGGTTCGACGGTGACCTTCACCAAGCGCGGCATCGGCGACGTGCTGCTGTCGTGGGAGAACGAAGCCCATCTGGTCCTGAAGGAAGCGGGAGGCGACCAGTACAAAATCCTCTATCCGTCGCGCTCGATCCTGGCCGAGCCGCCGGTGGCGATCGTCGACAAGAATGTCGATCGCAAGAAAACCCGCGCCACCGCCGAAGCCTATCTGCACTTCCTCTACACGCCGCAGGCGCAGGAGATCGAGGCGAGGAACTATTATCGTCCGCGCAACCCGCAGATCCTGGCCAAGTACCGCAAGCAATTTCCCGATATCGCGCTGTCCACCATCAATGGTGCGTTCGGCGGCTGGGCCAAGGCGCAGGCGGTTCATTTCGGCGATGGCGGCGTCTTCGACCAGATTTATCAACCCGGACGGTGAGATAGCTATTTTTCCGGACACCTCCCCAACCTGCCGAAGCCGGCGTAAAATCGTAGCTTCGGTCACCCCGCGAAACAGGAATTATGAGCGCCATCGGCGTCAAACTTGTGCTTCCAAAGTCCCGGCATGTCCTGCCGGGCTTTCGCCTGTCGCTGGGCTTCACGATTTTCTATCTGACCTCGCTGGTGCTGATCCCGCTGTTGGCGCTGGTGCTGCGGCCCTTCGAGCTGGGGCTGGACGGCATGTGGAACGCCATTTCCACCCCGCGCGTGCTGGCCTCGCTGCGGTTGTCTTTCGGCACGGCGCTGGCCGCCGCCCTGATCGACTCGGTATTCGGCTTCATCATCGCCTGGGTGCTGGTGCGCTATCGCTTTCCCGGCAGGGCTTTGCTGGACGCGGTAATCGACCTGCCGTTCGCGCTGCCCACGGCGGTGGCGGGCATCGCGCTGTCCACCTTGTATGCGCCGACTGGATGGATCGGATCGATCCTGATCGAGTACGGCATCAAGGTCGCCTACACGCCCTGGGGCGTGCTGGTGGCGATGGTGTTTATCAGCCTGCCGTTCACGGTGCGCACGGTGCAGCCGGTGCTGGCGGAAGTGGGACATGACATCGAGGAGGCCGCCGCCACGCTGGGGGCGACACGGCTCCAGACTATTGCCCGGGTTGTGATGCCGATGATGCTGCCAGCGATCCTGACCGGCGCGGCGATGGCCTTTGCCCGCGCGGCGGGCGAATACGGCTCCATCATCTTCATCGCCGGCAATATCCCGGCGGTCAGCGAAATCGCGCCGCTGCTGATCGTCATCAAGCTGGAACAGTATGACTATGCCGGGGCTTCGGCCATCGGCGTGGTGATGCTGACGGCCAGCTTCATCATGCTGCTTGCGCTGAACGGGCTGCAAAGCTGGGCTGCGAAACACAGATGAATAAAATATTTTCCAAGCCGACCGAAGATCCGCTATGGCTCAAACTGACTCTGGGCATCATTGCTGTCGGCTTTATCGCCATCATGCTGCTGATGCCGCTGGTGCTGGTGTTCAAGGAAGCCCTGGCCAGCGGTGTCAGGACCTTCTTCAGCGCCATGGTCGAGCCGGACACCCTGGCGGCGGTGAAGCTGTCGCTGCTGGCCGCCGCCATCGCGGTGCCGCTCAATACGGTGTTCGGCATCGCGGCCGCCTGGTCGATCGCCAAGTTTGATTTCCGGGGCAAGACTTTCCTGGTGACCCTGATCGACCTGCCGTTCTCGGTATCGCCGGTGGTGGCGGGCCTGGTCTATGTGCTGGTGTTCGGCATGCAGGGCTGGCTGGGGCCCACGCTGGCGGGCTACGACATCCGCGTCCTGTTCGCGCTGCCGGGCATCGTGCTGGCCACCATCTTCGTGACCTTTCCCTTTGTGGCGCGCGAACTGATCCCCTTGATGGTCGACCAGGGCCGCGACGAAGAAGAAGCCGCCGCCACCCTGGGCGCGTCGGGCTTCCAGACGTTCATGCGCGTCACCCTGCCCAACATCAAATGGGGCCTGCTTTATGGCATTCTGCTCTGCAACGCCCGCGCCCTGGGCGAGTTCGGCGCGGTGTCTGTGCTGTCGGGCCATATCCGCGGCCAGACCAACACCATGCCGCTGCATGTCGAGCTGCTATACAACAATTACGATTATACTGGCGCTTTTGCCGTCGCCGCTTTGCTGGCGATGCTGGCGCTGCTCACTTTGGCTTTGAAATCGTTTCTGGAATGGCGTTACGCGGACGAGCTCGCCGCGTCGCATCGTCATTAGGAGTCCGTGATGTCTCTGGTAGTCGCCTCGGTCACCAAGAAGTTCGCCCGCTTCCCGGCGTTGCGCGGCGCCAGCTTTGTCGCCCCCCAGGGCGCCTTCGTTTCGCTGCTGGGCCCGTCGGGTTCGGGCAAGACCACCCTGCTCCGCATCCTGGGCGGGCTGGAAGTGGCTGACACCGGCAGCGTGCGATTTGCCGATCTCAACTGGTTGGACATGCCGGCCCGCACCCGCAATGCCGGCTTTGTCTTCCAGCAATATGCGCTGTTCCGGCACATGACCGTGGCCGACAATATCGCTTTCGGCCTGAAGGTGCGGCCGCGCGACATGCGCCCCAGCCGGGCCGACATCAAGAAGCGGGTGACGGACCTGCTGGCGCTGGTGCAGTTGGCGGGCTTGGAAGACCGCTATCCCAGCCAGCTTTCCGGCGGCCAGCGTCAACGCGTGGCGCTGGCACGCGCGCTAGCGATTGAACCGCGCATGCTGCTGCTGGACGAGCCGTTCGGCGCCCTGGACACCAAGGTGCGCAAGGAGCTGCGCGCCGACCTGCGCCGTATCCACGACCATGCCGGTGTCACCACCGTGTTCGTCACCCATGACCAGGAAGAGGCCTTCGCGGTCGCCGACTTGGTGGCGGTGATGCGCGATGGCCGTATCGAGCAGTATGGCACGCCGCAGGACGTGCGCCGCGATCCCAAGACGGCCTTCGTCTCGGATTTTTTGTCGGCCTAGCTTTTACCGGCAATCGATCTGGCGACGGCCTCGGCCACTTTGATGCCGTCCACGGCCGCCGAGAGGATGCCGCCGGCAAAGCCTGCGCCTTCACCGGCCGGATATATCCCTTTGGTATTGAGACTCTGGAAGTCTTCGCCGCGCCGGATGCGGATGGGGCTGGAGGTACGCGTTTCCACCCCCGTCAGCACCGCATCGGCGCGGTCAAAGCCTTTGATCTGGCGCCCGAAGGCGGGCAGGGCTTCCCGGATGGCCTCGATGGCATAATCGGGCAGGCAGGTGGACAGGTCAGTGGGCGTTACACCGGGCCGATAGGACGGGACAACTTCGCCCAGGACGGTGGACGGCGTACACGCAACAAAGTCGCCCACCAGCTGCGCCGGCGCGGCATAGGTGCCGCCGCCCGCCGCAAAGGCTGCGGTTTCCCAGCGGCGCTGCAGTTCGATGCCGGCCAGGGGATGGCCGGGATAATCCACCTCGGGTGTGATGGCGACCACGATGCCGGCATTGGCGTTGCGCTCATTGCGCGAATACTGGCTCATGCCATTGGTTACAACACGCCCCGGCTCGGAGGCCGCCGCCACCACCGTGCCGCCGGGGCACATGCAGAAGCTGTAGACGTCGCGGCCGTTTTTGGCGTGATGCACCAGCTTGTAATCGGCGGCGCCCAGCTCGGGGATGGAGCGCCCGAAGCGGGCCTTGTCGATCAGCCCCTGGGGATGCTCGATGCGAAAGCCGATGCTGAAGGGCTTGGCTTCGATGGCGACGCCGCGTTCATGCAGCATTTCGAAACTGTCGCGGGCGCTGTGGCCCAGCGCCAGCACGACATGATCGGATTCGATTTCCTCGCCGGATTCCAGCTTCACGCCGCGCACGTCATGGTCCGGCGTCAGCAGAAGGTCCGCGACCTTGCTGTTGAAGCGGTATTCCCCGCCCAGCGCCTCAATGGTTTCGCGCATGGCTTCCACCATGGTGACCAGCCGGAAGGTGCCGATATGGGGATGCGCCTCGGTGAGGATTTCCTCCGGCGCGCCGGCCTTGACGAATTCGGTCAGGACCTTGCGGCTCAGGTAACGCGGGTCCTTGATCTGGCTGTAGAGCTTGCCGTCGGAAAAGGTACCGGCGCCGCCTTCTCCGAACTGGACATTGGACTCCGGATTCAGCACCGAGCGCCGCCACAGGCCCCAGGTGTCCTTGGTGCGCTCCCGCACCGCCTTGCCGCGCTCCAGAATGATGGGACGAAAACCGGACTGGGCGAGAATGAGCGCCGCGAACAGACCGCAAGGCCCGGCGCCGATCACCAGCGGCCTGTTCAAATGGTCGTTGGGGAATGCAGCGGGCGCGTGGGCGGCGAATTTGTAATCCATGTCCGGGGTGGGTCGCAGGTCGCGCGGCGCGCGCGTCTCATCCTTCAGCGTGACGTCCACCGTGTAGATGTAAGTGATCGCCTGCTTGTTGCGGGCGTCATGGGCGCGCTTGAACACCTGGAAATCCAGCAGCGCGTCCGCCGGAAGCTTCAGCTTTTTGAGAATTGCGGCTTTCAGCGCGGACGCGCCGTGGTCGAGCGGCAACTTTATGTCGGTAAGGCGCAACATAACTGCTTGTATAACGACAGGTTTCCATCTGTGCCAGTCCTGCACGACTAAGCTGCTTTGCAGACAAGAAAATCGCGCGCCGGCCCCTGCGCTATCACAAATGATTTCGGTTGCGGTTTCGTGTTGACCCACTCTTGTTTCGGGCGCAGAGTTTACATGCTGAGAGAAACGAATGCGATTGCCGCAGTTACTCCAAGGCGCCCATTGCGCGATATTCCTATCGCGACCGGAGAGACCGGCAACCCGAGCAAAGCGAGGGCCTGCCGGAGCGACCATAAAAAATTTAGGGGCATGTGATGCGCAGGACAATTTTGGCCGCCGCTTTTGTGCTGGCGGTGCCAGCTTGGGCCATGGCGCAGAGCGTCAATGTATCGGTCAACGTGGACACCGCAAAGCCGGGCGCCGAAATCAGCCGCCACATCTATGGTCATTTTGTCGAGCATCTGGGGCGCGGCATCTATGAAGGCATCTGGGTCGGCCAGAACAGCAAGATTCCCAATATCCGCGGCTATCGCAGCGATGTCGTCGCCGCGCTGAAGAAGATCAAGGTGCCGGTGATGCGCTGGCCCGGCGGCTGCTTTGCCGACCTGTATGATTGGCGCGACGGCATCGGCCCGCGTGCCAAGCGCCCAGTGCGGGTCAATATCCATTGGGGCGGTGTCACCGAGGACAACAGCTTCGGCACTCACGAATTTCTCGACTTCGCCGAACTGATCGGCGCGGAAGCCTATGTCTCGGTCAATGTCGGATCGCTGACGCCATACGATACCTCGCAATGGCTGGAATATATGACCTCGGACAGCAAATCGTCGCTGGCCAATGAGCGGCGCAAGAACGGCCGCGACAAGCCCTGGAACGTCAAGTTTGTCGGCATCGGCAATGAGACCTGGGGCTGCGGCGGCAACATGCGCCCCGAATATGCCGCCGACATCCAGCGCCGCTATGCCACCTTCGCCAACACGCCACGCGACATGGGCACCTTGAAGATCGCAAGCGGCTCGCATGACGACAATTACCAATTTGCCGAAGTGATGATGAAGGATGGCGGCCGCTTTGACGGCCTCAGCGTGCATTATTACACGGTGCCGCGCATTTTCCGCGACAAAGGTCCCGCCACCGACTTTCCGGAAGTCGAATGGGCTTCGACCTTGAGCCATGCGCGGCATATCGAGACCATTGTCACGAAGACCGCCGAGATCATGGACAAGTATGATCCCGCCAAGAAGATTGGCCTGTATGTGGATGAGTGGGGCACCTGGTACGATCAGGAGCCCGGCAGCACGCCCGGCTTCCTCTATCAGCAAAGCACCTTGCGCGATGCCGAAGTGGCGGCGTTGCATCTCAACATCTTCCATCGCAATACCGAGCGGGTGAAGATGGCCAATATCGCGCAGATGATAAATGTGCTGCAGGCGATGATTCTGACCGATAAGGAAAAGATGATCCTGACGCCGACCTATCACGTGTTCGAAATGTATGTGCCGTTCCAGGGCGCGGTACCCTATCCCGCCAGTGTCTCGGGCGGCGGTTATAAAAACGGCGATACCAGCCTGCCGTCGGTGGATGTGTCGGCGGCGCGTGGCAAGGACGGCAAGCTTTATCTGTCGCTGGTCAATCTGGACCCGAACAAGCCGGCGCATATCGTCACCAACCTGACGGGCACGGCGAAGGGGCGCATTCTGACGGGGCCGGCGATGGACACGCACAATACATTTGCGGTGCCCAACGCCATCCGCCCCGTGCCGTTCAGCGGCAGCAGCGACAATGGCAAGCTAGCTTTCGACCTGCCGGCCAAGGCGGTTGCCGTGGTGGCGGTGGACTAGCTATTTGGTCCGGAACGCAAAGACCATGCTGTTCACATAGGTCTGGCCGGGGTTCAGCCGCGCGGTGGGGAAGTCGGCGCGGTTGGGCGCATCCGGGAAGGTGCCGGGCTCCAGACAGATGGCGTCGCCCTGGCGATAGCTGCGCTGGTTCTTGCCGAAGAAGGTGCCGTCCATGAAATTGCCGGTATAGAACTGGATGCCGGGCGCGGTGACGCGCACCTCCATCACCCGGCCGGACACCGGTTCTTCCACCACCGCGGCGGTACGCAGGTTTCCGGGCGCACCGTCGACAATGAAATTGTGATCATAGCCGCGGCCATAGCGGATCTGCTGGTCGCGGGCGTCGCGGATTCGGGTGCCAACGGCCGTGGCTTTGCGGAAATCGAACGGAGTGCCCGCCACCGGGCGGCGCTCACCGGTGGGGATCAGGGTGGCATCGACCGGCGTGAAGCGTTCGGCATGCAGGGTCACCAGATTGCCCATCACGTCGCGTGCCGCATTGCCCGACAGGTTGAAATAGGCATGGTTGGTGAGGTTCACCACCGTGGGCTTGCTGGTGGTGGCGCGATAATCCAGCCGCAGTTCATTCTTTTCGTTCAGCGCATAGGTGACGGTGACTTTCAGTTCGCCGGGAAAGCCTTCTTCACCATCGGCGCTGACATAGCTCATGATGACCTTGGCATCGGAGCCATTGGAGATGGACTCAATCTTCCACACCCGCTTGTCGAAGCCCTTGGCACCGCCATGCAGCGAATTGGGGCCGTCATTGGTGACCAGGGCGTAGGTCTTGCCGTCGAGGGCGAATTTTCCCTTGGCGATGCGGTTGGCAAAGCGGCCCACCGAGACGCCGAAATAATTGGGACGGGTGAGATAATCCTGCGGCTTGTCGTACCCCAGGGTGACATCCTCTCTGCGGCCATTGCGGTCGGCCACGGTCAGCGACTGAAGCGTGGCGCCCAGGGTCATGATCCGGGCCGACATGCCCGCGCCATTGGTCAGGGTCACGGCTTCGATCCTTGTGCCGTCGGCAAGCGCGCCGAAAGACCCGCGTGTCGCGGTGGCGGCATTCGCGCTCGTGATGAACAAAGCTGTGCACAGCGTGAGGCAGGCGGCCCCCAGAATTACAGTTTTCATGATCACTCCCATTTTTCTTGAGCCCAATATCCCGGCAAAAAAAGCATCATTCAAGTGTGCCCGTCTGAAGAGATGCTATAAGGCCGCGTGAATCAGCATATCGCGCATCTGTCCGACGACCCCAAGCGGCGCATCCTGAAGGATGTTTTCGGTTTTGACGATTTTCGCCCCGGCCAGGCGGCGGCGATGGACACATTGCTGGCCGGCCGCCATGTGCTGGCGGTGATGCCGACCGGCGCGGGGAAATCGCTCTGCTACCAAGTGCCTGCGCTGGTGCTGGGTGGCCTGACCGTCGTGGTCTCGCCGCTGGTGGCGCTGATGCAGGACCAGGTGGCGGCCCTGCGCCTGGCTGGGGTGGCGGCCGACACCATCAATTCCGGGGTAGACCGCGATGAGAATATCGCCGCCTGGCGTCGCGTGACGGCAGGGGAGACGCGACTTCTGTATCTGGCGCCCGAACGGCTGATGACACAGCGCATGCTGGACGCACTCGCGGGCGCGGATATCCGCCTGATCGCGGTGGATGAGGCGCACTGTATCTCGCAATGGGGCCCGGCCTTCCGGCCTGAATATGAACAGCTGTCGCGGCTACGCGATCTTTTCCCCAAGGCGCCGATCATCGCCCTGACGGCGACGGCGGACGAAGCGACGCGCCGCGACATCGCCGCCCGGCTGTTCGCCGGCAGGGTCGAGACGCTGGTGCTGGGTTTCGACCGGCCCAACATCAAGCTCAGTGTCGTGGCGCGCGATGACGGCAAGCGCCAGCTGCTGGATTTCGTCAAGCGCCATGCCGGGCGCAGCGGCATCGTCTATTGCCTGTCGCGCAAGAAAACCGAAGAGACCGCGGCCGCCCTGGAACGCGGCGGTGTGCGGGCGCTGGCCTATCATGCCGGCATGACCAAGGAGGCGCGCGACGCCAACCAGAACAGCTTCATGACAGAGGCCGGCGTGGTGATGGTGGCGACGATCGCCTTCGGCATGGGCATCGATAAGCCGGATGTCGCCTATGTCTTTCACACCGACCTGCCGGGCAATCTGGAAGCCTATTACCAGGAGATCGGCCGCGCGGGCCGCGACGGACGCGCCGCCGAGGCGCACATGCTGTTCGGGTCCGGCGACATTCGGATGCGGCGCATGTTCATCGACGGCGAGGAGGCCGGCGACGAGCACAAGCGGCGCGCCCATGGCCGCCTTGGCACCCTGATCGGCTATTGCGAAGCGGTACAATGCCGACGCCAGATCCTACTGCAATATTTCGGCGAGATCGCCGAGCCTTGCGGCAATTGCGACAATTGCCTGGACACTGCGCCGCTCAGCGACGGCACGGCGCAGGCGCAGATCATCCTGGCGGCCGTGCTGCAATCGGGCGAGCGCTTCGGGGCCACGCATGTGATCGACATCCTGCGCGGCGCCAATACGCAGAAAATCAAGGAGCGGGGGCACGATAGCCTAGCCTGCTTTGGCAGCGGCGCGGCGCGCAAGAAAGAAGAATGGCAATCGCTGATCCGCCAGATGGCGGCGGCGGATTTCCTGAAGCCTGACGATCATGGCGGTCTGGCGATCACCGAGCGGGGCGAGGATCTGCGCCGCGGCACCAGCCTGTTCCACTTCCGCGCGGCACCTGCGCGCGCCAAGGCGCGCGCCGAGACGATAGCGGCAGGCGAGGGCGGTGATCCGGACCTGCTGACGGCGCTGAAGGCGGTACGCCTGACGCTCGCGCGTGAACGCCAGGTGCCGGCCTATGTGATTTTTTCCGACCGCACGCTGATCGACATGACGGCGCTGCAACCGCGCGACCTGGCTGAGTTTGCGCAAGTGAATGGCGTGGGCGCCGCCAAGCTGAAGGATTTCGGCGGGGTGTTCTTGGCGGCCATCGCAGAGCGTGCCCGCTCGGCGTGATGCAAGCCGTCAGAGCCGGGCGATCAGAAGCCCGGCGAACAGCTCAAGCGTCACGGCACTCACGCGCTGGATGATGGTGAACGGCACCGACACTACCAGGCCCGATTTCACCAGCGCGCCGAGCGCGACCGAGGCCAGGCCGGCGCTGACAATGGTCGCCATCATGCAGGCGAAATAGGGGGCGGAGAAGCGCCAGCTGATATCGAACGCATACGGGACGTTGGCGGCGCCTTGCCTTGCCAGCGTGTTCCGCGACGACTGGCGCGAGCCCTGAATATCCGTCTATAAACCCATCTGATTTCATCTGGGCCATCATCAAACGCACCGATAACGGCGCCTGGCCTGACGCCTCCAGGAGGGATCATGCAAACCTTTAATACCGCTCTCAGCGCCGTGGTCGGTGTCGCCACCGTTATGGGACTGGCCTTCGCAGCCCCGGCCGGCGCCCAGACGACCCAGATGGCCCGCGAGGTCATCGTGGGCACCCCGGGCTTCACCAACAATGGCGGCCTCGACATCATCACCAAGGCCTTCGAGGCCGAGACCGGCATCAAGGTCACCGTCAAGAGCGGTGGCATGGATCAGGTCATGGGCTTTGCGATCGATGGCTCGGCCGACGCGGTCTTCCTGCCTGCCGATCATATGGACGACGTCACCGCCAAGGGCGCCATCAAGGCCAGCACCCGCAAGCGCATAGGCCGTTCCTACCAGGGCCTGGCTGTCCAGAAGGGCGCAAAAATCCCGGACATTTCCACCAGAGAGAAGTTCATCGCCGCCCTGAAGTCGGCGAACCTTGTCCTCCACTCGCGCTGCAACGGCACGCCCGGTGGTGCGGGCTGCAGCCGCACTTCCTATATGCTGAGCAGCCTTTTCGACCTGCCGGAAATGGCTGGGGTAAGGCACGCGCCGAGCGCCTATGGTGAAGGCGGTGACGCCCTGGCCCGCAACGAAGGCGACATGGCGGTGCAGAACATCAGCCAGATCCTGAAATGGGATAACCTGGTCGTCGTCGGACCGATCCCCGAGGAATACGGCCGTTACCTGGATGCGGTAGCCGCCGTCCCGGCCAAGGCCAAGAACCAAGCACTCGGCCAGCAGTTCATCGCCTACGCCACCCAGCCGGGCACCTTCCCGATCTGGTATTCCCGCGGCATCGACCCGCGCAAGGGTGCCCAGTAAGATTTACTGCAGTTCTGCTGCAAATGCCCGCCGCCGAATTTTCTGCTGGACGAGCTAGCGCGGGAGCGGTGGATGAACGATGACCTTGCCCCAAACGGCTGCGTACGATGGAAGCGATCTGCCGGATATTTTGTACCAGCGTGATTGAGACTACTACTTCAAGCCAGTTTCTATCAAATCGCCTGGTACAAAAAGAACCGGGCAGGCCAAGTCCTTCAACGGCAGCCTTCGCGATGAGCTTCTGGATGGCGCGCACCAGACCTATGGGTATCAGCGCATAAATCAGTCTCCGTGCGCGACTGTTCGGTTCGACCAAACCGTCTGCCACCGGCGCGATGACGGGCCACAGGACAAGCGCAATCACTATGGCAGCCTGTCTGTAGACAGAATTTTGTGTAGCACTGTCATATTTCCCAGGAGTAAACGTCACAAAAAGGCAATGCGGATCAGGGCTTATTTATGTCAGATGCGCATCACAACGAATGCATGCTGAAAACCGTAAAAACTCTCTTTATTTCCGATATCCATCTAGGCACACGCGGCTGCCAGGCGGCGGCGCTGCTGGATTTCCTCAAATGCCATGAGGCTGATACCATCTATCTCGTCGGCGACATTGTAGATGGCTGGCGCCTCAAATCCAGCTGGTACTGGCCGCAGCTGCATAACGACATCGTGCAGAAGATTCTGCGCCAGGCGCGCAAGGGCACGCGCGTCGTCTATGTCCCCGGCAATCATGACGAGTTTCTTCGTGATTATGTCGGGTCCAGTTTCGGCGGCATCGAGATTGTCGAAGAGGCAATCCATGAGATGGTAGATGGCCGCCGCATGCTAATCCTGCATGGCGACAAGTTCGACACAGTGGTACGCAACCACAAATGGCTCGCGGTGCTGGGCGACTGGGCCTATGACTTCGCCATCTTCCTCAATCGCCTAATTGGCTTTGTGCGGCGCCAGTTCGGGCTTTCCGACTGGTCCTTCTCCGCCTATGCCAAGAACAAGGTGAAGCAGGCCGTCAGCTTCATCAGTGCTTTTGAGGAAGCCGTGGTGGCCGATGCGGCGCGCAATGGCGTGTGCGCTGTGATGTGCGGGCACATCCACCAACCGGTGATCCGCCAGATGGGCCCCATCCTGTATTTAAATACCGGTGACTGGGTAGAATCCTGTTCCGCCATTGTCGAGCATATAGACGGCACTTTTGAACTGGTGCGCTGGAAAGCGGCTACGCCGCAAGCGCAGGCCCCGGTGCGCCTCACCTATCAGCCTGCGGTCTGCGCAGTCACCGCTTTGTCACGCGTGTCACATGCCCCCCAAAATGATTTTGATTGAGAGATGATCATGACCGCAATGCTTGCTAAGGATGAGGCAATACGCCGGACGACGAGTTCCGGGCTTGGCAAGGCGGTGCACCGCGATTCCGCTTTCTCGCTGACGGGCATGCGCGAGCGCGTGTTCACCACAGCTTTTCACAGGCTGGTCTATCCGCAGATCTGGGAAGATCCGGTGATTGACATGGAGGCGTTGCGCATTCAGCCGGGTGATCATCTCGTCGCCATAGCCTCGGGCGGCTGCAACATTCTCAGTTACCTCACCGCCAATCCAGCCCGCATCACGGCGCTGGACCTGAACCATACACATATTGCGCTGACGCGTCTGAAGCTGGCCGCGGCGCGCGGGGCGCCGTCCTGGCGGCATTTTGCGGATTTCTTTGTCCATGCTGACCGCGCTTCCAATATCAAGATGTATGACGATCATCTCGACGGGCTCCTGGATCCGGCGACGCGGCGCTATTGGCAGGGGCGTAGCCTGTTCGGTCGCCGCCGCATCAGCGCGTTTGCGCGCGGTTTTTACCGCACGGGGCTGCTGGGTCGTTTTCTAGGACTCACCCATTGGCTGGCGCATTTCTTGGGTGTAGATTTTCGGGCGCTGATGGATGCCCAGTCGCTGGACGAGCAGCGCCGGATTTTTGAAACCAATATTGCACCGGCCTTACAGCACCGGTTGCTGCGCTTTCTTCTAAAGTACCCCGTCTCGCTCTACGGCCTGGGCATTCCGCCGGCGCAATATGCGGCGCTGTCCAGCCATGGCAGTCAGGCAGTGGCGGATGTGATCTTTCAGCGCGTCCGTCGGCTGGCCTGCGATTTTCCGCTGCGGGACAATTACTTTGCCTGGCAAGCATTCGCCCGCCGCTATGAATCCGAAACCGCGTCTCTCCCGCCCTATCTGCAGGAAAAGCATTTCGCTGATATCCGTGCCCGCACCGAGCGGGTGGATGTGCAGCATCAGTCGCTGACCGAATTCTTAACCCTCTGTCCCGATCGCAGCATGCACTGCTTTGTGCTACTCGACGCCCAGGACTGGATGAATGACCGGCAGCTGACCGAGCTGTGGCAAGAAATTGAGCGCTGCGCCGCCTTTGGCGCGCGGGTGATATTCCGCACAGCGGCGGATGAGAGATTGCTGCCGGGCCGGGTGCCCGAAAGAATTTTACGATTCTGGTATTATGATACGGAGGTCAGCCACGAGATGGCCCACCGTGACCGCTCGTCCATCTATGGCGGTTTTCACCTTTATACGCGAAAAGTCACGCCATGAGCGATCACGGCATTAACAACCAGGCGCAGCGCATGGATGCGATGTATGGCCTCCAGCGTCATTTTTATGATTTCACCCGCAAGCCCTATCTGCTGGGCCGCGATATGGTCATTGCCAGCTTGCATGTGCCTGACGGCGGCACCGTGCTGGAAATCGGCTGCGGCACCGGTCGCAACCTGATCCGCATCGCCCAGGCCTATCCATCGGCACGCTGCTTCGGCATAGACGTATCGAAAAAGATGCTTCAAACCGCCCGCCGCAATATGGTTCGCGACGGCGTGGCGGATCGTATTATGCTGGCCGCTGCCGATGCGACGATGTTCGATCCGGAATTACTATTCGGTGAAAAGAAGTTCGACCGCGTGGTAATTTCCTATGCCTTGTCCATGATTGCGGATTGGAAAGAGGTTCTGCTGGCAGGCGCGCATCTTCTGTCGCCCCGGGGCACGCTGTATGTGGTGGATTTCAGTGACCAGTCCGGCTTGCCCGGCTGGTTCCGCAAGGCGCTACGGTCCTGGCTGGCCTGGTTCAGTGTGACGCCGCGCGACAATCTGGCCGACCAGATCGCAGTCATCGCCAGGATGCACGGCTATGCCCACACCTTTCGCCGTATCTACAAAGGCTATGCCGCTGTCGCGGAAATGACGGCACGCTGATCAACAATCTTGCTGGTCACGCCGCGCCCCTAACGATTTTCTACATCAAGCCAAGATTAAACTGCGCCTACGCATAACGCGAAATAAGCCGCGCCGCGTAGTTTATCTGCACCCTGACGCAAGTGCTGTTCGGTCGCGACAATCAGGCTTTGGGTGGGACAGCGCGTACTGCGAGGACGCCAAATAATGGCAGGTTGTGCATAGTACGGTGCAATCTTGGCTGATGAAATCCGACGGTCGTCGTCAATTTTTGCAATTCATCTGTAGATATCAGGATTACGGCACAGACCCAGCAACTTGCACTTTCCAAAATCCACAGAAATGTATCGGCCCCTGGCAACTGAGGCATTACGACGCAATATTGAGCAGGAAGAAATACGGCTTCGCGTGCACCGTCACCAAAGTGTTGCGCTTACATCATCCCAACACCCG
>CAMAPL010000003.1 GCA_945860165.1 Rhizobium sp. Q54
CGATGACAACGACATCGTCCTTCTGGGCGGCTGCGCCTTCGGGACGGTTGACGTAATTGCGGGCATTCTTGGCCAAACGATCCAGCGCTTCATTGACATCGGCGTCGGCGACATCGGTCGTCAGGCGCTCCACCGTCAGCTTGGACGGATCGGTGGTTTCAAATTCCGGCATCAGATCGACGATCACCTTGAAGGTGAGGTCGGACTTGCCGTCAACCACATCCTCGACATTGCCGACCGGCTCGACGCGCGGCTGCAGCGCGGGCTTGAGCTTGTTGTCCGAAATCGCCTTCTGGCTGCCTTCATTCACGGCGGCCTCGACCACTTCGCCCATGATGGACTTGCCGTACTGCTTTTTCAGGAAGGAGACTGGCGCCTTGCCGGGACGAAAGCCCTTGAGGTTCATCTTGGGCTTCATTTCCTCCAGCCGCGCATTGACGAGGCTGTCCAGTTCGCTGGCCAGGACGGTGACAGTGAACTGCTTGTGCAGGTCCTGGGAAACGGTCTCGCTGATCTGCATTTCGAACTTCCTACTCTCAATCTCTGTGCCGAAAACTGGTGCGGGCAGAGGGACTTGAACCCCCACGACTTTCATCACTGGAACCTAAATCCAGCGCGTCTACCAGTTCCGCCATGTCCGCGTTTTTGGCGGCCCGTAAGCCACCGAAGCGGGCCCCTATAGCAGGGGATTTGGGGGGTTGCTAGGGCGGACCAGCAGGGGCGGAGGATAGTCAATACTGTCCAGATTCCGCGTCAGCTTGTGCCAATCCGCTTCCAGTAAATCATGGTGGAGGTCAGCGCGCCGTGCGGCCGATAAGCGTAATCGGGGATTTCGCCAACCAGGATGTAGCCGTGCTTTTCGCAGAAGCCCGAAGCCCCCCTCATCCCTGGCGGTATCGAGGACCAACAGCGTTCGCCCGTGCCTCACAGCCAGATCTTCGGCCGCTAGCACCAAAGCCGTAGCCACCCCACGACGTCGGTGGCTCAGACGGGTCATCATTTTGGCGAGCTCGCCCCGGTGCGGCTGATTGGGTGGACAAAGGAGTTGCAGGGTCACAGTGCCCGCCAGGACGTCGTCATCCCAAGCACCCAGAAAATGACCCGCTCCCCCCGGGCCGCCGCTGCCATCGCACCTTACCAGAATGTAGCGGCATCCTGCGTACTCAGAGGATACAGGAAGTGAACGGAGGCACCGTCAGCAACCACTTCAATCAGCATCGCAATCAACAGGGCGCGGACTTGCGGCGTATCGTTCAGTGCTTTGATTTCGATCCCGGATATCATGGTCAGCTCCGCGCCAGCGCCACGACATACTGGCAGGGCCGCACGCTTTCATTGGCGTAGGTGACTTCGGCAGGCGGGCCGAAACCCAGACTGTCACCCGGTTTGAGGACAATGCGGACACCGCCATCGGTCAGCACCAGCTCCCCGGCCTGCACCCAAACGACATGGCGGGCACGGGCATAGGTCCAGGCGGGAAAGGTGACTTTCTGGCCGGCAGGCAGCTCCACCTGCACCATCTCCAGAGGGTGATCGGGGCGGCTGAAAATCTGTTTGCGGCGATAGCCGGTGACCGGATCGCGCCACACCGGCTGGTCGGGGGCGCGCGACAGCCTGCCTTCCTGTTTTTCGGCCCGTAGCAGCAGCCCCGCCAAAGTCAGATCGAAGGCGCCCGCCAACCGGACAAGAATGCCGGCGGAGGGACTCATTTCGCCGCGTTCGATTTTGCTGATGCTGGCCTTGGCGACCCCCGATTTACCGGCCAGATCGGCCAGGGACCACTTGCGGGCGTCCCGTTCCAGGCGGATATGCTGGGCGATTCGGGCTTCGGTCTTATCTACTATAGTATCCATACGTCTATTATAATAGACATATGTGTCAAAGAAATTCCAGAACTTTCGGCAGGATTTCCGGCAAATCTTCCGCGATAAGCCCGGGGCCGAAGCAGTCGGCCGCCGCCCCGTGTAGCCAGGTCCCGCAAGCCGCCGCCTCAAATGCCGGCATTCTCTGGGCCAGCAAGCCGGCGATGAATCCCGCTAGGACATCCCCTGCTCCCGCGGTCGCCAGGGTGGGCGGGGCATTGGCGTTTATCGCAGCTTTGCCGCTTGCGTGGGCGATCACAGTGTCGTTTCCCTTGAGCAGGACCACCGCCCCGGCGCGGGCGGCAGCGGCGCGAACGGCTTCGACCTTTCCACCGGCTTCATCGAGCAGGCCGGGAAAGAGTCGCTCAAATTCACCGGCATGGGGCGTCAGAACGCATCATTCATGCAGCCAGTTGAACAAGGCCTCAGGATCGTCCTGGAAAGACGTCAGCGCGTCGGCATCCAAAACCACCCCTGCCCCGCTCTTCAGGACCGTATCCACCAGCGCGCGGGTTTCACCGCCCACCCCCAGGCCCGGTCCGATCACCACCGTGTTGAGCCGCTTGTCCGAAAGCACCTCCGCCAGTCCCGCGGCGCCTTTAAAACCCTTGAGCATGATGGCGGTGAGATGCGCGGCATTCACCGCCAGCGCATCGCGCGGCGAGGCGACACTGACCAACCCCGCCCCTATCCGCAGCGCGCCGCGCGCCGCCAACCGGGCCGCACCGGTCTGGCTGGCGCCGCCACTGACCACAACGCAGTGGCCGCGATCATATTTGTGTCCCCGCGCCCGGGGCTGCGGATAGCTCCACAACGAAGGCGTGTTCTCGAACAAATCCGTGTCCGCCGCTGCGTCCGGAATGCCAATATCGGCGACCACGATCTCGCCGCAGGCTTCCCGTCCGGGCAGCAGCAAGTGACCAGGTTTCTTGCGAAAGAAGGTGATGGTCAGCGTCGCCTTGACCGTCACGTGGCCAAGCGGCGCGCCCGTATCACCCGACAGGCCACTGGGCATGTCGATCGCCACCACCGGAAAATCGCCCAGCGCGGCAACAACCTGCGCGGGGGCGCCATCCAAGGGACGGGAGAGACCGGCGCCGAACAGCGCATCCACCACCAACCGGGCGCCGTCCAGCGCGGCGGGCGTCAGTGCGCCCCGTGTTCCTTTCCAAAGCGCCGACATGACGCCGGCATCGTCTTTTGGGTCTGCGTCATGCGTCACCCGCACAATAAAACCATGCTCGTCCAGCAGCCGCGCCACAACAAAGCCATCGCCGCCATTGTTGCCGGGGCCGCACAGCACCGTCACCGCGCAGGGCTTGAAGCGGGCGGCTATGGCATCGGCCACAGCAGTCCCGGCTTTTCCATCAACGTCAAAGACAACGTGCCCTGCGCCACGGCAAAGGCGTCTGCCCTGGCCATCTGCGCGCAGGTGAGGATTTCGCTGCTCATTTGCCGGCGAAGTATTTTTCAAGGCGGGCCAGCGACTGTTCGATCAGCGATTTCTGCTTGCAGAAAGCGAAGCGCACAAAGGTATCAGGCGTCCCGCTCTGGAAGAAGGCGGATAGCGGGATCAGCGCCACGCCTGCCTCGCGGATCAGGCGCTCGCAGAAGGCGAAATCCTTCTCATTCGTCAGCTTGGGAATGCCCGCAGTGAGAAAGTAGGTGCCCTGACAGGGCTGCACTTCAAAACCCAGCCTGATCAGGCCGACGGTGAGGACGTCGCGATTCTGTTGCAGCCTTTTGGTCAGTGCCAGCGGGAAATCCATTTCATGGGTCAGGCCATGCGCCACGCCCAGCTGCAGCGCCGGCGGCGTGGTGAACGTAAGAAACTGATGCGCCTTGGTCGCCACCGCCACCAGCGAACGCGGCCCCGTCACCCAACCCACCTTCCAGCCGGTGAGGGAAAAAATCTTTCCCGCCGATCCGATGCGCAGGCATCGGTCCCGCATGCCCGGCAAGGTGGCGAGCGGGATATGCGCCAAGCCGTCAAACACCAGATGCTCATAAACCTCGTCGCAGATCACCACCGCATCGGTTTCGCACACGACCCTGGCCAGCATTTCCAGTTCTTCGCGGCTGAAGACGCGGCCGGCGGGATTGTGCGGCGAGTTGATCAGCACAGCGCGGGTCTTGGGGCCGATGGCGGCGCGCAAGGCATCTTCCGTCAGCCGCCAGTCCGGCGGCCCCAGCTTGATGGTACGCACCACGGCGCCGGTCGTTTCGACGATCGGGCGATAAGAATCATAGGTGGGCTCGATCAGCACGAACTCGTCGCCCGACACCGCCGTTGCCAGGATGCTGGCGCCCAGCGCCTCGGTGCCGCCGGAGGTGATGACCACTTCATCTTCGGGGTCGTATTCCAGCTTGTAGAAATGACGGGCATGCGCCGCTACGGCCCGGCGCAGTTCGGCCAGGCCCTTGGACGGCGGATATTGATTGGGGCCATCGATCAAAGCCCGGGCGGCAACCGCGCGCAAACCGGCCGGTCCGTCCTGATCGGGAAACCCCTGCCCCAGATTGATGGCATCATGGCGAAGCGCCAGCCCGGTCATTTGCTGGAAGATGCTGATGGGCAGGTTGGAAAAAACCGGATTGAGCGATGCGGGCATAAGGGTGCGATATCAGGAATAAGGGGCGAGTGGGAGGCGATGCCGCGACCTTAAGTGGCGCGAAGGACAGCGAACACCCCGGTCCTGCACCTGTTAAAATAGCACTATAAATAGGCAATTTGACTATAAAATAGGCTATTTTAAGCGCCCTGTCGGAAGGCCGTGATCAAGTCCCTGAATTTTCTGCGCTTTTTTTATCAAAAACCGGCACAAGTCCTGCTAACCGGTTAACTGCTTAGCAGCCGTCTGGCTGCGCGGAGGAGCACCATGAAAAAAATCGAAGCCATCATTAAGCCGTTCAAACTCGACGAAGTGAAGGAAGCCCTGCAGGAAGTGGGAGTTCAGGGCATCACCGTGACCGAAGCCAAGGGCTTTGGCCGCCAAAAAGGCCATACCGAGCTTTACCGGGGCGCCGAATATGTGGTGGATTTCCTGCCCAAGGTGAAGGTCGAGATCGTCATCAACGAAGACCGCGTGGACGCCAGCATCGAAGCCATTCAGAAGGCTGCGCGCACGGGCCGCATCGGCGATGGCAAGATTTTCGTCCTCAATGTCGAGGAAGCCATCCGCATCCGCACCGGCGAAACCGGCGCGGATGCCATCTAACACATCTCGCCCTGGTGGGGCGGTACCCGGGAGCGTCGGCGTGAGCCGGAGCGACCAAATTTAAAGTCAACGAAGGGAAGACTGAATTATGGCCGACAAGAAGACGACTGCAGCCGACATCCACAAACTGATCAAGGAAAAAGAAGTCAAATACGTCGATGTGCGTTTCACCGACCCCAAGGGCAAGTGGCAGCATGTCACTTTCGACCTGATGATGGTCGACGATGATTTCCTGAATGAAGGCACGATGTTCGACGGCTCGTCGATCGCGGGCTGGAAGGCCATCAACGAGTCCGACATGCTGCTGAAGCCGGACCTTGAGACTGCCGTTATCGATCCCTTCTTCGCCCAGACCACGCTGATCCTGATCTGCGACGTGATGGAGCCGATGACCGGCCAGCATTATTCGCGCTGCCCGCGCTCGATCGCCAAGGCCGCTGAAAACTACGTAAACTCCTCGGGCGTCGGCGACACCACCTATTTCGGCCCGGAAGCCGAATTCTTCATCTTCGACGATGTGCGTTTCGAAGTCGGGATGAACAAGGGCTACTATTATGTCGACTCCAAGGAAGGCGCCTACAACAGTGGCACCGAGTATCCCGAAGGCAATCTGGGCCACCGCCCGGCCGTGAAGGGCGGTTACTTCCCGGTTCCCCCGATCGACTCCGAACAGGACATGCGCGGCGAAATGCTGGCGGTCATGAAGGACATGGGCATCCAGCCGGAAAAGCACCATCACGAAGTCGCCACCGCCCAGCATGAACTTGGTTTCAAGTTCAACACGCTGACCAAGTGCGGCGACTACATGCAGATCTACAAGTATGTCATCCACCAGGTCGCCCAGGCCTATGGCAAGTCGGCGACCTTCATGCCGAAGCCCATCTATGGCGACAACGGCTCGGGCATGCATGTGCATCAGTCGATCTGGAAGGCCGGCAAGCCGCTGTTCGCCGGTTCGGGTTATGCCGACCTGTCCGACATGTGCCTGTTCTACATCGGCGGCATCATCAAGCATGCCAAGGCGCTGAATGCCTTCACTAACCCGCTGACCAACAGCTACAAGCGCCTGATCCCCGGCTTTGAAGCCCCGGTGCTACTCGCCTATTCGGCGCGCAACCGTTCAGCCTCGTGCCGTATTCCGCACTCGCCCTCGCCAAACGGCAAGCGCGTCGAGGTCCGCTTCCCCGATCCGGGCGCGAACCCCTACCTCGCCTATGCCGCCATGCTGATGGCCGGTCTGGACGGTATCGAGAACAAGATCCATCCGGGCGGTCCGATGGACAAGGACTTGTATGCGCTGCCGCCGGAAGAGCTGGCGAAGGTGCCACAGGTTTGCGGTTCGCTGCGCGAGGCGCTCGACTCCCTGCGCGCCGACAACGCCTTCCTCAAGAAGGGCGGCGTGTTCGACCAGGACTTCATCGACTCTTATATCGATCTCAAGATGGAAGATGTGTATGCCTTCGAGCACACGCCCCATCCGATCGAATTCAAGATGTACTATTCCTGCTAGGGTCACGCAGATATTGACGATCAGGGGCGCGGCGCAAGCTGCGCCCTTTTTCGTGGCGTGAGGGCTAGGCCACTGCGGCGGCCAGTTCCGGCGCCCGCACCGGCAGGGTCACAAAGGCCGAGCACCCCCGGCCGAACTCGCTTTCCAGCCAGGCCTTGCCGCCATGCAGCTCCACCAGGCCGCGTACCAGCGCCAGGCCCAGGCCTGTGCCGCCGGCCTGGCGGTCGAAGCGGTTGTCCACCTGATTGAAGGGCAAGAAGATCTAGTCCAGCTTGTCGCGCGGAACGCCCGGGCCATTGTCATGCACCATGATCTGGAAATCGCCGCTGGCAGCGCGCCCGGCTACCACCTCGATGCGCCCGCCCTGGGGCGTGAACTTGACGGCATTGGAAACCAGATTGATGAGTATCTGCTTCACCGCCCGTTCGTCGGCATAGAGCGCCGGCGCGGTTTCCTCGACCGTGATCACCAGGGTCTGGTCTTTTTCTCTGGCTTTGGTGCCCATCAGCTTGAGCGCGATGTCGATGGTGCGACCGGGGTCCAGCGGATTGGGCGCAATGTCCATGCGGCCTGCCTCGATCTTGGCAACATCGAGCAGATCTTTGATCCGCGACAGAAGATGCGCGCCGGACGAATGGATGTCGCCGGCATAGTCGCGGTAGCGCTCCGACCCCGCCGGCCCGAAACATTCTTGGCTAATAATTTCTGAAAAACCCAGAATGGCTTTCAGCGGTGTGCGCAGCTCATGGCTCATATTGGCCAGGAAGGAAGTCTTGGACGCGTTGGCCGCTTCCGCCTCGAACCGCTTCTTGAAGGCCTCGTCGCGGGCCTCCTCCAGCTCGCGCGCAATGTCCTCGACCTTGAAACGCAGCCGGGTGTCCTCGGCCATGCGCTGGGCCAGCGGACGGCCGGTGCGCCACAGCTGCAAGGCGATGAGCGGCGTCAGGATGCCGATAATGACATCGCTCACCGAGCCGCCGGTGAGGAACCGCACTGAGGTCATCAGCGAGATGGGCACCAAGCTGGCGAGATACATGTCCATGTTGCTGCCGCGGCTGACCACCAAGGCGGACACCACTGCCATGACACCGGCCGCGAGAAACATGTGGTTCACAGGATTGTTCGGTTCCCAGCACAGCCAAGGCATCAGGCCCCAGGCACAGCTCATGATCACCTGCGTCACCAGAAACCAGCGGAACCAGGACTGTGGATCACCCTGGGAGTCCTTGCAGCGTTCATAGGCGCTGCTCATCAGCGCTGTTGCGCCCACCGCGATGCTGACCGCCAGCGGCAGAAACAGCGTTCTGGCGAAGCCCGCATTGCCGAAGGGTGGCGCCAGGCTGGACGACAGACAGGCCACCAGCAACGCCCAGAGCGGCGCGGTGAACCGGGTGGCGCGCATCGTATGGGCCGTGAGGGCAATCTGCGCCCTCAGGACACGCGGACTGCCCTTCCCCATCTCAGTCGCTAAACCCCAAAAAGACACGCTGCGCTTCCAAAATATGGCTGGCCCAAATGCCAGTATCGCGCCGTACGCCTTAAAATTTACTGATTTTATCGACGTTTCCCGCCAGCCTTTTGGCTCGCTTTTCATGGTTGATAAAACGTAAAAATAGGCATGGCCATCGCGATTCGCGCGCGCGGCCTTAACGCAACACTCATGATCGCCATGGCCAAGAACAACCCTGATCTGTTTGACGGAGCCTCCGCCTCTTCCAAGGCCTATACCGCCAAGGACATCGAGGTATTGGAAGGGCTGGAGCCGGTGCGCCGCCGGCCCGGCATGTATATCGGCGGCACCGACATCAACGCGCTGCATCACCTCGCCGCCGAGATCATCGACAATTCAATGGATGAAGCGGTGGCCGGCCATGCCACCCGAATCGAGCTGGAACTGAAGAACGGCAACGTCCTGGTGGTGCGCGACAATGGCCGCGGCATCCCGGTGGACCCGCATCCAAAATTCAAGAACAGGTCGGCGCTGGAAGTGATCATGACCACGCTGCATGCCGGCGGAAAATTCGACGGCAAGGCCTATGATACGTCTGGCGGCCTGCATGGCGTCGGCGCGTCGGTGGTCAATGCCCTGTCCGAATGGATGGAAGTGGATGTGGCCCGCGAAAAGCGCGGTCACAAGATGCGTTTTGAGCGCGGCCACGCCATCGGCAAGCTGAAAGACCTGGGCGCGGTCAACCGCCGCGGCACCATCGTGTCGTTCAAGCCCGACACCAAGATTTTTGGCGATATCGAATTTTCACCCGCCCGCCTGCACCGCATGGCCAAGTCCAAGGCCTATCTGTTTCGCGGCGTGGAAATCCGCTGGTCGTGCGATCCCGAGCTGATCAAGGATGAAACACCGGCCGAGGATGTGCTGAAATTCCCAGGCGGCCTGCTGGACTTCCTGCGCGGCGAAATCGGCAAGGCACAGACCGTGACGTCTCGCGACTTTTCTGGCCGCACCGATAATAAAGGCGGCAAAGGAGCCGTGGAATGGGCCGTGACCTGGGCGCCGTCGCGCGATCCCTTCACCCGCACCTATTGCAACACCATCCCCACCCATCAGGGCGGCACCCACGAACAGGGCCTGCGCAACGGCCTGACCAAGGCGCTGCGCGGCTATGGCGAGCGGGCCAGCAATCGCAAGACGGCCCTCATCACCGCCGACGATGTGATGGATTCGGCCTGCGCAGTGCTGTCGATCTTCATCCGTGAGCCAGAATTCCAGGGCCAGACCAAGGACAAGCTGTCCAGCCCCGACGCGCAGCGCCTGGTCGAAACGGTGGTGCGCGATCATTTCGATCACTGGCTGGCGGAAAGCCCGGCAGAGGCCGACCGGTTGCTGGGATTTGTGATTGACAGCGCCGAAGACCGGTTGAAAAAACGGCAAGAGAAAGAAACGCAGCGCAAATCGGCGACCCGCAAGCTGCGCCTGCCCGGTAAGCTGTCCGACTGTTCGCGCGATGCAGCGGAAGGCACTGAAATCTTTCTGGTGGAAGGCGACTCGGCGGGCGGCAGTGCCAAGCAGGCGCGCGACCGCAATACCCAGGCCATCCTGCCCCTGCGCGGCAAGATCCTGAACGTCGCCAGCGCCGCGGCGGGCAAGCTGCAGCAGAACCAGGAATTGTCCGATCTGGTGCAGGCGCTGGGCTGCGGCACCGGTGCGAAATATCGCGAAGCCGATTTGCGCTACCAGCGCGTCATCATCATGACCGATGCCGATGTCGACGGCGCCCATATCGCCTCGCTGCTTCTGACTTTTTTCTATCGCGAGATGCCAGAGCTGATTACCGGCGGCCATCTCTTCCTCGCCATGCCGCCGCTCTACCGCCTGACCCAGGGCGACAAGACCATCTATGCCCGCGACGATGCCGACCGCGAACGAATCCTGAAAAAGGAATTTCGTGCCGGGGCAAAGGTGGAAGTGTCACGCTTCAAGGGCCTGGGCGAGATGATGGCCGCGCAGTTGAAGGAAACCACTATGCGGCCCGGGCATCGCACCCTGTTGCAGGTTCACATTCCCAGTGACGATATCAAAAATACCGAGAACCTGTTCGAACGGCTGATGGGCAAGAAGCCGGAACTGCGCTTCCAGTTCATCCAGGAAAACGCGGAATTTTCCAAGGAAGCGGTGGACGTCTAAGAGACGTCGGCCCCGCGCGCAAAGCGCGGTGTTTATTGTATCGGGTGCATCCGCGCCCGGGCGGGAGCGAGAAAAATCAACGCGCAGGTATCGCAATCCGCGCCGCCAAAACGATGCGGTCGCCCGCATGGGACGGCACCGCGTCCGGCGAGTGCGCCTGCACAAACTTCGCACCTTCCAGCGGCAGGCCGCGCCGCAGCGCCAGTAGCTGCAGGCTCAACGCTTGCGCCGATCCAAGGCGCAAAGTCATGCGCGCACGGGCGCAATCGGGCGTGCTGCACAGGATCGTGACATGCTGCCCTGAGGCTTGGGTCGTGACGCCGCTGACGGTCAGGGATTGCAGTTTCGCTTCCGCCGGCACCACCAGCATGACAGCGTCGCTGGCGGCGTTCAGGTCCAGGGTGACACTGTCGCCGTTGCGCGACACTTGCGCGGTGGGTGCAGGATATCGCGCGGCGCCGGCCGGCGCGACATAGCCGATTTCCACCACGCGCTCCGGCTTGGCGGAGAAGGGCGCGGCGGCGCGCAGGCGATCCGGCAGGCGCGTCACCGGATCGGCCAGCCAGACGGCCCTGCCATCCACCTCGACATAGCGCAGGTTGAGCCGCTGCGGCGCGTACACGCTGTAGGCAGGCTGCAGACCCGCCACAACCGCCAGGCCAAGGGCGAGGGTCAGCGAAACGGCCAGCGAGATTCCCCGGCCCCGATGCGCTTTTTCCAGCAACGGCAATGCGGTGACAAGGCCGAAGGCGGCGGTGACCATGAACAGCGGGTGCATCTTCAGGCCCATGATCGGTTCGCTGCCGGCATTGAGTCCGATCCACACGATCAATCCCGCCAGCATGGCGGCAAACAGCGCGAAGCCACGCCCCGCCCGCACCGTCGCCAGCAGCAGCGGCGCCGCCACCAGAGACGGAAACAGGAAATAGGGCGTGACACCCGGCGCCCAAATCGCGCAGGCGATGGCCAGTGCCGCCAGCCAGAGCCAGCAGTGGATGGGGCCGGCGACCGGCGCCGCCGCAAGTGCGACCGCGAAAGCGCCAAAGCCCAGCGCCAGGCGCAGCCAAAGCGGATAGGCAAAGGAAGGATCGGCATTACCGGAAACCCATGCCGCCAGCATATGCAGCACAAACCCCACGCCGACGCAGCCTGCCAGCAGCAAAGGCGGCATCAGGAGCGCCAGAACCGGCCGCCGGATCTCGCGCCGCTCGCGCGGGGTGAAAAATCCCGCCAGCGCGATCAGAACGAAGGCCGCAAGCGACAGCGGCAAGGCCCAGCCGGCCGGCAGGCGCGGCAGCCAGCGCCCCAGCACATCGATGTAGATAGCATTCTCGCCGCGCAGAATTTCAAAATCGGCGCGGCTCAGCGCATCGGCCATTCCAAGGGTGTTGTCGCCATGCTGCTGCAGGGTGCGCGGATCGATATTCTCGCGGCGGTCCAGAGGCGTGTGATAATGCGCGGCATTGCCGATGAAGGCGAAGTTGAAGCCGGTCACGCCCGCCCGCAGGAGCGGCGTCAGGTCGGTATCGTTGGGCAGAATTTTGTAGATCTCTGCATAGAGCGAAGACGCCGCGAAGTGCGGCACGCTGCGCGCATACAGATCAATCAACCTGCTGTCGCCGTCGCTGGTCTGGAACAGATAACTGGGGCCCTGGTTGCCACGCGATTCCACATTGATCACCGCGCCGGTCCTGGCGCCCACCAGCGGCGTCTTCAGGTAGGATACGGCACCCAGCAAGCCGCCTTCCTCGCCATCAGTGAACAGCGCAGTGATGGGATGTTTGCCAGTCAGGCCGCGCGCCTGCAATGCGCGAATGGCTTCCAGGATAGTGGCGACGCCCGATACGTCATCGCCCGCGCCCGGCCCGGCGGCAACGGATTCGGTATGAGCCATCAGAACAATCCGCTTGCCGGATCCGGATGACACGCCCGCGATGATGTTGCTTACGGTGGCGCAGGGAATGAATCCCCGCCGGCTTTCATCCGAACAGCTCATCCGCGTTTCGGTGCGGGCATTGATGCCCAGATCGGCCAACTCCTTCAGCAGCCGGGTGCGCAACGCGGCGCTCTCCTGCGATCCAGCGGGATGGGGCCGCTGATCACCCAACAGCCGGCCCAATGCGGCGTCGGCGCGGGCGACGGAGAATTGCGTTGGCGGTGCATCCAGGCCCAACGGCGCGGGACGCGACTGGCCATAAACCGACATCAGCCAGATACCGACCACCAGCGCCGCCAATCCCCAAATTCTGCCCATGCACCCCGCCCAAGTTCCCCGACAAAACCGAAAATACAGGGATATCTTGCATTCTGGAGGAATATCCCTATTTTGCGCTGCGATAAGAGTCGGCCGCCATTTGGGCCGCCGGCCATGGGCGCCACACGTCGCGCCCCTTTTTCAGGAGCGTGCTACGACCAGTGTGACGATTTCCGGCGCGGAAGCCGGATTAGACGAAGTTAATGAATCCAAAGAGAAATCTGAACTGGCTTCTTCAGGACCCGCGCCTGATGCCGGCGGATTTGAAGGCTTGGGACTTTGTCCCGAAATCCTCAAGGCGGTGGCCGACAGCGGCTACACCACCCCCACGCCCATCCAGGCACAGGGCATCCCGGTGGTGCTGCAACGACGCGACCTGATCGGCATTGCTCAGACCGGCACCGGCAAAACCGCCAGCTTCACCCTTCCCATGATCGAGATTCTGAGCCGTGGCCGTTCCAAGGCCCGCATGCCGCGCGCCCTAGTGCTGGAGCCGACTCGCGAACTCGCCGACCAGGTGTCGGAGAATTTCGACAGATACAGCAAATACTCCAAGCTTAGCCATGCGCTGCTGATCGGCGGCACGGCGATGGACGAGCAGATCAAGAAGCTGGACCGCGGCGTGGACGTACTAATCGCCACCCCCGGCCGCCTGATGGACCACTTCAACCGCGGCCGCCTGCTGCTGAGCCAGGTCAACATACTGGTGATCGACGAAGCCGACCGCATGCTGGACATGGGCTTCATTCCCGACGTCGAGGAAATCTGCAAGAAGCTGCCCTTCACCCGCCAGACGCTGTTCTATTCGGCCACCATGCCGCCGGAAATTCAGCGCCTCACCGACCAGTTCCTGCACAATGCGGTGCGCGTCGAAGTCTCGCGCCCCGCCACCACCGCCACCAACATCACCCAGGAAGTGGTGGAAATTCCCGCCAATGATTGGGCCAAGCGCGAGGCGCTGCGCCGCCTGATCCGCGAAGCCGAACCAACCTTGAACAACGCCATCGTCTTCTGCAACCGCAAGCGCGATGTCGATGTGGTGGCCAAAAGCCTAGTCAAGCACGGCTTCGACGCCGCCCCGATACATGGCGATCTAGACCAGTCGCTGCGCACCAAGACGCTGGACCGTTTCCGCGCCGGCGAGCTGAAAATCCTGGTCGCCAGCGATGTCGCGGCGCGCGGGCTGGACGTTCCGGCCGTCAGCCATGTCTTCAATTTCGACGTTCCGATCCATGCCGACGACTATGTCCACCGCATCGGGCGCACCGGCCGCGCTGGACGCAGCGGCGCCGCCTATATGCTGGCCTCGCATCGCGACGGAAAATACATCGAAGCGATTGAAAAAATCACCGGCAACAAGCTGGCGCGCCGCGAGATGATGGACATCGAGGTCCGCGAGGAACGCAAGCCACCGCGCGGCGAACAGGGCCGTGGCGGCCGTGATCGCGGCCGGGGCGGCCGCGATGGCAAGCAGCGCGACCGCCGTCCGCCGGGCGGAAAATTCCACGACCAGGTCGCCAGCATGGACCCGGTCGAGGCCGCACCCGACGCCACTCCGCAGCCAGCCTCATTGGAAGCACCGCGCGCGGAAGCGCCGCGTGCCGTGGAACGGCCGCGCGAACAGCATCGTCAGGAACAGCCCCGGCAGGAACAACCGCGCCAGGAACAGCGGCCCCGCAATGAATCGCGCTCTGAAAACCGTGGTGACCGCGGCGAAAAACGCGAACGCGGTAGCCAGCGGCAGCACAATGAACAGGCGGTCAAGCCCGAAGCCGTGGACAGAAGCCAGTTGCCAGCCTTCCTGCTGCGCCCGGTGCCGGTGAAGAAGCCCGAGCCCCAGCCGGAATAACGGCTAAAAGCCACTAGTTTGTTGAAATTTCAGACTGGAAAAGCCGCGTTATTTAACGCTTCTTTACCCAGCAGGCGGCACACTGCCCCCGCGAGACCGGCTTTTTGTGCCGGCGCATGGGGATTATTCGTGTTCAAGCCGGACCGTGAACAGGGATTTGCCAAAGCCGCCCTCGACCTGATGGGCGAGTGCCAAGTCCTCTCCACGCCTGAAAATTTCGAGCTTTTCTATGCTTTCTCGGCAGGCGAAAATCCCGCCATCACTCAGGTGATGGGCGCCGTGATCGCCGCCACGAAGCCCTTCACGCCCGAACTGCTGCAGGATTTGCGTATGCGCTGCCTGTCGGGTGCGCGCCCCGCTCTCGCCATGGAGGCGGTCGGCAGCAACATGAGCGCCAAGATCGACGATGTGTTGACTAAGCTGGAAACAGCCAGCCGCGAAACCGTCGATTACAAGAACACGCTGTCGGCCGCCACCGGCGAACTGGGTAGCGACCGCAGCCCTACCGATCAGCGCAAGCTGGTGGACGGCCTGATCGCCGCCACCCGCGAAATGGAACAGCGCACCAAAAGCCTAGAAGACGAATTACAGGCCTCGCCCACCCAGGTTACTGAATTGCGCGACAAGCTGGACAATGTGCGCAAGGAAAGCCTCACCGATCCGCTGACCAATATCGCCAATCACAAGGCGTTCGATGACGCGGTGAAGGCCGCCGAGGACGCCGTAGCGCATGGCGAAGAAGCCTGCCTTCTTTTGTGCGACATCGATTTTTTCAAGAAATTCAACGACACTTGGGGCCATCAGACTGGCGACCAGGTGCTGCGCCTGGTCGCGTCCTGCCTGTCGGAAAACACCAAGGGCCGCGACACCGCGGCGCGTTATGGCGGCGAGGAATTCGCCGTTCTGCTGCGCGGCACCAGCCTGGAAGCCGCCACCCGCGTCGCCGGCCAGATCCGCCAGACGGTTGAAACCAAGAAGCTGGTGAAGAAATCCACCGGCGATGTACTGTGCACCATAACCATTTCCATCGGCGTCTCCCAATTTTCTCCCGGCGAGCCGACCGAGGCCGTCATCAGCCGCGCCGACGCCTGCCTGTACGGCGCCAAGCACAATGGCCGAAACTTGGTGATCCACCAGAACGATGCTCGCATGGCCGCGCTGGAAACCAGCGCGGCCTGACGCTTACACCGATTTAAGCTATGGTGCGCGCGAGAGACCGCGACAAGGCATGCGTGCGCCAACAGTTCGACCAGGTCCATCTGACGGCGCAGGGCAGGATTGCGGTCATTGCCCTGAACCATCCGCAAACCGTCAATGCCCTTTCTGCCGCGATGATGCGCGGCTTGAACGCCGCTCTGGACGCGGTGGAGGTGGGCGATTTCCCCGCCCTGATCCTGACCGACGAGGCCCGCGCCTTCTGTTCCGGCGCCAATATCACCAAATTGCCGGAGCGACAGGCGGAAGGCGCTGGTGAAACCCTGGAACGCCTGTATCACTCTGCCCTGCGGCGGCTGCGCAACTTGAAAATTCCAATTGTGACCGCCGTGAACGGCGCGACGGTCGGCATCGGCATGAGCTTCGCCCTGATGGTAGACCTGATCGTGGCGGCGCGATCGGCCTATTTCCTGCTCTCCTTCTCGCGCATCGGGCTGGTGCCTGATGGCGGCGCCACCTGGCTGCTGCCGCGCCTGATCGGGCTGGCGCGGGCGCGCGAACTGGCGCTGCTGGCGGAAAAACTGCCCGCCGAGCAAGCGCTGGGCATGGGCCTGATCAACCGGGTGGTCGATGACGCCCGCCTGATGGAGGAAGAATTTACCTTGGCGCAGCGTCTGGCGGACGGGCCTGCCGCGCTGGCGCTGACCCGCAGGCTGTTCTGGGACAGTCCGGAAAATAATTATGAGGCACAGCTTGCGGCGGAGCGAACCGCACAAAACCTTGCGAGCCAGACTGAAGATTTCCGGGAAGGTCTGGCCGCATTCCAGAAGAAGCGTTTACCCAGCTTCAGCCAAAAATAATTCAGCGAGATTTCCTGCCCGGCATCTTGGCTGCAATGGCTGCGGCATGCGCCTTGCGTGCCGAGGCGGAAAATTCTTCGGGATTGTCGAGAAACCGCTCCGGGACGCCATAATATGGCAGGACCATGTTCTTTTCACCGCACGGGAAAGAAAAGGCCCAACAATCTTCCGCCAGAAAATCAGCGCGGTTAAGATCGCCGGCGTATATGCCTTCACCACCGAACATGCGGCGGACCGAAATTGGGCCGAAATACCGGAAGAGATCATCAAACCGGCGTAGATCGCGCTTCACGCCTGCGCGGGCGTGATCTGAACCGATTCGCCACAGCCGCAGGCCGAAGTCTGGTTGGGATTCCGGAACACAAAGCGCGCGCCAAGCTTTTCCTGCACAAAGTCCAGCTCGGTGCCGATCAGGAACAGGATCGCCTTGGGGTCGATGAAGACCTTGACGCCCCTGTCTTCCATCACCTCTTCGAACGGCTTGGTCTCGGAGGCGTATTCCATCGTATAGCTCATGCCGGCGCAGCCGCCATTGGCGACCCCAACCCGCAGGCCCAGATACTTGCCCTCGGCATCCTGCATGATGGCGGCAAGGCGCGCAGCGGCCGCTTCGGTCAGCTTGACCGGCTTGGGACGTTCTCGGCGGGGTTTTTGCGTCTGGATTTCCATCAGAACATGTTCAATTCGAGTTTTGCTTCTTCGCTCATACGGTCGGGTGTCCAGGGCGGGTCAAAGGTCATGGTGACCGTCACCTCGCCGATGCCGTCCACCAATTCCAGCGCCGCCTTGACGTTGACGGGCATCTCGCCCGCCACCGGGCAATTGGGCGCCGTCAGTGTCATGTCCACCTTGACGTCCTTGTTGTCCGCGACATCGACCTTATAGATAAGCCCAAGTTCGTAGATATCAACCGGGATTTCCGGGTCGAACACGGTCTTGATGGCCGTAATCAGCTGGCTGGTGAAGGCGTCCAGCTCCACCTGGCTCAGCGCCGAGGTCTGGGGGGCTGCTGCATCGCTCATGTCGCGCCTTCCTCCACTACAGTCTTGCCCTCTTCAACGGCGTTCTTATACGTGTGCCAGGCCAGCGTCGCACACTTCACCCGCATGGGGAATGCGCTGATGCCGCCCATCACGTCCAGCCGCTCGCGATCATCTTCGGGCAAGTCGCTGGCGTCTTCGCCTTTGACCAGATGCAGGAAACCCTGCATCAACCGGTCGGCTTCCGCTGCTGTGCGCCCCTTGAGCATGTCCACCATCATCGAGGCGCTGGCCTGGCTGATGGCGCAGCCCTTGCCTTCGAACTTGATCTCGGCGACGCGGCCATCATCGCCCAACTGCAGATACACGGTCACCTTGTCACCGCACAACGGATTATAGCCTTCCGCCGTGTGGCTGGCATTCTCCATGCTGCCGTAATGGCGGGGATGACGCGAGTGATCGAGGATCACTTCCTGATACAATTCGCGCAGCGCGTTATCCATCAGCCCAATATCCCGCGCGCTTTCGACAGGCCCGCGACCAGAGCATCGACATCGGCACGATTGTTGTAAAGCGCGAAACTGGCGCGGCTGGTGCTGGCCACGCCGAAGCGCTCCATCAGCACCTGGGCGCAGTGATGGCCGGCGCGCACCGCCACCCCTTCGCGGTCCAGAATGGTGGCGAGGTCATGGGCATGAATACCTTCGGCCTCGAAGGACAAGATGGCGCCCTTGCCCGGCGCATCGCCGATCACCCGCAGCCAGTTGAAGTTGCGAACCTGTTCACGGGCATAGGTCAGAAGATCATGCTCATGGGCGGCGACGGCGGCGCGGTCCAGCGCCATCAGGTAATCCAGCGCCGTAGCCAGGCCAACGCTTTCGATGATCGGCGGCGTGCCGGCCTCGAAGCGGGCCGGCGGCTCGGCATAGGTGATGCGGTCGCGGCTGACTTCGCGGATCATCTCGCCGCCGCCATTGAAGGGGCGCATCTTTTTCAGATGCGCCTTCTTGGCATACAGCACACCGATCCCGGTAGGTCCGTACAGCTTGTGGCCAGTGATGGCATAAAAATCGATGTCCAGCGCCTGCACATCCACCGTCTCATGCACCGCACCCTGGCAACCGTCGGCCAGCACCGGCACGCCCTTGTCATGGGCTCGGGCGACGATGTCTTTCAGCGGTGTAATGGTACCCAGCACGTTGGACATATGGGTAATGGCGACCAGCTTGGTTTTTGGCCCGATGGCGGCATCCAGTGCTTCGATATCCAGCGAACCGTCGTCCCGCACATCCACCCATTTCAGGACCGCGCCCTGGCGCTCCCGCAGGAAATGCCACGGCACGATATTGGAATGATGCTCCATCACCGACAGCACGATCTCGTCGCCCGGCTGGATGGAGGGCATCAGGTGGCTGTAGGCGACCAGGTTGATCGCTTCCGTGGCGCCCTTGGTGAAGACAATCTCGTCTTCGCTGGCGGCGTTCAGGAATTTCTGCAGTGTGCGCCGCGCCGCTTCATAGCGGTCGGTGGCGGCGGCCGACAGGAAATGCACGCCGCGATGGACATTGGCATACTCTTGGCGAGAAAAATCGCGCATCGTGTCCAGCACCACATTGGGCTTCTGGGCCGAGGCGCCGCTGTCCAGATAGACCAGCGGTTTGCCATAGACCTGCCGCGACAGGATCGCGAAATCGGCCCGCGCCTTTTCGGCATCGAAGCTTGTCCTCCGGTCCGCCGAAGGCGGAGCCGGGAGAGAAGCAGCGATTTTCGTCTGTGCCGTCATGCCATCGCCTTCAACGCGGTCAGAAGTTCGGTGCGCACCAGCTCGCGCTGGTCAGTATTAGAGATTTCCGCCACCGCATCTTCCAAGAAGGCATGCAGCAACAACCCGCGGGCTTCGGCTTCCGGGATGCCGCGGGCGCGCAGATAGAAGAGCGATTCCGCGTCCAGATCGCCAACTGCCGCGCCATGGGCGCATTTGACGTCGTCGGCGAAGATTTCCAGTTCCGGCTTGAGATCGGCCTCGGCATTCTCGCCCAGCAGCAGCGCCTTGGCGCTCTGGTTGCTGTCGCTGCCATTGGCGCCCTGCGCCACCGTCACCTTGCCCTGATAGACGGCGCGGCTATTGCCGCCCGCGACATGCTTGAACAACTGGGTGCTGTGGGTATTGCCCACCGCATGGATGACATGGGTGGTCACGTCGCTGTGACGCTTACCGTCCAGCAGCGCGACGCCGGACAGGTGGGCCTGCGCACCGGCGCCTGCCAGCGTGATTTCCACTTCCATGCGCGACAGCTTGCTGCCAAAGGCGGCGAAGTGGGCACGATACTGACCGCCGGCACCGATCCGCACCGACATTTCCTCCACCAGCACGGCCTCGCCGGCATCGGGTGACACGCGTACATGTTCCAGTACCGATGCTTCGCCCAGAACAAACTCAAAACCGACATTGCGGAAATGGCCCGGACCAACGCCTTCCACCAAGGTCAGCGACGCGCCGTCCTCCAGCACCAACAGGGCGCGGACATGACCGGCGGCGGTGAAATCCAGCTTCAGCGGATTGGTGATGCACACGCCCTTGGGCACGCGCAAGGCCACGCCGCCCTTGGACAGCGCCAGCGAGGCAGCACTCATGGTGTTTGCCGTGGTGCGGGCAAAATTCGCGAGAACCCATTCCGGCGGATTGGATTGCGTCAGGTCAAACAGTTCCACGCCGTCGGGCTGGTGGAGAATCTGCCATTGCGCAACCGCGGCGCCGATGCCGCCCTCGCCCAGCGCCGATTTGAGGTCGGAATATTTCCAGTCCTCGATCCTACGATGCGGCACGCCGCGCGCGCGGAACAGCGCGGCAGCTTCGTTGCGGCGCGCTTCGGGCAGGCCCAGGGCGGTGATACCCGTCATGCTGGCACCTTGACGATATGCTCGTAACCCTTGGCTTCCAGTTCCAGCGCCAGCTCCTTGCCGCCTTCAGCCACGATGCGGCCACCCGCCAGCACATGAATGCGGTCAGGCACAATGTAATCCAGCAGGCGCTGGTAATGGGTGATCACCAGCATGGCGCGGGACGGGTCGCGCAACGCATTGACGCCTTCGGCCACCAGCCGCAGGGCGTCAATATCCAGGCCGGAATCGGTTTCGTCCAGGATCGCCAACTTCGGCTCGAACACCGCCATCTGGAGAATCTCCAGCCGCTTCTTCTCGCCGCCGGAAAAGCCCACATTCAGGGGACGCTTGAGCATCTCCTCGCTGACATTCAACGTCTTGGCCTTGGCGCGCACCAGTTTCAGCACACCGATGGCATCGAGGTCGGGCTCGCCGCGCGCCCGGCGCTGGGCGTTCAGCGCGGTTTTCAGAAAGGTCATGGTGGTGACGCCGGGAATTTCCACCGGATACTGCATGGCCAGGAAGACGCCCTTGGCGGCGCGTTCTTCCGGCTTCAGCGCACTAAGGTCTTCGCCGTTATAGGTGATGGAGCCCTCGGTGATGTCGTAACCGGCGCGGCCCGCCAGCACATAGGACAGCGTGGACTTGCCCGAACCGTTCGGCCCCATGATGGCATGGACCTGGCCCGGCTGGAGCGAGAGCGTCAGACCCTTGAGGATTTCCTTGCCGCCCACCGCGACGTGAAGATTTTTGATATCCAGCATGACTAACCCACAGAACCTTCCAGAGAGATACCGACCAGCTTTTGCGCCTCGACGGCGAATTCCATCGGCAGTTGTTGCAGCACTTCGCGGCAGAAACCATTGACGATCAGCGACACCGCCTCGTCCTGCGGGATGCCGCGCTGCAGGCAATAGAACAACTGGTCCTCCGCGATCTTGGAGGTGGTGGCTTCATGCTCGATGCGCGCGGTCGGGTTGCGGCTTTCGATATAGGGCACGGTATGGGCGCCGCACTCGCCGCCGATCAGCAGCGAGTCGCATTGGGTGTAATTACGCGCGTTCTTCGCCTTGCCATAGACGCTGACTAGGCCGCGATAGGTGTTCTGCGCCTTGCCCGCCGAAATGCCCTTGGAAATGATCCGCGAGCGGGTGTTGGCGCCCAGATGGATCATCTTGGTGCCGGTATCGGCCTGCTGGTAATTGTTGGCGATGGCGATGGAATAGAATTCGCCTACGCTTTCGTCGCCGCGCAGGATGCAGCTGGGATACTTCCAGGTGATGGCCGAGCCGGTTTCCACCTGGGTCCAGCTGATCTTGGACTTCTTGCCCCGGCAATCGCCGCGCTTGGTGACAAAATTGAAGATGCCGCCCAGGCCGTTCTCGTCGCCCGGATACCAGTTCTGCACCGTGGAATATTTGATCTCTGCATTGTCCAGCGCGATGAGCTCGACCACGGCGGCATGAAGCTGGTTTTCATCGCGCTTGGGCGCGGTGCAGCCTTCCAGATAGCTGACATAGCTACCTTCGTCGGCGATGATCAGGGTGCGCTCGAACTGGCCCGTCTCCGAGGCATTGATGCGGAAATAGGTGGAGAGCTCCATCGGGCAGCGCACGCCCTTGGGCACATAGACAAAAGTACCGTCGGAAAACACCGCCGCGTTCAAGGTGGCGAAGAAATTGTCCGTCACCGGCACCACTGTGCCCAGATACTTCTTCACCAGGTCGGGATGGTCGCGGATCGCTTCGGAGATCGGGCAGAAGATCACCCCCGCCTCGTTAAGCTTGTCCTTGAAGGTGGTGGCGACCGAAACGCTGTCGAACACCGCGTCCACCGCCACGCCGGCCAGCGCCATCTGCTCGTGCAGCGGAATGCCCAGCTTCTTGTAGGTCTCCAGCAGCTTGGGATCGACTTCATCCAGCGACTGTTTCAGCGGCGTGTTCTTGGGCGCGGCATAATAATAGGAGGCCTGATAGTCGATCTTGGGATAATGCACCCGCGCCCAATTCGGCTCCTTCATGGTCAGCCAGCGCTTGAACGCGCCCAGCCGCCATTCCAGCATCCATTCCGGCTCGCCCTTCTTGGCCGAAATAAAGTGCACCGTGTCTTCCGACAGCCCCCGGGGCGCCATGTCCATCTCGATATCGGTGACGAAGCCGTATTTGTACTTCTCGCCGATTTCGGCGACCTGCTGTTTGGTTTCAACGGCGATCGACATTACGCGGCCCGATCATTTAAAGAGGGGGCGCGAATGCGTTCGCGCAACTTCAGCAGCGACCCAGTCGACGCATGGACGTCTTCGATGGCCGAACTCCAGCCGAAACTGACGCGCAGGGCGCAGGAGGCCAGATCGCCCTGTACGCCCATGGCCGTCAAGACATGACTGATCGCGACCTTGCCGCTGGAACAGGTCGAACCCGAACTCACCATCACGCCGTCCAGGTCCAGGCCGATCAGCGCGGTCTGCGCCGTCAGGCCGGGAATGGCGAAACAGGAGGTGCTGCACAGCCGCGCCGCATCGGCGCCGAAAACCACGACTTCCGGCGCGATCTGTTTCAGGGCGGCTTCAAACTGGTCGCGCAGATGGGCAATACGGGCGCGCTCGCCCTCGCCGCCCCGCACCGCATGGGCCGCCGCGCCGAAGCCGGCGATGCCGGCTAGGTTCTCCGTCCCGGCGCGCAATCCCTTTTGCTGTCCGCCACCCACCAGTTGCGGCGACAGCGGGGCGCCATTCCGCACCAGCAGCGCGCCGGCGCCCTGCGGCCCACCGATCTTATGCGCCGACAAGGTCATGTAATCGCACAGCGAGAAATCCAGCGCGATCTTGCCCGCTGCCGGCACCGCGTCCACCAGCAGCAAAGCGCCAGCCTCACGCACCAGCTTGGAGACATCCGCGATCGGCTGCACCACGCCGGTTTCATTGTTGGCGGCCATCACCGCCACCAGGGCGCGGCCCTTGCCTTCGCGAAGGGACACACGCAGCGCCTCCAGATCGATCACGCCCTGCGCCGTCACCGGCAAAGTCGCGCCCCTGATCCAGGGAAAGCGTTCGGCCAGCTTGTCGGCGGTCGCCAGCACCGAGCTATGCTCGATGGCACAGACGAATAGTCGCGTGATGCGCGAGTCATCGCCTTCCAGCGAGCCTTCGGCGGCGCCGAACAGGGCCAGGTTGTTGGATTCGGTGGCGCCGCTGGTGAAGATCACGCTGGCGGCGTCGGCATTCGCCAGAACGGCTATCTTCTCGCGCGCGTCTTCCACAATGGCGCGCGCCGCCCGCCCTCTGGCATGAATCGAAGAGGGGTTGCCGCCCGTGGCCACCGCATGGGTCACCGCCGAGAGAGACTCGGGGCGCAGCGGCGACGTGGCGTTGTGATCCAGATAATGCATGTCAGGCCGCCGCGGCCTCGCTGTCGAGAAGCGCATTCATGTCGTTGCATGGCTTGGCGCGGCCCAGCACGCGGCGCTCCACCACATCGGCCAGCGACACCGAGGACAGGAAAACATGGATCTGCTGGCCCAGCTCTTCCCACAGGTCATGGGTGACGCAGCGGGCGCCCGACTTGGTGCACCCCTTGGTGCTGCCGGTCTTGCACCGGGTGGCGGCGATGGGTTCATCCACCGCCATGATGATGTCGGCAATGCGCAGTTCGCCGGAGGGGCGCGACAGGCGATAGCCGCCGCCGGGGCCGCGCACGCTGGTAACCAGGCCGCCGCGCCGCAGCTTGGCGAACAGCTGTTCCAGATAAGAAAGCGAAATGTCCTGACGGGCGGCGATGTCGGCCAGCGCCACGGGACGGGGGTCGGATTTGGCATCGGCGGCGTTGCCGGCCAGGTCGGCCATCGCCATCACCGCATAACGTCCCTTGGTGCTCAGCCGCATAGCAGATCCTTTGCTCAAAGTTCCGGCGGTGCCGGGTCCGCAAATCAGGCGTTTTTCCTTGCTTTTCGACCCCCCTCCCGGTGTAGAGAAGCCAAGCCGCAGGCATGCCTGATGGCACGGGATATAGATTTCCCGACTGGAATGGTCAAGTATTCGCGGCGCATAGGTGGGGTGATCTGCAAGCATATGAAATGTCAGCATTTTTATTGGGCCTGACGCCCGGAAAACCTGACTTTTTTGCTGGCAGACAGCCCGGTGGGGAACAAAGAATCCATGCCTGATATCATCCTGCCCGGCTCTGCGGGCCGTATCGAAGCGCGCTATCAACGCCAAAAGGCGCCGGGCGCGCCCATGGCACTGGTGCTGCATCCCCATCCGCAGTTCGGCGGCACCATGAACAACCCGCTGGTCTATGACCTGTTTCACATGTTTCACGGGCTGGACTGCACCACGGTGCGGTTCAACTTCCGCGGCGTCGGCCGCAGCCAGGGCAGCTTCGACAATGGCGCGGGCGAGCTTTCCGACGCCGCCGCCATCCTAGACTGGATGAACACGCTCTATCCCAACCCGTCCAATGTCTGGGTGTGCGGCATTTCCTTCGGCGCCTGGATCGGGATGCAGCTTTTGATGCGCCGTCCGGAGATCACCGGCTTCGTCTCCATCGCCCCGCCCGCCAGCATGTATGACTTCGCCTTCCTGGCGCCCTGCCCCGCTTCGGGCCTGATCGTGCATGGCACCAAGGACAATGTGGTGCCGGAACCCGATGTCCAGAAGCTGGTGGACCGCCTGACCGCCCAGAAGGGCATCAAGATCACCTACAACAAGATCGACGGCGCCAACCACTTCTTCGACAAGCGCGAAGCCGATGTCGTGGAGACGGTGAAGGATTACGTCTCCAACATGATGAGCAAGCCAAGAGAGGGCCGTTAGGCCCTCTCGAAGTCACCCGTTCCCACGCTGTCGCTAGGAACTGTTCGGGTGACCCAATCCAAAAAAGAGCCGCTAAGCTTTCCAATACCGGCCGCCGGTCATGGGCTGCGCCACGCCGGTGGTCATGGGCAGCGATAGCGGCAGTCCCATTTTCGCGCGCATCGCCAGATAGGCGAAGCCTTCGGCCTCCAGCGCATCGCCATCCCAGCTCACATCTTCGGCCTTGATGGCCTGCACGTTGACGCGCACCTTCAGCATTTTCATCAGCGTGCCGTTATGACGCCCGCCGCCGCTGACGACCCAGCTTTGCGCATCTTGCGGAAAATGTTCGCGCGCCAGCGCCAGCGCGGCCACCGTGAAAGCGGTTAGCGTGGCTGCGCCATCGGCGGGCGCCAGCCCCTCCACCGCCGCCATGCCGAAATCCATCCGGTCCAGTGATTTGGGCGGCCGGCGCGCGAAAAAATCATTGTCCAGCATCTTGCCCAGCGCCGCTTCGTCGACCGTACCGGTCGCGGCAAAGGCGCCATCCTGATCCACCGGCCTGCCTGTGTGCCGCTGCATCCAGTCGTCGATCGGAGCGTTGCCGGGACCGGTGTCGAAGGCCAGCACCATATCGCCGGATATATATGTGACCTGGGCAACACCGCCGATATTCACCACCACAAGCGGCTGGGGCAGCCCCGACAACCTGGCGCGCGCGGCATGATAGAGCGGCATCAGGGGGGCGCCCTGCCCGCCGGCGGCAACATCAGCCCTGCGAAAATCATTGATGACGTCGATGCCCGTAAGCCGCGCCAGCAAGGCCCCATCACCGATCTGCCAGGTCCAACGCTGGTCCGGGCGGTGCAGGATGGTCTGGCCGTGAAAGCCGATCAGGTCGGCGCCGTCGGTCTGCTCCAGCAGCGCCTGAACCGCCTTGGCATGTGCCTCAGTCAAATGCCGCCCGGCCTCCCGGATCGACTCCGGCACCGGCCCGCCTTGCGGCACGGTGCGAGCCGCATCCAGAGCGTCGCGTAACCGGGCGCGCATGGCATCGCTATAAGGCATGGTCAGGCTGGGACCGGGCCGCACGAACTCCTGGCCGTCCGTCTCCAGCAGGGCGGCATCAACGCCGTCGAGCGATGTACCGCTCATCAGGCCAATGACTTTCAAGATTTCCGCCATTTGTGCTATGCCGCCTGACCCAAAGCAGAGTCTATAGCATGCCCGCCGCGCCGCAATTCCAGTCCGATTTCCTGCGCAACTTCGCCGCGCGCGGCGCCTATTACGACTGCTCCGCGCCGCAGGATCTGGACGCCCTTTTCAAAAAAGAGCGCGTCACGGCTTACATCGGCTTCGACTGCACCGCCGACTCGCTGCATGTCGGCAGCCTGGTGCAGCTGATGACCCTGCGCCGCCTGCAACAGGCCGGGCACAAGCCCATCCTGCTGATGGGCGGCGGCACTACCAAGGCGGGCGATCCTTCCGGCAAGGATGAATCCCGCCAGATGCTCACGCCTGCGCAGATCGAAGCCAACAAGCAGAGCATCCTGGGCGGCATCCGCCATCTGCTGAAATTCGGCGACGGCCCGTCAGACGCGATCCTGGTGGACAATGCCGAATGGCTGGACAAGCTGGACTACATTCCCTTCCTGCGCGATGTGGGGCGGCACTTCTCGGTCAACCGCATGCTGACCATGGAAAGCGTCAAGCTGCGGCTGGAGCGCGAACAACCGCTGTCATTCCTGGAATTCAACTATTCCATTATGCAGGCTTATGATTTCGTCGAACTCTACAAGCGCTATGGCTGCAAGCTGCAATCGTCCGGCTCGGACCAGTGGGGCAATGTCGTATCGGGCATCGATCTGGGCCGGCGGATGGAAAGCGCCCAGCTGTTCGGCCTGACCACGCCGCTGATCACCACAGCCTCCGGCGCCAAGATGGGCAAGACCGCCGCCGGCGCGGTGTGGCTGAATGCCGGCCGCGTCACGCCCTATGATTACTGGCAGTTCTGGCGCAACACCGAAGATGGCGATGTCGGCCGCTTCCTGCGCCTGTTCACCGAATTGCCCGAGGCCGAGATCGCGCGGCTGGAAAATCTCCAGGGCGCGGAACTGAACGACGCCAAGAAGGTGTTGGCGACCGAAGCCTCCGCCATCCTGCATGGCCGCGACGCGGCAGAAAAAGCCGGCGACACGGCACGCCAGGCCTTTGAGGAAGGCGCATCTGCCCAAGGCCTTCCCACCATCACTGCCGCGCTGCCGGACGGAATTCTCAATCTTGCCGTGGTGGCGGGGCTTGCGGCCTCGAACTCCGAGGCACGCAAACTCATCGCCAATAACGGCCTGAAGCTGAATGACGCCGCGGTGTCGGACTCGAAGCTGACCGTGGACGTTTCCGCCCTCAACAGCGATGGGGTGCTGAAGCTTTCCAGCGGCAAGAAAAAGCATGTGCTTGTGAAACCGGCAGGAGCGTAGGCGAGAGCCTGAGCGACCCAAAAATCAGTTTGCCGGCGGTTTCGCGGGCGGCACGGTCGCCTGGGCATTAGAGGCCGCATTGGCCGCGGACGGAATATGGCCTTCGAAAATGCGGCGCAGGATGCCCGGCGTCAGTATCGACAGCGGGTTGGTGCTGATGACCGGCTGCTCGGAATTGCCGGTCATCGAATAGGTGATGCCGAAAATGCCCTCGCCTTTCTTGGACGCCAGCAGGTCGCCCAGCAGCGGCACATTGCTGATCAGCGAATTCACGCCATAGGCCGGAACCAGAGACCCTTTGAGGGCAAGCACGCCCTTAGGCCGGTCTATATAGCCGTCGGCGCTGGCACCGATCGCCGCCCCCTGCACCCGGGCGCCATTGACGCTGATGACGTTATAGCGGGAACTGAACGGCATATTAAGTTCGTCCAAGGTCATGCCTTCGCCACCCATCAGGTCGCCTAAGCCGGTGAGCGATCCCGCTGAAAACAGCCGCGCCAGCATCGACTGGTTGACCATGGTGAAGTTTTTCACCAGCAGCGTTCCGGTGAAGTCCGGCACGGGACGATTGGGGTTGACCAGGTCGCTGGCCTGACCCGGCAGATTGACGGCGGCGGTCAGCTGGCCGCCGCGCATGCTTTCAAAGGCAAAAAATCCACGCGCCAGCAGGCCGGCATCGCCGGCGGTGAGCGTGACCTTGCGCCCGGTTGCGGAACTTTCCAGTTTGGCGGCAATCGCAGACGACCGCGCGCCGGTCATCGCCAGATTGCCGCTCATCGCCAGGGCAGACGGGCGGTCGCCGGTGCCGGCCAGATCGAGATTGAACGGCATGATGGCCACGCCGTCGCGCATCGCCAGCCGGTCGAGCTTGGCATCAATGTGGAAACGCCCCTCCGGCGTGTCATCCCGCATCTGTGCCGCCGCCGCGCTACCCGGCACTTCGTTGGTGCCGTTGCGGCCGACCTTCGAGCCGTCCAGCGAACGGCCACGCAGGACATAGTCATTGCTGTTGCCGGTGTTGGTCAGCTGGAAGGACAGGTCGTTGAGCGATCCCATCTTGACCGACGGGAAATTCAGCACCGTCAGATCACCGTCCTTGTTGAAGGTGGCCGTACCGGTGGCATTCAGCACCGGGCCGCTGATGCGGATGCTCTCATCCGACAGGATATTACCGGGCGCGAAATTCGCTACGATCTGGCCCGTGGCGGCCTGGCCCGGCGGTTTCTCGAGATTGACGATGGGGACGCTCAGCGTTGCGGGCGTAAAGTCCACCGCCACGTCGGCGCGCACTAGGCTGCCGCGATTGCCGGTGATCTCGGCCGTTATCGGAACCGCGCCGCGGAAATAGCGCAGCAGGTTGATGTTGAGCGCGGCACGTCCGCCTTCCGTCATGATGCCCTTGACCGCCATTCGAGTGGTGATGTGGTCCTGGGTGCGGAAATCCTCCGTCCAGTCCACATTGAGGCGCGAGTCCGCAATATTGACCACGCCCACCTGGCGCAGATGGGCATTGTCTATGTCGAAGGTGACATCGCCTTCGGTGATGCGGGTGCGGGCGCCCAGGGTCACGGCGAAATCCTGGACATGCGCCTTCACCGAGATGCCGACATCGTCCACCGGCAGATCGGCAAGCATCGGCACCTTGAAAAGAAGATCCGCGCTGGCAACCCCGCCTGTCTGCTTGGGATCGATGCCGAACTTGGTCGGATAGTTCAGTGGCTTCATGTCAATCAGGGTCATGACGTCGGTCATGGCGCCCTCGATATGGGCGCTGAACTGCCCCACCGTGCCGACCTTGTGGAGGGTGGGGATCAGCGCCGCCCCCTTGGTGATCGTCAGCGATCCGATCTGGCCGGCTGTGAAGCTGGCCTTGAACGTGTCGCCCGTCATCACCGCGTCGCCGGACACACCGGTCGCGTGCGTCAGGCCGTCGACATAGCTGCCTTCAACCCCCTTCATGCCGAAGGTCATTTTCATGGTGTCTTCAGGTAGGATGGCCTGGTCGAGCATCCCGGGCGTGAAACTGACTTGCGCCTCCAGCGGGCCGATCATGCCGGCAAAGATATTCTCGTCGATCCACTCCCGTGCCCCGGGCGCCACCGGCTGCGGCCAGTAGCGCAGCAGGGTCCGCACCGGCAAAGCGGGAATGCGCGCCTTGGCCACCAGCCCCGGCGCACCCTTGTCGTTCAAGGTGATGGTGCCCGCGCCCTCCAGGAAAAAACCCTGTGCCGCGACAGCGAGCTTGCCCACCTCGATCTGGCGCGGCGCGGTGAGATAGTCAGCGGCAAGCGAGATGGACTGATAGGCAACCTTGTCCTTGAACACGCCCGGCATATACAGGGCGATGTTGGTGGCCGAAAGGTCGGCATGAACGCGCTCCAGCTTGCCGTCGGAATTCAGGATGAAATTGCCCGCGCCCTTCATCACCGCCCGGGCCTCGCGCGCATCCAGCGAGGCGCTGCTCAGGGCCAGATGGCGTATCTTGCCGTTATAATTTCCCACCAGCTTGAGCGCCCGGACATGCAGCGCCTTGCTCTTCATCTGGGGGAAAGGAATTTCGCCGCTGGCGGTGATGTCGAAATTCGCCGCCGCAAGAATAGCGCCGGGATTGATCGTGAAATCGCCGGAGGCACTGGCAATCAGGGGAATGTTCTTGACGCCTTCAAACATCCTGGCGCTGCGCCCCAGCCCGCGAAGATCCAAATCCCTGACTTTGACGTTGCCATGGATCGGTCCGCGCACCGGGGGCATGGTGAGATCGGCGGTGACATGGCTGCGGCTGCCCGCAAGCAGCACATCGGAATCGAAACTGGCGCCGATCACCTGCCCGCGCGACCGGATAGTCATCTGGGCGCGCGGCGCCATCACATGCAGGCCGGTGATCTCGTCGCGGATGGACAGTTTGGCGTCCCGCACCGCGAAACTTTCCAGCGACGAGGCATCGCCGCTGCGCTTGTCGATGACATCGCGGATACGCCCGATGATATCGTCCTCGTCATTGTCCCGTTGTGTTCCCAGCCGGATGCGGCCGGAGTTCATATGCACAAGCGAGAACTGCACCCCGACCAGGGTGATGCGCTTGATCACGAACTCGCCCTTGAGGAAGGGCGCGGCGGCCAGATCGATGGCGGCCTTGGGTGCACTGGCCAAGATCTCGCCCCGGCGGTCATAAAGGCGGGTACCCAGCACGACCAGATTCACCCGGCCCTGGTCACGGCTCCATTCGATGGCGGCCTGGTCATAATCCAGATTGATGCCGGGCAGCGCGTCATGGATGGCCCCGGCCAGGGTGCCCTTGAGCGGGCCCAGCGAGACGGGTCCCCAGAGCAGGCGCAGCCCGGCGCCCACCATGAAAAATACGATAGCCGCGACCAGCACGCCCGCGGTCAATGCGGCGCGACTGATGTGGTGAGCCTTTATGTAATCGGAAAAAGGCAGCTTCACGTATGGCTTCTCGGGGGTCCAGCTTGGGATTAAGTCCAGTATTGCAACTGTTAGACTTAAAAAGGGCAAATATTCCAGTCCTTTGCCAAACGCATGCTGCGATTGCACAGACCCGTCCAGATAGGGTTAAATGGATGGGCTGTATGGGTTTGGGAACTTTATGGGTTTGGGAGCGCACGGCTTGTCGGCAGGGGATCGGGCACCGGCCTTCAAAATCGCCACGGATGGGGGCGAAACTGTCTCTTCAGCCAGCCTGAAGGGATCGCCCTATATCGTCTATTTCTACCCCAAGGACGATACTTCGGGCTGCACTAAGGAAGCGATCGCCTTCTCGGCCGCCCTGCCAAAACTCTGCAAGCTGGGAATCGAAGTGCTCGGCGTCTCGAGGGACAGCGTGGAAGCCCACGCCAAGTTTCGCAAAAAACACAAACTGAAGATCGCGCTGGGCTCCGATCCGGAAACGAAAATGGCCGGCGATTGGGGCGTTTGGGTCGAGAAAAGCCTCTATGGCCGCAAGTATATGGGGCTGGAACGCGCCACTTTCCTGGTTAATGCCAAGGGCGTAATCGACACGGCATGGCACAAGGTCAAGGTGCACGGCCATGTCGAGGCCGTGCTGGAAGCCGCGAAAATCCTATGAAAACGCCATTCCGCCGCACATCCGCGCAGCGGTTAACCTCACGCTCCTTTTTCTGGAACAGACGGTTGCTTGATCCGAACCAACAGGGTGAAATGGCACCCAGTGGCGACATGGGCGGCAAGTCCCGAAAGAATTCTGAAATGACAGCGACGCTCCTGGAACGCGTCTGGGCCTGGATTCATGAAACCTTCCCGGAGCGCCAGATTTATATCCGCAGTGATGGGCGGGTGCAGTTCTTTACGTTCGGCCCATCGCTTCAGGCGACGCTGGCCGGTCTGACCCTGATCTTCCTGGGCTGGGTGGCTTTCGCCACCGTCAATGTGATTTTCAAGGATCGCATTATCGCCGCCAAGGATCACCGCTATCAGCAGATGCAGGCGGCGTATGAAAACCGCGTCGCCGACCTGCAGGTGTCTTATGATGAACTGAACGGCGCGCTGGTCGGGGCCGAGGACCGCTTCAAGGCCATCGCCGATGGACTCCAGGCCAAGCAGAACGTCATCGCCGGATTTCTCAATCGCGCCAGCCAGGTGCAGGACAGAATCGGCGGCCGCAAGACCGCAACGCCCTTGCCACAGGTTTCACCGGGCACCGCGCCTGCCGACCATGCCATCGCCAACAGCCCGGATGTGGAAGCGTCGGCCGATTTTCGGGTTGATGACGGTGGCTCGTCCCAGCTGACCATGATGCCTGGTCAGGCCAGCCCCCAGCCGCGCACCGCCCGCCCCGTCAAATCCAGCTCCCTGGGCAAGGCGATGCAGCGCGTCACCACCCTGTTTCAGAACGTCAGCGCCCAGCTGCACATGACCGCCGCCGCGCAGCCTAGGCGTGATGTTCCGGCGGCTTACGCTCAGCACCCGGCGCTGCGCGCTTTGTCCGAGCAGACCGGCCGTCTGGCGCGCATCGGGCGCGACGAGAATTTTCTGATGGCCAAAACCGAAGGCGCCCTAGGCCAGGGCGTCGGCATGCTGTGGGGTGTGATACGCCGTACCGGCATCAATCCCGACGCCTTCGCCCGCCGGATTGCCGGCGCCGAGGGCGTGGGCGGCCCCGACATTCCGCTCGACCAAGTGCGCATCGAAGGCATTTCTGATCCCGCCTTCACCAAGGCCTATCTCAGCGCCGCCGCGGTGCTGGACGAACTCAACACGCTCTCGGCGGCGCTGGATCATGTCCCCCTGTCGATGCCGGTCAATGCCGCCAGCTTCGACCACAGCAGCGGCTTCGGCGCGCGCGTCGATCCCTTCACCCGCCGTTACGCCTTCCATCCCGGCATTGATTTCGCCGGCCCCTGGGGCTCCGCGGTGCGCGCCACCGCGCCGGGAAAAATCACCTTCGCCGGCTATCGCGGCGGTTACGGCAACATGGTGGAAATCGACCATGGCTATGGCCTCCACACCCGCTATGGCCACTTGTCCCAGATCACCGTGCGCAAGGGCGCCACGATCGACAAGGGCAGCAATGTTGGCCGGGTCGGCTCAACCGGCCGCAGCACCGGACCGCATATCCATTACGAAGTCCTGCATGACAATGTCGTGAAAAATCCCAACAACTTCGTCGAGGCTGGCCGCAATGTTCTCTAGCAAAAGCAAAGACAGCATCCCCGCGCCCCAGCCCATGGCCGCGGTTCCGGCGAGCGCCCCCAAGCGCCCGCGCCAGCTTTCCGCGCCGTCCATCATCAGCGCCGACATGGTGATCAACGGCACCCTGGTTTCGACCGGCGACGTACAGATCGATGGCCGCGTCGAAGGCGATGTGCGCAGCGTCGGGTTAGTGATCGGCGACAAGGCCGAAATCCATGGCGAGATATTTTCCGAGGACGTGACCGTGCGCGGCAAGGTGATGGGCCGCATTCGCGCCCGCAAGGTCCTGCTGGCCGCAAGCAGCCATGTCGAAGGCGACATCCTGCACGAGGCTTTTGCGGTGGAATCGGGTGCCTTCTTCGAAGGCAATTGCCGCCATTCCGACAACCCGCTTGGGGACGTGCAGCGCCAGGCTTCCGTCCCCAGCAATGAATCGGAAAAGCTGCTGGGCGCGGCCCTGTTTGCGCCGCTCGCCCCGGTCGCCGGCTAAGCGCGTCCCCTAAAAGACCGATCTATTCGAGGTCTTCGACCTTTTCACGCGGTTTGCCGCCAACCTCCTGCGCGAGCGCCGCGGCCATGAAGGGATCAAGATCGCCGTCCAGCACATCGCCGGGCGCACGGCTTTCCACCCCGGTGCGCAGGTCCTTCACCAGCTGATAGGGCTGCAGGACATAGGAGCGGATCTGATGGCCCCAGCCGATCTCCTTTTTCTCGCCCACAAAAGCGCCGGTTTCAGCCTTCTTGCGCTGCAATTCGATTTCATATAACCGCGCCTTAAGCATGTCCCAGCAGATCGCGCGGTTCTGGTGCTGCGAACGCTCTGACTGGCTGGCGACCGCGATGCTGGTGGGAAGATGGGTGATGCGCACCGCGCTTTCGGTCTTGTTGACGTGCTGGCCGCCCGCGCCGCTGGCGCGATAGACGTCGATCCGCACATCTTTTTCCGCAATCTCGATGTTGATGGACTGGTCGATCACCGGATAGACCGTCACCGATGAGAAGGATGTGTGACGCCTGGCATTAGAGTCGAATGGCGAAATCCGCACCAGCCGGTGGACGCCAGCCTCGGTCTTCAACCAGCCATAGGCGTTCGGGCCCTTGATCAGGAGGGTGGTGGACTTGATGCCGGCGCCCTCGCCTTCGCTTTCCTCGATCAGCTGCAGCTTGTAATCGTGGCGTTCGGCCCAGCGCATGTACATGCGCAGCAGCATCGAGGCCCAGTCCTGGCTTTCGGTGCCGCCGGCCCCGGCATGGATTTCCAGATAGGAATCGTTACCGTCCGCTTCGCCCGACAGCATGGACTCCAGCCGCATCTGTTCGGCGCGCTTGCCCAGCGCCAGCAAAGAAGTCTCTGCATCCTTCACCATGGCGGTGTCGTTCTCGGCCTCCGCCATTTCGATCAGGGCGATGGCGTCCGCCAGCTCGTTCTCCAGCTTCTTCACGGACGACAGCGACGTTTCCAGCTTCTGGCGCTCGCGCATCAGCTTCTGCGCCGCCGTCGGGTCATTCCACAGGGAAGGGTCTTCGGCCTTGGCGTTCAGTTCGTCTAGGCGGCGACTGGCGACATCCCAGTCAAAGATGCCTCCTCAGCAGGGCAATAGCCTGCTGGATGTCGTCGGCGGCACGGCTGATTTCAGGACGCATGGCGGCGATATAAAGGAGATCAGATCGTAAGGTAAAGCTGTTTCGACACCGCTTTCGCTGGCCCACCGGACCTGCTCACACGCTTAGCGTGACGCGACGAAACTCCGCGCACGGGCAGCTTTAATAAAGGCCGCCTGTGCCCTCGCCCACCGAGGCGGGCGGCGGCTGGTTCGGCGAAGTGGGCGGCCCGGCCGCGTAATCCTCGCCCAGAACAGACGGGCCGTCGCCCGGCCCGGCGCCCGCCTTGAAGGCTTCCATGATGGCGCCTGGGGTGCCGGCAGCCACAGGCATGCCGCTGCGATGGTCAACCGATATCAATTCGATGCCTGGCGCGACGCGGAACGGCGTTGCGGGTGCGTCGGCCAGGGCGCCTTTCATGAAATCGCGGAAGATCGGCGCGGCGACAGTGCTGCCCTGCTCGTGCGCACCCAGGGTACGCGGATTGTCAAAGCCTACGAACACGCCCGCCACGAGATCCGGTGAGAAACCCACGAACCAGACGTCCTTGGCGTCGGAGGAGGTGCCGGTCTTGCCCGCCAGGGGGGTGGGAATCTGCGCCCCGACCGAATAAGCTGCCGTTCCGCGCTGGACAACGCCCTGCAGCATCGAGACGATCTGATAGGCGGTGCGTGTATCGATGATCTGCTCGCGCGTGTCGGTCAGCAGTGGCTCCTGCTGGCCGCGCCAGGCGCTATCATTGCAGCCTTCGCATTTTCGCGTGTCGTGCCGCCAGATGGTCTTGCCATTGCGATCCTGGATGCGGTCCACCAGCGACGGCACCACCTTCTTGCCGCCATTGACGAATTCGGCATAGCCCGCGGCCATCCTCAGCAGCGTGGTTTCATAGGAGCCCAGCGAATTGGCCAGCAACGGCGGCAGCTTGTCATAGACGCCAAAGCGGATGGCATAGGGCACCACCTTGTTCATGCCGACCTGGGACGCCAGCCGCACCGTCATGACGTTGCGCGATAATTCCAGGCCTCGGCGCAAGGTGGTTTCGCCAAGATACTCGCCCACTTCGAAATTGTTAGGACGCCAGACGGGAAGCCCAGGGCCTTGGTCCATCTCAAAGGGTGCGTCCAGCACCTTGGTCGAGGGCGTGTAACCATTGTCTAGCGCGGCAGCATACACGAAGGGCTTGAAGGACGAACCTGGCTGGCGCTTGGCCTGCATGGCGCGGTCGAATTGCGATGAGGCGTAAGAAAATCCGCCCGACATCGCTAGGACGCGCCCGCTATGGGGATCCATCGCCACGATGGCGCCATTGATCTCCGGCACCTGGCGCAAGCCGAACTCACCGAGCTTGGCCGGTGCAGGCTGGACTTCGACATAGAAAACATCGCCCAGCTTTAGGACCTGCTGTGGTGTGGTTGGGGCCGGCCCCCAACTTGCCCCCGGCAACTGGCGCCGCGCCCACCTGTAGCCGTCATAGGTCAGCGTGCCAGTGGTGCCGTCCGCGAACCCGATGCGGACATGCTTGCCCAGATAATCCAGCGCCACCGCCAGCCGCCAGGTTTCGATGCCCGATTCATTGTGCAGCGCCGCCAGATCCTTTTTCCAGGCCGCAAGATCGACTTGTTTCTTGGCACCGCGCCAGCCATGGCGGCGGTCATAGCGCACCAGCCCGGAGCGCAACGCATTGACGGCATAGTTCTGCAGCCTTGTGTCCAGCGAGGCGCGCACCTGAAGGCCGCTGTCATACAGGCCTTCCGCCTTGTAGCGGCCGATCAGAAGCCGGCGCACTTCCTCGACATAATAATCCACGTCGGCGGCCTGGCTGCCCAGGGCGCGGGTCTGGGTCACCAGCGGTTCAGCCTTGGCGCTCGCGGCCTGTTCGTCGGTGATATAGCCATTGTCGGCCATCTGGGAGATTACCCAGTTGCGCCGCTCCACTGCGGCCTTGGGATAGCGGCGCGGATCGTAATTGGCCGGCCCCTTGGGCAGCGCCGCCAGGAAGGCGACTTCGGCGATTCCCAGCTCGTCGAGTGACTTGCCGAAATAATTCAGCGTGGCGGCCCCGATGCCGTAGCAGTTCTGGCCGAGATAGATTTCGTTCAGATACAGCTCGAGCACTTTTTCCTTGGGATAGGTGGCGTCGATGCGGACCGCCAGGATCGCCTCGCGAACCTTGCGGCTTAGCTTAACCTCGGAATTGAGCAGGAAGTTTCGCGCCACCTGCTGGGTGATTGTGGAGGCGCCCTGCGGGCGGCGGCTCTGCAGCACAAGCCCGACATCCTTGATCGCGGCGCGCAGGATGCCGGACGGATCGATGCCGGGATGGCTGTAGAAGTTGCGGTCTTCGGCGCTGGTGAAGGCTTCCTTGACCAGCTTGGGAATGAAGGTGGCGGGAATGAAGATGCGCCGCTCGCGCGCATACTCGCCCAGTACGGTGCCGTTACCGGCATAGACGCGGGTGGTGATGGGCGGGGTGTAATCCTGCAGCGTCTGCACGCTGGGCAGATCGCGGGTGATGGTTACCAGATAGATCGCCAGCGCACCGATCGCCAATACGACCAGCGCGGCGGCGGTGAGGCCAAGCCATTTCAAAAGACGGACAACGAGGTTCTGCATGGGGCAATCGGATTCATAAAGGTCGGACAGGGGCTTGGGAAGGGTTGTGGTATTGCTGGAATGCCACCTTTGGCGCTCTATTTTGACGCAAATTGGGCGTCGATGGCGTCGGCGATAGCCTCGGCCACCTGGGCGCGCCATTTGTCGGTGTTCATCTGGCGCGCGTCATTGGCGTTGGAAAGATAGCCGAGTTCCATCAGCACCGCCGGGACATCGGGGGCGGTCAGCACCGCCAGGCTGGCGCTGCGGTGCGGCCGCCGGGCCAGAATGTCAGTGACCTGCGACAGCCGGGCGATAGCCGACGTGGCGAAACGCGAGGATTTGTTGACGGTGTCGCGCTGGGCCAGATCGATCAGGATCGGCGCCACCGGGTTGTTACTGCCCGAAAGGTCCACGCCGGCGATTACATCGGACTGATTCTCGCGCCGGGCCAGCGCCGCGGCCTCGCGGTCGGAACGGCCATCGCTCAGGGTGTAGATGGACAGCCCCGTGGTGCTGGGATCGGGATGGGCGTCGGCATGTAGGGCGATAAACAGGTCCGCCTTGTGGGTGCGGCCGATAGAGACGCGCTGGCGCAGCGGAACGAAGGTGTCGTTTTCGCGGGTCATGAACACGGTATAGCCGCGGCTGCGCAGGACCCGCATCAGCTTGAGGCCTTCCGCCAGCGCCAGGTCTTTTTCCATTAACCCGTTGACGCCCACCGTGCCGGAATCGATGCCGCCATGACCGGGATCCAGCACGATGATCTTGCGTCCTCCGGCGCGCGCCGGCGGCGTCAGCTGCGCGGCAATCATCGCCGCCAGTTTTTCCGCATCGCTTTCGCGCTTTCTGAGGTCAGCGGGCCAGCCGGCATTGGCGTCGAACTTGGGCCGGGTCGTGGGGAAAAGATCGATCACAACCCGATAGCCGAAACCCGAAGACGGCGGGAGCACTAGGCTGTCGGACACTGACACCGGCTGGTTGAGGTCGATCACCATGCGCGAATTGCCGGCGCGGAACTGGCCGTAACGATAGGATTTGATGGCGCCGAAGCCGCTGGGACGCGGCGGCGCGCCCAGCCGCCACGAAACTTCGGGCATGTCGATCACCACCCGGTCGGGATTGGCCAGCGCGAAGGCGCGCAGATTCACCGGGTCCGACAGTTCGATCACCAGCCGGGTCCGGTCGTCATGTTCGCCGATGCGCGCGCTCATCACGATGGGCAGCGGCCCTTGCGGCCTGGAGCCGATGGTCGGCCCGGGGCCGGGCGCCGGAACGGGTTTGGCGGGCGCGGCCGGAAGGCTTTTCCCAGGCGCATCCTGCGAGCGGCGCATCAGACGGCTGATGGCGTCATCAGCGCCCTGGGCCATCAGGACGGCGGGCGTCAGGACGGCTGCGGCGAGAAGGAACAGGAGAAGGAGAAGGAAGACGCGCAACGCTTTTTTCCGAATCTTGAAGCACGAACCCTAGCACGGCGATTTGTTTCGCTCCGGTGCTTTTGCTACTGTCGGCGCGCCAAGGGGCTAGCGATGTTTCTGGAAATACAAAATTTTTTGACCCCGCAGGCGGTGGCGCGGCTCACCGCCCTGGCCGCTTCTGTCAACTTTGTGGACGGGAAGATTTCCAATCCCGCCAACCAGGCCAAGAACAATCTGCACGCCTCGCACGCCGATCCCGGCTATGCTGAATCCTCGGCCATCGTCGCTGACGCCTTCGCCCGCTCGGAGCCGTTCTGCAACTTCGCCTACCCCACCCACGTAGCGCCACCGCTGCTGGCCCGTTACGAAGTTGGAATGAATTACGGCGCCCACGCCGACACCTCGCATATGCGGTTCGGCAACGAGCTGCGGCGCTCCGACCTGTCGGCGACGGTGTGGCTGAGCCCGCCGGACAGCTACGACGGCGGCGAACTGGTGGTGCATCTGGGCACCCAGCCGGTGGTGATCAAGGGCACGCCCGGCGCCCTGATGGTCTATCCCTCGACCCAGCTGCATGAAGTGACCCCCGTGCGCCGGGGCACCCGTCTGGTCTCCATCACCTTCATCGAAAGCATGATCCCCGACGAGTTCCTGCGGACCCAGCTTTACGACCTCAGCGAGGTGGCGGCGCTGGAAGGGCTCAATATGCAGTGGGAAAACCGGGTTCGCCTGGATGCCGTGCGCAATAATCTGCTGCGGCTCTGGTCCAGACGATGACAAGCCATTGTTTTAGTTTGGTATTTTTCCAAACAAGGTTCCGTCGTCACAAATCTGCCCATTAATCGCTTGTTGAAACCTAGTGGGCACCCTACAAAAACTGTGTCCGGCAGCGCCTTGCGATTCTCGCGGCTGCCGCGCCGCCCTGACCAAGGCCCGGTAAGCCACGCGAGCAACGCGAGCAACGCGAGCACAACGGCCCTTCAGGTAATCTCTTTGGCTCCAAGTCCTCATCGGACCCATGGGCCCTGAAGTAGCAATGACTATCAAATTTGCGCCCCCCTCCAACGCTGTCCCGGCCTCCTTGGCCGTTTCGACGGATGGGTTTTCGCGCGTCCTTTCCACCAACAATTCGCGCCGCTCTTTCCCGCCCGCCGCACACAGTGCCGCCGGCTTCACACACGCGCGCGCCGGAGATTTTAATGACCAAGCGCATGCTTATCGATGCCAACCACCCGGAAGAAACACGGGTGGTCATTCTCGACGGTTCTAAGGTCGAGGAATTTGATTTCGAGGCCGCCTCCAAGCGGCCTCTCAAGGGAAACATTTATCTCGCGAAAGTGACGCGTGTGGAGCCGTCGCTCCAGGCTGCCTTCGTCGAATATGGCGGCAATCGCCAGGGCTTCCTGGCTTTCGCGGAAATCCACCCCGACTACTACCAGATCCCGATCGCGGACCGTCAGGCCCTGCTCGCCGAGCAGGAAGCAGATGCCCGCCGCCGCCAGGAAGACGATATTGAATCCTTCGAGATCACCGGCCCCAAGGCGGGCGGCTCCGACAGGGACGACGAGGACGAAGAAGAGACCGGCGCCGAAACCGACAGCGGCGAGGAAACCGCCGAGATGGCCCCGCTGGTGCCGCTGGACTCCGCCCCCGACGCGGAAGAATACGAGCCCGCCGGGGATGCCGCCGAAAGCAGCCAGGATGATCACGAAGAGGTGTTTGTCAACCATGGCGGCGCACCGGTTCGCGAAGTGGCCGAACAGGAAGAAGAAGACGCCCCGGAGAGCAAATCCGAGGCCGCCGCTGCCGCACTGAACGACTATCACGGCGATCCCGAAGTCGCCGCCACCCAGCCGGCGGAGGAAAATGAACGCGAGATCGAGCCGGTCGAGGCCCAGATCGAAGTCAGCGACACCGAAGTGGTAGAAGGCGAACTGCTGCCGGCCACCGACGGCGAGCCGCAGGACGCCGAAGCCCAGGCCTTGCAGGCGGGCCGCCCGTCGCAGCGCTGGGTCCGCAAGAAGCATTACAAGATTCAGGAAGTCATCAAGCGCCGCCAGATCATCCTGATCCAGGTGGTCAAGGAAGAACGCGGCAACAAGGGCGCGGCCCTGACCACCTATATGTCGCTGGCCGGCCGTTATTGCGTGCTGATGCCCAACACCCCGCGCGGCGGCGGCATCTCCCGCAAGATCACCAATGTGGCAGACCGCAAGCGCCTGAAAAGCGCGGCCCAAGGGCTGGAATTGCCCGAAGGCATGGGCCTGATCATTCGCACCGCGGGCGAAAGCCGCTCGCGGCTCGAGATCCGGCGCGATTACGACTATCTGCTGCGCCTGTGGGACACGATCCGCGAAAAGACCCTGTCCTCCAATGCGCCTGCCTGCGTCCATGAAGAAGGCGACCTGATCAAGCGCGTCATCCGCGACCTCTACACCAAGGATGTGCAGGACGTGGTGGTGGAAGGCGAGCAGGGCTACCGCAACGCCAAGGACTTCATGCGCATGCTCATGCCGAGCCATGCCAAGCACGTCCATCACTACAAGGACACGGTGCCGCTGTTCCAGCGCATGCATATCGAATCCCAGCTGGACTCTATGTTCTCGCCCACCGTCACCCTGAAGTCGGGCGGCTATATCGTCATCAACCAGACCGAAGCCCTCGTCTCCGTCGACGTCAATTCTGGCCGCGCCACCCGCGAACATTCCATCGAGGAAACCGCGCGCAAGACCAACCTGGAAGCGGCCAGCGAAATCGGCCGCCAGTTGCGGTTGCGCGACCTGGCCGGCCTGATCGTCATCGACTTCATCGACATGGAAGAAGGCCGCAACGACCGCGAAGTCGAAAAGCGCCTGCGCGATGCGGTGAAGAATGACCGCGCCCGCGTCCAGATCGGTAAGATCTCGCAGTTCGGCCTGATGGAAATGTCGCGCCAGCGCCTGCGCGCCGGCGTCATTGCCGGTTCGACCGTCACCTGCCCGCATTGCGCGGGGCTGGGACTGGTGCGGTCCATTGAATCCACCGCCCTGCGCGTTCTGCGCGGACTGGAAGAAGAAGCCGAAAAGAACCGCGCCGCCGCGGTGATCGTCAGGATCGCCAACGATGTCGCGATCTATGTCCTGAACCAGAAGCGCCATGAGTTGGCCCGTATCGAGGGCGAGCATGGCATGGAAATTTCCTTCGACCCCAAGAATGACCTTGCGGCCGGTACCTTTGAACTGGAGCGCACCAAGCAGCGCGATCCGTCCGAGCGCCCGCGCAATTCGGCGGTCAGCATCGAGGCTGGCTTTGTGCCGTCCAGCGAGCCCGAGCCCGAATATGATGAAGAAGTCGAAGAAGAAGAATTCATCGACACCGAAGCCAGCCGGCCTGTTTCCGACGACGAGGACGGCGAAGAGCGCGCGGCCCCGCCGCCAGGCGAACGCGCCGAACGTGGTGGTAATCGCGAAGGCCGCCGCAAGCGCCGCCGTGGCGGACGTGGCCGCAGCCGCGACCGCGAAAGCCCGCGCCCGACCGGCGCCGACACGGGCGTGGCCGCAGCCGCGTCCACCGAGATCCAGGAAACAGTGTCTTCCGACGACAGTGAATTTGAACCGGCCCAACCCGGCGCGCCGCTGGAAGAGAATGGCGAACCGCGCCGCAAGCGCCGCCGCCGCCGTGGCCGCCGTGGCGGACGCGAGAGCGAGGATCGTCCGGCAGGATCGGAAAGCCAGGGCGGCTTTACCAAGGAGGTTGACCGCTTCGGCGCGGTGCCAGACGAGATCGACACCACGCCCACCGACACAGCGCCCGGCGCGCCGTCCATGCCGGTCTGGTCGCTGAAGGATGACATTCCCGACACTACACCATCGGACGACAAGTCGACCCAAAAGGGATGGTGGCAAAAGGCGTTCGGCGGCGAGTAAGAGCCTCACCCCGCCCTTCGCTATAGCTCAGTGCGTTCGCTCCCTCTTGCATGTCCACTGGACATGCTCGCGGGCCGGTCGCTCACGGTGGCAGAAAGCCTTTGGCGGCGAATAACCTCCGCCAAAAGAAAAAGGGAAAGGCCGCGGATTTATCCCGCGGCCTTTTTCATTGGAATCTATCGGTTGGTCACGACTTCCGCCGCCGCGCCCTGACCATGGGCGCCGGGATCGGACAGTGCCACACAGGCATCGGCGTTGCAGGACACCACATTGACCGTGTCGAAGGGCGCCGCTCCGGTGCTGCGCAGGTCACCCCGCTTGCCCATCGCACGCCCACGCGCCGCTTCCAGCACCGCATACACCGCCGCTGCGGTGCCGTTCGGCCCGCCGGCTCCCACAGCGGTCAATGTCACATTGTCACCGCCGACGGCGGTCAGGGGCGTCAGAAACGCGCTTGCGAGCCCCGCCGGCCCGGTGGGCGAAGCCGCCAGCACCACACCGGTGCCGGCGGCCGTGCGGCCCGACCCGAACGGGCCGTTGAGCGTGATGGCGCAGGACGCCGTCTGGCCGTTAGTATCCACCGCAGCAAACCCGGTGGAGCCGAGATCGCGCGGCAGGCTGGCGACGCCGAAGGACGTCAGCGACTGGCGCACCGCCGCCGCGACGGCGGCCTCGCCCGTGCTGCGCTGGCGCGAAAGATTGTCGAACAGCGAACTGGTGAAAGCGCCCGCGCCGGTACGCGCGCCAGGCTGGTAGATCACCATGTCTCCCACATTGCGTGTACGCGCCGGGCCCTGCTGGGTGCTGATCGCCGCCAGTTCATCCAGGGTGACGGCACCGCCTTGCGCCAGTGAATAGGCCTCGATACGCGCGCCGACCGCGCCCTTGTAGAAACCGTCCGCGCCGCCCAGGCGTATCTGGCCCAGCGTCAGTCCCAGCGCCGGGTTGCGCACTTCGGTGCCTGTTATGCGCGGCTGGCCGGATTCGTCCAGGAATTCCGCCGCCAGTTCCGCATCCAGGCGCACCACATTTTGCGCGGCGGCGAGCCGCACCGAGAGCGCCTGGGAAATGGGAAATCCGGTGGCGGCATAGGCCTCGGCCGGCGCCACCAAGCGTTGCCATGGCAGCGCACCGTGGATTCTCTGCATGTCGGCAAAACCGCGCACCGCGCCCGGCACCGCATAGGCGCCGCCGCGTGCCGGCGCACGGGCCAGGAAATTGAACTCAGTGATATGGCCGCCCGCATCGCGCACCAGGCAGATGCCGCCGCTGCCCAGCCCGGCCGCCGCCGGATAGGTCACCGACAGGGTGAAGAACATGGCGGCCACGGCGTCCACCGCGTTGCCCTGGGACGCCAGCACGGATGCGCCCGCGCGCGCCGCCAGCGGCTCATCGCTCACCGCCATGCCAGCCCGGGTCGGCTCGGACACTTCGCTTGAGGTGTAACTGCGGGGCGCCTCGTCCGCGAGCCCCACCGTCGCGGCGACATTGTCGCCAATCGAAGCAATGGTATTACAGCCGCCCAGCACCAGTAGGGGCGCGGCAAGCAGGGCGGAAAGACGCTTGGACAGCATGACGCGGTTTTCATCCTGAAAATGGCTGTTTTCGAAGGGGCCTTTATGCCCCAGCGGGATCGGAGAAAGAAGTCGTATTATTTGACGTTTCGGGCCGGCGACCATACGGTTCGCACGGGGTTGGTCGAGGCATCAGGAGAATTCCGGTTTGTCGCCAGTTACCTTCCGCAAATTCAGCTTCGCCGCCGGTTTCGCCACCGCATTGCTGGCCTATGCCCTGCCCGCGGACGCCCAGGGAATCGGCCTTCTGCGCGACACCGAAACCGAGGAAATGCTCAAAAGCTATGAGGCGCCGCTGGCGCGCGCTGCCGGCCTCGATCCCAATTCGGTGAAGACCCATCTGGTGGGCGACCCCAGCCTCAACGCCTTCGCAATGCAGCCGGCCAACATCTTCATCTGCGCCGGCATGCTACTGTGGCTGCGCACGCCCAACGAACTGATCGGCGTGATGGCGCATGAAACCGGGCATATCTCCGGGGCGCATCTGACGCGCGGCAGCTTTGGCGCGAAGAAGGCGATGATCCCGATGCTGGCCTCGCTGGTGATCGGCCTTGGCGCCATGCTGGCGGGCGCCGGCGAACTCGGCATGGTGATGATGGGTCTGGGCCAGGCCGTCGCGGAAGCGCAATTCGCCACCTTCACCCGCGTGCAGGAATCCTCTGCCGACCAGATCGCCGCCAAGCTACTGCTTGCCACCCGCCAGTCGCCGATGGGCATGTACAACACCTTCCGGCGTTTCGCACAGGCCGATGCGATGCGCGCGGTCTACAACCGGCCTGACCGGTTTGGCTCCAGCCACCCTGTAGGCCAGGACCGCGTCTTCGACCTCAACCAGAAAGTCGAGGCATCGCCTTATCGCGAAGTGCAGGATTCACCGCAGGCGCTGAACACATTCCAGATGGTGCAGGCCAAGCTGGCAGGCTTTGTGTTGCCGGTGAAGGATGCGCTGACCCGCTATCCGGTTTCCGACACCAGCGCGACGGCGCGCTATGCCCGCTCATTCACCTATATGCGCCAGCCCAATTTCCAGAAGGCACTGGCCGAGATCACCAGCCTGATCGATGAAGAACCCAACAATCCGTATTTCTATGAAGTGCGCGGCCAAATCCAGGTCAGCATGGCCAAGCCGGGACTGGCCCTTGCCGATTACCAGAAGGCCGTGAACCTGCGCCCCAATGCGCCGCAGCTGCGGCTGGCCCTGGCGGGCGCCCAGCTCGCGACGGAAAATCCGGCGCTGGCGGAAGATGCGCTGAAGAATCTGAAGGCCGCGATTTTGGTGGAGGATGACGACATCTTCACTTGGTACCAGACCGCCCAGGCCTATAGCGCGCTCAAGAACGTGCCGATGGCCGATCTGTCCACCGCCGAACTGTGGTACAATGCGGGCGACATGCGCCGCGCCCTGGTGTTTGCCACCCGCGCGCGGGGCAAGCTGACCCAGGGCGGCGCGGATTGGGAGCGCGCCCAGGACATTATCGGCGCCGCCGGTCCCCTAGCGAGCCAGCAACGAGGATAAATATGCGAGCCTTTGTGATTACCCTTGCCGGCGCCGTCGGCGGCGCGGCGCTGGCCGTGGCCGTCATCCTGACCATGGCGGACAGGGGCATGATGCCGATCAACGACGTGCAGATGCAGACCTTTCTGATGAACCGTCCCGAGCTGGCGGCGGCGATGCTGGGCCGCTACCAGCAACAGGAAGAAATGAAGCAGAAGGCGCAGCAAACTTCCGCCCTGATGAACAAGGCAGCATTTTTCGATCCCAAGATCGCCTTCGTCACCGGCCCGGCCGACGCCAAGAACACCTTTGTGGAATTCTACGATTACGACTGCCCCTTCTGCCGTGCCTCGTTACCGGCGATCCGCAAATTCTACGAAGCCAACAAGGACAAGGTCCGCTTCGCCTTCATCGAATATCCGATCGAGCAGCTGCACGGCCCCAGCGCCATCTTTGCCGCCAAGGCCTCGCTGGCAGCACGCCGGCAGCGCGAACAGTATATGGACTTCCACTTTGCGCTGCTGGCCGAGGAAGGCGCGATCACCGAAGCGATGATCTATGCCAATGCCGCCAAGGCGGGCATGGACGTGGCGAAGCTGAAGGCCGACATCCAGGACCCGGAAATCCAGAAATCGCTGGATGCCAGCATCGCACTGGCCCGCAAGACCGGCATCGATGGCACGCCCACCTTCATCCTGAACGGCAAGCTGCGCCCCGGGATGCTGGAAGATGCCACCATAGCCGAAGCAATGAAGAGCTAGATCAGTCCTGATAGCGGGCTGGACGGATCGGCATAAGCCTTCTTCGGCATCCGCCCCGCCAGCCAGGCCAGGCGCCCGGCCTCCACCGCCAGTTTCATCGCTTCCGCCATCTGCAACGGATCGCGGGCATGGGCGATCCCAGTATTGGAGATCACCCCGTCGCAGCCCAGCTCCATCGCCACCGCCGCATCCGACGCCGTGCCGATGCCGGCATCCACGATCACCGGCACCTTGGCATCCTCGATGATCATGCGGATGTTCACGGTCGCCTGGATGCCCATGCCCGAGCCGATCGGCGACGCCAGCGGCATGATCGCTACCGCGCCGACATCTTCCAGCCGCTTGGCCATCAAGGGATCGTCGCTGCAATAGACCATTACCTGGAAACCGTCCTTCGACAGCATCTCGGTGGCACGCAGGGTTTCGATCATGTCGGGATACAGCAGCTTCTTCTCGCCCAGCACTTCCAGCTTGACCAAAGACCAGCCGCCCGCCTCGCGCGCCAGCCGCAAGGTCCGAACCGCATCCTCGCCGGTAAAGCAGCCCGCCGTATTGGGCAGAAAGGTGACGTGTTTGGGATCAATGAAGTCAACCAACCGCGGCTGACCCGGATCGGTGAGATTCACGCGCCGCACCGCCACGGTGATGATCTGCGCGCCGCTGGCCTCCAGCGCCGCCGCATTCTGCGCATAGTCCTTAAACTTGCCGGTGCCGATGATCAGGCGTGATTTGTAGGTCTTGCCGGCTAGGATGAACGGTTTGTCCTCGCGTGGCACCGCCGCCGGCGCATTGCCGCCGCCGATGAAGTGCACGATTTCCAGCCGGTCGCCGTCCACCACCGCGACATCGCCATAGGTCGAGCGCGGCACGATTTCCAGATTGCGCTCCACGGCGATCTTGGCCGGGTCCAGCCCCAGGCTTTCCAGCAGGCCGCGCACGCTGGTGGGCGCAGCCAGCTGCCGCGTTTCGCCGTTCAGGGTGACTTTCAGTGCCATGGACGCAGTCCCTTAAGCATTTCCGTATCCATCTAGATGCGATTATAAGGCTTGAATCAGCTTTACCACCGGAAAGTCTATGGCAAAAAAATCCAAACAATCCAAGATCTTACCGATATATATTCTCAACGGCCCCAATCTCAATCTGCTCGGGGTCCGCGAACCGGAGGTCTATGGCTACACCACCTTAGCCGCGATCGAAAAGATGTGCGCCGACCAGGCCAAGAGCCACGGCCTTGCCATCGTCTTCCGCCAGTCCAACCGCGAAGGCGAAATTGTCGATCACCTTCAGGAAGCCCGCACCAGCGGCTGCGCGGTGATCATCAATCCGGCGGGCTATGGCCATACCTCCATCGCCATTCTGGACACCATCCAGGCGCTGAAAATTCCGGTGATCGAAGTTCATCTTTCCAATATTCACAAACGCGAGCCCTATCGCCACAATTCCTATGTCTCCAAGGGAGCCACCGGCATTATCATGGGGCTGGGCGCGCAGGGCTATCTGCGCGCCGTCGACGCGGTGGCTGAAATTCTCAAGGTGTCGAAATGAGCACGAAGAAAAAGAAGCCAGCCGCCAAGTCCGCGCCCCAGCCCACGGCCAAATCATCGGGCAAGCCCGGCGTCGATGCAGGCGCCGTGCGCGAGCTGGCCAAGCTGCTGAAGGAAACCGGCCTTACCGAAATCGAGATCGAGCATAACGGCGCGCGCATCCGCGTCAGCCGTGCCAGCGGCGCCAGCGCCAGCGCCACCACCATGGCGGCTGCCCCCGCCGCAGCCGCGCCTGCCTCTGCCGCGCCGGCACCCTCTGGCCCGCCGGTGGGCGCTGTCCCCTCGCCCATGGTCGGCACCGTCTATCTGTCGCCCGAACCCGGCAAGCCACACTTCGTCGCGGTCGGCAAGACGGTAAAAGAAGGGGACACGCTGTTCATCATCGAAGCAATGAAGACCATGAACGCCATCACCGCGCCCAAGGGTGGCACCGTCAGGGAAATCAGCGTCGGCGACGGCACGCCTGTCGAGTTCGGCCAGACCCTCGCCGTCATCGTCTGATGTTCGAGAAAGTCCTCATCGCCAATCGCGGCGAAATCGCCCTTCGCGTCATCCGCGCCTGCAAGGAGATGGGCATCGCCACCGTGGCGATCCACTCCACGGCGGATTCCGACGCCATGCATGTGCGCCTGGCTGATGAGAGCGTCTGTGTCGGCCCGCCTGCCGCCGCCCAGTCCTATCTCAACATTCCCGCCATCATCGCCGCCTGCGAGATCACCGGCGCAGAGGCCATCCATCCCGGCTATGGCTTCCTGTCGGAAAACGCCAAATTCGCTGACATCATCAAGGAACACGGACTGACCTTCATCGGTCCCACGCCCGATCATATCCGCATGATGGGCGACAAGATCACCGCCAAGAAGACGGTGAGGGATCTGGGTATCCCCACCGTGCCGGGCTCAGACGGCGAAGTCAGCGACGCCGATGCCGCCCGGACGGCGGAAGAAATCGGCTACCCGGTCCTGATCAAGGCCACGGCGGGCGGCGGCGGGCGCGGCATGAAGGTCGCCAAGAATTCCGGCGAACTGTCCTTTGCCCTCTCCCAGGCCCGCACCGAAGCCAAGGCCGCCTTCGGCAACGACACCGTCTATATGGAGAAATACCTCCAGCGCCCGCGCCATATCGAAATCCAGATCTTGGCCGACTCCCATGGCCATGTCGTGCATCTGGGCGAGCGTGATTGTTCCCTGCAACGCCGCCACCAGAAAGTCTGGGAGGAAGCGGGCAGCCCGGCGCTAAACGCGCAGGAACGCGACGAGATCGGCGGCGTTGTCACAAAGGCGCTCACCAAGCTGGGCTATCTGGGCGCCGGCACCATAGAATTCCTCTATGAAGATGGCCGTTTCTATTTCATCGAGATGAACACCCGCCTGCAGGTCGAGCATCCCGTCAGCGAGGCCATCACCGGCATCGATATCGTGCGCGAGCAGATTCGCATCGCCGCCGGCGCGCCTCTGGGCTTCACCCAGAAGGACATTATCTTCGAAGGCCATGCCATCGAGTGCCGCATCAATGCGGAAAACGCCTTCACCTTCCGGCCCTCGCCCGGCACCATCACCCAGTTCCACACACCGGGCGGGTTGGGGGTACGGTTCGATTCCGCGATCTATGCAGGCTATCGTATCCCGCCCTATTACGACAGCCTAGTCGGCAAGCTGATTGTGCATGCGCGCAATCGCAATGAATGTTTGCTACGGCTGCGCCGCGCGCTGGACGAGCTGGTGGTGGGCGGGATCGAGACCACCATTCCGCTGTTCCAGAATCTGGTGCGCGAGCCGGACATCATCAACGGCGACTATTCCATCCACTGGCTGGAGAATTATCTCGCCAAGCTGGGACACTAGCGTCCCCATGACGCTGCTGCCCTTCGCGGCTGAAGCTCCCATCGACCACCGCATCCTGGCCGCCCAGAATGACGATCTGTCGGGCGACGCCTTGCTGCGCGAAATCGCGGCCGCGACCCTCTATGTGCCCAGCCGGGATGACGTGCGCGAAGATGGCAGCCGCTTCCAGCCCGTCCTGATAGAGCAGGCGGGTGATACCTATGTCACGGTGTATACAGCGCGATCGCGCGTGCCTGCCGACACGGCGCCTCACCTGTTGCAGACAGCCGGCTCCCATTTCTTCCGGCGCCTGCCACAGGGCTATGGCGTTATCGTCAATCCGGGTTATGCGGCGCAGATACTGATCCCGCCCCATGGCGTCGCCGCCTTCCAGCAGGACCTGCGCAGAACGCCATAGCCGCTAGAGTTCCCTCACAAACAACAAACGGAGGGAGTCAGTATGGGTTTTCTGGACAAATACGCATCCCAGATTTTGGGCATCACCCGCATCATGGCAGGCCTTTTGTTCATGGCGCATGGCACCACCAAACACCTGAATTTTCCGCCGAGCGGAATGCATCCCCCGCTCGCTTCGCTGGGTGGCGCTGCGGGCGTCATCGAAATTATTGCCGGCGCACTGATCGTTATTGGCTTCTATAGCCGCCCCGCCGCCTTCATCGCCTCCGGCACCATGGCCTGTGCCTATTTCATCGCCCATGCGCCGCAGAACTTCTTCCCGGTCCTCAACCGGGGTGACGCGGCCATCCTGTTCTGCTTCCTGTTCCTCTATATCGCCGCGGCCGGTCCCGGCGCCTTCTCGATCAACAAGAAGTAGCAGATCGCAAGCGCCGCATTTCGCGGCGCGACCATCAGCATCCGACAGCTCTATTTCCCCTCACGGCGAAGCCGTTAGAGGGGGGCGTAGCGAAGTGTCGGCGCAGCCGACCTGAGCTGCGACAGATTGGGGTAAACAAATATCGCGCAGGATAGCGTGTCACGCTATCCTGCCCGGATGCATGGCCCCCGGCTCACGCCTGACATCCTGCTGCGCGCCTATGCCGAGGGCCTGTTCCCCATGGCGGAGCGGCGCGGCGATCCCATGCTGTACTGGGTGTCGCCGGACAAGCGCGGCATCCTTCCGCTGGATGCATTCCATGTGCCACAGCGCCTGGCCCGCACAGTGCGCGCCCGCCGCTTCACCGTCACCGCCGACCATGCCTTCGCCGATGTGATACGGGGCTGTGCTGCGCCCGGTCCCGGACGGGACGAGAGCTGGATCAATGACGAGATCCTGCGCCTCTACACCGCGCTGCATGCCGGCGGCCACGCCCACTCGATCGAATGCTGGCAGGACGATCTGCTGGTAGGTGGGCTTTACGGGGTGCGGCTGTGCGGGGCCTTTTTCGGGGAGAGCATGTTCTCTTGCGCGCGCGATGCCAGCAAGGTCGCGCTGGTGCATCTGGTGGACGCGCTGAAGCGCGGCGGTTTTGTCCTGCTGGACACCCAGTTCATCACCGCGCATCTGACGCAGTTTGGCGCGGTGGAAATCCCGCGCGCGCACTATCTGGTTTTGTTGAATCAGGCGCTCAGCCGCGAAGCGATCTGGCCTTTATTCTGACTACTGGCTGGCGCCTTCGGGCAGCACCTGGATCTGTTCATTGTCGGAGGAATCCGGCGCCCGAACCTTGACCGGAGCGGTCGACTTGTTGGCGGCGAGTTTGGCCGCATTGTTGTTGCAGCCCAGCACCCACACGTCATAGAGCGGATGCTCCACGGCGTTGAGGCCCGGGCTGGAGCCGTACATCCAGCCGGAAAAAATCTTGCGCCCGGGCTGGTCGGGACGATGGTCCTCGATCTGCACAAAGGCCGCGGTTTCGGGCGTTTCGCTGGCGGGCGTGGAATAGCAGAAGCGCGCGGTGATGGTTAGGGTGGCGAACCTCACCTGCTTGCCGATGGGCGCGGTGATGCTGGTGGGACGCCCCGTGATCTTGTCCAGCCCCAGCATCATCAGCGACGTGCCGCCCTGGGGCGCGATGGGCGGCTGGGCCGCTGGCGTATCAGCCCCCGGTGCATTGTTGGGCGCCGTGCTGAGCGGCGGTGGATTGGGAATGACTGTTCTGGGGGTGGAGGCGGTCTGGGCCACCGCTGCGCCTGCGGCCATCAGAACCAGTCCCGCCAGTGCGAAACGCTTCACGGACCACTGCCCAGCGGCGGCTGTGCGGGCTTGGGCGTCGGCGGCTGGTTGGTGGTGCTGGCGCCAGTGGCGAAGCGGCCGACCATGCTCATCAAATCGATCGAGCCCTGGACGCTTTCGAAGAACTCGCCCTTCGCCATCATCTTCTGGTCACCGCCGGGGGTGATCGAAAGATACTGGCTGCCCAGGAAACCCGAAGAGGTCACCAGCACGCTAGAATCCGAAGGAATCTTGATGTCGTCGCGGACATTCATATGCACCGTGACCAGATAGGTCTTGGGGTCCAGCGTCAGGTCGGCGACCGTGCCGATCTTGATCCCGGCGAGCCGCACATCGGTGCCGATCCCCAACCCGTCCACCTTGGGCAGCCGGGCGTTGAGCTCATAGCCTGACAGGCTGCCGCTGCCGGTGCGCGTATAGGTGAAGGCCAGGAAGCCAACCGCCACGGCCACGACGATGGCGCCGATGATGGTTTCGGCGATGTTGCTTTGCTGCATGACGCGGGTGCTCATAATTCAGTCCGGTTTCCAGGCCTGGTAATCGCCGGTGGCGGGCGGACGAGCGCCGCCGCGCGACAGGCTGCCGCCCGGCTTGTAGGCGCCTTCGGTGCCGGTGAGATTGGGCTGGTGCGGCATCTCAAAGGACCGGGTCTTGAGAGGCGCGCGGGTGGGCGGTTCGGCATAGGTGTGGTGCAGCCAGCCATGCCAGTCAGGCGGGACGCGGCTGGCCTCGACCGTGCCGTTATAGACGACCCAGCGGCGCAAGGCGTCCTTGTTCTGGAAGTAGCGATTACCGAAATCGTCGGTGCCCACGGGGCTTCCGGACAGCTTGGTCTGAACCCAGGTTCCAAGTGTCTGCGACTTCCACCACGAGAAAAGCATGCCAAACCGCTGCGAGGATTCGCCCGGACTATAGGGGCTGGGCGAATTTTGCGCCAATGCTGCATTGCGTGAGAGACTGGCTTTTTAGCTTATCCCCAAACCGTCCAAAGCCCTGCCCGTCCCTGTGATCAAACCACGCAAAAAATATTTCGGAGCCTTAATCCGAGGCCCGCTTGACTCGCGGCTTTTTGGCTTGGTTCCCGACCGCCACATGTTGTGATTAAGATCTCGGTAACCACTATTGGCTTGCGCTGGCCTTTTGGCCGGGTCCATACTTTGGGCCAGTTACCTCTTGTGACCACCAGATCTGGCGACGCTTTCAGACCGCAAAACCTCTCAAAAGGGGCCCTTTGCGGACGGGAAACTGCCCCCGAAACTGCCGGGTAGAGGGGGCTGGGGCCAGTCAGAACATCCAATCCGGGGTTATCGCCATGCGCATTCGCCGTCATTTTACGGTTGAGGGTCACTCACCTTACGAAGGCATCGCGTTCCGCAACGCCGCCAGCGAAATCCGGAACCCCGACGGCTCGATCGTGTTCGCCCAGACCGACATCGAGGTGCCGGAAAGCTGGAGCCAGGTGGCCAGCGATGTGCTGGCGCAGAAATACTTCCGCAAGGCGGGCGTCCCCAAAGCCCTCAAGCCGGTTGCGGAGGAAGGCGTGCCGGAATTCCTCTGGCGCCGTCAGGCAGCCAAGGACAGCAAGGAAACAACCGGCGAGAAATCCGCCAAGCAAGTGTTCGACCGTATGGCAGGCACCTGGACCTATTGGGGCTGGAAAGGCGGCTATTTCGACGCCGAGACCGACGCCCGCACCTTCTATGACGAACTCTGCCACATGCTGGCGTCGCAGAAATGCGCGCCCAACTCGCCACAATGGTTCAACACCGGCCTGCACTGGGCCTATGGCATCGATGGTCCCGGCCAGGGCCATTACTATGTCGATCACAAGAGCGGCCGGCTGACAAAATCCACGTCCGCCTACGAACATCCCCAGCCCCATGCCTGCTTCATCCAGAGCATCAAGGACGATCTGGTCAATGAAGGCGGCATCATGGATTTGTGGACGCGCGAAGCGCGTCTGTTCAAATACGGTTCGGGCACGGGCACCAATTTCTCGCCCCTGCGCGGCGCCGACGAACGGCTGTCGGGCGGCGGTAAATCTTCCGGCCTGATGAGCTTCCTGAAAATCGGCGACCGCGCCGCCGGCGCCATCAAGTCGGGCGGCACCACGCGCCGTGCCGCCAAAATGGTGATCGTGGATATCGACCATCCCGATATCGAGGACTTCATCGATTGGAAAGTGATTGAAGAACAGAAGGTCGCAGCCCTGGTCGCCGGCTCCAAGCTGGCGGAACGCCATCTCAAGGCGGTGCTGAAGGCCTGCGTCAATTGCGAAGGCTCGGGCGGCGATTGCTATGATCCGCTGAAGAACCCGGCGCTGCGCCGCGAGATCAAGGCAGCCCGCAAGAGCATGATCCCCGACAATCTGATCGAGCGGGTCATCAGTTTCGCGCGCCAGGGCTTCAAGGAGGTTGACTTCCGCACTTACGACACCGACTGGGACAGCGAAGCCTACACTTCGGTGGCAGGGCAAAATTCGAACAACACGGTACGGGTCACCGACGCCTTCCTGAAGACGGTGCTGGAAGACGGCGACTGGCAGCTCACCAATCGCGGCAACGGCAAGGCCGCCAAGACGCTCAAGGCGCGCGATCTGTGGGACAAGGTGTCCTATGCGGCCTGGGCTTGCGCCGATCCCGGCATCCAGTTCCACACCAGCATCAATGACTGGCACACCTGCCCGGCGGGCGGCGAAATCCGCGCCTCCAATCCGTGCAGCGAATACATGTTTCTGGACGATACCGCCTGCAACCTCGCCTCGCTGAACCTGATGCAGTTTCGCAAGGGCGAAGGTATCAAGACCTTCGACGTCGTAGGCTTCGAGCACGGTACGCGGCTCTGGACAATGGTGCTGGAAATTTCGGTGCTGATGGCGCAGTTCCCCTCTAAGGAAATCGCGCAGCTGTCCTACGACTACCGCACCCTCGGCCTCGGCTTCGCCAATATCGGCGGGTTGTTGATGAGCGCGGGCGTGCCATATGACAGCCGCGAGGGCCGCGCCATTGCAGGCGCCATTTCGGCGCTGTTGACGGGCGTTTCCTATGCCACCTCCGCCGAAATCGCGGGCAAGCTGGGCGCCTTCCCGGAATATGCCGCCAACAAGGAGGCGATGCTGCGGGTCATACGCAACCATCGCCGCGCCGCGCATGGCGAAGAAAAGGGCTATGAGAAGCTTTCCGTCCTGCCCGTGCCGCTGGACCTGAAAGCGATTTCCGACGGCGAACTGGCGTCCGCCGCCAAGCGCGCCTGGGATGACGCGCTCACCCTCGGCAAGGAACACGGCTTCCGCAACGCCCAGGCCAGCGTGATCGCGCCCACCGGCACCATCGGCCTGGTTATGGATTGCGATACCACGGGCGTCGAGCCGGACTTTGCCCTGGTCAAGTTCAAGACGCTGGCGGGCGGCGGTTATTTCAAGATCATCAATCGCTGCGTGCCCGAAGCCTTGGCCAATCTAGGCTATGGCCAAGCGGAAATCGACGCCATCGTCGCCTATGCGGTGGGCCACGGCACGCTGGAGGACTACCAGGGCCGCATCAATTACGACGCCCTGCGCGGCAAGGGTTTCGGCGACGAACAGATCGCCGAGATCGAGGCGGCGCTGGAAGCGGCCTTCGACATCCGCTTTGTCTTCAACAAATACACCCTCGGCACCACGTTCTGCGCCCAGGTACTGAAGCTGGACGCCGCCGCCATGGACGCGCCGGACTTCGACATGCTGAAGACCCTGGGTTTCAGCCGCGCCGATATCGACGCCGCCAACATGTATGTCTGCGGCGCCATGACCCTGGAAGGCGCGCCCTATCTGAAGGAGCAGCATCTGCCGGTGTTCGACTGCGCCAATCCCTGCGGGCGCATCGGCAAGCGCTCCCTGAGCGTGGAGGCGCATATCCGCATGATGGCGGCGGTGCAGCCCTTCATCTCTGGCGCCATCTCCAAGACCATCAACATGTCCAACAGCGCCGCGGTGGCGGACTGCGGCGAGGCCTATATGCTGTCCTGGCGACTGGGCCTGAAGGCCAACGCCCTGTACCGCGACGGCTCCAAGCTGAGCCAGCCGCTGGCCAGTCAGGTCTTTGCCTTTGCCGACGAGGAAGAAGACGACCTGCTGCCGGAAGTCCTGCGCGCGCCCGCGCAGCAAACGGTGGTCACCGAGCGCATCGTCGAACGGGTGATCGAGAAAATCCGCAGCCATGAGCGCGAGCGCCTACCCCATCGCCGCAAGAGCTACACCCAGAAGGCCATTGTCGGCGGCCACAAGGTTTATCTGCATACGGGCGAGTATGAAGACGGGCGGCTGGGCGAAATCTTCATCGACATGCACAAGGAAGGCGCCGCGTTCCGCAGCCTGATGAACAATTTCGCCATCGCCATCTCGGTCGGCCTGCAATATGGCGTGCCGCTGGAGGAGTTCGTCGAGGCCTTCACCTTCACCCGTTTTGAACCGGCGGGCCTGGTGATCGGCAACGATTCCATCAAGAACGCCACCAGCGTACTGGACTATATCTTCCGCGAACTGGGCGTGTCCTATCTGGGCCGCACCGATCTCGCCCATGTGGTCCCGTCATCCGACGAAGACCTGGGCCAAGGAGGCAGCGATGTCGGCACCCAAGAGGTTGCGATTTCCAAGCTGGCCTCCAGCGGGTACTTGCGTGGCCGTACCCAGATGGCGGTGGTGCGCGGCGGCGCGGCGCCCAAGATGCTGGCCGAGGACGAGCATTTCCAGCAGGGCGCCTTCGAGGCCGAAAATGACCCGGACCATGAGACGGTGGACCTGTCGGAAATCCGCGCCAGCGTCGAGGCGGTGATTACGTCGCCTGTGGGGGCGCAAGTCGCCCAACTTGAAGTCGTGATGGCCAGGCCGCGCGATACCCGCGCGGCGCGGGCGGCCGAGGCGCGGATGAAAGGCTTTGAAGGCGATAATTGCGGAGCCTGCGGCAACTTCACCCTGGTGCGCAACGGCACCTGCATGAAGTGCAACACCTGCGGTTCGACCTCGGGCTGCTCATAGGTTTTCTGGCGGGGCTGTCATGAAATAGCGCAGGGCGCATAGGTCCTGCGCTTTTTTTGGAGAAATTCGCGGCTCTGTCCGTTTTCGGTACATGGCCTATGTCCAGTCCACCGCCCTTGAGCAGCTTTCCTATGACGAGCGGGCGCATACCTTTCGCGCCAGGTTCCTGGAATCGGGTCGTATCTATGTCTATCGGGATGTACCGCAGGAACTCTATGACGGCCTGATTTTCGCCGATTCCCTAGGCGCTTTTTTTCAACCGCTATATCGGCGATTGTTTGACGTTTGAGGAAGTTCGGGCTTAAGGCGCCAGATGGAACCGGCAGTGACTTTCCAGCCGTTGCGCCAAGGCTTCAAGATCGCGCGCAGCGCGTTCGAATTTGTCCTAGTAGTCGGGCAAGACGGTGCGCGCCGCTTGATCCCGCAGCTCAGCCGCGAGGTTGCGCATTTGGGCCGCCTGCTCTGGCTGGACAATCTGCATAAAGAGAAAACGCTGGCCGGCGGGACCCGTTCCCGGTTGTTCCACGCCCCGGCTTAAACCAATTGGTAACCACCTCGAGGCCAGCGTGTAGCCATGCGCATGTTGCGCCACTCTTGCAACCCTACTTTTACTGGCGCTTCCGGCCCATGCCGCCGATCCGGCCGCGGTGGCGAAAATCCAGGGCGGCATTGTGGATTGTGTCGGCTGCAATCTATCAGGCGCCGATCTCAGCAACACCTGCGTCAAGGAACACGACCTGCACGGCGCCAATTTTGACGGCGCCAACGCGACCCTGATGTGCATGTCCTTTTCCAATTTCACCAATGCCAGCTTTCGTGGCACCGAACTCAGCGGCGCCGACCTGACGGGCGCGAAGACTTCGATCACCTCATTCCTCGGTACCGACCTGCGCAAGGTGAAGGGGCTCACCCAGGGGCAGCTGGATGTGGCGTGCAGCAACGCCGCGACCCGTTTGCCACCGGGCCTGAAAATCAGCACCTGCAAGTAGTCACACTGTCATGCCCGCTAAAGCGGGCATCCAAATTCTTTTAGACAAAGTTGGATTCCCGCTTTCGCGGGAATGACAAGAAGACCTACTCCGCCGCTGCCTTCAGCGGATTAGGCCTCCACCGCAGCACCGGCTTGCGGGCCGCCGCCGTCTCGTCCAGCCGGCGGCGCGGCGCCAGATGCGGCGCGCCGGCAAAGCGCGCGGTCTGCTTGGCGCGCGCTTCCGTGGCCAATGTGTGCAGCACATGGATGAAGCGGTCGAGCGAATACTTGGATTCCGATTCCGTAGGCTCGATCAGCATGGCGCCATGCACCACCAGCGGGAAATACATGGTCATGGGGTGATAGCCTTCGTCGATCATCGCCTTGGCGAAATCGAGCGTGGTGACCCCGGTACCTTCCAGGAAGCTGTCGTCGAACAGCGCCTCATGCATGCAGGGCCCGTCACCGAAGGGCGCGCTCATCACGTCCTTCAGCGAGGCCAGGATATAATTGGCCGACAACACCGCGTCTTCGCTGGCCTGGCGCACGCCGTCGCGGCCATGGCTGAGCATGTAGGTCAGCGCCCGGGTGAACATACCCATCTGGCCATGGAAGGCGCACATGCGGCCGAAGGGCTTGGCGCCGTACGGCGCATCCGCCGCGTCTTCGATCAGCCGTAGTCCGTTTTCGCCAGCCACCAGCAGCGGAATGGGCGCGTAAGCCGCCAGCCGTTCGGACAGAACCACCGGGCCTGAACCCGGACCGCCGCCGCCATGGGGGGTGGAAAAGGTCTTGTGCAAATTGATGTGCATGGCGTCGATGCCCAGGTCACCAGGGCGCACCTTGCCGGCGATGGCGTTGAAGTTGGCGCCGTCGCAATAGAAATACGCGCCCGCCTCATGCACCGCCTTGGCGATATCGACGATCTCGCCTTCGAACAACCCACAAGTGTTGGGATTGGTCAGCATGATCGCCGCCACGTCCGGGCCCAGCTTGGCCTTCAGGGCTTCAGCGTCGACGCGGCCATTGGGCTTGGCGGGCACCTCGTCCACCGTGAAACCGGCAAAGGCGGCGGTGGCGGGGTTGGTGCCATGGGCCGATTCCGGCACCAGGATGCGTGGACGGGTTTCGCCGCGCGCTGCGATGGCAGCGCGGATTGCCAGCAACCCGCAGAGTTCGCCATGCGCGCCGGCCTTGGGCGACATCGCCACGGCGGGCATACCGGTCAGGGTGGTCAGCCAGTTCATCAACTGTGAAATCACCTGTAGCGCACCCTGGGTGGTGGATTGCGGCGCGAGGGGATGCAGGTCGCCAAAGCCCGGCAGCCGTGCAATCTTCTCGTTCAGGCGCGGATTGTGCTTCATGGTGCAGGAGCCCAGCGGATAAAGCCCGCTGTCGATCGCGTAATTCTTGCGCGACAGCCGCACATAATGGCGGATCACTTCGGGCTCACTGAGCCCCGGCAGGCCGATGGCGTCCTTGCGGCGCGCGCCGCCCAGGCGGGCGTCGGAAATCTGTACGTCCGGCAGATCGACGCCGGTGGCGCCGTGCCCTAGCTCGAAGATCAAGCCTTCTTCGTGATCGAGGCCCCGGTCGCCGGAGATGGTGGCAATGCTCGCCGGAAATGCTTCGCCCGATCCACTGGGGCGGCCCTGATTGTTCATGCTCATAAGATTGCTTCCTTGAGCGCCAGGACCAGCGCATCGAAATCTTCGTCGGTATTGGTTTCGGTCGCGGCCAGGATCAGTAAGTTTTCACACCCCTTGCCTCTGGGCAGCAGGCGGGAAACGGGGACACCCGCGATCACACCCTTGGTCGCCAGGGCTTCCACCACCGGCGCAGCCGCCTTGGGCAGCTTGACGGTCAATTCGTTGAAGAAAGCCCCGGTCAAAATTTCGATGCCCGGCAACGCCGCCAGCCGGTCGGCCAAGGCCGATGCCTTGGCATGATTGAGCCGCGCCAGCCGCGTCAGGCCTTCCTCGCCCAGCAGGGACAAATGAATGGTGAAGGCCAGAGTGCAAAGCCCGGAATTGGTGCAGATGTTGCTGGTCGCCTTTTCGCGGCGGATATGCTGCTCGCGGGTGGACAGCGTCAGAACAAAGCCGCGGCGGCCTTCGGCATCCACCGTCTCGCCGCACAAACGGCCCGGCATCTGGCGCAGGAATTTTTCGCGGGTGGCGAAAAGGCCGACATAGGGCCCGCCGAAATTCAGGCCATTGCCGATGCTCTGGCCTTCTGCGGCCACAATGTCGGCGCCTTGCGCACCCGGCGGCTCCAGCAGGCCCAGCGACACGATCTCGGTCACCACCGCGATCAGCAGCGCGCCCCTGGCATGGGCCGCTTCGGCGATGGGGCGCAGGTTGCGGATCAGGCCGAACACGTCAGGGCTCTGCACCACGACGCAGGCGGTCTGGTCGTCGATCAAGGCAATTATGTCTTCGGCGCTACCCGGCGTAACAGGCGTGCGCTCAACCGGGCCGAACAGGCCGGCTACGGTTTCCACGACTTCCGCATAATGGGGATGCAGCCCGCCCGACAGGATCGCCTTGCCGCGCTTGGTGATACGCTGGGCCATCAGCACAGCTTCGGCGGTGGCGGTCGAACCGTCATAGAGCGAGGCATTGGCCACTTCCATGCCGGTCAGCAGCGCCACCTGGGTCTGGAATTCGAACAGGTACTGCAAGGTGCCCTGCGCGATCTCCGGCTGGTAGGGCGTGTAGGAGGTGAGGAATTCAGACCGCTGGATCAGGTGATCGACGGCGCTAGGCACATGATGCTTGTAGGCGCCCGCCCCGCAGAAGAAGGGCGCGGCGCCGGCCGCGACATTCTTCGCCGCCAGTTTTGACATGGCGCGCTCGACTTCCAGTTCGCCCTGCGTATCTGGCAGGTTGAAGGCCGACAGCGCCACCACCGCCGATTTTGGAACGTCGCGGAACAGCGCGTCCACATTTGGCGCGCCGATCTTCGCCAGCATGGCGCTGCGATCGTCGGGGGTGATCGGCAGGTAACGCATCAGAGAGACCCCACGAATTTCGCGTAGGCCACCGCATCCATCAGCTTGGTGAACTCATCCTTGTTGGACAGCTTGATCTTGAAGAACCAACCTTCACCTTCCGGGTCTTCATTGACCTTGGAGGGCGCGGCTTCTAGCATGCTGTTAGCAATGGTAACGGTTCCGCCGGCCGGCGCATAGATGTCGCTAGCGGCCTTGACGCTTTCCACCACCGCAGCCTCGCCGCCGGCGACGACGGCCTTGCCGCTGGCGGGCAGTTCGACGAACACCACATCGCCCAGGCTTTCGGCGGCAAATTTCGTGATGCCGATAGTGGCTTCGTCGCCCTCGAGGCGGATCCATTCATGCTGGTCGGTATAGCGGACTTCACTCATCGAAAAACTCCTAGCGGCGGTAAGTATGGGGAACGAAAGGCATGCGCGTCACGGTGGCAGGCAGCAGCTTGCCGCGCACCATCAGGTCGAGCGCCGTGCCGTCGGCGGCGAAGGCGCTTTCGACATAGCCCATGGCGACGGGCGCATTCAGGCTCGGACCAAAACCGCCGGAAGTTATTTTCCCGATGATGCGGCCACTCTTGTCAGTAATCTCTGTACCTTCGCGCGCGGGCGCACGGCCTTCGGGGCGAATGCCGACGCGCTTTGTCGGCGTACCATTGGCAACAAGGTCCATGATCTTCGCACCGGCGGGAAAATCCTGCACCTCGCGGCGGCGCTTGCCGATCGACCAGACCAAGTTGGCTTCCACCGGATTGGTGTTCTCGTCCATGTCGTGGCCATACAGGCAAAGACCCGCCTCCAGCCTGAGGGAATCGCGCGCACCCAAGCCGATAGGCATCACTTCAGCTTCGCCCAAGAAAGCGCGGGCGACATACTCCGCATCGCTGCCTTCGATGGAAATCTCAAAACCGTCTTCGCCGGTATATCCGGTGCGGCTGATGATGGCAGGAACACCAGCCAGGGTGGCGCGCGCCACTTTCATGAAAGTGAGATCGGAAATGCCGGGCGAATGACGTTCCAGCACCTGGGCCGCCGCCGGGCCTTGCAGCGCCAGCAGGGCGCGGTCCAGACGCGGCATTAGGGTCGCCGCACCTTTCAGCTTTTCCGAAATATAAGCGAAGTCCGCCTCTTTGGTGCCGGCATTGACCACCAAGTACAGGTCGGCCTCACCCGCAAGACGCGAAAACATGAAGTCGTCCATGATGGTGCCGGCTGGCGTCAGCAGCAGGCCGTAGCGCTGCATTCCTTCCTTCAGGCCCGCAACATCGGCGGGCGTGACCCGCTCCAGCGCCGCCATGTCGCCGGACAGGAAGGCCTGGCCCATATGCGAGACGTCGAACAGCCCGCACTTTTCGCGGGTGTGGAGATGTTCCCTGAGAATGCCGGCGGGATACTGGACCGGCATTTCATAGCCGGCGAACGGCACCATCTTGCCGCCCAGCTCGAGATGGAGCGCATAGAGCGGCGTGCGGCGCAGGATATCTGTCGAAAGTGCCATACCGGTCCCGATGCAAGAGTACGCGCCCTCATGAGCGCGACCCCTCTGTCATGGGACCTGAGAGATTTCCCCGGCTTTCGCTAGGTTACCCCTTCGGTGGAGGCTGTCGTAACAGCCTCGCTTTCCAGAAGTTCATCACCCGATCGCGGTCCTTTTGCCTGAGAGTTTCCGGGGCGGTTGCTCCTTCGGCGGCAATTTCAGTGCTCTCTCCCGCGAGGGATCGTGTGTTGGCCAACCCCGCAGCGCCTCCGGCGGACAGGGATGTTGCAGAGCATCATAATGGGGGCCAAAGGGGAGTCAACAAAACCGGGCAATCAGCCGCAGTTACTCACATTCTTTCGGGAACTTCGATCCCCAGCAGGTCCAGGACCCAGGTCAGGGCCGCTAGGACCAAGGCGCAAAGCCCCAGCCGGGCCGCCCGCAGGGCCGGATCAGGTTCCGACAGAACATGATGTTCGTTGTAGAAGCGGCTGAAATTCTGCGCCAGCTCGAAGGCATATTCGCACAGCATGTTGGGGGCGCGCTTGTCTTCCGCCGCCGCCAGCATGTCGCCCAGCGACAGAAGCTGCAGGATCAGCCGGCGTTCTTCCGCCGAATGGACAGAAGGGATGCCGATGGACGCGCCCTGTTCCTTCGCCTTGCGCAGCATGGATTGGACCCGCACCGCCGCATACTGGAGATAGGGCCCGGTCTTGCCTTCGAACTTCGAAAACCGCTCCAGGTCGAAAATATAATCGGTGGTGCGGTGGTTAGAGAGATCGGCGAATTTGATGGTGGCGATCCCCACCTTGCGGGCGATCTCGCTGCGCTCTTCGGCGGAGAAATCCGCGCCAATTCCCTGCTCGCCCAGCCGCTTCTCAGCTTCGGTCTTGGCCATGGCGATCAGGTCGTGAAGTTTCATCACCCCGCCGGCGCGGGTCTTGAACGGCTTGCCGTCGGTGCCGTTCATGGTGCCATAGCCGACATGCTCAAGCTGCGCCTTGCCCGACAAGTCGCCCCTGGCGGCGGCGCGGAACACCTGCTCGAAATGGCCATGCTGGCGGTGGTCCACCACATACAGGATCAGGGTGGGATCATAGTTGCGAACTCGTTCGATCACGGTGGCAAGGTCGGTGGTGCCGTACAGCACACCGCCTTCGGACTTCACCAGTATCAGCGGCGGCATCGGCTTCTTGTCGTCTTCGCGGGCGACCGGGACCACCAACGCGCCTTCGCTGATCTCGGCCAGGCCCCGCGTCTTCAGATCGTCCAGCATCGGCGGGATCAGGGCATCCACACTAGACTCGCCATTCCACAGATCGAACTTCACACCCAGGGCGGCGAACTCGCGTTCCAGCCCGCGTTCCGACACTTTCACGAAATGACGCCACAGGGCGCGATAGCCGGCGCGTCCCGCCTGCAGGTCCACCGTGGCGCGCCGCGCCGCTTCCAGCCGCGCCGGATCGGCCTTGCACGCCGCGGAGGCGCGCGGATACAGGATTTCCAGGTCGTCCATGCTGACCGGAGAATCGTCGGAATAAGGCCCCACGACATTGGGATCGAAATAGACCGGGGCGACGCCTTCTATCTCGACTTCCGAAATCAGCTGGCCCATCTGCAGGCCCCAGTCACCCAGATGGACGTCGCTGACGACCTTCCAGCCATTGGCGCGATACAGGCGCTGCAAACAGTCGCCGATGATGGAGGAACGCAGATGACCGACATGCATCGGCTTGGCGACATTGGGGCCACCGAAATCGATCACCACCGTCTTGCCTGTACCGGTTCCCGGTGCGCCCAGCGTGTCGTCTGTCGCCAGCGCGGCTGCGCGCGCGCTGAGCGCCGCGTCGGCCAGATTGAGATTCAAAAAACCCGGACCGGCGATTTCCACTTTCGCAAAAATCGGTTCGGCTTTCAACCGGACCGCGATCTTCTCTGCGATAGCGCGGGGATTGGCCTTCGCGGCCTTTGCCGCTGCAAGGGCGCCATTGCACTGGAACTGCGCCAGGTCGGGCCGGTCGGATGCCGCGACGCGCCCGAAGCTCTCGGCCAAGCCTTCAGCGGCGAACGCCTCACCGGCAATTCGCGACAGTTCGGCCGCCAGAGACGTCATGGAAGGTAGCGGCCCTTCTTCTTGTTATATTCGATCTGCTCCGCCGTCAGCTGGAAGCCGGCCAGCAACTGGTAATTCCAGGGCAGCTTGCCGTTCTCGATCTTGATGCGGGTCTGGTTGGGCGCCTGCTTGATGGTGGCAGTGGCGGCGCCCGGCGCGAAGGTGAAATCGAGGCTGTAGGCATGCTTGGCGTAAACCTTTGCCCCCTCATGAACCACGACAAAATAGGGCACGGAGTAAGCGGCGCCGTCGCTGGAGGGCGCGCGCGTGGCGTAGAAGGTGAGTTCGAGCGAGGCCCGCACCACTCCGGTGCTGTTGTTGTAGACACAGTCGCCCTCGGCGCGGCTGAGCGACACGGTATAAAGCTCGTTGGCTAGATCGGGCGCCGTGCCGGGGCGGAAAACCGTCACGGTGGCGGTATCGTTCAGGATCGCCGGTATCGGGCAGACCGTGATCTTCTGGCTGCAGCCCAGCAGCGGCAGGGCAAACAGGGCAACAAGGGCCAGGGGACGCAGACTCATCAACGCGGTTCTTCCTTGCGGTATGCTTGACTTTTGGCCGCCCGGGCCCGACTTCTCCCAACCGCCAATTTGGGCGCGGACCATAGCCAAGCAGACCCGTGATGGAAAGCATAGGACGCCGAAAAAGCCAAGCTTTCCTGTATTTTAGGCAGGGGGCCTGAACACCATGGCCGTTTATACCGAGGTCAGTTTCGAGGAATTGGAGCGGCTGCTGAAGCAGTACGACATCGGCCAGCCCCTGTCCTTCAAGGGTATCGCCGAGGGTATCGAGAATTCCAATTTCTACCTGCAGACCGACCGGGGCGCCTTCATCCTGACCCTGTACGAAAAGCGGGTGAACCCGGATGACCTGCCCTTCTTCCTGGGACTGATGGAGCATCTGGCCGAGCGGGGCGTGCACTGCCCGCTTCCCGTGAAGACCGGGGATGGCAAATCGCTGGTCAGCCTGAATGGCCGCCACGCTGCTATTGTCACCTTTCTCACCGGCATATCTCTACGCCGGCCCGATGCCGCGCACTGCGCCGCCGCCGCTACGGTCATGGCCGAGCTGCACAAGGCGCAGGAGGGTTTTGCCCTCAGCCGCCCCAATGCGCTGGGTCCGAAGGGCTGGCGGCCGCTGGCCGAGGCCATCCACGGCGCGGACACCATCGAGGATGGCCTCGGCGAGATGATTTCCAGTTCGCTGGCGGAACTGGTCGCGGCCTGGCCCGGCGGGCTTCCCAGCGGCGTGATCCATGCCGACTATTTCCCCGACAACGTCCTGTTCGTGCAGGACCAGATCGGCGGGGTGATCGACTTCTATTTCGCCTGCAATGATTTCTACATTTACGACCTGGCGATCATGCTGAACAGCTGGTGCTTCGAACTGGACGGCAGCTACAACATCACCAAGGGGCAGGCCGTGATCCAGGCCTATCGTGCGGCGCGTCCGCTGGGCGAGACGGAGATCGCCGCCCTGCCCGTGCTGATGCGCGGCGCTGCCCTGCGCTTCCTGCTGACGCGCACCTATGACTGGCTGAACCAGGACCCCAACGCGCTGGTGCGGCCCAAGGACCCCCGCGAATATTCCAAGAAGCTGCGCTTCCACAACAAGGTGAAGCACGCGCGGGAATACGGCTTGTGATTGACGTTTTCACGGACGGCGCCTGCTCCGGCAATCCCGGGCCCGGCGGCTGGGCAGCGATCCTGCGCACGGGACATCACGAAAAAGAATTGTCCGGCGGCGAAAAAGCCACCACCAACAACCGCATGGAGATGATGGCGGTGATCGAAGCCCTGAAGGCGCTGAAGAAGCAAAGCGCCGTCACCATTCATACCGACTCCCGTTATGTGATGGACGGGGCGTCAAAATGGATTCTGGGGTGGAAGAAAAAAGGCTGGAAGACCGCCGACAAGAAGCCGGTCAAGAATGAAGACTTGTGGCAGATTCTCGATGACGAGATCTCCAGGCATACGGTGCACTGGATATGGGTGGCCGGTCACTCCGGCCACCCCGAGAATGAACGCGCGGACCAATTGGCGCGGGATGCCATCCCGCGCTGATTTTGGCCGCCCTGGCGATTACGGCAGCTGGGTGATCATGTGTTCGGCGCTGGACACTTCAAAAGCGCCGGGCTCTTCGACATTCATCGCCTTCACCACGCCATTGTCCACGATCATGGAATAGCGCTGGCTGCGCTTACCCATGCCGAACTTGCTGGCGTCAAACTCAAGGCCCAGGGCGCGGGTGAAATCGCCATTGCCGTCGGCCAGCATGTGCACCTTGCCGCCTGACTTCTGGTCCTTGCCCCAGGCGTCCATCACAAAAGCGTCGTTCACCGAGACACAGGCGATGGCGTCAACGCCCTTGGCTTTCAGCGAGTCGAAATTCTGCACAAAACCGGGAACGTGCTTGGCCGAGCAGGTCGGCGTGAAAGCGCCGGGCAGCGCGAACAGCGCCACCTTCTTGCCGCCGAAAAAACTGTCCGTGCTGACAGGCGCGGGTTTTCCGTCCTGCATTTCCATCAGGGTGGCGGAAGGAATCTTGTCACCGAGTTTAATCGTCATACTGGTCTCCTTGGTTAGCCGAGTTCAGGGGCAGATGCGGCATTGTAATGCTTGGCGATGTATTCCAGTGCCGCGGCGCCGTCGAGAGCGTGGGAAAAATAATAGCCCTGGCCGAATTCGCAACCGATCCTGGCCAGGAACTTGGCATCGGCTTCGTTTTCTATGCCTTCGGCCACCACCGCGCGCTTGAATTCATGCGCCATGGCGACAATGCCGGACAGAACCACTTCGCCGTCAGTATCGATGTCGGTGCCGCCATGCCGGGCCAGGAAGCTCTTGTCGATCTTGACCGTATCGACCGGCAGGGTGCGGAACTCGCTCAGGGTGGAAGCGCCGGTGCCGAAATCATCGATCGACAGGCCCGCGCCGGCCTCCCGGATGCGCGCCATGATCTGCGGCATCTTGGGATCGGCGGCGATGGCGCTTTCGGTGATTTCGAGATTCAGCGTGCCCGGCGCGATGCCGCTGCCCGACAGGATGGTCTTGAGCAACGCCTCAAAACCGGAATCCTTCAGCTGGCGGCGGGAGAAATTGACGCTGACAAACAGCGGGGGCCTCAGCGGAAAATAGCGCTGCCAATGCGCCAGATCGGTGGCGGCGCGCTCCAGCGCAAAGCGGCCCAGGCCGACAATCAGACCCGTCTCTTCGGAATCGGCGATGAAGTCGCCGGGCGAGATGAGGCCTTTGATCGGATGCTGCCAGCGCAGCAACGCTTCAAATCCCGCCACGCTGCGATCACTGAGGCGGATGATGGGCTGGTAGAACACATCTAGCTGGCCGGCGGCCAGCGCATGACGCAATTCGCTCTCCAGCGCCACGCTGTCGCCGGGCGCCAGGGTTTCCAGATCGGCGGAATAGACGCGGGCGCAAGCGCCGCCCTGCCGCTTGGCGGAAATCAGCGCCAGCTCGGCATTCTTGATCAGAGCAAGCGGGTCCTCGCTCTGCGCGCCTGTCGCCAGACCGATGCTGCAAGGGGCGAAGACTTCGCGGTCCTCCACGCAGTAGGGCTTGCCGCAGGCTTCGGCCAGAGCGTTGCCGATGGGTTGCGGCGCGCCGCGCGGATTGGCGAAAAGGAAGGCGAAACTGTCGCCGCCGGTACGGAATATCTGCGCCGGCTCGCCCAGTCCGGTCAGCCGCTGCGCCACCTGCTGCAAGATGGCGTCGGCGCCCTGGTCTCCGAGGCTGGCATGGATGGCCTTGAAACGATCGATGTCCAGCAGGGCAAACAATGATTTGTCAAAGCCTTCGCCCAGCGCGTCCAGCGCCTCCATCAGCGCCACGCGGTTGCCTAGCCCGGTCAGCGCATCGCGTGGCAGGGCGGCTTCGCGCTTGCGTGCATTCTCGGCATTCAGCGCGGCGAATTCGGCTTGCTTGCGCTGGGTAATGTCCGAGAGCAGCCCCAAACAATCGGATGGCACCTGCTGCTCGCTGACGATGGTGGCGCGCAGTTCTAGCCAGCGATAGGGGCCGCTGCCGCCGCGGGCACGGAATTCCAGGCGGAAGGCCAAGCCGGGGCGAAGGCGATACTCGTCCAGGGCGCGTGTATAGACGTCGCGATCCTCGGGATGAATGTGGCCAAGCCAGTCGCCGTGCGACAGGGTGGTTTCGTGCACGCTGAGCCCGATCATCTGGGCTGCTTCCGGCGACAGGGTCAGCAGCCCGGCGCGAAAATCCATGTCGAAGACGCCCTGATGCGCCGCGCCTATGGCGGCCCGCGCCAGACTGTTGAGCGGCGCCATGTGATCGATCAACGCTTCGGGGGCCGGCGCATGGGCTTCCAGCAGGCGGGCGGCATGAGAGCCGTGCAGAAACGGCAGCACGGCGATTTCCTCGCTGGCGATCACTGCCAGCGCCAGCAATATCGCGCCCGCCGCCGCAAAGCCGCCGGTCGCCGCCGGACCAGTCAGATCGTCGCCCAACCCGCCCACCGCCATCACGGCGGCCGCCAGCGCAACCAGCGCGAACGCCGCGGCGCTGGGCGCGATCACCTGCGCCGCCTTATGGCCAAGACGGCCTGACAGGAACAGATAGGCGGCGATGGCCATGCTGCCGAGAACGATCGCAATATTGGTCAGAAGCGTAGCAAGCGGCAGCCCGACATAGGCCAGCGCGCCCAGCGCGATCAGGCCATACACCGTGCGGGTGAAATGCTTCTCGTATTTGGGCCATATCTCGCGGATGGGAATAATGGCATTGGCCAGCCGCGCGCCCGCCGCCAGAGCCAGCGCCGTCAGGAAGGCCGACAGGCCGTAGGGACCGCCATAACCGGTGGCAAGGCTGGCGTCGAACATGCCGGTGCCCGACATCCAAGCCATCAGCAGCAAGAGCAGCGTCACCGAAACCCAGCGCGGCGCGGCATGGCCGATCAACACCGCCAGCCCGCTGGTGATCAACGCCGAAGCGGCGATCAGCGCGCCAACCGCCGTGATGAAAATCGCCAGCTGGCGGTTGTGCGACGACAGCGCCGGCTCGGTCCAGGCAAAGAGCGCGGGCGGCGTTGCAGCAGCCCCGACGCGGATCGCCAGCCGCACCGTGCTCACCGGCGGCACGATCACCCGCCAGGCGCGGCGGCCATAGGCCGATGCGGTTTCCACAACCGTGCCCGAATCTGAGCTGGCCAACGCCAGGATGGACGGCCGCATGGGCTTGGGCAGCAGCGACAGGGCGCTGCGGGGTGGCTGCCCCGCCAGCAGTACGCGGGTGGCGGGACGTACCGATTCGTTAGTGACCTGGACAAAGTACCAGCTGGACCCGTCTGTTTCCGTGCTGCCGGGCGCGCGATCCGGCGTCAGCGCCGGTTTGAGGTCCAGGACATTCTGGTTGCTGCCGAAATTGATGGTGATGGGCGGCGCCGGTAGCGGCTTGCCCACCGGCTGCGCCGCGCTGGTGGCAACAAGCCCTGCCGCCGCCATGGCGAGCCCGACACAGAACACAGCGATGCGGCGAAGTTTCGTCATGCGTCTCTTGTGGTGGGTTCTGCGAAACAGCGCGCTAACCTAGCTGCGCTTCTTCTTTCAGCAAAGCAAATAGCAGATGATCGGCCCATGCCCCGTTTATAAGCAGATAACGCCGCGCCAGCCCTTCCTGCAGGAAACCGACGCGCGTCAGCAGGTTTTTGGAGGCGTCATTGTCGGTCAGGCAGGCAGCTTCGATCCGATGCAGGCCCAGGGTTCGAAAGGCAAAGGGCAGCAGCGTCCGCAAGGCATACGTCATATAGCCCTGCCGGGCGAACTTCGCGCCGATCCAGTAACCCAGGGTGCAGCATTGGGTGGCGCCGCGCCGGACATTGGAAATCGTGCAGCCGCCCACCAGCGCGTTGTCGCTTTCGCGCAGCACGAAAAACACATAGGCCGAATCCTGCCGCGTTTCCTTCTGGTAGCGCTTGATGCGGCGGCGAAAGGCGCCGCGCGTGAGTTCGTCATCGGCCCAGACCGGCTCCCAGGGGGTAAGAAACTCCTGGCTTTCGGCGCGCAACTTTGCCCAGATAGGAAAATCGGCGACGCGGGGATAGCGCAGATAGAGCCCTTCGCCGCGGATCACCGGCTGCTGGCCGCCCGGAAATGTAAGACCGCGCATGAATGCAATCGGGCTGGTTCTTGCGAAAGCAGCTTTGACCATTATTCCGCTGCGTCCGCCAGGGTGCTGCCGAAGCGGCGCGCGAATGTGGAATGGGCTTCCAGTTTTTTCACCGGACCGAGGGCTGCGATAGTGGGCGACGCGCCCTGCATGACCTTTACGGCAAAGCGCTTGACGGTGGCCGCGTCGATCGCATCAAGCACCGCGACGATTTCCGCCGCCGACTGGACGCGGCCCAGCGCGAACAATTGGCCGGCAATCTGTTCGGCGCGCGTGCCCGGACGCTCCATGCCCATCAGCAGCGAGACTTTCAGCTGGGCGCGTGCGCGGCTGACTTCGGCTTCGGCGAGATTGCCGGCAATCGCTTCCATCTCGCCGGCGATGACGGCGGAGATTTCCGACGCCTCCTTCTCGCCGGTTCCGGCATAGACGCCCAGAAAGCCGGAATCCTGGAAACCGTTGGAGAAGGCATAAATCGAATAGCAAAGACCGCGCTTCTCGCGCGCTTCCTGGAACAGGCGTGACGAGGTGCCGCCGCCCAGCGCCGTGGCATAGATCTGGGCGACGAAATAATCCGGATCGGAATTGGAGAGGCCGGGAAAGGCATAGGCGACATGCGCCTGTTCCAGGTCCTGGACCTCGCGGTAATCACCGCCGGCATAGTTCGATGGCGCACAGGCGGGAACGGCACCCGTGTTAAGGCCCGCGCATTTTTCTTCCGCCAGCTTGACGATCTCGTCATGGCGCACCGCGCCCGATGCGATCAGGGTCATGCCGCCGGTGCGGTACTGCGACGCCATATAGGCCTTGAGCATGTCGCGGTCGAAGGCGGTGACGGTTTTTTCCTCGCCCAGGATCGACCAGCCCAGCGGCTGGCCTTCAAAGATCGCGGACTGGAGATGGTCGAACACGATGTCGTCGGGCGTGTCTCGTACCTGCCCCAATTCCTGCAGCACCACCTGGCGCTCGCGCTCCAGCTCGGGCGCTTCGAAGGCCGGGTTGGTGAGAATGTCCCCGATCATGTCCAAAGCCAGCGGCACATCTTCCTTCAGCACCCGGGCATGGAAGGCGGTCTGTTCGCGGCTCGTATAGGCATTGAGCACGCCGCCCACAGCCTCGATCTCTTCGGCAATGGCGCGGGCCGAACGAGTTGCGGTACCCTTGAACGCCATGTGTTCCAGCATGTGTGACACCCCCATCTTAGACGCCGCCTCATTACGGCTGCCGGTGTCCACCCAGATGCCCAAAGCAGCGCTTTCGATCCCGGCCATGGGATCAGTGACAACTGTCAAGCCATTGGAAAGTTTTGATATTTCCAGGGTCATGCCGCCACTCTAGAAGAGATGAATTGCTTTATCAAAACAGGGTCATTGGACAGGATATCCAGCTTTTCCGGCAGGTCTTTCATCCCCGACAGGCGGCGCGGCTCCGGTGGCGGTGCACCGATAGCCTGGCGCACGGCATCGGGGAATTTGGCGGGATGGGCGGTGGACAACACGACCACGGGAGAGGGCGATTTGCCGATCTTGCGCGCGGCGGCGACACCCACCGCCGTGTGCGGATCGATGATGCGCCCGGTTTCCCTATGCACGGCGGCAATGGCGGCGCGGGTCTCAAGGTCGTCGCTGGCAAAGGCGCTGTAGCGGGCGCGCAGCTGCGACAGCACCGGGGTGGGCAAGACCAGCTTGCGGCTGCGGGCGAAGTCGCCCATGGCGGCGGCGGTCCAGTCGGCATCGTGGTTGGACGCCTCGAACAAGGCGCGCTCGAAATTCGACGCCACCTGGATGTCCATCGACGGGCTGAGCGTGGCGTGCGATACGCCTGCTTCATACACGCCGTCATTCAGTGCACGGGCCATGATGTCATTGGCATTGGTGGCGATCACCAGCCGCGCCACATCCAGCCCCATGCGGCTGGCCGCTTCGCCGGCAAAAATGTCGCCGAAATTCCCGGTCGGCACCACGAACGTTGCGGGCTTTTCCAGTGCGGCAGTGGCGGTGAAGTAATAGACGCATTGCGCCGCGATGCGGACGAAGTTGATCGAATTCACCGCCGTCAGGCTGATCTGGTCGGCGAAGGCCGTATCCGCGAACAGCATCTTCACGATGGACTGCGCGTCGTCGAAGCTGCCTTCCAGCGCGATATTGTGGACGTTGGCGTGATGCGAGGTCGTCATCTGGCGACGCTGCACATCGCTGACGCGTCCTTTGGGATGCATCACGAAAACGTCGATGTTGGCGAGCCCGCCCAGCGCGGCGATCGCCGCCGATCCGGTATCGCCGGAGGTGGCGGCCACGATTGTGGCGCGGCCCCCGCACTTGGCCAGGGCGCGGCTGAACAGCTGCCCCAGCACCTGCAGCGCGATATCCTTGAAAGACAGGGTCGGGCCGTGGAACAGCTCCAGCAGATACTGGTCATTGGCGATCTGGGTCAGCGGCGCTATTTCGGGCGCATCGAAATCGGCATAGGCCGCCTCAACGGCTTCCCGCAATTCGCCGTCGCTGAAGGAACCCGAGGTGAAGCGCGACAGGATGGAGAAGGCGACGTCCTGATAGCGCGCACCCTTGAAAGCAGCGATCTCGGCAGGCGAAAATTGCGGCCAGCCCTGCGGCAGGTAGAGGCCGCCATCGGGCGCCAGCCCCGCCAGCAAAACATCGGAAAATGAGGTCTGGGACGCCTGCCCGCGGGTGGAAATAAACTGCATGGGGTCCGGTTATAGGGCGGGATTTCCTCCTGAACCACCTATTTAAAGGCGATCCAGCCCCGCGAAATATGGAAGGCCAGCCAGATACATAGCAGGGCAAACGCCAGCCCAAACCAGGTGACGGCATAGCCCAGATGCTGGTTGCGGAAGCTCACTACGGTCTGCCCGCCCAGGGGCCAGCCGCCGGGATTCGCCGTGGCATCGGCCTCGATCACTACCGGCGCAGCCAGGGTCAGTTTGTCGGCGCTCGCAATGCCCGCCAGATCGCGGGCATACCAGATGCGCCGCGATTTATCGGGCGGCGGGGTGAACGCGCCGGGCGCGTCGGGATTGCGCCAGACGCCCGTCACCTGCGTGGGGCCAGTGACGTTCCCCGCCGTGCGGCTGGCCGGATCAAGCCTTTCTTTCGGAACCGCCCCGCGGTCAACGATCAGAACCCGGCCGTCCAGCGTGCGGAACGGGGTCAGCACATGATAGACGGCGGCGCTGCCCGCCGTGGCGAAGGCATAGGCTTCGTGCGCGTGATCGAACGCACCTGTCAGCGTCACGCGATGATACTGGGCCTGGTCGCGCGGCATTTTCAGCATGGTGTCCAGCGGCAGCGGCGCGGCGGCCATATTGCCTTCGACCTGCGCGATCAACGCCACCTTCCATGACAGCCGCTCGAGCTGCCAGAAGCCCAGACCGCACAGGACGCCCAGCATGATGACAACGGCTATGGTGACGCCGGGATAGGGCCGGAATGTCATTCCACCCGCCCCTCGCCCGCCTTGTGCCGGTATTGCAGTACCAGCAGCGCCGATTTGGACAGCCTGAGGAAAAGGCCGGACAAAATACAGATCAGGGGAATCCAGAGCACCGCATGGACCCACAAAGGCGGCAGGAAGGTGAACTCCACATATAGCGCCAGGCCGCAGACAATGGCGCCGACAATCAGGATGCCGAACACCGCCGGGCCGTCACCCGCATCGAACATCCCATAGTCCATGGCGCAGGCCGGGCACTCTTTCTTCAGCGCAATATAGCCGTCAAACAACGGCCCCTGCCCGCAACGCGGACAGAGACCGAGGAAGATGGCTTTAGCGGTAGCGTTGCGGATCAGTGCGTAACCGCGCCAGCGCCCCAGACATAGATGCAGGCAAAGAGGAACAGCCACACCACGTCAACGAAATGCCAGTACCAGGCGGCCGCCTCGAACCCAAAGTGACGCTCCGGGGTAAAATGGCCGGCCATCGCGCGAAACAGGCAGATAATCAGGAAGATGGTGCCGACGATGACATGGAAGCCGTGGAAGCCGGTGGCCATGAAGAAGTTGGAGCCATAGATCGCGCCCATATTGCCGGCGCCGCTGCTCAGCGCCATGTGGCTGACTTCAGTAAAGGGCTGCAGCGCCAGACCACCATTAAAGCCGAAGGTGAAGGGCGCATGGATATACTCATAGGCCTGCACCGCGGTGAAGCAGAGGCCCAGGATCACGGTCAGAAACAGGCCCTGAACAGCGCCCTTCTTGTCTCCGGTCTGGATGGCATGGTGCGCCCAGGTCACGGTGGTGCCGGAGGTCAGCAGAATCAGCGTGTTCAGCAGCGGCAAGTGCCAGGGGTCCAGAGTGATGATGCCGGCGGGCGGCCAGGACGCGACAGACACGTCGGCAAAGAAGATCGCCGTGTTGAAATAGGCCCAGAACCAGGCGACGAAGAACATCACTTCCGAGGCGATGAACAGCAGCATGCCGTAGCGCAGGTGCAGCTTCACCACCGGGGTGTGGTTGCCCAGCACCACAGATTCCCTGATCACGTCGCGCCACCAGCCCAGCATGGTGGAGAGCACGATGCCCAGACCGATGAGGCAGATATACGGCGTGCCGTTCACCGGCAGGCCCCAGAAACCCGTATAGTCCTCGTGCATCCAGAACACGGCGCCGACCATCATGGTGAAGGCGCCGATCGAACCGACCACGGGCCAGGGGCTGGGATCGACCAGATGGTAGTCGTGCTTCACATCGCTGCTCATGATCAAAGCCCCTTTATTGGCCGGAATGTTCGCGCCACTGCACGATAGACATCAGAAAAAACAACACGGCGACCGCGGCCAGCATCAGCGCCAGGGCGATATTGCGTTTGCGGCGTTCTACGACCCATCGATCCTTGGCCCATCGCTCTTCGTCCTTCATAGCGCCAAAGCCGGAAGCCCGATCAGCTTCTCGGCGATGAGCGCCGCAAAAAGCGCCGTCAGATAAAGCAGCGACACGCCGAACAGGCGGTGGGCGGCAGGCTCCTTGATCTCGTCCGTCTCGCGGTACACCGAGATGGCTTCCCACAGGAACCACAGGCCGATGCCGGCAGCCGCGGCAAGATACAGCGCCCCACCGATGCCCAGCGCCGCCGGCGCCATGCCCAGCGGCACCAGCACCAGCGTATAGAGAATAATCTGCAGGCGGGTATAGGGCTTACCCTTCACCACTGGCAGCATCGGCACGCCGGCGCGGGCATAGTCTTCCGACCGCCACAGCGCCAGCGCCCAGAAATGGGGCGGTGTCCAAATGAAGATGATGGCCACCAGCAGCAGCGGCGCGAGGCTCAGATCGCCAGTCACGGCCGCCCAGCCGATGGCCGGTGGCAACGCACCGGCCAGCCCGCCGATCACGATATTCTGCGCGGTACGGCGCTTGAGCCAGAGCGTATAGACCACGACATAGAAGAAGACGGTGAAGGCCAACAGCCCGGCGGCCATGAAATTCACGAACAGGCCCATGGTGGCGACGGCGCCGATCGACAGCGTCCAGCCGAAAATCAGGGCGTCTTCCCGCGCGATGTGCCCCATCGGAATTGGACGCCTGGCGGTGCGGGTCATCAAGCCGTCGATATCGCTGTCATAGGCCATGTTCAGGCAACCGCTCGCGCCCGCCGCCACCGCGATGCAGAGCAGCGCGGTGAAAGCGGTAAGCGGATGCAGGGACCCTGGCGCGGCCACGATGCCGGCCAGCCCCGTGAAGACCACCAGCGACATCACGCGCGGCTTCAGCAGCGCGAGAAAGTCGCCGACGGTCGTAACGCGGGGATAGGTCAGCGAAAGCGACATGGGTTACTTGATCTTCGGCAGTTCGTTGAACTGATGGAAAGGCGGCGGAGACGGCAGCGTCCACTCCAGGGTGGTGGCGCCGACGCCCCAGGGATTGTCGCCCGCCTTACGCTTCTTCACGAACGCTTCCGCGCACATGAAGAGGAAGAGCAGCACGCCGAACCCGGCGCTGAAGGCGCCGTAGGACGCGACTTCGTTCCAGCCCGCAAAGGCATCAGGATAGTCAACATAGCGGCGCGGCATGCCCTGCAGTCCCAGGAAATGCATCGGGAAGAAGGCCAAATTGACGCCGATAAAGGTGATCCAGAAATGCAGCTTGCCCAGCAGTTCGCTGTACATGTAGCCGGTAAATTTCGGGAACCAGAAATAGAAGCCCGCGAAGATGGCGAACACCGCGCCCAGGCTCAGCACGTAGTGGAAGTGCGCCACCACATAATAAGTGTCCTGCAGCACGACGTCGACGCCGGCATTGGCTAGCACCACGCCGGTAACGCCGCCCACGGTGAAGAGGAAGACGAAGCCGATCGCCCACAGCATGGGCGTCTTGAACTCGATCGAACCGCCCCACATGGTCGCGATCCAGCTGAACACCTTGATGCCGGTGGGCACTGCGATGACCATGGTGGCGAACACGAAATAGGCCTTGGTGTCGACGGAGAGGCCCACTGTGTACATGTGGTGCGCCCAGACCAGGAAACCAATGAAGCCGATCGCCACCATCGCATAGGCCATGCCGAGATAGCCGAAGATCGGACGCTTGGAGAAGGTGCCGATGATGTGGCTGATCATGCCGAAGCCCGGAAGGATCAGGACGTACACTTCCGGATGGCCGAAGAACCAGAACAGATGCTGGTAGAGGATCGGATCGCCGCCGCCCGCCGGGTTGAAGAAGCTCGTGTTGAAATTGCGATCAGTGAGCAGCATCGTGATGGCACCCGCAAAAACCGGCAGCGACAGCAACAGCAGGAACACGGTCACCAGGATCGACCAGACAAACAGCGGCATCTTGTGCAGGGTCATACCCGGCGCGCGCATGTTGAAGATGGTGGTGATGAAATTTATCGCGCCCAGAATCGAGGAAGCGCCCGCGATGTGCAGCGAGAAGATCGCCAGATCCACTGCCGGGCCGGGCGAGCCATAGGTCGAGAGCGGCGCATAGATGGTCCAGCCTCCGCCGACGCCCATGCCGCCGGAATCGCCTTCCACGAACATGCTCAACACCAGCAGCAAAAGCGAGAAGGGTAGCAGCCAGAAAGAGATGTTGTTCATACGCGGGAACGCCATGTCCGGTGCGCCGATCATCAGCGGCACCAGCCAGTTGCCGAAGCCGCCTATCATCGCCGGCATGATCATGAAGAACACCATGATCAGGCCGTGGCCCGTGACGAACACGTTGTAGGCATGCGGCTCGTGGAAAATCTGCAGGCCGGGGAACATCAGTTCGGCGCGCATCATCATCGAGAAGAAGCCGCCGATCACGCCGGCCACCACTGCGAAGATAAGGTACATCGTGCCGATGTCCTTATGGTTGGTGGAATAGACGTAGCGGCGCCAGCCGGTGGGATGGTGAGCGTGCTCGCCGTGATGGTCGTCTTTGTGGGCGTCGAAGGTGGTGGTCATGGCGATATTTCCTATTTCGACGCGACGCGGGTGGCGCCGTTCTCAAGCGCGGCAAACTCTGCCTTAGATTTGGCCAGCCAGGCGGCATATTCGGCATCGGTCACGACATGCAGCTCGATCGGCATATAGGCGTGGCGCGAACCGCACAGTTCCGAACACTGGCCGTAGAACACGCCGGTTTTGGTTGCGCGGAACCAGGTCTTGTTCAACCGGCCCGGCACGGCGTCGATCTTCACGCCCATTTGCGGCATGGCGAAGGAATGGATGACGTCGGCAGCGGTGGTCTCGACTTCAATCACCTTGTTGACGGGCAAATACATGGCGTTGTCCACGCCGAGCAGGCGCGGCTTGCCCGCCGCCTTGGCGTCGGCGTCCGAGAGACCAAGACTGTCGAAGGTGAAGCCCGCAGCCGAGCCTGAATATTCATAGGACCAGAACCACTGCTTGCCGATCGCCTTGATCTGCACGTCCGGCGTGGGAAGGGTTTCCTGGAAATAAAGCAGGCGGAAAGACGGCACCGCGATGAACACCAGGATGATGACCGGGATCAGGGTCCATGCCACTTCCAGCAGGGTGTTGTGATGAACCTTAGACGGCACCGGGTTGGCGGCCGCGCGGTAGCGGATCACGATCCAGGCCAGCAGGCCGAGGACGAACAGGCAGGTGGCGACGATGATCCAGAGCAGCAGGTTATGGAAAGACTGGATCTGGTCCATCACCGGCGAGGCGGATGGCTGAAATCCCAGGCCCCATTCCACGGGCAAAGCAGCGGCAGGATGCGCCGCAAAGGCCATGAGAGCGGCTACTGCCGCGCCGATGCCGGATTTCCGCAGAAACATGATGCGACCTCGCGAATGCCGGACGGTGGAATTCCCCGCCCCTTTTTCAGATTCTTGGCGAGGATTTAGAGGGGTTAAGCCCTTAAAGTCATTGCGACCTTATGGCACGCCGGGTCCGGCGGCCAAGAGGGCCTGACAGATCATACCCGGCGGAACCCAGCCAAGCCTTGTCCCGCGGCCCCAATCACCCGATATCTAGGGGACAAACCGCGTTTTCGCGGGTCTTTTTGCCGCGCAGCATTCCTTCGGAGACAGCAATGGCCGACCACGATCTTTTCTTCAGCCGCACCGGTATGGACCGGGGACGGGTCCAGCAGACCGTCGATCAGGCGCTGAAGGGCTCCGACGATGGCGAATTGTACCTGGAATACAGCCAATCCGAATCGTTTGCCTTTGACGATGGCCGGCTGAAAGCCGCCACCTTCGACACCAGCCAGGGCTTCGGCCTCAGGGCGGTGGCGGGGGAAGCCACGGGCTATGCCCATGCCAGCGAGATTTCGGAGGACGCCATCGCGCGGGCCGCCGGGACGGTGCGCGCGGTCAGCCACGGCTATTCCGGCACGGCCGCCGCCGCGCCGCCCCGCAGCAACATCAAGCTCTATACCGACATCGATCCGCTGGAGACCGCGGGCTTCGAGAAGAAAGTGAAACTGCTGGAAGAGATGAACGCCTATGCGCGGGGCAAGGACGGCCGGGTGCGCCAGGTCTCGGCCTCGCTGTCGGGCGAATGGCAGCGGATCGAAATCATCCGCGCCGGCGGCGAGCATTATTCCGATATCCGCCCCCTCGTCCGTTTGAACGTATCGGTGGTGGTCGAGGACAATGGCCGGCAGGAAAGCGGCAGCTTCGGCGGCGGCGGCCGCAGAGGCTACGAAACCTATCTCGCGCCCGAATACTGGCAGGGCGCGATTGACGAAGCCCTGCGCCAGGCGCTGGTCAACCTTACCTCCATACCCGCGCCCGCCGGCGAGATGACGGTGGTGCTGGGACCGGGCTGGCCCGGCATCCTGCTGCATGAAGCGATTGGTCACGGTCTGGAAGGCGACTTCAATCGTAAGAAGACGAGCGCCTTTGCCGGGCTGTTGGGTGAACGCGTCGCCGCCCCCGGCGTGACGGTGGTGGATGACGGCACCATGGATGGCCGGCGCGGCTCGCTGTCCATCGATGATGAAGGCACGCCGACCAAGCGCACCGTGCTGATCGAGGACGGAATTCTGAAAGGCTATATGCAGGACCGGCAGAATGCCCGGCTGATGGGCGTGGCCGCCACCGGCAATGGGCGGCGCCAGAGCTATGCCGCGCCGGTGATGCCGCGCATGACCAACACCTACATGCTGGGCGGAACCGCGGACCCCGCGGAAATTCTCTCCAGCGTGAAGAAGGGCATCTACGCCACCAATTTCGGCGGCGGCCAGGTCGACATCACCAACGGCAAGTTCGTTTTCAGCTGCACCGAGGCCTACATCATCGAGGACGGCAAGCTGGGCCACGCCATCAAGGGCGCGACCCTGATCGGCTCGGGACCGGAATCGCTGACCCGCGTTTCCATGATCGGCAATGACATGAAGCTGGACACCGGCGTCGGCACCTGCGGCAAGAACGGCCAGAGCGTGCCGGTGGGCGTCGGTCAGCCGACGTTGAAGCTGGATGGGTTGACGGTGGGCGGCACCGCGCAGGCGGCATAGTGTTGATCTTCAAGATCGTGCCGCGCACCGAGTGGGAAGCGCAGAGCGGGGACTATCACGGCTCGGCGCATGACCGCGCCGACGGCTTCCTGCATTTTTCGACTGCGTCGCAGCTGCCCGAGACCTTGCGGCTCTATTATGCCGGTCAGCATGACCTGATGCTGCTGGCAGTCGAGGCCGAAACACTAGGCACCGCGCTGAAATGGGAACGCTCGGAATCCCGCAACGAGGATTTCCCGCATCTTTACGCCCCGCTGTCCTGCGACGCTATGAAGTGGGGGCGGCCCATCGCCAAAGATGGCGACGGCTTCATATTGCGTGAACTGATTTAATTGTCATTCCCGGCCGAGCGCCGCATCAGCGGCGCGAGGGGAAGGGAATCCAGGTCCCAAGCCAGGCGGTTTTAGCGCCTGGATTCCCTTCCCTCACATCGCCTGCCCTGCAGGCGATGCTCGCCGGGGACGACGCGCTTTCAGCGCGTCGTCTGATACATCTTGCTGAAACCGTTGCGCATGTTGGTCACGGTGATGCGGCCGGACTTCCACACCTCGGCCATGATGGCATGGCCCATGTCGGGCGGCGCTTCCCAGGGTTTTGTCGCCACGGCATCAATCGCTGCCTGCGGCGGATTGAGATTGGCGATCATATTCTTGTCCCCGCTCAACTCCGGGAATTTGTAAGACTCGTGCAGCCGCCAGAAGTCTTGCAGGCTTGGCTGTGCCGTCACGATCTTGATCGCCTCCGGATCGCCGCCCTTCTTGCCGCCATTGGGCATGATCGCCACGTCCGGCATCACCGCAGCGACATGCGCCGGATTGTTGGAAACCCTGGCCGAGCCATGCTGGGTGACCAGCAGCAGATTGACCTTGCCCAGCTTGTCGATGGGACAGGCCAACACATACTCCATGTCCCAGGACAGATCGCCGAACTGCGCGATGGTCACATTGCCGTAACGCAGCAGCGACGCCACCGAGCGGCTGTTTTCGTTTTCATTCTTGTCGATGCCGATAGACAGATTGGTACAGTCCAGATTGACCGCACCGGCGCCCGGCAAGGGCTTTTCGATCGCCTCGCCATTGCTGGCGACAATGGTGTTGGTCAGCGAGCCGATGCGGATGACGTCGCCCGCCTTGGCGATGATGCGCTTGCTGCCTTTGATCGCTTCGAGATAGCGCGGATATTGCCCGGCCGGCGTATTGACCACCCGTTCGGGCGGGGTGCCGGCCGGCAGCTGGTCGCCATTGGCGCCATGATCGATGAAGGTGCCGACCGGAATCTTTTTCGCCAGCGCCGCTGTGCCGCCGGAATGATCGTCGTGATAGTGCGTCACCAGCACATAATCGAGCTTCTTGATGCCCAGCTTTTTCGCCGCCGCCACAATGCGGTCGGCGGATTCCTTCGATCCATCCGGCGACGGCATCTGGCCTGAGCCCGCCGGCCAGCCGGTATCGATCAACAACGACTTGCCTTCCGGCGTCAGGAACAGGGTGGCGGCGCCGCCCTCCACATCAATCACGACGATCTTGAGCGGCTTTTCCTGCGCTGCGGCGGGCGCAGCCAACAGAATTGCGGCGATCAGCGCCTGACGAAAGTGCTTCACTGGGCCTGATAGCTCTTGTTGAAGCCATTGCGCTCATTGATCACGGTGATCTTGCCGCCCTTTTCAATGCGCAGCCGAAGACCCCAGAACTTGTCCCTGGTCAGGTCCGCATCTTCGTTGGCGATCAATTGGGGATCGCCGTTCACATCCGGGTTGGGGGTGGAATAGTGCAGCTTCCACAGATCCTGGTGGCGCGGCGAGCCCTGGATCGTCTTGACCCGCGCCGGATCGGCGCCCTTGCGCGCGCCATTGCCCATGATGGTCACGATGGGCGCCATCGCATTCACCGAGGCCGGACTGCCCGACAGCGCCGTGCCGTGATGAGTGGCCAGATACACATCCACCTTGCCGACCTTGTTGGTGGGACAGAACAGGTCCTTTTCCCGGTCCCAGGTCAGGTCGCCAAATGCCGCGATCTTCACCTTGCCCCAGGTGATCAGCGAACTGGTGGAGCGGGCATTTTCCTCGCCGCCGATCTGGGACATGCTTTCCATGCCGGCACAGGAGGGATTGTCTTCGCCGGCCCCGCGCAGCGGCTTTTCCAGCGGCTTGCCGTCGGCCATGACAATGGTGACGGTCATGCCGCCGATCCGGAACACATCGCCCGCCTTGGCGATAATGCGGCGTTTGTTGCCAATCAATTCGACATAACGGTTGTAGCCGGCGGCGGAGGAGCCGGGCGGCGGATTCTTCAGATCGATCTGCGGCGCGCCCGGCTGGGTGGAAGCGGTGGTCTCGCGGTTCTCGCCATGATCGATGAAGGTGTCGATCGGCATGCGCGCCAGCAATCCCTCCAACCCGCCGATATGGTCGCCGTGATAGTGGGTGGTCAGCAGGTAATCAATTTTCTTGAGGCCCAGCGCTGTGGCGGCGGCGGAGATGCGGGCCGAGCTGGGTGTGTTGCCGGTGGCCTTGCTCACTTCCGGATTGCCGGTGTCGATCAGCAGCGATTTTCCATCCGGGGTAACGAAAAGTGTGCCGCCACCGCCTTCAACATCGATGGACACCATCTGCAGGGCATCGTCTTTCGCCAGTGCGGGACCCGCAGCGGCGACAAGAGCGGCAAGCGAAACAGATTTCACGACAGTGCGCAGCACAAAGGCCTCCCCGAATTGTTTGCGCGACACTAGAGCTTTTGCGCCGGGGCCGCTAGACTTGCGCCATGATGCCTATCACCGGAAAAGCACACGATCTGGGCGACGGATTCTTCGTCACCCGCCTCCTGCCGCAGATAGCGCGGCGCAGCATCGGCCCCTTCGTATTTTTTGATTATTTCGGGCCGGTGGAGTTCGCGCCCGGCAAGAGCATCGATGTGCGCCCGCATCCCCATATCGGGCTGGCCACCATCACCTATCTGTTCGACGGCTCGCAGATGCATCGCGACACGTTGGGATCGGTGCAGGAAATCAAGCCCGGCGACGTCAACTGGATGACGGCGGGCCGCGGCATCGCCCATTCCGAGGGCACCGGCGATGCGGTGCGCGCCTCGGGTCACCGGATGCACGGGATTCAAAGCTGGATCGGCCTGCCCCAGGCCGACGAGGAAGCGCCGCCGCATTTCCAGCATTTCGGTGTTGCCGATCTTCCCGAACGCGAGGAGCAAGGCGTCACCTTGCGGCTGATCGCGGGCGAGGCGTTCGGGCTGAAAGCGCCGGTGAAGGTGTTCTCCCTCATCTTCTATGCCGATGCGCGCTTCGAAGCCGGCGGGGCCCTGCACTATCCCGCCGACCACGACGAACGCGCCCTGCTGATCATCGAGGGCGAAATCCAGATCGGCGGCGACGGCCAGGAGCCCGAAACACATGGCCCCGGCGCCATGCTGGCGCTGGAAGCCGGCGAGGAAGTCACGCTCTATGCCGATGCGCCGGCCCGGGTGATGCTGCTGGGCGGCGCGGCGCTGGATGGCCCCCGCCATATCTGGTGGAATTTCGTCTCGTCCTCGAAGGACCGGATCGAGCGCGCCAAGCAGGAATGGGAGGACGGCACCTTCGGCACCATTCCCGGCGACGACAAGGAATTCATCCCGCTTCCGCAGCCCAGACAGGACAAGCCATGAAGTTCAATCGCCTCGGCCAGACCGGCCTGTTCGTTTCCGAATTGTGCATGGGGACCTGGGGCTTCTCGGGCCGCAACTATTTCGGCGGCGCCATTGGCACGCTGAGCCAGAAGGACGCCACCCGTTTCATCGGGCGCGCGCTGGAGGCGCGCATCAATTTCATAGACACGGCCAATGTCTATTCCTATGGCGATTCCGAATTGATGACCGGACAGGCGCTGAAGGAGCTGGGCGTAAAGCGCAGCGACGTGGTTCTGGCCACCAAGGTGTTTGGCCGCATGGCGCCCGGGCCCAACGACATGGGCGCCAGCCGCGGCCATATCATGGACAGCGTCGCTGCGAGCCTGGAACGGCTGCAGACCGATCATATCGATCTCTATCAGATCCATCATTCCGATCCCGTCACCCCGCTGGACGAGACCATGCGCGCGCTGGACGACCTCGTGCGTCAGGGGATGGTCCGTTATGTCGGCGTTTCCAACTGGGAGGCCTGGAAGATCATGAAGGCCAACGGCATCGCCGAACATCACGGCCTGACGCGGGTGGAAACCAACCAGGTCTATTATTCCATTGCGGGGCGCGACATTGAGCAGGAGATGGTGCCGCTGATGCAGGACCAGAATGTCGGCTGCCTGGTCTGGAGCCCGTTGGCGGGCGGTTACATGGCTGGCAAGTACACGCCCGACGGCGATGCGAAGATCGAGCCGGGCCGCCGCGCCAACTTCGATTTCCCGCCCATCGACAAGGACAAGGCCGACAGGACGGTTATCGCCATGCGCGAGATCGCAAAAAAATACGGCGTCTCGGTGGCGTGTGTCGGACTGACCTGGGTGCGGCAGAAACCGTTCATCACTTCCACCATCATCGGGGCAACGACGATAGAGCAGCTGAACGACAATCTGGCTTCGGTCAACTTCACTTTGTCGCCGGAGGAAATAGCCAAGCTGGACGAGATCAGCGCCGACCGGACGAACTATCCCTACTGGATGATCAGCCGCAACAACGCCACTCGCATTCCCACTGGCGAGCCGGTGCCGATGGGCGGCATCGTTCCGCCGCCGGCGAAATCCTAGCGCTTCTTGTCATGCCCCCCTTCGCGGGCCATGGCAATTCTTTTGTTAGAGAAAATTGTATTCCGTGAATAACGGGGTGAGGTCCCTGCCCCACACGCCATAATAGTTCTTAAGCATCTCTTCCGACCGGGTGTAACCGCGGTTCGCCAGCTCGCGCACCGGGTTGAGGAATCCGTCCTCGCTCATACCGCCGCCGTCCAGTTCGGCGCGGCGCTTGAGACCGGCGGCGGAAATTTCCAGGATGCGGTGGGACAGTTCGTGCACGGTCGCCCTGCGGAACGGGGTCTTGAAGCCCTGCTTGCCGACGCCGTCGCGCATCGCCTGGCGCTCTTCCGCCGTCCAGTCCTTGACCAGGTCCCAGGCGGCATCCAGCGCCACACTGTCATATAGAAGCCCGACCCACAGCGCGGGCATGCCGCAGATGCGCCGCCACAACCCGCCATCGGTACCGCGCATTTCCAGAAAGCTTTTCAGCCGCACTTCGGGAAAGATGGTGGTGAGGTGATCGGCCCAGTCGCTCATCATCGGCGTCAGATGGGAGACTTCGGGAATTTCGCGCGCCAGAAATTTGCGGAAACTCTTGCCCGCCATGTCGATATATTTGCCGTCGCGATAGAGGAAATACATCGGCACATCGAGCGCATAATCGACATAACGCTCGAACGACATACCCTCGTCGAACACCCAGGGCAGCATGCCGGAGCGCGCATTGTCGACATCGGTCCAGACTTGGGCGCGGTAGGACAGGAAGCCGCTGGGGCGTCCCTCGCGGAACGGCGAATTGGCGAACAGCGCAGTGGTGACAGGCTGCAACGCCAGCCCGACGCGGAATTTCTTCACCATGTCGGCTTCGGATTCGAAATCCAAATTCACCTGCACGGTGCAGGTGCGGAACATCATGTCGAGCCCATAGCCACCGACCTTGGGCATATACTCGCTCATGATCTTGTAGCGGCCCTTGGGCATCACTGGCGTTTCCGCCAGGGTCCAGCTGGGCGCAAAACCGAAGCCCAACACGCCGACACCGATTTCACTGGCGACCTCGCGGGTCTGTTCCAGGTGAAGGCTCACCTCGGCGCAGGTCTCATGCACGGTTTTCACCGCCGCGCCGGAAAGTTCGAACTGGCCGCCCGGCTCCAGGCTCAGCGAGGCGCCGGCCTGGGTCAGGCCGATAATGTGCTCACCTTCGCGCACAGGCTGCCAGCCGAAACGCTGCATGCCTTCCAGCAACTGGCGAATGCCGGGCTTGCCGTCATAGGAGACCGGCTTGTGGGTCTTGAGGTCGTAAACGAATTTTTCGTGCTCGGTGCCGATGCGCCAGTCGGCTGCGGGCCGGCACCCTTTGGAGAGATGACGAACCAGATCGTCACGGCTTTGAATTTCGCCGCTGGCGGACTGCGGAATGGACATGAAAAGGACCCTCAGACAGGTACTTAAGGACGGTAATTGGCAGGCGCAAGGGGGCGGAAAACCGGGGTCAGGAAAAGTCGCCCGCCACCGCCTGCCAAATCGCCAGCGCCGCAAGGGCGGCGGTGTCGGCGCGCAGGATGCGCGGGCCCAATGTCACCGGCAATACGAACGGCAAAGCGCGCAAGGCCGCACGCTCGGCGGGATCGAAGCCGCCTTCAGGCCCGGTGAGAATGGCAGTAGGCCCACCGCGGCTTTCGCGCGCCGCCTGTGTCATCGCCTTGGCGTCCCCGCCCTCGTCGCAGAACAGCAGCCGCCGGTCCGTCGGCCAGGATACCAGCAATTTTTCCAGGCTGACGGCGGTACGGATTTCCGGCACCGACAGACGCCCGGACTGTTCTGCGGCTTCGATGGCATTGGCCGCCATGCGCTCTTCATTGATGCGGGCAACGATGGTGCGGCGGGTGAAGACCGGCTGCAGAACCGAAACGCCCAGCTCCGCCGCCTTCTGCACCAGATAGTCGGAAGGCGTCTTTTTTACGGGCGCAAAGGCCAGCCAGATATCCGGTGTGCCGTGTTGCGCTTGTGTCTGTTTCAGGCATGTCGCGGTCACGCCGCGCTTGGCGGCGGCGGTGATTTCCCCCAGCCATTCGCCGTCGCGGCCATTGAACAGCGACACCAGGCTCCCGGCTTTGGCCCGCAGCACATGCAACAGGTAATGCGTCTGGCCCTCGTCCAGCGTGACCGCCACGTCTTCGCCCAAATCGTCCGTCACATAAAGCCGGGCTTTGCCGCCCGTTTCTGCCAACTCCGGTTCATTTAATTCGTCGGTCATGCCACAATTCACCCTGATGCCCACATCTAATCAAATGAAATCGCAAGCCGCGCCCGCCGACGCCCTGCCAGGCAGCTGGATGGCGCACATGTCGCCGCGCCTGCGGCCCTGGCTGCAGCTGGTGCGGCTGGACCGCCCCGTCGGCACCTGGCTGCTGTTCTGGCCCTGCGTCTTCGGCCTGGCGCTGGGCGCAGCTGCCGACGAACGCCGCTTCCTGGAATGGCGCGACTTCTATTATGTGATCCTGTTCGGAATCGGCGCGCTGGTGATGCGCGGTGCGGGCTGCACCTTCAACGACATCATCGACCGCGACATCGACGCGCAGGTTGCGCGCACCCGCAGCCGTCCCATTCCCTCCGGCGCCATCACGCCGAAACAGGCGCTGGCCTTCCTGGCGGCGCAGTGCCTGGTAGGGCTAGCCATCCTGCTGCAACTGAACTGGTTCGCCGTGGCGCTGGGCGCGGCGTCGCTGCTGCTGGTCGTCGCCTATCCCTTCATGAAACGCATCACTTGGTTGCCGCAGGCCTGGCTGGGACTGACTTTCAACTGGGGCGCGCTGCTGGGATTCGCTGCCCAGACCAGCCGGCTCGATATCGGCGCCCTGCTGCTCTATGCTGGCCTGATCTTCTGGACCATGGGCTACGACACCATCTACGCCCATCAGGACAAGGACGATGACGAACTGATCGGCGTCAAATCCACCGCCCTTCTATTCGGCGCGGACTCGCGCAAATGGATTTTGCGCTTCTATGCCGTCGCCTTCACCCTGATCCTGGCGGCGGGCTTTACCGAACATACCGGCTGGCCGTTCGCCTTTGTCATGCTGGCGGCGGGCGCGCATCTGCTGTGGCAGGTCAAAAGGCTGAACATCGACAGCACCGAAAATTGCCTGGCGGTGTTTCGTTCCAACAGAGACACCGGGGCGCTGATAGCGCTGGCCTTCGCCCTGGCAAGCTGGCTCGGATAAAACAAAAGTCTAGAACGCGATCTTGCCGATCAACATTTCCCAGAACATACGTCCGTCACCCATCAGGCTGTAGAGCGGATGTTTGAATGTCGCAGGCCGGTTCTTCTCGAACTGGAAATGCGCGAACCAGGCAAAGCCATAGCCGAAGACAAGCGCCAGGATCAGCCAGGAGAAATCAGCTGTCATCACCAACTCCAGAAGACACAGCAGGGCCAGCGACGTCCCGACAAAATGCAGCCTGCGCGCGGTGCGGTTGGCGTGTTCGCTCAAATAAAAAACATAGAATTCGGCAAAATTTCGATAACAGGGGGCGGGATCACTCATGGGCGCATTCTGCGCCCATGAGTGCGGCTTGCCAACCGTGCCAATGCGGCTACATGGTCGCCGCGATGAGCGCCCCGACATGAACCCCGAAGCGTTTATCCGCGCAAATGCCGCTTTACTCGCGCCGCCGCTAGTGCCGGAGATCAAGCTGTACCTGGCCACCGAAGTCGTGCCGCTGTGGCGGGCGACGGAAGACGAACTGGCGAAGATCGGCGTGCCGCCGCCCTATTGGGCCTTCGCCTGGGCGGGCGGACAGGCGTTGGCGCGCTACATCCTCGACAATCCCGCACTGGTTAGCAACAAGATGGTTCTGGACATCGGCTCGGGCTCGGGCCTAGTGGCGCTGGCCGCTGCCAAAGCCGGTGCGACCCAGGTGCTGGCGGCAGACATAGATGCGTTTTCCTGCGCTGCCATCGGGCTTAACGCGGCCGCCAACCAGCTCGATATCGCGGTGACGCAGGAAGACATCATCGGCCAGCACAGCGCGTGGGACGTGATTCTGGTAGGCGATCTTTTCTACGAACGCCCGCTGGCGGAGCGGCTGCTGGCCTGGCTTGCCCCCTTGAAGGCGACGGCGCTGCTGGGTGATCCGGGCCGCAGCTATTTTCCCAAACATGGCGTGGAGAAGCTGGCGATCTATACCGTGCAGACCACGCGCGATCTGGAAGATCGCGAAATCCGCGAGACCGGTGTCTATCGCCTAGTCTAGAATCGCATCAGCCGCCGCACCAAGTTGCCCGATTCTGGACGGGAATATTCCCTAGGCGAATTCTCCGCACTCTGCCAAAGTCGCACGGCTGGCACTGGTGGAATGCATGTCTGCTACCGAAGAGAATAATGCCGTCCCGCAATATGAACTGAAGCGGGCGCTGGGACCGCTGCAGCTGATGGGCTTGGGTATCGGCATCATCATCGGCGCCGGCATCTTTGTTTCCACCGGCACCACCGCCGCCAACTTCGCCGGCCCCAGCGTCGTCATCTCTTATTTGATCGCCGGCTTCGGCTGCGCCCTGGCGGGCCTATGCTACGCCGAATTCTCCTCCATGATCCCGGTGGCGGGCAGCGCCTACAGCTACACCTTCGCCACCTTCGGAAAATTCCTCGCCTGGCTGATCGGCTGGGACCTGATCCTGGAATATCTCGCCGCCGGCTCCGCCGTCGCGGTGGGCTGGTCCGGCTATTTCAACGGCATGATGGCCGACTTTGGCATCAATCTGCCCGTGCATCTTTCCACCTCACCGGTGGTCTGGAACGTGGACCAGACCTTCGGCCTCAGCGGTGCGGTGATGAACCTGCCCGCTTTTTTCCTGATCCTGTTCCTGACGGCGCTGCTGGTGATCGGCATCCGCGCCAGCGCCACCTTCAACGGCATCATGGTGCTGCTCAAGCTGGCGGTGGTGATGCTGGTGATCGGATTCGGCCTGCAATATGTCACGATGGAAAATCTGACGCCCTTCATCCCCGAAAATACCGGCACCTTCGGCGAGTTCGGCTGGAGCGGCATCGTGCGGGCATCGGGCGTGGTGTTCTTCGCCTATATCGGTTTCGACTGCGTATCGGCCGCGGCGCAGGAGGCGAAGGATCCCCAGCGCAACATGCCCATCGGCATCCTGGGCTCGCTTGCCCTCTGCACCGTTCTCTATGTGCTGATGTGCATCGTGATGACCGGCGTGACGCCCTACACCAACCTTGGCGTCTCCAAGCCGGTGACGGTGGCTGTCCAGGCGATGGGACCGCAACTGAACTGGCTGGTGCCGCTAGTCAATTTCGGCGCCACCCTGGGCCTGGCGACCGTGGTGCTGGGCCTGCTGCTGGGCCAGTCGCGCATATTCTACGCCATGTCGCGCGACGGCATGCTGCCGCAACTTTTCAGCAAGGTGCACCCCACCTTCCGGACGCCCTACCTCTCCACGATCCTGATCGGCATCGTGGCGGCGCTGCTGTCGGCCTTCCTGCCGGAGAACCTCCTGATCGAACTGGTCGCCATCGGCACCTTAGCGGCCTTTGTGCTGGTCTGCCTCAGCGTCATCATCCTGCGCAAAACCCATCCCAACGTGCCGCGCCCCTTCCGCACGCCGTGGGTTCCCATCGTGCCGATCGGCGGCATGCTGGTCTGCTTCGGCATGATGGCCGGCCTGCCGCTCGATACCTGGATCCGTTTTGTCGTCTGGGGCCTGCTCGGGCTGGTGGTCTACTTCTTTTATGCCCGCAAACATGCACGCACCCCGTCTTATGCCTTGAAGCGGGACTGAGCCGCCCCTAAAACCGGGCATGGGCTACAGTTCCCTGCGCGACTTCGTTGCCCGTCTGGAAAAAGACGGCGAGCTGGTGCGCGTGCGTGAACCGGTTTCCACAGTGTTGGAGATGACCGAGATCCAGACCCGACTGATCGCCGAAGGCGGGCCGGCGGTGATCTTCGAGAAACCCATCAAGGCCAATGGCACGCCCAGCGATATGCCGGTGCTGGTCAACCTGTTCGGTACCGTCAAGCGCGTCGCCATGGGCGTCACCATGGGGGGCAAGGACCGCAGCACAGGTTCAGACCTGCGCGAGGTCGGTGAACTTCTCGCTCAATTGCGCCAGCCCCAGCCTCCGCGATCTTTCAGCGAAGCCGCCGGGCTTCTGCCACTGGTCAAAACCGTGCTGGCAATGAAGCCCAAGACGGTGAGCAGTCCCGCCTGTCAGCAGATCGTGCTGCGGGGCGACGATATCGATCTGGCAAAGCTGCCTGTGCAGACCTGCTGGCCAGGCGAACCCGCGCCGCTGATCACCTGGCCGCTTGTTGTCACCAAGGGCCCCACCGATGCGCGCGAGGACAATTACAATCTCGGCATCTACCGGATGCAGGTGCTGAACAAGAACCAGACCATCATGCGCTGGCTGAAGCATCGCGGCGGGGCGCAGCACCATCAGCGCTGGGCTGCGGAAAAAACCGCCGCCCTGCCCGCCGCCTGCGTGATCGGGGCCGATCCGGGCATCATCTTGGCGGCGGTGACGCCGGTGCCGGAGACGCTGTCGGAATATCAGTTCGCCGGACTGTTGCGCGGCCAGCGTGTCGAACTGGCCGATTGCGTGTCGCAGCCGCTGAAAGTGCCGGCGGAAGCGGAGATCGTGATCGAGGGCGAGGTGTCGCTGCAAGATTACCGCGACGAAGGCCCTTACGGCGATCACACCGGCTATTACAATTCGGTGGAGCCGTTCCCGGTTTTCACCGCGACCGCCATCACCATGCGCAAGGACCCGATCTATCTTTCCACCTATACGGCGCGGCCACCGGATGAGCCGTCCATCCTGGGCGAAGCGCTGAACGAGGTTTTCATTCCGCTGATCAAGCAGCAGTTTCCCGAGATCGTGGATTTCTGGCTGCCGCCGGAAGGCTGCTCCTATCGCATCGCAGTGGTCAGCATGAAGAAAGCCTATCCCGGCCATGCCAAGCGGGTGATGATGGCGGTGTGGTCGTACCTGCGCCAGTTCATGTACACCAAATGGGTGATCGTGGTGGACGACGACATCAATGCGCGCGACTGGAAAGATGTGATGTGGGCGGTCTCCACCCGCATGGACCCGGCCCGCGATGTCACCATCATCGAACATACCCCGATCGACTATCTCGACTTCGCCTCGCCGCAAAGCGGGCTGGGCTCCAAGATCGGGCTGGACGCCACCAACAAACTGCCGCCTGAGACCAACCGCGAATGGGGCCGCAAGATCGCGATGGATCCCAAGGTCATCAAGCGGGTGACTGAGAAATGGTCAAACCTCGGCCTGCCTGGCAGCGGTAAACCTATCTGGCGAGACTGAAAACCCTGCGCTATTATTCCGCAAAATGGCGGGGGCCAGGATGCACAAGATCGCAATTTCCGGCACTTGGGCGGTCGCATTTACATTGGCAGTGGCGCAACCCGTATCGGCGCAAGATTGCCGACTGAAGCTAGTCAAAACAATTCCGATCAAGATGATGGCGCGTGGCGGCAGGCCGATTGTGCCGGTGACCTTGAACGGCGTGGAAAAACCGTTCCTTCTCGATACCGGCGGCGCGGCCGCGTAGATCAACCAAGCGACAGCCCAGGAGGTCAAGCGCTCCCAACGCAACAGCCGCGTGAAAATGCTGGATCTGCATGGAAACGCGGTGGCTCTCACTGCCATTGTCCGCATATTGCAACTTGGCAGACTGCAAGACACCAATGCCGAACTGCAGGTCATGCCGTCTGGCCTGGGTGGCGGCGATCTTTTTGTCGACCTGCTCTCCGCCGACTATATGGCGAAGTATGACATTGAATTGGATTTTGGCGGCGGGAAACTGAACTTCTTTTCAAAAGATCATTGCGAAGGCCGAGTAGTCTACTGGAATACCCCTGGCGTCGCCATTATGCCGATGCCGTTCCGCGATCATCACATCAACACTCCCGTGATGCTTAACGGCAAGTCATTCAAGGCGATTCTGGATACCGGCGCGCCGGGCACCACATTGTTTGCGCATGAAGCAAAGCACGTTTTCGACACCACCAAAGAAAGTCTTGGCAGCACGGTGTCGGAAAGCGGGCCTGAACCGTGCCATTTCGAATACACATTCGAATCTATGAGCTTCGAAGGCATCAATGCCAGCATCCCGCGCGTCGCCCTTATTCTCGACCCGGTGGGAAAGAATGACCCCAACAACAAGCTGGTAACCGGCACCCGACTGAAGCGTGTGAATGATCGCGACATCAGCGAGGCAAGCATTGTGATCGGAATTAATATCCTCACCAAACTGCGGCTCTTCACCGCGTTCAGCGAAAACAAGATCTACATGACGCCGGCGACTACCCCGGTGGCATCTCAGGAATAACGTAACGAGGCTATTATTTAAAAAGACGGGTTCCGAGATGAAATGCTTCACCACAAGCCTTGCAATTACATGGTATTCCGGGAAAAGCGCTTCTATTCGACGCCGGCCTCTGTTCCAGCGCAAAAATTTCCGGCCGCAACCGAAGGGAAACCTTGACCGCCGCGCCAAGGTGCGGCATCGACAACGCATGGCTTCCTCCCCCAAACGCGATCCCCAGAAAATCCTCGCCACCCTTCTGGGTGCTGCCAAAAAAGCCGGTGCAGACGCCGCCGACGCACTCCATGTCGAAGGCGTATCGTCCAGCGTGTCGTACCGCCTGGGCAAGCTGGAGGATGTCGAGCGCGCCGAAAGCTACGATCTGGGCCTGCGGGTTTTCGTCGGCCAGAAAATCGCCTTCGTGTCCTCGACCGACTTTTCCGACGAGGCACTGAACGCTTTGCCGGGCCGCGCCGTCGCCATGGCACGGCTGGCGCCCGAAGATAAGTTTGCCGGCCTGGCGCCCACGGACCGGCTGGCCAAGACCATCCCCGTACTGGATCTGGAAGACAGCGCCGAACCTAGCGCGGAAGTCCTGATCGAACGGGCGCGCGGCGCGGAAGCCGCCGCACTGGCGGTCGCCGGGGTCACCAATTCCGAAGGCGGCGGCGCGTCCTTCTCGCGCAACGCGGTGACGCTGGCCACCAGCACTGGCTTTTACGGCCGCTATGCCGGCACAAGCCATGGCATCGGCGTGGCCGTGCTTGCGGGTGAAGGCACCCTGATGGAGCGCGATTACGACCAGGCCAGCGCCCGCCATGCGGCGGACCTGCGCGGCGCGGAAAAAATTGGGCGCACCGCCGGCGAGAAAGCCGTCAGGCGGCTCAATCCGCGCAGCATGAAATCGCAAAGCGTGCCGGTGGTGTTCCACCCCGACGAAGCGGCGGGCCTGGTGGGCCATTTTGCCGGCGCGATCTCGGGCGCCGCCATCGCGCGCGGCGTGTCCTTTCTCAAGGACCGTATGGGCCAGGCGATTTTCGCACCCGGCATCAACGTGATCGACGATCCCCACCGTGTGCGCGGGCTGCGCTCAAAGCCGTTCGACGGCGAAGGCGTCGCCAACCAGCGCCACGCCCTGATCGAGAATGGCGTGTTGACCAGCTGGTTTCTGGATTGCGCCAGCGCCCGGCAGCTGGGACTGGAAACCACCGGCCATGCCGCACGCGGCACAGGCGGGCCGCCTTCACCCTCTTCCACCAATCTCTATCTGGAAGCCGGAAAAATATCAGTGAAGGACCTGATCGCCGACATCAAGCAGGGCTTCTATGTGACGGAACTGATGGGCATGGGCGTCAATGGTGTGACCGGCGATTACAGCCGGGGTGCCGCGGGTTTCTGGATCGAGAATGGCGAAATCGCGTTTCCGGTTTCGGAAGTCACTATTGCCGGAAATCTCAAGGACATGTTCGCCCGCCTCACGCCCGCCAGCGACCTGGAATTCCACCACGGCACCAATGCGCCGACCGTCCGCATCGAGGGAATGACTCTTGCCGGAGCCTGACGATCTCAGGCTTCTGGAAGACGCGGTGCGCGCGGGCGGAGACATTGCGCGAAAATTCTACGGCGGCGATTACAAGCGCTGGAGCAAGGACGGCGGCAGCCCGGTCACCGAAGCCGACCTCGCGGTGGACAAATATCTCTCCAAAACCCTGACATCGGCGCGGCCCGATTACGGCTGGCTGTCGGAGGAAAGCGCCGACGATCCGGCGCGGCTGTCGCGCAGCCATGTGTTTGTTGTGGACCCGATCGACGGCACCATCGCTTTCCTGAAAAATCGGCCACATTTCACCATCTGCACCGCGGTGGTGGTGGATGGACGGCCCTGTTACGGCGCCATCTACAATCCCATCAGCGATGAACTCTATTCCGCACAGGCCGGCGGCGGGGCGCGGCGCAACGGCGCGCCTATCCATGTCAGTGCGCGCGCAGCCCTGGAAGAATGTGCCATGCTGGGCGACCGCACCCAGCTGACCTGCGCGCCTTGGCCGGCCATGCATGTGCAGAACCGCAACTCGGTCGCCTATCGCTTGATGCTGGTGGCCGATGGCAGCGCCGACGCCAGCGTCGCCCTCAGCGCCAAGCGCGATTGGGACCTGGCCGCCGCGGATGTCATCCTGGGCGAGGCCGGCGGATTGCTGACCGACGCTCAAGGCGCGAAGCTGCGCTACAACCGCGCCAGCACCATCCAGCCCAGCCTGGTGGCGGCCAATCCTGCGCTGCATGCGGAAATAATCACGCTGCTGCGACAATAAGGATGCTTAGGGCGCAGGCCCGCTTGCGCTTCAATGGTGCATCGCAACGAGACGGGGTCGGCATGTCGTCTAGGGAATCCAAGCAGCTTCTGCATTTCGTGTTCGGCGGCGAGCTGAAATCCACCACCGAGATCGACTTCAAGGACCTTACAAAGCTCGATTTTGTCGGCATGTATCCAAACTTTGCGGAAGCGCGCAAAGCCTGGCTGGCCAAATCGCAGGCCAACGTGGACAACGCCCAGATGCGCTATTTCGTGGTTCATATGCACCGGCTGATGGAGCCGGACGTGGATCACGACCACTAAGCTTCTGGCTCAGCAGGGCTTTTTGCCTCTGTGGGGACGACATGCTACATCGGCGCGACCATGAGTTCCGCGCCATTCCCCCGCGCGGCCCAGTCGGGCCCCACGACCTTGCAAACCGGCGCGATCATCCGCCGGATGCTGCGCGACTATGTGCGCGGCCATTGGGGCCTGCTGGCGCTGGCGATCTTATGCCTGCTGCTGACATCGGCGCTCGGCGGCCTGGTGCCGCTGATGGTCAATTGGGAAATCAAGCTGATTTTCATCCGCCGGCAGGAAGAACTGCTGCTGCCGCTGGCCCTGGCCGTCACCGGCGTAGTGAGCCTGCGCGCCGTCACGCTCTACTTCGGCCGCATGACCCTGGACTCGATGGGCGAGAAGGCCGTGGCAACAGCACAGCGCGACATGTTCGGCCGCCTGATCCGCCGCGACCTGGCCGATCTCAACGCCGTGCATTCCGGCCAGTTTGTTTCCAACTTCCTCTATGACGCCACTTTGATGCGCGACGCGCTCACCCAGGGTGTCGCCGCCATCTTCCTGGAATCGGTGCAGCTGATCGTCTATCTCGCCTATGTGCTGATCAGCGACTGGCAGCTGGGCCTGATGGCGCTGATCGTGTTGCCCTGCGTGGCCTGGGTGATGGAGCGGCTGGGTGGTTCGATGCGCCGCGCCGCCACCCGAGGTATGCGCGAGACCGGCGATCTGGCGGTGGTACTGTCCGAAGCGATGGACGGCCGGCGCATGATCAAGGCCTATGGGCTGGAAGATCACAGCATCGCGCGCGTGGATGCGCGACTGAAATCGCGCCTTGGCACTTTGCTGAAGGTGGTGCGTCTGCGCGCCGCCGCCGCGCCGCTAACCGATATTTTCCTCGGCATTGTGATCGGGCTGGTGCTATTCGTGGCCGGCTGGCAGAGCCTGCATGGCCATATCACGCTCAACGCCTTTGCCGGATTTCTCACTGCCCTGATCCTGGCGCAGCAGCCAGTGCGCAACCTGAGTCAGTTGTGGCCCACCGCCAGCGCCGGCATCGCCGCCGCCACCCGCATCTTCGATGCCATCGATGCCCGGCCCACCATCGTCAACCGCCCCGGCGCAACACCTCTGCGCACCGCCGGTGGCGCGGTCAGTTTCCGCGATGTCGGCTTCGCCTATAATGCCGATGCCGGGCCGACCTTGGCCCATGTCCATCTCGATATCGCGGCCGGCCAGAAGATCGCCCTGGTGGGGCCATCGGGCGCCGGCAAGAGCACCATCTTCAACCTGCTGCTGCGTTTCTATGATTGCGACAGCGGCGCCATCGCCATCGATAGCCAGGACATCAAGACAGTCACACTGGAAAGCCTGCGCGCCGCCATCGGCATTGTCAGCCAGGACGCCATGCTGTTCGATGAAAGCGTGGCCGACAATATCGCGCTGGGCAAACCCGGCGCGTCGCTGGACGAGGTCAAGGCAGCGGCACGGAACGCCGCGGCGCACGACTTCATCATGGCCATGCCGCAAGGATACGATACGCAGGTCGGCGAAGGCGGCTTGAAACTGTCGGGCGGCCAGCGTCAGCGCATCGCCATCGCCCGCGCCATGTTGCGCAACGCGCCCATCCTGCTGCTGGACGAAGCCACTAGCGCGCTGGACACCGAATCCGAACGCCAGGTGCAGGAAGCCCTGGCGCGCCTGATGCGCGGGCGCACCACCATCGTCATCGCCCACCGCCTTTCCACCGTGGTGGATGCCGACCGTATCTATGTGCTGGAAAAAGGCGGCGTGGCACAGTCGGGCAGCCATGCCGAACTAATGGCGGCGAACGGGCTGTATACCAATCTCTATCGCCACAATCTGGAAGACGCACGATGAGGACGCCGCTCGGCCTTGCCGCCTGGCGCCTGCTGGCGCGACTTGCCGCCCCCTTCGCGCCGCTGTTGCTGCGCCAGCGCGCTGCGCGCGGCAAAGAAGACCGCACAAGGCTAAACGAGCGGCTGGGCATCGCCGCGGTGGCCCGGCCGGACGGAAAGCTGGTCTGGGTGCATGGCGCCTCGGTGGGCGAAAGCCTGTCGGCTCTGCCCCTGATCGAAGAGCTGCTGGCGGACGGCACCAAGGTGCTGGTGACCAGTGGCACGGTGACCAGCGCCACCATCATGAAACAGCGCCTGCCCAAGGGCGCGCTGCATCAATATGTGCCGCTGGATATGCCCGGCGCGGTAGCGCGTTTTCTGGATTACTGGCGGCCCGATGCCGGGCTGTTCGTGGAATCCGACCTCTGGCCCAACCTGATCCTTGGGGCGCGTGCGCGCGGCGTCCGGCTAGCGCTGGTCAATGCCCGCATCTCGGCGCGCTCGGCAGAACGCTGGCGGCTGGCCCGCAAGAGCGTGGCCGCCCTTCTGGGCGCGTTCGATGTCGTATTGGCGCAGGACGAGGATGTTGCGGCGCGTTTTCGCAATCTCGGCGCACGCGGCGTCGAAGTGGCGGGCAGCCTGAAAGCGGATGCGCCGCCCTTGGCGGCGAATGACGCCGCGCTGGCCGCCTTGCGTCAGACAATCGGCAAGCGCCCGGTACTGCTGGCAGCCCAGACCCATCCGGGCGAAGACGAAACCATCCTGCCCGCCCATGATCTTCTGCGGGCGCGCTTCCCCGATCTTCTGACCATTCTAGTGCCGCGTCATATCGAGCGCGGCGGCGACCTTGAAATGCTGTGCGGCGCACGCGCCAGCAAGCGCCGCTCCACCGGCGCGGCCATCACCGCCCAGACCGACATCTATATCGCCGACACGCTGGGCGAAATGGGGCTGTTCTACCAGCTGGCGCCCTTCTGTTTCGTCGGTGGCACCTTGGTGCCGCTGGGCGGGCACAATCCGCTGGAGCCCGCGGCGCTGCATTGCGCGGTGCTGGCGGGGCCGCACACCGCCAACGCCGCTGGTGCCTATGACGCCATCCTGTCGGCGCAAGGATTTGGCCGTGTCCACAACAGCGCCGATATCGCGCGCGAAGTGGCGCGGCTGCTGCTAGACCGCGATGGCACGGCCCAGGCCGGTGAAGCGGCGGCGCGCGGCGCGGCCACTTTGTCCGGCGCAGTGGGACGCACCATCAACGCCCTGAAGATATTGCTCGATGCGCGCGCCTGAGTTCTGGAAATCGCGCGGCATGCTGGCGGCTTTGCTGTCGCCGCTGGGCGTGCTTTACGGCGCCAGCGTGGCGTTTAAGGCCCGCCATACCAAACCCCACGACCCCGGGATGCCGGTGATCTGCGTCGGCAACCTGACGGCGGGCGGCAGCGGCAAGACTCCCATCGCCATCGCCATCGCCCAGGCCTTGCGCGCGCGGGGCCGCAAGCCATTCTTCCTGACCCGCGGCTATGGCGGCAGCGAGCGCGGCCCCGTTCAGGTCGCGCGGGCGCATGGCGCTTCGGTCATGGGCGACGAAGCCCTGCTGCTGGTGCGCGCCGCGCCGACTATCGTGGCCCGGGATCGCGCCGCCGGCGCCCGGCTGGCGGCGGAAAAAGGCGCCGACGTTCTGGTGATGGATGACGGTCATCAGAATTTCTCGCTGCGCAAAACCCTTTCGCTGGTGGTGGTGGATGCGCAAACCGGTTTCGGCAATGGCTTGATGATACCCGCCGGGCCTTTGCGTGAAAGGGTAGCGCAGGGCCTGGCGCGCGCCGACGCGGTTATTCTGGTGGGCGCCGACAATCCGGACCTGCAGGGATTTTCCGGCCCGATGTTGCGCACGCACCTTGCGGTTGAGACCAATGCCATGGCCAGGAAAAGCGTCTTCGCCTTTGCCGGCATCGGCCGGCCCGAGAAGTTCATCGCTTCGCTGGAAGCGGGCGGCATCGATGTCGCCGGCTCCTGCTTTTTTGCAGATCACCATCCCTATACCGACGATGAAATCCTCCATCTTAAAGCCATCGCTGGTGATACGATGCTGGTGACCACCGAAAAGGATTTCGTGCGCCTGAGCGTGGCGCAACGCGAAGGCATCCGGGCCGTGAAAGCCGTGTCCACGTTCGACGATCCGTCTGCCCTGGAGGGTTTGCTTGACAGGGCTTTGGCATCGGTTTAGCGACCGGCAATGACCGAACCCGGCCTCTCTTTCGGACAAAAACTGCGTTATGGCGCCGAGGCCGCGGCGTTCTTTGTCTTGATGGCGATGTTTCGCGTCATCGGGTTGGAAGCGGCGACGGCGCTGGGCGGCTTCATCGGCCGCAATATCTTTGTACACCTGCCCCCCGATCGCACCGCCCGCCGCAATCTGCTGGCGGCCTTTCCGGAAAAATCCGATGCGGAGCGCGGCACCATCCGCATGGCGATGTGGGACAATCTTGGCCGTGTGGTGGCGGAGTATCCGCATCTGGAAAAGTTCTCGCCCTTCGGCGACGATCCGCGCATCACTTTAACAGCCCTCACCGCCGATCCCCCGGAATCCTACAAGGGACAGGCACTGATGTTTCTATCGGGGCATTTCGCCAACTGGGAAATGTTGCCGATCCTAGGCGAACAGTATGGCCTGCACGGCGCTACTGTGGTGCGGCCACCCAACAATCCCTATATCGCCGCCTGGATCGCGCGCCAGCGCGCCATCAACGGACCCAGCAGCCTGCTGGCCAAGCACAGCGCCGCGCGCCGCATGATGACGCAACTACGCGGCGGTAAGGCACTCTACATGCTGGTCGACCAGAAGCTGCGGGAAGGTATCGCCGTGCCTTTTTTCGGCCGCGACGCCATGACAACCCCCGCCCCCGCCGCCCTGGCCCTGAAGCTGGGCACGCGCATCCTGCTGGCCGCCAACCAGCGTACCAGTGGCGCACGCTTCCATGTCACCGTCATGCCGGGACCGGATTTTGCGCCCAGCGGCGATGAGGCCCGCGACGTCCACGCACTGACCGTAGCCATCACCGCCCGTATCGAGGAGATGGTGCGCGCCGACCCCAGCCAATGGCTGTGGATTCACAATCGCTGGCCTACTGCGCGTGACATCGCGCTGACGCGCGTCTAAACAGGTCTGCCATGAGCACGCGCCAGCGCATTCTCGATCAATTGTTCTTCGGCCGCGATCCGCTGAAGGATTTCCCCGCCCATCGCTTTCCCACCGACCTGCAGGGCTGGCATTCGCAGCATCCCTACCTGACCCTCGCCATTGTGGAAACGCGGCCCGCCATCGTGGTCGAGATCGGAGTTTGGAAGGGCGCGTCGGTGGTCACGATGGCCAAGGAAATGCAGCGCCAGAAGCTGGATGCGGTGGTGATCGCCGTCGACACATGGCTGGGCTCCAGCGAACATTACATGTGGGAGAAGTTCATCCCCGACCTGGATTTCGAATTCGGCTACCCCCGCCTCTATCACAAATTCGCCGCCAATATCTGCAACGAGGGCTTGCAGGATATTGTCGTGCCGCTGCCGCTGGACAGTATCAACGGCTTTCAGTTGCTCAAGGAAAATGGCATCCGCCCCGACGTGCTGCATATCGATGCCGGGCACGATTACATGTCGGTGATGGGCGATCTCAAGGCCTGGTGGCCGCAGCTCAATCCTGGCGGCGTCCTGGTCGGAGACGATTATTTCAAGAGCTGGCTCGGCAAGGGAAAATGGCCGGAAGTGCGCCAGGCTTTCGACGAATTCTTCGCCGCCACGCCGCACACAAAATTCGAGAGCGGCGACGGCAAGTGTTACGTGGGTAAACCCTAAAGCGGGTCGGGCTTGGATTTTCGCGTCGAGCGTGACGGATCGAGCCGAACCTGAAACCAGTTCATCGCCCAGTGCAGATGCGGTCCGGTGGCCCGGCCCGTGGCGCCGATAAGCCCGATGCGCTGGCCGCGCTTCACCCGGTCGCCCGCCGCCACCAGCCTCTGGCTTTGATGCAGATAGGCGGTGGAGACGCCCTGACCGTGATCGATCAGCGTGATGCCGCCACTGAGATAATGATCGGCTGAAAGGCTGATCACGCCATCGGCGGGCGCGCGGATCGGCGTTCCAGTCGGCGCCGCCATGTCCACCCCGTAATGCTGCGACATGGGAATGCTGTTATTGATGCGCTGGCTGCCAAACACGCCGCTTTCGCGGCCCGTCGCGGGCCAGTCCAGGCCCGAAAGAAAATCGCCACCCGCCGTGTCGGCCAGCCGCGCCAGATAGATGTCTTCCGCCTCTTTGGCGAGCCGGGCTTTGACTTCGGGCGGCGGGGTCACGGTGTTCTGCGGCAAGCCATCAACACGCTGAATGTCATATACGCGCATGCTGGGCGTGAAGGATCGGCTGTCGCCGCCGCCATCGGGATAGCGCACGGTCACAACGGACGCATTGGTCTGATTGGGCGCAAAACCGAAGGCAAAACGCCCATCGGCCAGTATGCGCAGCGGCCGTCCGTCCAGCGCCGCCAGCGAACCGGGCGGCGCGCTGCCCATCGCCAGACTGCCCTGCTCCATCGAACCGGCGACGGAAAAACGCACCGGATTTTCTGCTTGCGCCCTGGCGGGCGCCGCGGCCAGGCAAAGCGATGCGCCGACAAAAAACCGGCGCTGCATCATTTCGGCGCCAAGCTTTTTTCCAGCGCCCGAGCCGTGGAGACATCCGAGCTGGCATAGGCTTCCTGCAGGTCCACGCTCCAGTAGCGCAAGGCGTCCAGCGGGATCTGGGTGCCGGTCACGGCGCAGACGACATGGCCGCCCGGCGTGAGGATTTCATACTCGCCGTCGAGATAGCGAAGCTTCGCCTCGCCCTTGTCGCGTTCCATGATGTTCATGCCGCCAGATTAACGTACCCGGCCTCAGAAAAGCGAGCCCTGATCCACACCCCGCTTCTTTTTTGTCGCAGGCTTCGGCTTTCCATCGCCCTCCCCGGCCACGGCCGCCACATCGCCGTCCACGAAGGTCAGCCGCAGTGCTTCACCGGACAGGATGGAATCAGCGCGCCTGCGCACACTTCCATCCTCACCGCGCACCAGCGCAAAGCCGCGTTCTAGCACCGATTTGTGCGAAACACTGTCCAGCAGGCGGAGCATACCATCCAGCTTGCGGCGCTTCTCGGTCAACCGCGTGCGCTGCGCCCGCAAGGCGCGTTCGCCCAGCGCCGCCGCCCGTTCGGCACAGACCATCATCCGGTCCCGCAGCATCCGGTCACGCAGCTGTGCCGCCGCCTTGCTGAAACGGACGCGATGGATCTGCGAATTGCGGCGCAGGGCATGGGCAAGCTTATCGCCAGCAAGGTCCAGCCGCTGACGCGGTCCGGCGAACAGACTTTCGGCGCGCGGCAGCACGCGCACCAGCTGCGCCAGATGCCGCCGCCGGTCTCCCATGCTTTTGGAGAAGCACCGTAACACCCGGCGCTCGAAATCCAGGGTCTGGGCCAGCAGCTCGGTGCGCACCGGCACCGCCAGTTCGACGGCGGCGGTTGGCGTCGGCGCGCGCATGTCAGCGGCGAAGTCGATCAGCGTGGTGTCGGTTTCATGCCCCACCGCAGAAATCAGCGGAATGGCGCTGGCGGCGGCGGCACGCACCACCGCCTCGTCATTGAATGCCATCAGGTCTTCGACCGAGCCGCCGCCCCGCGCCACGATAAGCAGGTCGGGGCGCGGCAGGCGCTTGCCGTCAAAGGCGTTGAATCCGGCAATGGCGGCGGCGATCTCCGCTGCCGCCTTCTCGCCCTGCACCGCCACCGGCCATAACAGCACCCGGCGGGGAAACCGCGCATCCAGCCGGTGCATGATGTCGCTGATCACCGCCCCGGTCGGCGAGGTGATCACGCCGATCACCTCCGGCAGGAAGGGAAGCTTTTTCTTGCGGCTGGCGTCGAACAAGCCCTCGGCGGCCAGCATTTTGCGCCGCGCCTCCAGCATGGCCATCAGCGCGCCCAGCCCCGCCAGTTCCACCTGCTCGACGATGATCTGGTAGCGCGAGGTGCCGCCATAGGTGGACAGCTTGCCGGTGCAGATCACTTCCAGCCCGGCTTCGAGCTTGACCCGCAATTTTGCAGCGACGCCGCGCCAGATCACCGCATTCAGGACCGATTTGTCGTCCTTGAGGTCGAAATAAACATGGCCCGAGGAATGAAATTTCAGGCCGGAAATCTCACCCCGCACCCGCACCAGGCCAAACTGGTCTTCCACCGCGCGCTTGAGCGCGTTGGACAGTTCGGTGACCGAAAGTTCGGGCAGGTTGGAAATTGCTGTCTCGGGCATGGGCTTATGATACAGGGTGGCAGCGAAAAATGGCGAGGCGGCTGTGAAAGTTTTGTTGGTGGGTTCCGGGGGCCGCGAACATGCGCTGGCCTGGGCGCTTTGCGCCAGCCCCTTGCTGACAAAACTCTACTGTACCCCCGGCAATGCCGGCATCGCCCAGGTCGCAGACTGCGTGCCGATAGCCGCCACCGACTTTGCCGGGTTGACGAAATTCGCGCAGGAAGCCCGAATCGATTTCGCGGTCATCGGCGCCGATGCACAGCTGGTCGGCGGCTTGTGGGATGTGCTGGAAGCCGCCGGCATCCGCGCCCTGGGACCGTCCAAGGCCGCCGCCGTGCTGGAAGGCTCCAAGGGCTTTGTCAAAGACCTATGCATTGAGGCAGGCATTCCTACCGCCGCCTATCAGCGCTTCAGCACTCCTGCGCCCGCCAAGGTTTTCGCCGCCACGCTGGGGTATCCGGTTGTGATCAAGGCCGACGGCTTGGCCGCCGGCAAAGGCGTAATCATCGCTGCCAACAGGGGCGAAACCGACAAGGCTATCGATTTCATGTTCGAGGGCGGCTTTGGCGAAAGCGGTCATGAAATCGTGGTCGAGGAATTCATGGAAGGCGAAGAGGCCAGCTTTTTCGCCCTCAGCGACGGCACCAACGTCATCCCGCTGGCCGGCGCCCAGGATCACAAACGCGTTGGTGACGGCGATACCGGTCCCAATACCGGCGGCATGGGCGCCTATTCGCCCGCGCCGGTGCTGACGCAAGATCTTGAAAAAATCGCGATGGAGAAATTCATCAAGCCCACCGTCGCGGCTTTCGCGGCCAAGGGGCGGCCCTATATGGGTGCGCTCTATCTCGGCCTGATGATCACCAGAACCGGCCCCAAGCTGGTGGAATACAATTGCCGCTTCGGCGATCCGGAATGCCAGGTGCTGATGCCGCGCCTGAAAAGCGATCTTCTGGCCGCACTGCTGGCGGCGCGGGACGGCACGCTGCAACCGCTGGAATGGCGTGACGAGGTGGCATTGACGGTGGTGATGGCGTCGAAGGGCTATCCCGGCGCCACTGAGAAAGGCCATGTCATCCACGGCCTCGACGCGGCGGCCAAGGTGCCAGGCGTCACCATCTTTCATGCCGGAACCGAGAAACGCGGCAACGATATCGTCGCCGTCGGCGGCCGGGTGCTGAACGTCACCGCAATCGGCAAAGACGTGGCGGAGGCACAAGCGCGGGCCTACCAGGCCGTGGACCTCATCACCTGGAACGGGGCGTTCGTCCGCAGGGACATAGGCTGGCGCGCGCTGAAACGCTCAGTTTCGGGGCGTCCCTGCAACCTGCCTTAAGCCTTCCTTCACGCTTGTGGCCGTTTCCAGCCAAAGCGTTGTTAACTTGCCCGCGGTAACATCCGCGCCACAAAACAGGCAGGCCGGTATGGTGGGGAGTATCGCCCAGTTAAAATGCAGCGCAGCCGATGCGCCCCAGCGGACCAGCGGTTGCGCGGTGCTTTCGCGCTGGCCGAGCGCGCCGTGCAGATCGGCTATTGGCGCTACGACCTGATCCAGCGCACCCATTTCTGGTCGCCCGGGATGTATGCGCTGATGGGCATCGCCCCCTCGATCACGCCCGACATCGCATGGCTGCGTGAGTATCTGTCCGTTCCAGAACAGGTCCATGTCGCGCAGGTGTTCGGCGAAGCCATGCGCACGCGCGATCCCTTCTTCTACCACCTGCGCGAAATCACCCTGGGACCGCTCCTGCCGGACGCCATCGCCCAGATCATCGACGCCCAGGGAGAAGTGCGGCTGGACGAGGACGGCAACCCGGTCGCGCTGGTCGCCATCTACCAGAACGTCACAAGGAAGCTTCACGAAAAAGAAGCCAACGAGATCTCCCAGGAACAATGCCGGGCGATGACGCGCGAAGCCGCCGACATCATCATCTTCTATACAGTGAAGGGCGAAATCCTCTTCGCCTCCGAAGCACTGGAACGCCTGCTGGGCCGCACGGTTGACGAGATAGAGCGCGGCGGCTTCCTCAACATCGTCCATCCCGACGACCTAGCGGAAACCCGCGAGGTCAGCACCGTTCCGGCGCTGGGCAAAAACCTGACCGCGACCTATCGCGTGAAGCACAAGGACGGCCATTATCTGTGGCTGGAAGTCGTCACCCGCGCCATTTACGACGACGCCACCGGCAAGGTGCGAAACATCGTCAGCGTCTAGCGCGGCATCTCCACTCGCAAGGCACATGAACTAGAAATCGAGTCGGCGCAGGAACACCCCGAGGCCACCAACAAGACCAAGTCCGCATTCCTGGCCAATATGAGCCACGAACTGCGCACGCCGTTCAATGCCATCATCGGCTTCAGCGAGTTGATGCGCGAGCAGCCATTCGGTCCGCTGGGCAATGCGCGCTATGCCGAATATACCGGCCTGATCCACAATTCCGGCAAGCATCTGCTCGACCTGATCACCGACATGCTCGACATGGCCATGATCGAGGCCGGTAAATTGGAGCTGTAGCCCGAACGCGTGGACCTAGGCGAAACGGTGGATGATTTCCTGCGCGTCCTCAAGGACCAGGCGTTGAATGGCTGCGTTGTGCTGTCGTGCGAACAAAAGGGTCGCCTCACCTTTCATGCCGACCGCCGCGCGGTGAAACAGCTGCTGCCGAACCTTTTTTCCAATGCGGTGAAGTTCACGCCGCCCGATTGCAAGGTGGTGGTTTCAACCTAGAAAGCGCGGGGCCGTGCCCATCTCGCGGTGCGCGATGCAGAGCGAATTGGGCAAGGGAACCACGGTTGTGGTGGATTGCATGCTGGCGCAGAAGGCCAGGGCCAAGACCTGAGTTGACAGCCCCCCCAAGAGGCGGGCAATCAACCCGGATGTTGCTGTGGGCTGGCTTTGTTTCCATTCTGTTGGGACTTCTGGCGCTGGTGATCGACCGGCCGCTGACGCATTTCATCTATGACCATGTCAACGCCCGCGCCCACAAGGCGCTGGACTGCGTCACCCATTATGCCAAGGCGGGTCACTGGCTGGCAGCGGCTGTGCTGGCGCTGATCGTCGCCGCGGCCATGCGCCATTTCAACGTCCTTCCAGACCAAGTCGCCCAGCTGATCAATTACAGCTTAGCCTTCATCGCTAGCCTCACACTGGGCAGCACCATCCTGCACGTGATCAAGCTCGTGATCGGCCGTCGCCGCCCGCGCGACGACATGGAGATGGGTCTTTACGGTTTCATGCCGCTGGCTTTCAATTCCGATTACAACAGCTTTCCCAGCGGCCATGCTTTGACCATCTGCTGCGTGGCGGTGATCTTCACTTGTGTCTGGCCGATGTGGTGGCCGCTCTGGTTCGGTATCGCCGCCGCGCTGGCGGTGACGCGGGCATTATTGACAGCGCATTTCCTCAGCGATGTGCTGATCGGCGCGGGCATCGGCCTGATCGCGGCGCGCGAAGTGCTGCTGCTGGGTTTCCCCGGCTTTACACCGGGCTGGTTCTAATTTTCTCCCGACTCCCCACCGCAAACAATGATGTCATTCCCGGCGAGCCGCGCGCGACAGCGCGAGGCGAGGGAAGGTTACCTAGGTGGATAACCCGGACCAAGTTTCATGCCTGGGCCCCCTTCCCTCGCGCTCAGTGCCGTTCGCGCTCGCCGGGGATGACAAAGGAGCTTGCCGAATCATCTTCGCCGAGCGCGGAAGAAGTCTTTCAGAATTTCGCCGGCCTCAAATGCATGCGGCTCTGTCTGCATCACCGCCGGACGGTGGTGACAAGTCGGCTGTTCGAAAAAGCGCGGGCCGTGCAGCACCGCGCCGCCCTTGGGATCGCAGGCGGCGAAGACCAGGCGCGCGATCCGCGCCATCGCCATCGCCCCCGCGCACATGGCGCAAGGCTCCAGGCTGACATACAGGGTGGTGCCGATAAGGCGTTCGTTGCTCAGCGCCAGCGCCCCGGCCCGCATCACCAGCATCTCGGCATGGGCGGTGGGGTCCTTGCGTTCCTGGATACGGTTGCCATCGCGGGCCAGCACCGTTCCGTCCGGCGCCAGCAGCACCGCGCCCACCGGAACTTCGCCGCGCAGGGCGGCGGACTTCGCTTCTTCCAGCGCCAATGCTATGGCTTCGGCATCATTCATGGCCTGAGGAGTTAGCCTTGCCCGCCGAGAAAAAGCCAGCCACCCACGAAGGCGACCGCATCGCCAAAGTGATCGCCCGAGCCGGCATCTGTTCGCGGCGGGACGCGGAAAAGCTGATCCAGGAAGGGCGGGTGAAGCTGGACGGCGTTGTCGTCACCTCGCCGGCCCTGAATGTGACGCAAAACAATGTCGTGCAGGTGGATGAAAAGCCCCTGCTCCAGCCCGAAGCCGCGCGCATGTGGCGCTATCACAAGCCCGGCGGGCTGGTCACCACCCACAAGGATGAAAAGGGGCGGCCCACCGTCTTCGCTAACCTGCCCAAGAATCTGGGGCGCGTGGTGTCGGTGGGACGGCTGGATTTCAACAGCGAAGGCCTATTGCTGCTGACCAATGACGGCGAGATCGCGCGGCGCATGGAAGTTCCTTCGTCGGGCTGGACGCGGGTCTACCGCGCCCGCCTGTTCGGCAAGGTGACCCAGGCCGATCTCGACAAGCTGGCCACCGGCATCACCATCGATGGCGTGAAATACGGTCCCATCGTCGCGGATATCGAGCGCAGCAAGGGCGTCTATAGCTGGGCCACCGTGTCGCTGAAGGAAGGCAAGAATCGCGAAATCAAGCGGGTGATGGAGCGGCTGGGCCTGAAGGTCGCCCGTCTTATCCGAACCGGCTATGGCCCGTTCCAGCTCGGCCAGTTGATCGAAGGCCAGCTGGAGGAAATTCCGGCCCGTCTGTGGCGGGAAAAGCTGGGAATCGGCCGCAAAAAACGTACTGACCGTGACGACTGAAAGCTGCTAGAAGCCGCGCTCAGACTGGGAGACGCGCCATGGGCAGCATGAAGGACAAGCGGAAGACCAGGCTGCAGCCGCCCCATGCCGCCGAGACCAAGGACGTGCGCTTTGCCGGAACCTTCGAGGTGCTGGTCCCGATCGAGGGGCGCAACAAGCCCGCCAAGGTGCCGCTGCAGTTCCCCACCCTTTCCGCTGCCGAAGGCTGGATGCACAGCGCCGAAGGCAAGGACATGATCGCGGAAATCCTGGAAGAGGCCCAGAAGGGCTAGCGCCCCCCCCTGGGGCGCTCACTTGGCCGGCTGGACAGGCTCTGCTTCATGCCCTCCCTGTCATGCTCTGGCACACCTCCCCAAACGCATTAACCGCGGAACCCCCGGCTTTCCCGCGCCCATATCTCCCGGCGTGGTAAGCAGTCCTTCACCTTTTGGGTGGTAGTTTTACGTTCCGAATATGTCGCTGGAGATAGACATGCGTAAAAGCTTCACCCTCGCGCTCGCCGCCGCCGCACTGGCTTTCGGCGGGTTCGCCGCCCGCGCTGACAACCTGCAGGATGGCGCCAAGGCCTTCCAGGCTGGCCAGTATAACCGTGCTTTGGCTCTTTGGCGCCCGATGGCGACCCAGGGCAATCCGGTGGCCCAGAACAATCTCGGCATCATGTATCTGGACGGCAAGGGCGTGCCGCAGAACATGAGCGAAGCGGTGCGTTACGTGTCGCTGTCCGCGGCGGCCAGTTCCTCGCTGGGCCAGAACAATCTGGGCGGCCTCTATCGTGACGGCAAAGGCGTGCCGCGCGACTTCCGCCGCGCCATGCAGTGGTTTTCCGCCAGCGCCAGCCAGGGCAACTCCGCCGGCATGTACAATATGGGCCTGATGTATGAACTGGGCCAGGGCATCAAGGCCGACCCCTTCCGCGCTTACATGTGGTACGCGCTGGCCGCCGACCAAGGCAACATGCCCAACGCCGTTGCCCATCGCAACGCGCTGTGGTCGCGCATGACACCGGCGGCGCAGAACCAGGCCCGCGAACTTTCCGTGGCCTGCAAGCGCAACAGCTACAAGGGCTGCGCCTAACACTCTCGACCTCTATCGAGAACTGAAGAAACGGCGTCGTTTTTTTATGTGAAGCGCGAATAGAGCTCGGCGATGCGGCCCACCGCCTCTTCAGACTCGGCCCGGTCCACCGCCTCATTGCCGTCGTTGTAGCCGCGCATGTCGCCCCCTTCCAGAAGCTGGACCACGATGCCGTCGCTGCGCGGGATCACCTGCACATCGCGATAATTGAAGCCATAAGTGACTTCCGGCTGGGGCACCAGCCAGCCGATCTGGCCGCGCACCGGCACAATGCTTTCGTCTTTCCACAAAGTGCGCGCGCCATAGCCGGTGCAGTTGACCACCACCTTTTGCTTGAGCTGGGTGAATTCGGACGGGGCATGGAATTCGCGGATCTCCATCTTGCCGCCCATGGCATAGAACTCGCCCAGCAAGGTGTGGCCGTAGCTGGCGAGGTTGAACTGGAGATTCTCCGAGCGACGGACATATTTGGTCGGGAACGGCGGCGCGCCCGGCGGCATCATGTGGCCGCCCGGCGTCAGGTCCGCGATGCGGCTGCCATAGCTGGCAAAGCCCAACGTGTTCTGCGCCTCATGCAGGGCGCGATTTGCCTCGAACGAGGTGTCCGACAAGGCATAGCGGTCGGCGAACTCCACCGGCTTGCCGGCCACGCCCAGATAGCTGCGAAATGTCTTCCAAGAAATGCGGGCCATGCGCTCCCACAAATCGCCGAACTGCGGCCCGGCCGGGTCGCGCAAGGCGATGCGCGAATCCGGTGTCCAGCTGCCGGTGGCGCGCACCGAGCGGGTCTGAGGCAGCAGGTCCTTTGCATAGAGGGTGACGCCGCACCCCATCCGCAGCGCCATCACCGACGTGGTCAGGCCCAGCGCACCGCAGCCGATCACCGCGATATTCCCGTCTCCCCGCGCCAGCGCCTTTTCCAGCACCACGGTGCCCGAGCCCCAGCTCAGCGACCAACCGCTACCGCCATGGCCATAATTGTGCACCACCAGCGTGTCGCCCAGCATTTCGGTATCGAGGCGCGGACCGGCGGCGCGGAAGGGGCGCAGGCAGGCGGTGATGTCGAACAGCCGGTTCTTGTTGGCGCGCACCGGCGCCAGCACTGGCGGGATTTCATTGACGGCCAGGCCGGGGAAGCGCGTGGGCTGGGCGGCGCAGGCGGAGAGCCCGGCGAGACCACCCAACAGGGCCAAACGACGATCCAGCATGGTCATTTAACCCCCTTAGTCGCTACAGGCGAAGCGTAACGCAAAGAAAAACCAGGCCTTAGACGTGCTGACCGCCATTGATCATTAGCTCGGCGCCGGTGACGTAGGACGACTGCTCGGTGCACAGATACCAGATCGCCTTGGCGACCTCGGCCGGCTGGCCTAGGCGGCGCAGCGGGATGGTCTCGACAATCTTCTCGGTGCCGGGCGACAGGATGGCGGTGTCGATCTCGCCCGGGGCGATGGCGTTGACCCGGACGCCCAGGGGACCGAAGTCGGCCGCCATCTCGCGGGTCAGCGCCGCCAGCGCCGCCTTGGAGGTCGAATAGGCCGCGCCCGCAAAGGGGTGCACCCGGCTGCCGGCGATGGAGGTGACATTGACGATCGAGCCTTTCGCCTTGGCCAGCTCGCTCCGCAGGCCCTGAGCCAGCCAGATGGTGGAGAAGAAATTCACCTCGAACACCTGCCGCCAGGCTTCCATCGAAGATTCCAAAGTATCCAGCCGCTCGCCCTTGCCACCCTTGGGGCTGATGGCGGCATTGTTGACCAGAGCGTGCAGCTTGCCGTCCGTGAGGCGCGAACGCATCTCGGCCACGGCCCGCTGGGTGTCTGCCGGATCGGCGAGGTCGACCTGGATGTGATCCTCCGGGCCCGCTGCCCAGGGGCAGTTTTCCGGAAAGGCGTGGCGCGAGCAGGTGATCACCCGCCAGCCGGCGCTGGAAAAGCGCTTCACCGTGGCATGGCCGATGCCGCGCGATGCCCCGGTCAGTATCAGGGTGCGTTTTTCGTCGTCGTTATTAGGTTCTGCCATGTTCTCAACTTCTGGTCGCGCGGGTAAGGCCCACGCTCCCGGGGAACTCTATCATTGCCGGGCAAATCTGTCCTCCATTCTCCGATGCATGACTCTCACGGCCTGACCGCCATTGCCCTGCTCCTGGCCGCCGCCGTGGGCATGGGCCTGTTCATGAGCCGTCTCAGGCTGCCCGCTGCCGCCGGCTTCATCCTAGTGGGGATAGTGCTGGGACCCAGCGGTGCGGGCATGATCGCCACCGACACCGCCATCGAGACCCTGGCCGAGATGGGCGTGCTGATGCTGCTGATCATCATCGGGATGGAGATGCGGCTGGGGCAATTCACCAAGTCCCTGCCGCTGTTACTGGGCGTAACCGGCGTGACCTGCGCGGTGATCCCCACCTCGGTAGCGCTGTTCACCCTGGCGGTGGGCGGCGAAGTGGCCGGCGGTATCGTGATCGGCTTCATGCTGGCGATCTCCTCCACCGCCGTGGCGATGAAGATGATGGAAGACGCCAACCAGAAGGATAGCGATGGCGGGCGCCTAGCCCTGAACATCCTGGTGGCGCAGGACCTGGCGGTGGTGCCGCTGCTGCTGATTACCGAATCGCTGGGCGGCAAGCTGACCGCCAATGCCGTGCTACTGGTCGCCGGCAAGCTGCTGCTGGCAGTGTTCATCCATGTGCTCAACAAGGTCAAAAGCTTCCGCTTCCCCGGATCGGAATTCCTGCTGAAGAATCACGATATCGGCACCTTGGGGGTGCTGGGCATCTGCTTTGCCGCCGCCGCCCTCTGTCGGGGCTGATCGGCCTGTCGCCGGCGCTGGGCGCCTTCCTGGGCGGGCTGGTGGTGGGCCATTCCACCCTGCGGCGCGGAGCGCTCAACATGTCCGAGCCGGTGGAGGCCATCCTGCTCTTCATCTTCTTCCTGTCGGTGGGGCTGTTGATCGACCTTTCCTATCTGCAACGGCAGATCTGGGTGATCGCGGCGGCGCTTGTGGTGGTGACGGGCGGCCGCACGTTCCTGAACTTCGTGCTGCTGATGCTGGCGGGCGAGAAATTTCATACCGCGTCGGTGACCGCGCTGATCCTGTCGCCGGTGGGAGGGTTCTCCTTCGTCATCGCCGGTGCCGGCCTTGCGATGGGGGCGCTGTCGGCGGACGGCTACAAGCTTGCCATCGCGGTGATCGCTATGTCTCTGCTGGCCAGCCCGATCTTCTTCCTGTTCGCCCGCGTCTGCCATCGCAAAGCGACGACAGGACATTTCCGCCGGCGGCATGTTCTCGCACCGGTTTTGCCCGGTCCGGGCTGATTTCAGTTCGGGTCCTGGTGGATGATGACCTCGGCGCCGGGATAGGCGTTGCGCAAGGCCTGCTCCACCGCCTCGCTGACGCCATGCGCCTCGGCCAGACTCATGCGGGGATCAAGCGCCAGATGCAGTTGAATAAAGATGGACAGTCCCGCGGTGCGGGTCTTGAGGTCGTGCACATTCCTCACCGCCGTATGGCTTTCGGCGATGCGGCGGATGCGCATCCTGTCTTCCTCGGGCAATTCATGATCCATCAGCTGGTCCAGGCTGCGGCGGCCCACGCCCCATGCCGTCCACACCATCACACCCGCCACGCCCAGCGCGATCAGGGGATCGGCCAGGGACCACCAGCTCGCCAATATCAGCGCAAGGATCACGCCCAGATTGGTGATGATATCGCCAGCATAATGCGCGCTGTCGGCCTCTACCGCCAGGCTGCCGGTCTGGGCCACCACCCGGCGCTGATAGTGAACCAGAAAGATGGTGGCGAGGATGGAGACGGACATCACCGCCAGCGCGGGAATGGAATTGTCCAGTGGCTCCGGCGTCACGATGCGCTGCACCACCTGGATCACCAGAAACAGCGCCGAGCCGGAGATGAAGGCGCCCTGCGCCAGGCCCGCCAGCGGCTCGGCCTTGCCATGGCCGAAGCGGTGTTCGGCGTCGGCGGGCGTCAGCGCGTGGCGGATGGCGAACATGTTGAGGCAGGAGGCAAACAGGTCCAGCGCCGAGTCCATCAGGCTGGCCAGCATCGCCACCGAGTGCGAGGCGAAATAGGCCCCCACCTTGATTGTCACCAGAAAAAGCGACACCGCCAGCGAGGCCATCGCGGCGCGCTTCATCAGGGCGCCAGGTTCAGCCACGACAGACCCTTGTGCAAAAGATAGAGAAACTCATGTCTGATGCACCATAGACTTGTAGAAGGAATGGGTAAACTTTGGGCAGCAACAAGCACAATAAGCCCGGTTAGGGACAGGGGATAAAAATGAAAAGCAAAATCATGCATGGACTGCTGGGTTGCGCGTTGCTGCTGGCCATCCCCGCCGGCGCGCAGATGCCAGCCGGCATGGACCCTGGCTCGCTGGGCCGTAGCGACCCCATGCCGATCCGCCCCGATTACATGCGCACCCGCGCGGTGATCTCGCCCACCATCCATCCCGACCGCCGCGTCACCTTCCGGCTGAACGCGCCGGAGGCCACGGATGTGCGGCTTACCGGCCATGTCATCGGAGCACGGATGCACTGGCTGTCGCCGGACCGCACCTTGCCAATGGCCAAGGGCGCCGATGGCATCTGGAGCATCACGCTGGGTTCGCTGGAGCCGGAAATCTATACCTACAGCTATATGCTGAACGGCGCAGGCGTGTCCGATCCCGGCAATCGCATCAACATGGTGGAAGTGCCTGGCGACAAGCCCGCCTATTACGATCCCCAGGATGTGCCGCACGGAGATGTGCGCATGGTGGTCTATCATTCGAAGGCGACCAATTCGGTGCGCTACCTGCGCGTCTACACCCCGCCCGGCTATGACGGCAACGCCACGCGCTATCCGGTTCTCTATCTGCAACATGGCGGCAATTGTTGCGAGTACAGCTGGATGGAGCAGGCCCGCGCCAACATGATCATGGACAATCTGATCGCCGAAAAGAAGGCGCATCCGATGATCGTGGTGATGGCATTGGGCGCACGTTCCGGCCCCAGCGAAGGGTTGGGACCTGTCGACTCGCAGCGCGAAGGCTTCAAGCCGCCGGCCGGCCGCCAGAGCAATTACGATCCCGGCAACCTGTTCGAGATCGATCTGCTGACCGGGATCATTCCGTTCATCGACAAGCGGTTTCGCACGCTTGCCAATGCCGACAACCGCGCTTTGTCCGGCCTGTCGCAGGGCGGCATCCAGACCGTGACCATCGGGCTGCGTCATACCGATGTGTTTCACTGGCTGGTGCCGATGAGCGCGGGCGCCGAGAACCAGGGCGACGACCAGTTCATGGAGATCAGCAAGGATATCTTCGCCAATCCCGAGCCCTTGAAGAAAAATCTCAAGCTGCTGCATTTCCTGGTGGGGCGCGAAGATGTGCTTTACCAACCCGACAAGCGGCTGGCGGAAAAGCTTCAGTCGCTGGGGGTGAAGCTCACCTTCCAGGCGCTGCCCGGAATGCACGAATACAAGGTCTGGCGCCGCGGCCTGTATGAAACCGCGCCGCTGCTGTTCCGCTAATCAGGGGAAAAGCCGCTCTGTCGTCCAGGCGCCGCCCGGGTTCGCGCGGGCATAGACCAGCCGGTCATGCAGCCGGAAGGGACGGTCGCGCCAGAATTCGATGCGCAGCGGCGTGATGCGCCAGCCGGTCCAGTGCGGCGGACGCGGCACCGTGCCGATGGCGTATTTCAGCGCATATTCGGCGATGCGTTTCTCGAACACCCAGCGCCCTTCCATCGGGCAAGACTGGGGCGAGGCCCAGGCGCCGATCTGGCTGTCCTTGGGGCGGGTGGCGAAATAGGCGTCGGCCTCGGCGTCGGAAACACGCGTTACCGTGCCTTGCGCCCGCACCACCTTGCGCAGGCTCTTCCAGTGGAAATTGATCGCGGCATGGGAGTTGGCTGCCAGCTCCGCGCCCTTGATGCTCTCGGCATTAGAATAAAACACAAAGCTGTTGGCGTCGGCGCCCTTCAGCAGCACCATGCGGACATTGGGATAGCCGTCCGCATCCGCCGTGGCCAAGGCCATGGCATTGGGGTCGTTGGTTTCGGAGGCCTCAGCCTCCTTCATCCAGCTGTGGAACAGCGCGAAAGGATCCGGACCGGGGGCGATGCCGCCATCGTCCAGGGGGCCGCCCATTTCCATGGTCATGGGACTATTTTTTTACACATGCGCACTGCCATAGCAGTTTCATTTCAGGCAGGGTAGCCTTGGGCCATAAATGCGCCAAATGCAAAGAATTTTGCCGGTTTTGACCGCCTGTATCAGCCTTGCGCTGGGCGGAGAAGCTTTTGCCCGCACCGGCAAGGAAATCGCCGCCGTGTTCGATGCCGGCGTGGTCGCCTATGACGCCGGCAACTACGAACAGGCCTTCAAGATCTGGTGGGACCTGCAATACGAAGACATCGCCGCCATGCGCAATGTGGCGATGATGCTGCGCAAGGACCAGAGCACCGCCCGCCCTCCCCGCCGGGCTGTCACCATCTACGAGCGGGCGGCGGAAGCCGGCCTGCCCACCGCCCAGGCAGACCTAGCCAACATGCTGCTCAAGGGCGAAGCCGGTGAACCCGATTCCAAGGCGGCGCTGCCGCTGCTGCAGGCCGCCGCCGCCAATCATCCGCTGGCGCAATTCCAGCTGGCCCAGATGTTCGAGACCGGCGCTGGCGGACTGGTGCCGCAGAATCTCGACGTCGCCCGCCAGCTGTACGCCTCCGCCGCCAGCCGCGGCATTAAAGAAGCGGCCGAGCGGCTGCGCATCATCGGGCCTTCGCCGGCAAATGCGCCGGCCACCGCTCTGACCGGCGCGCCGGCCACCACCCAGGCTACCCTGTCGCCCCCGCCGCCGGCGGCCCAGCCCTGAACGGGCGTGAACTGGCAAGTACCAAATCCCTGCCTATATTGGGATAAAGGCAGATTCGGATGAACGACCCCTACCAAACCCTTGGCGTGCCCAAGACAGCCAGCGAAGCCGAGATCAAGAAGGCGTTTCGCGCCCTGGCCAAGAAGCATCATCCCGACAAACATGCGGGAGACGCAGCGGCAAAAAAACGCTTCCAGGAAATTTCCGGCGCCTATGACATTCTGGGCGACAAGGAAAAGCGCGCCCAGTTCGACGCGGGCGCGATCGGCGGCGACGGCAATCCGCGTGGCTTCGATCCGCGCCAGGGTGGTTTCCGCCAGGGCAATCCCTTCGGCGGCGGCGGTGGCCCGAGCCGCGGCGGCTTCAAGTTCAGCTTCGACGAAGCTGGGGCTTCCTCGGGCGGCGCCGGGGGCGGCGCGGCCGGCTTCGAGGATATTTTCGCCGACCTGATGGGCGGCGGGCGGCGCGGCGCGCGCGCGGCCAAGGGCGAGAGTTTTTCCGCCGCCGTCACGGTCAGCTTCCCGGAAGCCGCCAGCGGCAGCACGCGGCGCATCGTCTTGCAGAATGGCGAACAGCTCGACGTTAAGATTCCGGTTGGCGTGAAGGATGGCCAGGCGGTGCGGGTCAAGGGCCGAGGCGGTGCCGGACGCGGCGGCGGCGCCAACGGCGATATCCTGCTGCAGGTCTCTGTGGCGCCCCATCCCACCATGACCCGCGACGGCAGCGACATCCGCATGGATTTGCCCGTGACGCTCAAGGAAGCGGTGCTGGGCGGCAAGGTGCCGGCGCCAACCCTGACGGGCACGGTGTCTCTGTCGGTGCCGCCCAATTCAAACACCGGCAGCACTTTGCGTCTGAAGGGCAAGGGCATCAGCGCGCATGGCGCAACGCCCGCCGGCGATCTATATGTGCGGCTGGTGGTGACCCTGCCTGACAAATCCGATGATGCCCTGTGCGATTTCCTCAGGGACTGGGAGGGGAACTACGACCCTCGCGCAAAAAATCGCTAAGTGACTGTTTTTAAAATATTTTCTTTGTGCGGAAAATCCGTTTTCGCGAACTGGCCTATTCAGGGTAAATGACTAAGGTTCGCGCACCGATTCGGGGAATTTGCATGTCATTTCAGGGCCTCATGAAGGGCAAACGCGGCCTTATCATGGGCGTGGCTAACCAGCATTCCATCGCCTGGGGCATCGCCCAGACGCTGCATGAGGCAGGCGCGGAGCTGGCCTTCACCTATCAAGGCGACCTGTTCAAGAAGCGTGTCGTGCCGCTGGTCGAGCCGATGAAGCCCGCGGTGCTGATCGATTGCGATGTCAGCGACCCGGCCTCGCTGGACGCCACCTTCGCCGCGCTGGCCAAGGTGTGGGACAGTCTGGACTTCGTGGTTCACGCCGTCGCCTTTTCGGACAAGGAGCAGCTGAAGGGCCGCTACGTCGATACCACGGCGGACAATTTCCGCATGACCCTTGACATCTCCTGCTTCTCGTTCACGGCGGTGACGCAGCGGGCCGAGAAGATGATGCCCAACGGCGGTTCGCTGGTGACGTTGACCTATTACGGCGCCGAGCAGGTGATGCCGCATTACAATGTGATGGGCGTCGCCAAGGCGGCGCTGGAAACCAGCGTGAAGTATCTCGCCGAAGATCTAGGCAAGAAGAATATCCGCGTCAATTCCATCTCCGCCGGCCCGATCAAGACCCTGGCCGCCAGCGGTATTGGCGACTTCCGCTATATCCTGAAATGGAACCAATATAATTCCCCCCTGCGCCGCAACGTGACGCAATCGGAAGTGGGCCAGTCGGCGCTGTTCCTGCTGTCGGACCTGTCGAGCGCGGTGACCGGCGAAAATCTGCATGTCGATGCCGGCTATCACGTGGTGGGCATGAAAGCGGTGGACGCGCCCGATATCAGCGTCAACAAGCCGGATGGTGCTTAACCTCAAAGACGGGCTGACGCTGTATTTCGCGCGCCACGGCCAGACCGAAGCCAATGTCCAAAGACGCTTCTCCGGCAACAAGGACACGCCCCTTACAAACCTGGGCAGGACACAAGCTGCAGATGTGGGCGCGATCCTGAAACGTGAGATGACTGCTGCGGATGGGTATGCCTTCGTGTCCAGCCCTCTGGCGCGCGCGGTTTCCACCATGAAGATCGCACGCGCAGGAATGGGCCTTCCGCCCGACGCTTTTTTCACCGAAAACCGGCTGAAGGAAATCAACCTCGGCACATGGGACCAGCTGACGGACGAAGAAGCCCGCACGCCGAGCCCGATCCTGTTTTCCAAACGCAGCAACGACAAATGGCACGTCCGGGTGCCAGGCGGCGAGAATTACGCCGAAGTCGCCGCAAGGGTCACCGACTGGGTGCAGGAATTAAAAAGCAACACCATCGCGATAAGCCATGGCGCCACCACGCGCATCCTCAGGGGCCTTCTGGCGGGGCTGGAATGGCGGGCGATGAGCGCCCTGGACGAGCCGCAGGGCGTGGTTTTCCGGGTCCGAGGCGACGAAGTCGTCCGGCTGGACCCGTGAGCCGAAAAGCAGTGGTCCAATGGACCTTTGCAGGCGAACGCCAAATCGGGCTAAACCCTTGCCACTATGTCTCATAATACATTCGGCCACCTGTTTCGCGTCACGACCTTTGGCGAAAGCCACGGGCCGGCGATCGGCTGTGTGGTGGATGGCTGTCCGCCGGGCATTGAACTGACCGAAGCCGACATCCAGCCCTGGATGGAGAAGCGCCGTCCGGGCCAGAGCAAGTTTGTCACCCAGCGCCAGGAACCGGACGCGGTGAAAATCCTGTCGGGCGTGTTCCAGGACGAGCGCATGGGGGCGCAGGTCACCACTGGCACACCCATCGGGTTGCTGATCGAAAACACCGACCAGCGCTCCAAGGACTATGGCAACATCCGCGACAAATTCCGTCCCGGCCATGCCGACTATACCTATGACGTCAAATACGGCGTGCGCGACTATCGCGGCGGCGGGCGACAGAGCGCGCGCGAAACCGCGACGCGGGTGGCCGCAGGCGCCATCGCGCGCAAGGTGCTGGACAAGCTCTATGGCAAGATCACCATCCGCGGCGCCCTGGTGCAGATGGGCACGCAGAAGATCAACCGCGCCAACTGGTCATGGGACGAAGGGAACAACAATCCTTTCTTTTGTCCCGACGCCAAGGCGGCCGCGGATTGGGAAGCGTATCTGGAAGGCATCCGCAAGAACGGCTCGTCGGTCGGCGCCATCATCGAGCTGGTGGCCGAAGGCATTCCCGCCGGACTGGGCGCGCCGGTCTATGCCAAACTGGACAATGAACTGGCTTCGGCGCTGATGAGCATCAATGCGGTCAAGGGCGTGGAGATCGGCGACGGCTTTGCCACCGCCGCCCTGACTGGCGAAGAAAATGCCGACGAGATGCGGATGGGCGCGGACGGCAAGCCCGTCTTCCTGGCCAACCATTCGGGGGGCATATTGGGCGGCATCTCGACCGGCCAGCCGATTGTGGCCCGCTTCGCCGTCAAGCCGACCTCGTCGATCCTGTCGCCGCGCAAGACCATCGAAAAATCAGGCGCGGAAACCGACATCGTCACCAAGGGCCGCCACGATCCCTGTGTCGGAATTCGCGCCGTGCCGGTGGGTGAGGCGATGATGGCCTGCGTACTCGCCGATCAGGCGCTGCGCCATCGTGGTCAAATCGGCTAGCTATTTCCAACGCAGTGTGAAGGCGACCTGCGGGCCGACGCTGACCTGCGGCTCGGATGGCGGCTCCGCCTTCATCTGCTTTTCGCGAAACGTCACGCATTGCTGCACCAGCCCGCCCAGGCCGGCAAAGTCCTCGGCTTTTGGCATCGCCCGCAGGAAGCAATCGTCAAAATAAGTGAGCTGGTCGAGTTCGCCGCAGCCAAAGCTGGTGCGATCGGGCCGCGCCGCGGTGATGACTATGCGGCTGTCGCGCGCCAGGACGGGCACGAACTGGCCCGAATAGCAGGCCGACATCACGATCACCGCCGGCTTGTCGCCGCAGCTATTGTTGATCATGGCCGCCACCTTGCCCGGCGACACCACGGCATTGCCTACGCCGATGCCATCGGGCGTGCCGTGCGAGGTGAAGTAGATCAGGCAACCGGCCGGGGCGCGGCTGGAAAGGTCCCACAGCACGCCGGCGATGGAGCCGATCTCGGCTGGGCGGGCGCTGTTATCGTGATTGACCGCAAACTGTTCGATATTGGCGGCCGCAAAACCCGCGCCGGTAAAGGCCTTCACCAGATCCTTGCGGGCGTTGTCGAACACCTGGGTCGGGCCGCCGGACTGGGCACGATTGTCACCCGCCACGATCAGCACCGCCCATTTGGAAAAATCCACGGCACTCGCATGCGCAGACAGGTTGGCCGGCAGCAGCAGAAAACCCAGCAGAACCAGAAGGCGCTTCATCCCTTGCCTCTGACAAATCCAGCAACCAGTTCAATATGCGACGACCAGAGGAATTGGTCTATCGGGGTCACCACACCGGGCCGATAACCGCCCGCAGCCAGGATGGCAGCGTCGCGGGCAAAGCTGGCCGCATCGCAGGAGACGTAAGCGATGGTGGGGACACGGGATTTGGCTAGCTGGCCGGCCTGGGCCTCAGCCCCGGCCCGTGGCGGGTCCAGCACCACCGCGTCATAGAGGTTCAATTCCGCCGGCGTCAGGGGCAGCTTGAACAGGTCGCGGCGTTCTGTGGTGACCGGCTTGCGTCCGGCGGCTCTGGAGGCTTCCGCCAGCGCCGCCAACGCAGGCGCGTCCTGTTCCACGGCATGGACCCTGGCCCTGGCCGCCAGCGGCAGGGCGAAGGTGCCGCAGCCGGCAAACAGGTCAGCGATGGTTTTGGCACCGCCCACAATCTGCGCCACATGAGCCTGCAACGCCTGCTCTCCTTCCCGGGTGGGTTGCAGAAACGCCTGGGGCGGCAGCTTCACCCGCGCACCGCCTTCCACCACTTCCGGCGCGGCGCGCTCCAGCAGTAGCGCGCCGTTGAACAGGATGCGGGCGATATCCAGGCCGGCGGCAGCGCCGGCCATGGCTTGCGTCAGCGCGGGCGTGACAGTCTGCGGACTGCGAAACGCCAGATCGAAGCCGGTGTCTGTTTCGGTGACATGCAGATCAGCCGGCGCCTTCAGCACCAGTGCGAGGCGGCGGCGGAGTGCCTGCACCAGCCCGAACAGGCCGGGCGTCAGGACCAGGCATTCGCGCATGTCCACGATGGTATTGCTTTGGGCGGCATGGAAACCGATCTCGCTGCCGGAAATCTTGAACACGGCGCGGCGGCGGGACCGCGGCGGCACGCTGACCGTGTCCAGAACCTCGCACCTGACACCGGCCTTCATCAGCGCCGCCTGCACCATCGCGCGCTTGCCGGCGCGATAGTCGTCAGGCGTCAGGTCCTGCAGCGAGCAGCCGCCGCAGACGCCGAAATGGCGGCAGATTTGGTTCAGGCCAGCTCACCGGCAGCAACGCGGATAGCTTCCTCGCCGCGTCCCAGCGCACGCAGCGCCATCGAGACGATGCCATCAGCATCCAGACCGGCCTTGGCATACATCTTCTCGGGCGTGTCATGGTCCTGGAACACGTCCGGCAAGGTCATGGGACGCACCTTGATGCCTTTGTCGAGCAGGCCGTCATGGGCCATGAAATGCATCACATGGGCGCCAAACCCGCCCGCGGCACCTTCCTCAATGGTGATAAGAACTTCGTGCTCCTTGACCAGACGCCGGATCAGGTCGGTGTCCAGCGGCTTGGCGAAGCGCGCATCGGCGATGGTGGGCGACAGGCCGCAACCGGCCATGCGTTCCGCCGCCAGCAGCACCTGGGTCATGCGGGTGCCGAAATTCAAAATGGCGATCCCGGAACCCTCTTTGACAATACGCCCCTTGCCGATTTCCAGCGGAATGCCTTCGGCGGGACGCGCGACGCCCGTGCCTTCGCCGCGCGGGTAACGCAGGGCGCTGGGCCGGTCGTCGATCTGGGCGGCGGTGGCCACCATATGGGTCAATTCCGCCTCGTCCGACGGCGCCATGATGACGAAGTTTGGCAGTGCGGCAAGATAGGCGATGTCGAACGAGCCGGCATGGGTGCAGCCGTCGGCGCCCACCAGGCCGGCGCGGTCCATCGCGAAGCGTACCGGCAGCGACTGGATCGCCACGTCATGTACAACCTGGTCATAGGCGCGCTGCAGGAAGGTGGAATAGATAGCGCAGAAAGGCTTCATGCCCTCGGTCGCCATGCCCGCCGCGAAGGTCACTCCATGCTGCTCGGCGATACCGACGTCGAAGGTGCGGTTCGGGAAAGCCTTTTCGAACAGATCGATGCCGGTGCCCGAGGGCATGGCGGCGGTGATGGCGACGATGCGGTCGTCCTTTTTCGCTTCCGCGATCAGGGCTTCGCCGAACACTTTCTGGTACTGCGGCGACTTGGGCGTCGACTTGGACTGCTCGCCGGTCAGAACCATGAACTTGGTGACAGCGTGATACTTGTCGGCGGCGGCCTCGGCGGGGGCATAGCCATACCCCTTCTTGGTCACCACATGCACCAGCACCGGACCGCGCATCGTGTCGCGCACATTTTCCAGCACCGGAACCAGATGATCGAGATTGTGGCCGTCGATCGGTCCGACATAGAAGAAGCCCATCTCCTCAAACAGCGTGCCGCCCATGGCCATGCCGCGGGCATACTCCTCGGTGCGCTGCGCGACCTTGAACAGGCCGCGCGGCAGCAGCTTGCGCGCCAGGTGCTTGGCGACATTGCGCAGGCCGGTATAGGGGCGCGACGACACCAAACGGGCGAGATAGGCGCTCATCGCGCCGACGGGCGGGGCGATGGACATGTCATTGTCGTTGAGGATGACGATCAGCCGGTTCTTGTGGGCGCCGGCATTGTTCATGGCTTCATAGGCCATGCCCGCGCTCATCGAGCCGTCACCGATCACGGCGATCACATTGTTGTCGCCGCCCTTGAGGTCGCGCGCCACCGCCATGCCCAGGCCGGCGGAAATCGAGGTCGAGGAATGGGCCGCGCCGAACGGATCATATTCGCTCTCGCTGCGCTTGGTGAAACCGGACAGCCCGCCGCCCTGCCGCAGGGTGCGCATGCGGCTGCGGCGGCCAGTGAGGATCTTGTGCGGATAGGCCTGGTGGCCGACGTCCCAGATGATGCGGTCGTCCGGCGTCTTGAACACATAGTGCAGCGCCGTGGTGAGCTCGACCACGCCGAGCCCCGCGCCGAAATGGCCGCCAGTGACCGAGACGATGTCGATCAGATCGGTGCGTAGCTCGTCGGCGAACTGGCGCAGCTGCCACTTCTTCAGCTTGCGCAGATCTTCCGGCAGGTCCACCTGGTCCAGCAGCGGCGTCTTGGTGTTCGGGATATTCATCGGCAGTAATTCTCTTTATTGGCGCAGCAAAGCAACGTCACGCAGTTTCAATGGGTTCGCCGACTTCAGGACCGGCGGCACCCATGACAATCTTTTCAAGCCGGCCCTCAGCGGATTTCAGCTTCTTCTCGCAATGGGCCTTCAACATCTGTCCGCGCTCGTAAAGCGCGATGGAATCCTCAAGATCCACTTCGCCCTGCTCCAGCCGGGAAACGATGGCTTCCAATTCCTTGAGCGCGCCCTCGAACGGCAGTTCGTCGATAGCGGCGGATTTAGCAGCAGGGGATATGGCTCGTCTCCAGCAGGCGTCACGGTTTTGTGAAATGCCGCAAAACCCGCCCGCGCCATAATCGCAATTATGGTGCTCCCGAGCCAGTTTCGTGCCCCCGCACGTTGGGAATTATAGTTTAATGACCTGCTGGGACAAGCAGTTTCGTTGCAATTGCGAAACGCAGATGTGGTCGCTTTGTCACGGTTCGGGCAGTTGAGCCGCTTTGAGGATTACCCCGCCGCCCGGGCCGCCCGCCGGCAGTTCCGATATCCCGCCCAGCAGGGCCTGCAGGGCGGGCAGATTCAGCAGTGATTCGATCCTGCCCAAAAGGCCGAAACTGGCATCCATGCCACCCATCAGGCGCGACAGGCTGCCCCACAGGCCGGTGCGGCGGGGATAAATCTTGAACGCCATCTCGCCGACGGGAACTTTGGCCAAGGCTGCCGCCTCGCCTGCCGCAGTCCAGAAGCCGCCCAGCCGGTCCACCAGCCCATGGGTCTGGGCGTCCGTCCCGGACCATACCCGCCCCCTTGCCACCGCGCGCACCTTGTCCAGCGGCAGCTTGCGTCCCGCCGCCACCTTGGCGGTGAAGTCGTCATAGATCACATCGGCATGGCGATTGAGGATCACCAACTGCTCGGGCGTGTAGGGCGAAAGCGGCGAACCCATCAGCGTGTTGCTGCCGACCGACACCTGTTCGGAATTGGCGCCGATCAGGCCCAGCGTCTTGTTGAAGGAAATCTTTCCGGTCAGGACGCCGATCGAGCCGGTGATGGTGCCGGGCTGGGCAACAATCCTGTTGGCGGTGACGGAGATGAAATAGCCGCCCGACGCCACCACGCCGCCCATACTCACCACCACCGGTTTGCCGGCTTTCTGCGCAGCCTTTACCTCATGGAGAATCTGGTCGGACGCGGTGACCGACCCGCCGGGCGAATCCACCCGCAACACGATGGCTTTGATAGCCTTGTCGCGCGCCGCCTGGCGGATGGCCTGGGAAAGATCGTCGCTGGCGATGCCGGCGTTGGCGCCCAGCAGCGAATCCTTGGCGGTGCCATCGCGGATTTCACCCGCCGCTTCCACGATGGCGATATTGGCATCGCCTAATGGCTTGGCCGCATCGCGCGCATAGCTCATGAACTTCACCGTCTTGGCCCCGGCGCCGGCGCGGGCGTTGGCGGCGGCGGCGGCTTCATCGTCATAGCCGATGCGGTCGATCAGGCGCGCCTTGAGCGCGTCCTCGCTGAATTGCGGGCTGGCCTCGAGGGCCGCCACAATTTGCGGCTTCGCCAATTTGCGGGCAGCCGCCATCTGCGTCACAGCCGAATCATAAACCGACTGCATCAGCCGCGTGAGCTGCTCGCGGTCCGCAGCTGACATTTGCTTTTCCATGAACATGTCGGCGGCGCTTTTATATTCGGCGCGCTTGACGATCTGCGGCTCGGCCTCGATCTTGTCGAACACGCCGCGCAGGTAAAGCCCGCCACCGCCCGTACCGGATGGCGTGAAGGGGCTTTTGGGCTGCATCCAGATTTCATTGGCGGCGCTGGCGGCGACATAGTCGCCCAGGCCGGCACCGAAGAATGCCGTCGTCTGGGCAATGACGAACTTGTCCTTGGCCTTGAACCGCTGGATGGCACCGGCGATCTCCTGCCCTTCGGCGATGGAGAGGGCGCCATTGCCCAGCCGCATCACCATGCCCTTGACCCGCTTGTCGCGGCCGGCCGTTTCCATTCCCAGAACGATTTCCATCACCGTGACCCGGCGCGGCGTGAAGACGGTGCCGGGAGATGCGGCGGAGTCGGCGATCGGTTCGCGCAGATCCAGCGCCAGCACCATGTTCTTCGGCTGGCCGTCGCCCCAGGCCAGGGAAAAGATCAGCAACGCCACCAGCAGGAGAATGAGCACCAGCACTGCTCGCGCGATGCCATTGACCACCGACATCACGATGGAGCGGCCCCAGCCGAGAAAACGGATCATGAAAATTCCTTAACGGAAGAAAACGGAGCGCAATGTAACGAAAAAGCCCGGCACCCAACAGGGTACCGGGCTCGCCCGCCATTCTGGGATGAATTACTTCAGCGCGTCACGTACCGCATCCTTGGCGCCGCCGATGGCGTTCTGGGCCTTGCCGGTTGCCTTGTCGGTAGCGCCTTCCGCCTTCAGCTTGGCGTCGCCGGTGATCTTGCCGACCGCTTCCTTGACCGCGCCCTTGGCCTGGGTGGCGGAACCTTCGTTTCTGTCTTTATCCATAAAAATGCTCCTGAACTGGGATTTTCGCGTACGGGGAAACGTCGGTGATATAACGGGCGTCATCGGCGCGGGTTCCCTGAACCGGCGAGCGCCCAATGCCGTATAGGTACAAATGGAGACCGCCATGCAGAGACGCATTTTCCTGGCCGGCCTGCTGGGCAGCGCCACCTTCGCCGCGCCGGCCGTGGGGTTTGAAGTCGCCAAAAGCGATGCGGAGTGGAAGAAGCTGCTGTCGCCCGCCGCCTACAAGGTGTTGCGCCATGAAGATACCGAGGCGCCCTACACCTCGCCGCTGAACAAGGAACATCGCAAGGGCGTCTTCGCCTGCGCCGGCTGCGCCCTGGACCTCTATGCCTCGGACACCAAATTCGAGAGCAGCACCGGCTGGCCCAGCTTCTGGAAGCCTCTGCCGAACGCGGTGGAAACGTCCACCGACAGAAAACTCGGCGTGCCGCGCACCGAAGTCCATTGCCGCCGCTGCGGCGGGCATCTCGGCCATGTCTTTGAGGACGGGCCAAGGCCGACCGGACTGCGTTACTGCATGAACGGCGCGGCCATGACGTTTAAGCCGAAAGCCTGATGGCCTGCGTTCCAGGCCTCGCGGCGCGTTGCACACGCGCCGCGTCCGCACGCTGCCGCTACGGATCGTTCGGGCGGGCAAAAGGTCCACTGGACCTTTTGCAATCCCGCCCTCACCCATAAAAGAAGGCCGGCGTTTCCGCCGGCCTTCTTTCGTTCTGTCTGTGCTGTTCTACGGCGTCGCGGCGGGCGCGGCCGGGGCAGTCGGAGCACCAGCCACCGGCACGCTCTTGGCCTTGGCCCGGGCCTGTTCGACCATCGAGTCATGCGCCGCGGAAAAACCCTTGAGCGAGAATTTCAGCTCGTAGGCCTTGCCGCTGTCGGCGAAGATGCGGACCTTGGCGTCCGCCCCGGACTTGGCGATGGAGCTGATGGCCGAATTGTCGATCGGCATCTGCACAAAGCAGCCATTGCGGTCGCACATGCGGTACTTCATCTGCCCCGACTTGAAGGCGCTGGTCTCCAGGATCAGGCCACGCGGGATCGAAACTTCCAGCGGCACGGTAATCTGGATGCCGTGCCTGTCCAGGCTGGGAACATAGGCGATGGAGAAGGACAGCACGCGCTGCTGCGTCCGCTGATCGTTCAGCTCCTGGTAAATGTCACAGGGGCTCGGGCTGGCAATCGGGAAGCAGCGCACCACCCAGTCACCGACCGCCTTCACCTCAGGACGACCCTGCGCAGCAGGGGCGGCGGCGGCAGGCGCGGCAGCGTCCTGGGCTAGGGCGGAGCCGGTAGCCATAAGGATGGCAAGGCCAGCACCCATCAAGGAATGCGAAAACGTCATGACCAGAGTCTCCAGAACCAGGATTTGCGTTTTGCGTCGCCGCTGCGCCAAGCCCTTGCGCCGGCGTCATAGCCCTTGAAGGTCACGTTCACCGCGATGGGCTTTCCTTCCAGGGTGGCGAACATCAGACGGGCTTCGGTGGCGCCCTTGAGCGCCGCAGCGAACTTGTCGTCGAACGGCGCGGTGGCGAGGCAGCCGACCGCGTTGCAGGTGCGGTAGGGATAAACCTTCACCGGATCCTTGCCGATGGTCATCCCCATGCCCGCTTCCAGCGCCACACCCAGCGGCATGTGAAAGCCGATCACGTGCTTGCCTTGCGGATCGGCAGTGATGGTGATGCGCGCAACCGGCTGGGGCTGGCTCTTGTCCATGATCTCGCTGGAGAGCTCGCACGAACCCTCTTTCACGGTGGCGGCGGGACAGGTGACACGCCACTCGTCATAAGATGCCAGAAGGGCAGCGTTGGTTTTGTAGGTCGCCACGCCGCGCACCATCCAGCCCAGAAGCAGGCCGACCAGCAGCGCGACACCGCCCACAACAAGACGTTCAGTCAGGTTTTTCATCGGTTCGGATTCGCTTTTATTTCTTCGGATGTGCCCGCAAAACCCGCCGTCTCGGCGGTCCCGGACCCTAGCCGGGCGGACGAACTACCAGATCGGGCGGACAAAGGAAACGCCCCAGGCCGCCCCCCCCCGGCCAGGGCACCGGGTTTAGCGCGGCTTGGTGAACGGCAGACCGGATGACGGGGTTTTAATGTTCTAGCTGCGGGCCAGAAGAACCGGGGTTTCGCGCCAGAACTGGGGCCAGACCCGCTTCAGGGCTTCGATCTTCGGCAGGTCATTGGCCCGGATGTATGACGCGTTGGGATTCTTGACCAGATAGTCCTGGTGCTCGGACTCCGCCCAATAAAATCCTTTCAACGGACCGGTCCTGGTGACGATGGGCGCGGCAAAGATCTTTGCTGCCTCGAGCTGGGCGATATAGGCCTTTGCTGTCTTCAGCTGCGCCGGGCTGGCGGCGAAGATTTCCGAGCGATAGCTGGCGCCCCGGTCTGGACCCTGGCGGTTGAACTGGGTGGGATCGTGCGCCACCGAGAAATATATCTGCAGCAGCTGGCCGAAACTGACCTGATTGGGATCGAAGGTGATCTCCACCGCCTCGGCATGATTGGACCGCTGATTGCCGACCGCATCGTAATTCGCTGTTTCCCTGGTCCCGCCCGAATAGCCCGCCACAACGCGCGTCACGCCTTTGACATGCTCGAACAAGCCCTGCTGGCCCCAGAAGCAGCCCCCGGCCAGAACAGCCGTTTCTGTCGCGTCGCGGCTGAACGGATCGGAGATCGGCGCGGGGATCGGCTTGTTCAGATCGCCGGCCACAACACGCGACGACAACAACGCCGGAACGGCGATGATCGTGGCGACGGTGGCGGCAGCCAGGAAAAGGGCTTTGAGTTGCATGCAATGGCTCCTCATAATACTACCCAGAATACTACGCAGACATAGTTCGTTTGGATCAGACGGCGGTTACATGCCGCCAAATCCCACAGCGGCCGCAGCGACGGCATCATAAACCAGATCGAGTTCCGCCGCCGTCACGCAATAAGGCGGCATGACATAAATGGTGTTGCCCAGCGGGCGCAGCAAGACGCCCCGGGCATGGAAAAACGCCGTGAGTTCCGGCCCCAGCCCGGCGAGATAGCCGGGATCAGGCACTTTCAGGTCCAGCGCCGCGATAGTGCCCAGGCGGCGGACATTTTCGAACCGGGTATCGCCGCGAAACTGCGCCAGGCGCTCCTCCTGCATCGCTCCCAGCGCCGCCACACGCTCGCGCACAGGTTCCTCGCACCAGATTTGCAGATTGGCGACGGCCGCGGCGCAGGCGATGGGATTGGCGGTGAAGGAGCTAGAATGAAAAAAGGTGCGGCTGCGGTCCGGCGAATAATGCGCCTGGAAAATCTCAGGGGTGCACAAGGTGGCGGCCAGCGGCAGGCTGCCGCCGGTCAGCCCCTTGGCCAGGCACAGTATGTCGGGCGTGATGCCCGCCTGTTCGCAGGCAAACAGCGTCCCGGTGCGGCCGAAACCGGTCATCACTTCATCGGCGATGAACAAGGTGCCGTGGCGTTCGCACAAGGCTTTCATCTTGCACAGCAGTTCGGCGCTGTAGAGCCGCATGCCGCCCGCGCCCAGAACAAGCGGCTCGACGATCAGAGCGGCGGCTCCCTTTGCCAACTCCTCCAGCGCCGCAAGCGTGTCGCAACCACGCCCTTCCGGAAACGGCAGGCGCGCGACATCGAACAGCAGCGGTTCGTAAGCGGCGTTGAACACGCCGCGCGCACCCGCCGACATCGTGCCCACCGTATCGCCATGATAGGCGTGTTCCAGCGCGATGATGCGGCTGCGCGGCTTATCCTGATTGCGCCAGAAGCCTAGCGCCATCTTCAGCGCCACTTCCACCGAGGTCGAGCCGCTGTCGGAATAAAACACATGCGCCAGCCTGGCCGGCGCGATTGCGATCAGTCCGCGCGCCAAGTCTTCGGCTGGCTGGTGGGTAAAGCCGGCGAAGATGACCTGGTCGAGTTTGTCGGCCTGCGCCTTGATCGCTTCGACGATCTTGGGGTGGCGATGGCCATGGGTGATCACCCACCAGGAGGAAATCGCATCCAGCAGTCGGCCATGCTCGGTCTCAAGCCAGGCGCCGTCGCTGCGATCCACGCGCGGCATGGCCCCGGCCAGCGCGTGCTGGGTGAAGGGATGCCAGACCGGGGACGTCACGCGAAATCCGACAGAGTGAAGGTCTTGGCAAAAACGCCAGACAAGCGTCCCCGCACCAGGGGTTCGATCGGCGGCAGGCGGCCCAGGCGTTTCACCCTACCCTTTTCCACGATGATGCTTTCGCTCTCCTCATTGGCGTCGCCGATAAAGGCCACGCCGTGTAGCGGGATATCGCGGGCGCGGATGGCTTCCAGCGACAGCAATGTGTGGTTGATGGTGCCCAGCCGTGTCGCGGCGCACAGGATCACCGGCAACCGCCAGCGGGCGAAGACATCTATAAAGAGTGTGTCGCGGGTCAGCGGCACCATCAGCCCGCCGGCGCCTTCGATCACCAGTGCACCGTCCGGGGGATTCAGGGAATCCGGATCAATCGTGACGCCCTCGTCCGCCGCCGCCTGGTGCGGCGAAGCTGCCAGCTTCAGGCGATAGGCTTCCGGCACGATCTCCACCCCGGCAAGCTCGGCCACCGTCTCGCTGTCGCCGGGTTCACCCGCCTGGACCGGTTTCCAGTAACGCGCACCGATCATGCCGGCGAGACCGGCGGCGAACACCGTCTTACCGATATCGGTGTCGGTTCCAGTGACGACAAATCTCATGCTTTTGCCATTTCCACCACCAGATCGGCGAACAGCGCATCCAGATCGCCCGTCGTGACATGCAGGGTCAGCGCGATGCGCAGCCGCGCGGTATCTTCCGGCACGGTCGGCGGGCGGATGGCGCGAATGTCATGGCCGCGCGCCTGCAAGGCCGCTGCCAGAGCAACCGCCCTAGTATCAGCGCCCAGGATGACCGGCACGATCTGCGAACCGGAAAAGGAAAGCACGAGGTCTTTCATCAGCCCGCCGGCATGGCGCACCAGCCCCTGCAACTGGGTGCGCTCCTGCTCGGCGCCAGCGCAGATTTTCAGCGCCGCGCGCACTACCGCCGCCATCAAGGGCGACGGCGCGGTTGAATAGATGAAGGCGCGGCCACGGTTGACCAGAAAGTCCCGATACATGCGCGGCAGGCAGACCAGCGCCCCCGACGCGCCCAGGCCTTTGCCGCAGGTGTGCAGGGAAATGATGTTGGGGGCGCCTTCATATTGCGCCCCCAGCCCGCGGCCCTGATCGCCATAGACGCCGGTGGCATGGGCTTCGTCCAAAATCAGCATCGCGTCATGGCGCACCGCCAGCGCCACCAGATCGGCCAGCGGCGCGCGGTCACCGTCCATCGAATAGAGCGTTTCCACCGCGATCCACACCCGCCCGGCACCGCCCTGTCCGCGCCATCGCGTGATGATGTCGTCCATCGCGGCCACATCATTGTGCGGGGCGGCCAGCGCCGGGATACGGGCCGGATCGAGCCCGTCGCGGATGCTGGCATGGATCAGCGCGTCATGGACAATCAGGTCGCCGGTTCGCGGCAAGGTGGCGATCAGGGCGGCATTGGCGGCAAAGCCGGTGGGAAAATACAGCGCCGTCTCACTGCCGAAGAAACTGGCGGCTTCCTCTTCCAGCATTTCATGCTCGGGATGATTGCCGCGCAGCAGGCGCGAGCCGCCGGCGCCTACCGGCACCCCGCGCGCCAGCGCATCGCGCGCCGCATCGCGCAGCCGCGTGGATTCAGCTAGCGCGAGGAAATCATTGGAGGTGAAATCGCGACCGCTGCGCGGGACCAGTGCGCGCAGCCGACCTTTGGCCGCCAGCGCGTCCAGAACGTCTCTGTGTTCCTTGGCTTTATGGGGATCGACGGTCATGGGCAGGCATGGATTCCACACCCCTACCCAAAGGGCAAGTTAGAGGGCGTTGTCGCCGGTTTCGCCTGTGCGAACCCGCAGCGCCGCTTCCAGGTCCACGACAAAAATCTTGCCGTCGCCGATCTTGCCGGAGCGCGCGGCCCGAGTGATAGCGCCGACCACTTCTTCCACCCGGTCGTCGGCCAGTGCCACTTCCACTTTCAGCTTGGGGGTGAAGGAGATGGTGTATTCCGCCCCGCGATAGATTTCGGTATGGCCCTTCTGGCGGCCATAGCCACGCACCTCGGTCACCGTCATGCCGTTGATGCCCAGAGCGGTGAGCGCCTCGCGCACCGCGTCCAGGCGGTGCGGCTGAATGATCGCGGTGACCAGTTTCATCAAAAACTCCTAGCGGTTGTTATGGTAGCCGGTTTCGCCATGGCTGGTGAAATCCAGGCCCTGGGTTTCATGCTCCGCGTCCACCCGCAGCCCGACCAGCATGTCGGCCAGCTTGGTGATAATCCAGGTGGCGACGGCCGAGAACAGCGCAACGGCGGCGACACCGATTGCCTGCACGCCGAACTGTTCCAGCGGCGCATGATTGAGCTTGCCTCCCGCGATTCCGATCAACGCGACAAAGGGCAGCGCCAAAGTACCGAGTGCGCCGCCCACGCCATGCACGCCCAGCACATCAAGGGCATCGTCCACCGCTATGACTTTCTTCACCAGCCAGACCGCGAAATAGCAGACGCAGGCAGACGCCGCACCCAGCGCCACCGCGCCCAGGGGTCCGGCGACACCGGCCGCCGGCGTGATGGTGGCCAGTCCCGCGATGGTGCCGGTGACCGCGCCCACCAGGCTAGGCTTGCCGAACTTGACCCATTCGATCGCCATCCACACGATGGTGGCGGTGGCGGCCGACAGATGCGTCGCCAGCATCGCCATACCGGCATCGCTGCCAGCCGTCAGGGCGCTGCCCGCATTGAAGCCGAACCAGCCGACCCACAGCAGCGACGCGCCGACCATCACCATCCAGGGCGCGTGGGGCGGGCGGATACCGTGGGGAAATTCGTGGCGCGGCCCGATCATCCAGGCGATCACCAGCGCCGATACGCCCGCTGTGACATGCACCACGATGCCGCCTGCGTAATCCATCACCCCCATATCGGCCAGCCAGCCGCCGCCCCACACCCAGTGCGTCACCGGCGCATAGACGATCAGCATCCACAGCGCGGAAATCAGCAGCACGGCGGCAAAGCGGATGCGCTCGACATAGGCGCCGATAATCAGCGCCGGGGTGATGACCGCGAAGGTCATCTGGAACATGACAAAGACGCTTTCGGGCAGATGGGTACCGGGATGCGCCCCGTCCCGCGTCAGGTTTTGCAGGAAAAACGCCGCGCCATCGCCCAGCCAGGCGCCGTCGCCGGAAAAGGCAAGCGAATAACCGAAGGCAAACCACAGCACCGAACAGACGCAGGCGACAGCGAAACACTGCGCCAGCACCGACAGGATGTTCTTGGCCTGGACCAGCCCGCCATAAAACAGCGCCAGGGCTGGCAGGGTCATCAACAGGACCAGGGCGGTCGCGGTGAGAATCCAGGCGGTATCAGCGGCGTTGATTGCTGCGTCGATCACTTTCTGCCCCATCCCAATGCAATGCCCGTTTTTCGAGCATATGTTCTTGCCTATTTGTCCATTAGACTGGCGAAATTCAGGGCGGCTGACAAGCGGCTGTTTCACCTGTTAAAGACCCCAGTATGAAGCTCATTCCCCACCTGATCGCGGGCTCCCTCCTCGCTGGCACCGAGACTTCGCCCGTGTTCAACCCGGCCACGGGAGAACAGAGCGGGTCGGTTGCGTCGGGCGGAAAATCCGAAATCGACGCGGCGGTGACCGCGGCACAGGCCGCCTTTCCGGGCTGGGCCGCCACCACACCCAGCAAGCGCGCCAAGGTGATGTATGAGATGCGGCGCCTGCTGGGGGCGCGCGGGGACGAGATCGCCCGCGCCATCAGCGCCGAGCACGGCAAGATGCACGCCGATGCCCTGGGCGAAGTCGCACGTGGCCAGGAAGTGGTGGAGTTCGCCTGCGGCATCCCGCACCTGCTGAAAGGCAGCTTCAGCCCTAGTGTCTCGGCGGGGATGGATTCCTATGACCAGCGCCAGCCGCTGGGCGTGGTGGCGGGGATCACGCCCTTCAATTTCCCGGCCATGGTGCCACTCTGGATGATGCCGATGGCGCTGGCCTGCGGTAACGCTTTCATCCTCAAGCCATCAGAACGCGATCCGTCCGCCGCCAACCTGCTGCACAATCTGTGGCGTGAGGCCGGCCTGCCGGACGGCGTGCTGAATGTGGTGCATGGCGGCAAGGCGGCGGTGGACGCGATCCTCGATCACCCCGGCATCGCCGCGGTGTCCTTTGTCGGCTCCACGCCCATCGCCGAATATGTCTACGCACGCGGCTGTGCAGCGGGAAAACGCGTGCAGGCCCTCGGCGGCGCCAAGAACCATCTGGTGGTGATGCCCGATGCCGATCTCGACCAGGCGGCGGATGCCCTGATGGGCGCGGCTTACGGTTCGGCCGGCGAACGCTGCATGGCGGTTTCGGTGGCGGTACCGGTGGGCGAGAAAACCGCCGACGCGCTGATCGCCAAACTCAAGCCACGCATCGCGGCGCTGAAGGTTGGTCCCGCCACCGACGCCAGCGCCGAGATGGGTCCGCTAGTGACGGCGGCGCACCGCGACAAGGTCATCTCCTATATCGATGCGGGCGCCCGCGAAGGCGCGCAGCTGTTGGTGGATGGCCGCGGGTTGATACTGCAGGGATATGAGCAGGGCTTCTGGCTGGGCGGCACCCTGCTGGACCGCGTCACGCCGGACATGACGGTCTATAAGGAAGAGATCTTCGGCCCCGTGCTGTCGGTGGTGCGCGCGGAAAATTACGAAGGCGCGGTTGGCCTGGTCAACAGTCATCCCTTCGCCAACGGCACCGCTATCTTCACCCGCGACGGCGATGCTGCGCGCGACTTCACCGACCGGATCCAGGTCGGCATGGTCGGGGTCAACGTGCCGATCCCGGTGCCGGTGGGGTATCATTCATTCGGCGGCTGGAAATCCTCGATCTTCGGCAGCCATGGCGTCTATGGCCCGGAGGGCGTGCATTTCTACACCAGGCTGAAAACGGTGACGGCGCGCTGGCCCACCGGCGTTCGCGCCGGCGCCCAGTTTCATTTCAGCGATCGGTAGTCGCGACGTTTCACGACCGTTTTTGCCTTGGGAGCGCCACATCCTTGGGCTAGTATCACTGATGCTCCCATCGCCTCAAGAATGCCGGAGATCCCAGGGAGTTGTATATGCACGTGCTTAACCGACGTCTGATGCTGACCACCACCATCGGCGGACTTGCTGCGGCGGCGCTGCCCTTGCCGATCATGGCCCAGGCTCAGGCCCCGGCGAACACCGAATGGCGCAGCTATGGCGGCGACCTCGCCCATACCAGACATGCACCGCTGGATCAGATCAATGGCGAGAATTTCAACAAGCTGGAAGTCGCCTGGGAATTCAGCACCAAGAATCTGGGCCCGCGCGCGGAAGTGATCCTTCAGGGCACGCCGCTGCTGATCAAGGGCAAGCTCTATTGCACGGCGGGCGCGCGGCGCGACGTGGTCTGCCTGGATGCCGCCACCGGCGAACTGCTCTGGCTCCACAAGAGCCCTGATGAAGGCGCGCGCACGCGCAATGCTCCGCGTCGTCTTTCCGGCCGCGGGGTCGGTTATTGGACCGACGGCAGCATCGAACGCATCATGTATGTCACCATCGGCTATCAGATGGTGGCGCTAGACGCCCGCACCGGCCTGCTGGATCTCGAGTTCGGCGTGCACGGCATGGTCGATCTGAAGAAAGAAATCGACCAGGACTTGGATCCGGAAAAGGCTGATATCGGCTTGCACACCGCACCCACCATCGCCAACGATGTGATCATCATCGGCGCCGCCCATACTGCCGGCAACACACCCGCCGTGAAAAAGAATGCGCGCGGCTATGTGCGCGGCTTCGACGTTCGCACCGGCAAGCGCCTGTGGATTTTCCACACCATCCCGCACAAGGGTGAGTTCGGCTACGACACCTGGGCATCGGGCACCGCCGAGGAAGCCGGCAACACCGGCGCCTGGGCGCAGATTTCCGCCGACGAGGAACTGGGCCTGGCCTATCTGGGCGTGGAGATGCCAACCGGCGACCAGATGGGTTTCTATCGCCCCGGCAACAACCTGTTCGCCGAAAGCATCGTCGCGGTCGACACCCGCACCGGCAAGCGCCGGTGGCATTACCAGATGGTGCATCACGGGCTGTGGGATTACGATGTGCCCTGTGCCGCCATCCTCTGCGACCTGCCGCACAATGGCCGCATCATCAAGGCGCTGGTGCAGCCGACCAAGCAGGCCTTCCTGTTTGTGCTCGACCGCGAGACCGGCAAGCCGGCCTGGCCGATACCTGAAAAGCGCGTGCCCGCCGGCGACGTGCCAGGCGAATGGTATGCCAAGACCCAGCCGCATCCCTCCAAGCCGCCGCCGTTCGACCGCCAGGGTTTCGGCGCGGACGACATCGTGGACTTCACGCCCGAGATCAGAGAGCGGGCGCTGAAGATCGCAAGCTATTACAAGTGGGGCCCGGTCTATACCGCGCCGATCATGCCCAAGAAGGGCGGCCCCTACGGCGTGATCAACATGCCGGGCTATATCGGCGGCATCAACTGGCCGGGCGGCGCCTACGATCCCGACCAGCACACGGTCTATACCTATTCGCAGACCAACCTGCTGACCATCGGCAACGTGATCGAGAACCCCGACAAGAAGATGGGTGAATTCTCGATGGTGCATGTCAATCCGCCCGCCGACACGCCCGGCGTGCGCCCCGGCGATTTGACGGTGGACGGCATCCCGCTGGTCAAGCCGCCTTACGGGCGCATCACGGCCACCAATCTTGCCACCGGCACCCAGAGCTGGCAGGCCGTGCATGGCGAGACGCCGGACGCAATCCGCAACCACCCCCTGCTGAAGGGCGTGAAGCTTCCGCGCACCGGCATGATCGGCAAGGTCGGACCCCTTTCCACCAAGAGCCTCGTGATTTGCGGCGATCCCATGACCTATACCGACGAAACCGGACGGCTGGGTGCGCGGCTGCGCGCCTATGACAAGAAGACCGGCGAGGAACGCGGCGCGGTGTTCATTCCCGGCGAGCAGACCGGTTCGCCCATGAGCTACATGCTGGGCGGGCGGCAATATATCGTGCTGGCTATCGGTGGCCGGAGTTACAACGGCGCCTTCATCGCCTTTCGCCTGCCCGCTTAGGCCTCTGCCACGGGCGGTTGACCCGCGCCGCCCGGACCGTAAAGTCCGCTCCAAGGCTTGTCGAAAAGCCACTGGGGAAGGGTTTCCATGTCATCGCCGTCACGCCGCAACGTGCTCCTGTCGGGCACCGCCATTCTTGCCGCCGCCTACCTGCCCGCCCTGGCGCAGGCCCCGGCCGATACCGAATGGCGCCATTATGCCGCCGACGCAGCCAACACCCGCTATGCGCCGCTGGACCAGATCGATGGCTCCAACTTCAACACGTTGCAGGTGGCCTGGCGCTTCAAGACCGACAATCTGGGGCCGCGCCCCGAGTACCAGTATGAAGGCACGCCCCTCGTCATCCGGGGCCGGATGTATGTCACAGCCGGCACCCGCCGCGCGGTGGTGTGCCTGGACGCCTCCACCGGTGAAATCCGCTGGATGCACAGCGAGGATGAAGGCACGCGCGGCCGCAATGCGCCGCGGCAATATTCCGGCCATGGCGTCTCCTACTGGAGCGACGGCAAGGACGAGCGCATACTTTACGTCACGCCGGGATACCGGCTGATCGCGCTGGACGCCGCCACCGGCTTGAAGATCAAAGGCTTCGGCGAAGACGGCGTGGTGGACCTCAAGAAGGACAATGACCAGGTCACCGACCTGGAAAAAGACTCTATCGGCCTGCACGCCACGCCGCTGGTGGCCAAGGACACCGTGATCGTCGGCGCGGCCTTTCTGGGCGGCAGCGTTCCGGCCAAGAAGGGCGGCACCAAGGGCTATGTCCGCGGCTTTGACGCGCGCACCGGCAAGCGCAAATGGATTTTCCACACCATCCCGCGCAAGGGCGAGGTCGGCTACGACACCTGGGCGCCCGGCGCGGCGGAACTGGCCGGCAACAATGGCATGTGGGCGCAGGCTAGCGCCGACGAGACGCTCAACCTCGCCTATCTGCCGATCGAAATGCCGACCGGCGATGCGGTGGGCGTCACGCGCGGCGGCGACAATCTCTTCAGCGAGACCATCGTCGCGGTAGACATCGATAGCGGCAAGCGCAAGTGGCACTACCAGCTTGTACGCCACGGATTGTGGGACCGTGACATCCCCTGCGCTCCCATCCTGTGCGACATGCCGCACGGCGGAAAGATCATCAAGGCGCTTGCCCAGCCCAGCAAGCAGAACTGGCTGTATGTGCTGAACCGCGAAACCGGCGAGCCAGTCTGGCCGATCCCGAACGTGGCGGTGCCCAAGGGCAGCGTGCCGGGCGAATGGTACGCGCCGACCCAGCCGATGCCGACCAGGCCCGCCGCCTATGGCGTGCAGCATGTCGGCCCCGACACCATTCTGGATTTTACCCCCGAGCTGCATGCCAGGGGCCTGGCGCTGATTAAGCGCTACAAGACCGGCGGACCGTTCGAACCGCCGAGCCTTTCGACACCCGAAGGCACCTGGGGCACGCTGCTGGCGCCGGGCTTCCAGGGCGGCACCAACTGGCCGGGTGGCTGCTACGATCCCGAGACCCATCGCGTCTTCGTCTTCACCCAGAATGTCGCCGAAGTGGTGGGCGTGGTGAAAGGTGATCCGCGCTACACCGAAAATGAATATGTGCGCGGTGTGGCCGGCGTGACCTCGCGTCCCGCCGCCGCAATGGGCGATGCCAGCGCCGGTCCCGGCACCAACAGCGCGCAAGGGGTCACCGCCAATGACGGATTTCGTTCGGGCCAGAACACCATCGACGGCTTGCCGATCCTCAAGCCCCCTTATGGCACCATCACCGCCATCAACCTGGCCCGCGGCGAACATGAATGGCAGGTCGCCCATGGCGACACGCCCGACGCGATCAAGAACCATCCGGCGCTGAAGGGCCTGAAAATTCCGCGCACCGGGCGGGTCGGGCTTTTGGGACCGATGGTGACCAAGACGCTGGTGATCTGCGGCGAGGCCGGCATGAACACCACGCCGTCGGGCGCGCGCGGCGCGATGCTGCGCGCCTATGACAAGGCGACGGGCGAAGAGAAAGGCGCGGTCTACCTCCAGGCACCCCAGACCGGATCGCCCATGAGCTACATGCTGGGCGGCCGCCAGTACATTGTGCTGGCGATCGGCGGCGGCGGCCATGTGGGCGAACTGGTCGCCTTCAGGCTACCGCGCGCCTGATTACCGGTTGGGCGTCAGCTTGAGCAACTGCCCAGTGGCGGGCGGGCTGACACTCATCGAGGTGCCGCCGCTGTCGGTCACGACATAGAGCGCACCATCATGGCCCATCCGCACATCACGGATGCGCGCCTTGCGCTCGGTCAGAAGGATTTCCTCTTCCACCGCCTTGTTGTTCACCAGCTTCAGGCGGGATACGCCGCGCCCGTTCAACAACCCGATGAAGACGCTGTCCTTCCAGGCGCGTGACTTGCCCTGGTAGAAGACCAGGCCTGCCACCGCGACCGAGGGCGACCAGTAATAGGCCGGCTGTTCCATCCCCGCCTTGGCCACCTCGCCGTCGCCGATCGGCGCACCGCGATAGTCGATGCCATGGCTGATGACGGGCCAGCCGTAATTCTTGCCCTTTTCGATGATGTTGAGTTCGTCGCCGCCGCGCGGGCCGTGTTCGGTCTGCCACAGCGTGCCGTTGGCGTCGAAGGTCAAGCCTTCCTGGCTGCGAAAGCCGATGGCCCAGATTTCCGGCAACGCGCCGGCAACGCCGATGAAGGGATTGCCGGGCGCGGGCGCGCCGTCCTTGGTGATGCGCACGATCTTGCCCAGATGGGTATCGTTAACCTGCGCCACTGCCCAAGGGCGGTTGCCGGCATTGTCGCGGTCGCCGATGCTGACATAGACAAAGCCATCCTTGCCGATGGCGATGCGCCCGCCGGTCTTGGTGCCCATCGCCAGGGTCTGGTCGTTGGGCCAGAAGGGATGGGTCTTGAGCAGCACCTTCACATCGCGGATGGCATTGGAGTTTACATCCAGCACGGCGCGGGCGATGGACGTGTTGCCGATAGTGCGGTCGTGATACTCGGTATAGGTGAAGAAGATGGTGCGGTTGGACGCGAAGTCCGGATCAGTCACCACATCCAAGAGCGCCAGCATCGGGGTGCCGATCTTCAAACCGTCCAGCCCGGTTAGCGGCGCGGACAGGTTGCCCTTGTCCAGAATACGGAACTGGCCCGGCAGGCGTTCGGTGATCAGGATTTTTCCATCGGGAAGCGGCGCCACGGCCCAGGCGGCCGAGAGCTTGTCGGTCAGCACTTCGACCTTGAAATCGGTGGCCTTGTGATAGGGGGCGCGGGTCTGCTGCGGGAACTGGCGGGTGTCGGCCTTCTTTTCAAACGGACGGGCGTCCACCGGCTGACCTTCGACGGTGCCATAGCTGGGGGTGCGCGGCAGGCCGCCGGCATTGTAGTCGGGCGCCGGGGCGGGAGCTGCCGCGGGCGCGGTGGGCGCCTTTGTCTGGGCCCATGCCATAAGGGTGGCGGCAGGCAGAGTGGAAGCCATTAGTGCGATAGCGAGCAGACGGCGTTTCATTGAATCCCCCGATTATTTGGTTATTTAACCCCTAGCCTGTAGGACTTGCCAAGAGCAGCCGGAACCCAAATGGCCGCCGGACTGTTCCAGATCACCGATATTAGATAGACTCAAACCATGAAAATTCAAATCGCCGCCATCACCTTCGTCGCCCTGGCCCTCGGCGCCTGCATGGGCCCGCAGGGCAATCCCAACGGCTCGCCCTATGCGGACGAGCCCGGCGGCACCATTGCCGTGAAGCCTGAGATGCTTGGCACCGAGACATACAATCCGGCCATGGCCGCGCCGCCCGTCCAAGGCATGCGGCCCGGGCTGTACAGCCCGACGCCGCAGACCCCCGCGCCGCGCTAGCCGCTGGGGGCGTGAACCTGGCTTAGCAGCTCAAAAGATTTCATCCGCGCCGCATGATCGTAGATCTGCGAGGTGACGATCACCTCGTCCGGCTTGTAGCGCGCGATGAATTCCGAAAGGCCCCGGCCCACCGTGTCGGGCGAGCCGACGAAGGAATGGCGCATCACCTTGCGGATCAGCGCCAGCCGCTGCGGATCGATTGTCTGTTCATAACCCGGAATCGGCGGCGGCAGCGGACCGTCGCTGACCTGCATCGCCGATGAAAAGTGGAAGCGGGCTTCCTCGTCGGTGTCGGCACAGACCACCGCCACCGACAGCATAACATGCGGCCTGAAATTTTTCGCCGAAGGCGTGAAACGCCCGCGATAGGCGGCCAGCGCCACGTCCAGTTGATCGGGGGCGAAATGCGAACCGAAAGCAAACGGCAGCCCCAGCCCCGCCGCCAGTTGCGCGCCCCCCAGGCTGGTGCCCAGGATCCAGACCGGGACATTGGAATTCTCGCCCGGGACGGCGCGCACCGGCTGGCCCGGCGCGGCAGCCCGCAGATAGAACAGCAGCTCCTGGACGTCGCGGGGGAATTCTTGCTGGTCGCCCGGAATGCGGCGCAGCGCCTGCATGGTGGCCGGATCGCTGTTGATGCCGCGCCCCAGGCCAAGATCGATGCGGCCGGGAAACAGCGCCGCCAGCGTGCCGAACTGTTCGGCCACCATCAGCGGCGCATGATTGGGCAGCATGATGCCGCCTGCGCCAACCCGGATACTGCTGGTGCCCGCCGCGACATGGCCTATCACTACGGCGGTGGCCGACCCGGCCACCCCGGCGGTATTGTGGTGTTCCACCAGCCAGTAGCGCTTATAGCCCAGGATTTCCGCGTAGCGGGCAAGCTCAAGGGCCTCACGGTAGGTCGTGGCCGCGTTGCCACCCTGCTTGATGGGGGTGAGATCATGAATGGAAAGTGGCGGCACGCTGCGGGTCCGGGCGGTTGGTTCGCCCAGTCACTTAGCAGGAAGCCAGGCCGTGAAACACCCCGGAGCGGCCTTTATGGCGAGCGGCCATAATATCTACTGAGTATCTAAAATAATGGTTTCGCTGGGCCAGTTCGAGCAGATCGTCCTCACCGCCTGCTGGCGCTGGGCGAAAATGCCTATGGCGTCACCATCCATGCCAAGGTCGAGGAACTGTCGCGGCCGAAAAAGGTCTCGCGCGGTGCGTGTATATGCCGCGCTGGACCGGATGGAAGACAAGAAACTGATCGCCTCCTGGCTGTCGAAGCCGACGGCGAAGCGCGGCGGGCGTTCCCGCCGCCATTACCGGCTGGAAAATCCGGCCAGCAGGCGCTGCGGGAATCGGCCAGGGCCGCGCGCGTACTCTATGAAGCCATCGCACAAAGCCTTGGGGGGGCTGTCATGGAAGCCGCCGCGCTGAACGCGCCGCCGCCCTGGCTGGAAGCAATCGTGCCTTGTATGTCCAGCTAGTCGAAATCTGGCTGACGGCGGGCAAGCTGATCCTGGCGGTGTTCGGTAACGTCGCCGCGATGCTGCTGTGCTTCCTGATCGTTGCGCTCAACCGCGAATATGGCGGCCGGATGTGCGAACAGGTCAGTCTGCTGAACCGGATGCGCGAAAGACTGGCGTCCAGCCGTTAGACTGGCAATCCAAGCTGGCGCCACAACAACTTGATCTGGATCATCTCCAGTTCGACGGATGTTTCCAGTTCTTCGATCAATACGGGCGCTTCTCCAGCCTGATGTCTCGCAAGAGCAAGCCATCAGAACCGAACAACACGCCAAAGTGATTATTAATCCTTGCCGTCTTGAGCGGCTCATCATCAATAGCGCTACCCGCAACGCCCGTTCCGATCACAGTAAAAATCTGACCGGCGGCGTGGGCACGAGAAGACAGCAAGCCGAGCCCTGCGCCTACGCCGACCATTGCGCGGCGCGTCAGCTTCACAGTGTGCGCCCCAGACGCGTCAGCACCTGTTGTCGCGCCACTACGCGTTCGCGGTCGGTAACATGGATCAGGCCGGCAACACGGCGGATCAGCAGATCTTCCTCCGGGTCCAGCACGCCATCGGCATAGGCCACTTCCCACAGCATCTCGACCATGCCGACGCGCTCCTCAGACGTCATCTGCTCGAACACCTCGCTGGTATGGCCATGCAGCTGCACCATCTGCGCCGCGCGCACCTCGCCCGCCTCGAGCAGAACGGAGCACTCGTCCGGCGTCAGGTCGAATTTGCGCGTCAGCAATTGCGCGATCACCGCGCGTTCGGCGGAATCGAACTGGTCGTCCTGACGCGCCGCTTCCAGCAGCAGGACTGCCACCGACAGGCGCAGATCGGACCGGCGCGAGGCTTCGGGCGATTTGAGCATGCGCATCAACTGGTCAAACATCGTCCGCTCCGCAAGCCATAACAAGCCGCTGTTTCTACAGGAATTTCATGCCTTTTGAAACTCCTTGCCGGGCTGCCCCCTTGGACGGGAACAGGTGATATAAGCTGAGCCGCAGCGTCCATACATGGCGGCCCGATGAAACGCGTTCTTCCCCTTATGTCCCTGTTTTTGGCAATCCCGGGCCTGGCGACTGGAGCAGCGTCGGACGCGATGTCGGTAGCCAGCGTTATTCCCCGCTGACCCAGATCACCCCCGGCAATATCGCAAAGCTGAAGGTGGTCTGGACCCATCACATGAACCCCAAATACGATCCGTCGGCGCCGCCGTCGCCCCGAACGCCGGGTTCGGAGACCACGCCACTGGTGGTTGACGGGGTAATGTATTTCTCGACGCCCTATGCACGCGTGGTCGCGATGGACGTTGATAGCGGCAAGCAGGTCTGGTCCTACAGCCTGCCCAAAGGCGAACAGACGCCGATCCGCGGCATCGGTACTGGGCCCGCGACAGCACCCACGACGCGGCGGTCATCTTCGGCACCAGCAGGGGCCGGATCATATCCCTGTCGGCAATGACCGGCCACCCGACGGAGAAATTCGGCAACAACGGCATTCTCGAGACCAAGACGCCGGAAATCATGAACGGCTTTCCGAAGGCCGCGTACCGCTACAGCTCCGCGCCCAACATCTACAAGAACCTGATCATCATCGGTTCGGCTGTCGGTGAAGAGCCCCAGGGACCGGCCTGCGATGTCAGGGCTTGGGATGCGCGCGACGGACGCCTGGTCTGGCAGTTCCGCTCCGTCCCGCGCACGGGCGAATTGGGCAACGACACCTGGAAGAGCGACAGCTAGGCCCGGCGCTCCGGCGTCAATGTGTGGAATATCGTCACCGTCGATCCGGACCGAGGCATTGTCTACATGCCGTTCGGCGCGCCGGCCTTCGACCGCTATGGCGGCGACCGCCACGGCGCCAACCTCTTCGCCAATTCGTTGGTCGCCGCCGACGCCACCACCGGAAAATATCTCTGGCATTTCCAACTCAATCTCCATGAGATCTGGGACTGGGACTTCAGCTCACCGCCAACGCTCTTGGAGGTGAAAAAGGATGGCAAGGCCATTCCCGCCATCGCCGCCATCACCAAGTCGGCGCTGCTGTTCATCTTGGACCGCGTCACAGGCAAGCCGATCCATGGCGTAACCGATGTGCCGGTGCCCCCCAGCCCGGTGGAAGGCGAGCAGGCCTGGCCGACACAGCCGATGCCGGCGGTCACACCACCCTTGGCGCGGTTGGATTTTTCCTTCGACGAGATCGCCACGGTGACGCCGGAACTCAATGCCTATTGCAAGGCCTGGATCGCCCGGGAAAATCTGCGGCCCAGCAAGCGCTTCGAACCCATCCCGTTCGACCGGCCGATGATCCGCTTTCCCGGCGGTGAAGGCGGTGCGGAATGGGCAGGCGGCGGTTTTGACTCCGCGCTCGGCTATTACATCATCAGCACCAACAGCCTTGGCTATGTGGAAAAACTGGTCAAGAACAAACAGGGCAAGTGGGGCTTCACCACCGCGCACTTCGCGGACAAGGATCAGAATCCCTGCCAGCAGCCACCCTGGGGTCACCTGACCGCCGTGGACGTGAACACCGGAAAGATCGCCTGGCGCGTCAATCTGGGCACCACCGACAAATTTCCGGAAGGCAAGCGCGATACTGGCCGGCCCAGCAATGGCGGCCCCACTCTGCCGGCATCGGGCCTGACCTTTATCGGTGGCACGGACGATGCCTGGTTCCGGGCGTTCGACAGCAAGACCGGCAAGCTACTCTGGTCGCACAAGCTCGACTTTGCCGCGATGGCGACACCGTCGACCTTCACCGGCAAAAGCGGCAAGCAGTATGTCGCGGTGATAGCGACGGGCGGGACAGCGATCTACGCCCCGCCCGGCGGCGACAGCCTGGTCGTGTTTTCCCTACCTTAAACTCGGGCCTAAGTCGGGGGCATCTTGAAGGGCTGGGGATCGGAGAACCGCCGGAGCACATTGGTGGTGATCCGGGCGATGTCGTTGTCGAAGCCGTTATGGTTCAGCGAACCGATATAGGCCATCGAGCCGACCGAAAAGACCGCGCCGCCTGACTTGGTCTCGAAGAAGACGATGGAGGCGTATTGCCGGTCGTCATAGTCGGTGCGCAACTTGGCTGCCTGCTCAGCGTTGGCCCAGTGCGGAATGGGAAAGCCCTCCGACTTGGCCAGGTGCAGCGTGTGCTTGGGCGAGCCCGCCTTGAAATCCAGCCGGTCCACCTCGTCGCCCGCGGCGCCCGCGAAATGGGTACCGTAGTCACCAATGATCTCGTTCTTCACGCCTTCAAAAATGAATCGCGCGCGCGGGTTCTGCGACTCCGGCAGTACACGATAATAGCTATTGCCCGACTGGAAGGTGGTGGCGACATACTGAAGGCCAAGGTTTCGCGCCGTCCAGCTATGGTCCCATTCCAGATTGTCGACGCCATCCAGTTCGTCGCGCCGCTCGCCTTCGAAATTCTGCGGCGTCCAGTAGGTCTCGTTCAGGCGCCGCAGTTCGACGGCGGGAATGCCGTCATTGCGCCAGGCGGTGGGATTGCGAAATCCATTGCCGCCCAGATACATCACCCGTCCGCCGCGGCCCAGATACTGTTCCATGGCCGTGAATATCTCCGGCGACTGATACTCCGGATGCTGGCCCGTCATCACCGTGCGGTAGCCGGAAAGAAGACCGATGCCATCCTTGTGCAGAAGGTCGTCGGTGATGATGTCGTAGGGCATCTTCTCATGTTCCAGCCAGTCCACGATCTGGGTGTCGGAATTTAGGATATGCAGCCAGCTCTTCAAGGTGACGGTCAACAGGGGACGCCGCCAGGACGAACGGGTGACCATCGAGCCATCGATGTGCTGGTCATACAGGCTGCGCCCGAATTCGGGATGCTGCATCAGGAAATCGATATCGTCACCATTGAAGTGGAACGCCGGATAACGCTCCAGCTGGCAGAAGTTGCGCGTCCAGTTACTGTAGGCAAGATAGGTGGTGGTCGGCACCAGGAATGCCGTGGGCGCGGTGACGGTGCCCTTGGGCGGTGAGACGAAGAACGGTACATAATGTTCAGACTTGCCATGCTGCAGATGCAGCGCATAGATGCCGCTGCGCAGGCCCTGCGGCACCGTATAGGTGAAGCTGGGCGTCCACTCCGCGTCCATAAGATCGTCTTCGCGAAAATACATCGCCGAGAATTCGACCGGCTGCAGGCGCCAGTCCTTGCTGGCCTTCCAGTGATAGCCTTTCAGCGCGCGCTGGGGCCAGTTGACGCTGCGCCCATGCCAGGCTTGGGCGGTGGTGTCATGCACGACAAAGTTACCGATGCCGCGCGAGAAATCCCAGAATCCGCGCATATCGTCGGCCACCGTGATGTCTTCGTATTTTGGTGTGCGCGCGATGCGGATCATATCAACCGCCGACAGGGCTTTTCCGGATATCCTGACCCCGTCGATGCGGCCGTTGAACAATGCGAAAGGCGCGGGCTGTCCGTTTGCCATGGTCTCGCCGCAGCCGGCGGCAAAGCGCATCGGCGTCCCGGCGGCGATGGTCCAGTCCGGCGCAAGCCTTCTGGTGCCAAAAATGTAGTGCAGCGGATCGGCGGGGTGGTCGAGCGGGAAATTGGGATCGGTCAGCAACACGTCATAGACCCGCCATTCGCCGGTGAGCGCATCGAACGAGGCGCACAGCATGGTCCAGTGTCCCGGCTGGATGTAGCGCGAGGTGCGCAGCTTGAAGGACTTGCCGCCCCCCTGCCCGACCCACAGCGCACCTTCGCCGCGTTCATCGATGCCGATGGCCCAGCCGGTCTTGCCCGTCTGGTTCCATTGCGACGCGACAAACTGGATACCCTTGCCGGGCATGGTCGGCTTGATAAGCGCCATCACCGAAAAGCTTTGCCGGGTGCTGGCGATGGCGGACGGCGCGGTCTTGTCGAAGGTCACATAAGAGCCCGGCCAGGTCTTCTGCTCCGCGCCCTTGTAGGTGCGCGCGAAATCGGCGGCCTCGGGGTCCACCCGGAAACGGCCGGCGCCCGACAGCGTGTCGCCATTGATGACCCGCACCAGTGAGGCCCGATAGTCGCCCGGCGCATAAGTGCTGGCGAAGAAAGTGATCTTCTCACCCGGCCGCACCGTGACCTGATCGCCATACCCGACGATGGTTTTGTTGGACGCCGCCAGGGTCAGGGCGTGGCCCTTGTCTTCATTGGTGACGGGACGGCGGGGGCGCGCGGTCAGGCTGGTCAGCGCCTGGGCCGGAAGTCTTGCAAGCGCCGTCAGGGCGGATACCGCCGCCATCATCATCAAGGATGCGCGACGCGTAAGTTTCGACATGGATCAATCCCCCGGAATTATTTTTCCGCGATGGTATCGCATTGGGGGAAATCGTCCAGTGCGGGGCAGGTCATGTGTGCATCCCGTTGATGCGACCAGAGAAACGGACCCCAGGTGCAAAAGTCCGCGCAGTTTTCACGATGGCGGCTACAGCAGGCGAACTGCTACTTCTTCGCCGCCCGCCCAGGTTTTTTGACGGGCTTGGGGTCGCTCTTCTTCGCGGGCGCCTTGGCCTTCACGACGGATTTGGATTTTGTCTTGGCCACCGCCTTGGTCTCCACCATGGCCTTTGGCGCTGCTACAGCCTTCCTGGGCCCAAGCACAATCTTCGCTTTTGCCGGAACTACTTCCACGGCTGCTGTTTTTTCCGGCGCCTGCTCGACAGGCTTGCGCAGCGGCTTTTCAACCGTCTCCACGACAACGCGCGGGGGCACGACACCGCCCACGACCAGCTGCAAAAGGCGCTCCGACAAGCCTTTCGGCTTGGCCACCACCCGGGTTTCACCGGACGAAACTGCTTCCAAAAAAGATTCAACCGACTCGGCAGAACGGCAAATGCTGGCCCTGGTCGCGGTGGCCACCACTGGCCCATGGATCAACGACGGGTGTTCATGGATCGCGCCCCAGAATTCCGTGTCGCTGATGAACCTGTCATCCAGCCGAAGTTCAAGGAAAAGCGGCTCGTACTTGCGCACGAGGCTCTGATTGCCATCGCGCAGGAGCATGGACAGGCGTCTGAGTTCCTCCCCCGTCGGTGGGGTGGCGATATAGTCCACCATATGGGGTTCATGCCCGGCATCGCGAAGTTCCGCGAGCACGTCACTGGCCTCATCGCAATCAGGGTCCATATAGATTGTCAGGCCCGGCTTGGCCTGTTCCTTCACGGGCGCGGCCGGCGCTGTCTTTTCCACTCTCGGCGCAGGTGCGTCGGCCAGCACTTTCAGGTTGACGGCTTTGGGACCTTTCTTGTCCGGCTCGGTCTCGAAAGAAACCCGCTGACCTGCTTTCAGGCCCGATATGCTGGTTGCCGTGATGGAAGCAGCGGTAACAAACACATCCTTGCCCCCCTCATCCGCCGTAATAAAACCGAAGCCCTTAGCAACATTGAAGAATTTAACAGTGCCGTGTGCCATGAACTTCCTGATTGACGGCCAGCCCTCTTTCGAGCCGCTGACGTGACCTGCTGTGGTGGGTTGTTCCTGCTGCTTTAATTCGTGCAGGACCGCAGCGCAAGCGACCAGTTCTGAAGCGGGAATTACAGCCCTGTGACTGATCGAACCTGATGCCTGACCTGTACGCACTTACGTCAATATGCCTTACGAAAATATGGCCGAATTCACCCATGCCGGTGCCCGGATTCGTCCACGCTCGGGCTTCGCAGTTATTGATTCGGTTACTATTAAATTTGTTTCCAATGGCCCCATGCCGCTGCGCGAGCATTCTCACTGTCGCAAACCAACGGCGAAGGGTGGGGCGATGCTGCTGTTCGACCTTTACATGTTCGACGACGAAGGACGGGTGTTTCAGCAGATGCCGATCCAGGAGGGTGCGCGCGAAAAAGCGCGTTATCTCCAGAACGCGCAGCGGGCCGCCAAGCATGTGCTGATGCCCTTTGTGCGCTCCGGCTGCTTCAGGCCCAGGATCAATTTCGCCGCTAGGTGCATCCCATGACTCGTCCGCGCAAAATTATCGGGGCGCCCTGGTTCACGCCCGAATCGTACGGAAGTTGCCGTTTCCAGATGGCGGACAAAGAAACAATGCCGCTCGATTTCCGCGACTGGCGAGAAGACGCGCAAAGCAGAATTCAGGCAATCGAAGAGGCTGGCCAGAACGCACTCAAGGTTAAGATCGATCCCGGCCGCTTCCCGGCATGGTGCCGCGAACAGGGCCTGGCAGCAGATGCGCGCGCCCGGCAACGCTATGCGAATTTTTATGCCTTCCGCTGGGCCATCGCCCGAGATCCTGACCGCGCGCCAACAACAGGCAGCTACAACTGGCTGATTTTATTCAGTATTTTATTTTGATCCACCGCGCGCGGCTTCAAAATTGCCTGCTACACTATCGCTGGAGAAGCGCAGCGCGATCAACAAACTCATGACCAGAATCTTCCTCGCCGGAATCTTTCACGAGACCCACAGCTTCACGGATGATCGTACTGGCATCGCGGATTTCCTCATCCATCGCGGTCAGGCCTTGCTGGACCGGATTGGTGACGGCTCGCAGATCGATGGCTTCCTTACCACTGCCGCGCGGGAAGGCTGGGAGGTCGTGGCCGCCGCCAACTATCTGTGCGGTGCATCAGGCATGGTCGAACACGCCGTCTTCGAAAGTTTCTGGGACGACATAAAGCCCGTCCTGGTCACCGCGCTGGCTGATGGCCTGGACGGGATTTTTCTGTCGCTGCATGGCGCGATGGTGACGACCGAGCTGGAAGATCCTGAAGGCGAGTTGCTCGCGCGCATCCGTGCCCTGCCGGGCGCCGCCCAATTGCCGATATTCGGGGTGTTCGATCTCCATGCCACGCTGACGCAAAAAATGTGCGGTCTGTCCGACGGCCTGGTCTGCTATCGCGAATGCCCCCATGACGACACCTATGAAAGCGCCGTGCGCGCGACGGAGCTGCTGGCGCGGTGCCTCCGGACAGGTATACGCCCCCGCCAGCACGTGCTGGTGACACCCATTGTTTGGCCACCCACCGGCACCGGAACCCGGGACGGCGCCATGCATGCTCTGGAAGCCGCGGCCCGCCGGATAGAACGCGAAATTCCGGGCGTCCTGGCGGTGAATGTGTCGGCTGGCTACGCCTATGCCGATGTCCATGATGCCGGTGTTGCCTTCAGCATCGTGACGGAAGGCGACGCGGATGCGGCCAAGGCGGGGTTGCGCGTGCTGGCGAAGATCGCCTGGGAACTGCGCCAAGAGGGGATTCCCCCAGAGCATGACCTGGATCAGATTGTGCGCGATTTCATACCGCGCGGCGACGGCCCGGTGCTGCTGGTTGAACCCGCCGACAATATCGGCGGCGGTGGGCCGGGCGACTGCACCGATGTGATGCGCGCCCTGCTGAAGCATGATGTGGACGGCGCCGGCGTGGTGATGGCCGACCCCGAAGCGGTTGCGGCGCTCCAGGCCATCCCGGTCGGCGGACGCAAAACACTGAGCATTGGCGGCAAGGGCAGCCGGCTGGACCTTGGGCCGGTCACCCTGGATGTCGAACTTGTATCCCGCAGCAATGGCCGTTTTGAACTGGAAGACCTGCAAAGCCAGATCGTGGTGCTGGGACACAGCATCAATATGGGTCCTTGCGCCGTTGTGCGGCATCGGGGCCTGACCATTTTGCTGACCAGCAAGCGGCTGGCACCGTTCGACCTGGGGCAATGGCGCAGCCAGGGCATCGATCCGGAAAAGCTGACCATGATCGGGGTCAAGGCCGCGGTGGGGCACCGCCGGGCCTATGAAAAAATCGCCTCTGCCAGTTTCACCGTCAGAACAAACGGCCCCTGCACGTCGGACCTCGGCCGCCTGCCCTACAAGCGGATCCGGCGGCCGGTATTTCCGCTCGACCAGATGCCCCTCGACAATATGGAAGGATAGACTCTGGATCGCCGCGCGATATTAAGAGCCGCGGCAGCCGCGCCCCTCCTCGGCGTTCCGCGACAGGCATGGGCGCAAAATGGCCATGGCACCCTCAACGCCATGATGGCGTCCGAGCCGGCGACCCTGAACTATCCCTTATACAATTTCCGCCTGACGCAGCAGATCTGCAGCAACATAAACGAGTCCCTGCTGCTGCTGGACTGGACGTTCAAGCCGCGCCCGAACCTGGCGAGGGGCTTCGAAATATCGCCTGACGGCCGGACATATACATTTCATCTGCAGCCCGGCGTGTTCTGGCATGACGGCGCACCTTTCACGTCGCGCGACGTCGTGTTCAGCAGTGACGTCATGCTGCGCCAGCTCAACACCCGCAGCCGGGCGGCCCTCAGCCATTGCGAAAGAATCCGGGCGTTGGACTCTTTGACCGTGGAATACCGGCTGAAAGAGCCGTTCAACGCGTTTTTGCTGTCGTTCATGGCCTCGTCCAGCCCCATGATGCCGGCGCATATATATGAAGGCACCGACTTTCGAACCAACGTCTTCAACAACAAGCCGGTCGGCACCGGCCCGTTCAAGTTCAAGCAATGGTCGCGGGGGCAGTTCATCCATCTGGTGCGCAATGAACGCTACTGGCGCCCTAACCGGCCGTTCCTCGATGAGATTTATTTCCGGATTGTGCCTGCGGCGGAGCAACGGATGGTGGCCCTGGAATCCGGCGCGATCGACATCGGGTTTGGCGATGCCGTCGATACCGTGGTGATGTCGCGGCTGCGCATCCAGCCCGGCCTCAAGCACATTACAAACGCCTATGACGGCGATGGCGAAATCGGACTGATGGAAATCAACCAGCGCCGCGCGCCCTTTCATGACCGGCGCTTCCGGGCCGCTATCATGCACGCTATCAACCGGGACTTCCTAGTCCAGGGCCTGAATTTTGGCTCCGGCAAGGTCGCCCATGGGCCCATTCCCTCGGCCGCGCCCTATTATGATGAAAAGGCCATCGTCAAATATCCGTTCGACCTGGCCCGCGCCCGCGCCCTGCTGGACGAGATGGGATTGAAACCCAAAGCCGGCGGTGTGCGGGCAAAGCTCGGCCTGATGATGCTGCCCGACGGCGGCGGCGCCTGGACCCGCTTCGCGCATTATACCAAGCAGGCCTTGGGCGAAGTGGGACTTGAGGTCGAACTGCAGTCCACCGACTGGGCCACCTTTACCCGGCGCAACGGCAACTGGGATTTCGATCTGTGCTGGATCAGCTATGGCATGTTCGGCGATCCCGCCATCGGCATGTCGCGCCTCTTCATGGCGTCCAATATCCGCAAGGGCGTTCCCTCGACCAACGTTCAAGGTTACGTCAATCCGGAAATAGACACCCTGTTCGCCCAGGCTTCGGCGGCCATCGATCATGGCGTGGCGCAGCGTCATTATAGCCGCATCCAGACCATACTGACCCGCGATGTCGCGATGCTTTGGATGCTGGAGACCAAACCGCCGGTATTTCACAGCCAGCGGTTTCGCAACGTCATCACCGGCCCAAATGGCCCCAGCGATGGCTTTGGCGAGGCATCTCTGGCCTGACAATAGGGCAAAGCCGCGCTTTCGCTCAGGTTGGCAGTGTGCGAGATTGCGGGCGGGAAACATCAATCAGCCGCGGGGAAACATGCGGATTTTGTCGTTTATCGTGCTCGTGATTACGGGGCTTGGGCTGGCGCTGCCGGGACTATATCTCGCAGTGCTGGGCGGCACATTCTATTACATAGTCACCGGCCTGCTGGTGCTGCTCAGCGCCTGGCTGGTTCTGCGACGCGACCGTGCCGGACCCCAACTCTTGTGGCTGGTGCTTTTGGGAACGGCGGTGTGGTCGCTGTGGGAAGTGGGCCTCGACGGCTGGGCGCTGATGCCGCGCCTGATTTATCTGGCGATACTGGCCCTGGTGGTGTGGTTGCTGTCGCGGATCGGCGGCGCGCAGCGCTCCACCTTGAAGCCCGTGATGGCGATGCTTGTCGTGATCTTCGCGGTCACGGCCACCGGCGCAGCCGTCTGGGCGGCGATCCAGCTGCCCGCTGCGCCTGCGCCAGCCCAACTGGCCACGGTGAAAGCCGCGGGCGACGGCGAATGGACCCATTACGGTAAGACGCAAGCCGGCACGCGCTATTCCAGGCTGGCTCAGATCACCCCGGCCAATGCCGGCAATCTGGAACAGGCCTGGGTCTATCGTTCGGGCGTGCGTGAGCGGGGCAAACTGTCAGCGGACCTGCTGCAGGCCACGCCCCTGATGGTGGACGGCACGCTCTATGGTTGCACCGGCTACAATGCTGTGTTCGCGCTGGATCCGGTGACCGGCAAGGAAATCTGGCGGCATGATCCGAAGATCAATCCCGCCCTTGGCAATCGCGGCGTTTGCCGCGGCGTGTCTTTCTTCCGCGCGCCGGATACGGCGGGCGAATGCCCGACCCGGCTGCTGCTCGGCACCGCCGACAACCGGCTGATCGCGCTGGACGCCAAAACGGGGCGTCCCTGCACCAGCTTCGGCACCAATGGCGCCGCCGATCTGCGTCATGGTATGGGCGATTTCCTGCCGGGCTGGAGCAATCCCACCTCGCCGCCCACCATCGTGCGCGGAACGGCGGTCATCGGCGCCTTTGTCGTCGACAACCAGTCAGTCGATGTGCCGCCGGGCGTCATTCGCGGCTATGACGCGGTAACCGGCCAGCAGAAATGGGCGTTCGATCCGGGCCGCCCCGACGATCAGACGCCTGCCGCGCCAGGCAAAAACTATACGCCATCCACGCCCAACAGCTGGACGGTGTTCAGCGGCGACGAAGCACTGGGCCTGGTCTATGTGCCGATGGGCAATGGCAGCCCGGATTACTATGGCGCCCATCGCACCCCCGAAACCGACCGCTTCACCAGCGCGGTTGTCGCGCTGGATTCGCAGACCGGCGCGGTGCGCTGGACCTTCCAGGCCATTCATCACGATCTGTGGGACTATGATCTTGGCGCCCAGCCGGTGCTGGTGAATTTCCCCACGGCGAATGGCAGCGTGCCAGCGCTGATCCTGCCCACCAAGACGGGACAGATATTCGTGCTCGACCGGCGCAGCGGCAAGCCGTTGACGCGGGTGGAAGAACGTCCCGTCCCGGCGTCCGATATTCCAGGCGAGCGGTCGGCCCCAACCCAGCCCTTTTCCACCGAATTTCCGGATTTTTCCGGCAAGAGACTGACCGAAGCCGACATGTGGGGCATGACGCCTTTTGATCAGCTTTATTGCCGCATCCTGTTCCGCACCGCGCGCTATCAGGGGATGTACACACCGCTGAGAGAAGGCGTGTCGATCCGCACGCCGGGCGAGCTGGGCGGAATCGACTGGGGCAGCGTATCGGTGGACGAAGATCGCGGCATCATGATCGTCAATTCTAACCTGATGGCCGACTGGGACGAACTGGTCCCCCGCGCCCAGGCCGAAAAGGAAAACATCTTTCCGCGGGCAACGCCGCGCGCTCTCGCCAATCCCTACAAGGGTTCAAACGCCGGAGCGATGGACGGCACGCCCTACGCCATCCGTTTCAAAGGTTTCATTACCCCCCATTTGGGCATTCCCTGCCAGCGGCCGCCTTACGGCTATCTCACCGCGATTGAACTGAAGAGCCGCAAGGTGTTGTGGCAACACCCGTTCGGCGATGCGTCTAACAGCGGGCCGTTCAATAAAGCACTGGGCCTGCCCTTTACCCTGGGCGCGCCCAATATCGGGGGCTCCATCGTCACCGGTGGCGGCGTGATCTTTATCGGCGCCAGCCAGGACGGGCACTTCCGGGCGATTGACGAAGCCAGCGGCAGGGAATTGTGGAAGGTGAAACTTCCCGCCGGCGGCCATGCCACGCCCATGACCTATCTGGGCAAGGATGGACGGCAATACGTGCTGATTGCGGCCGGCGGCAGCGGCGGGTTCCGCACCGGCTCCAGCGACAGTTTCGTGGCCTACAGGCTCAAGCAATAGAACGGAAGCGTTCATGGACACCAATAAACGCGCAAAAGCGGAACGCAAGAAGGCGTCCGATTTTCCGCAGGAGCTTCTGAACCTGCTGGATTCCTATGTCCATGGCGGCATCGGCCGGCGTGACTTCATCGCCGGCGCGTCGAAATTCGCCACCGCCGCCGTCACCGCCACTGCCCTGGTGGAGATGCTAGCGCCCAATTACGCCTGGGCCATCCAGGTCCCGGAGGATGACAAGCGCATCCGCACCGAGACTATCCGCGTCCCGTCACCCAATGGTACCGGCCATATCGACTGCTATCTGGTGCGGCCCGCCGCGGCCAAGGGCGAGATGCCTGCGGTGATCGTGATTCATGAAAATCGCGGCCTCAACCCTTACGTCAAGGACGTGGCGCGGCGCTTCGCGACCGCCGGTTACATGGCGCTGGCGCCCGACGGTTTGTCCTCAGTCGGCGGCTATCCCGGTGATGATGAAAAGGGCGGGGCACTGTTCCGCACCGTCGATGGCGCCAAGATGCGTGAAGACCTTCATGCCGCCGCGGTCTATGTGAAGAACCGTCCCGACAGCACGGGGAAACTGGGCGCGGTCGGCTTCTGTTTTGGCGGCGGTGTTGTCGGCTATCTGGCGGTGCGGATGGGATCGGACCTGGCGGCCGGGGTACCGTTCTATGGTTCGCAGCCTGCCGTGGAAGACGTACCGAGGATCAAAGCGCCGATCAATGCCCAGATGGGCGAGCTGGACACCCGCATCAATGCCGGATGGCCCGCATTTGATGCCGCCCTGACCCAGGCCGGGGTGCGGCATGAAGGGCACATCTATCCCAAGGCGAACCACGGCTTTCACAACGACACCACACCCCGCTATGACGAAGCGGTGGCCAAGGAAGCCTGGCGGCGGACACTGGAGTGGTTCGACAAGTATGTGAAAGCCTGACGGTCTGTTACCGCGCCGGTTGTATGACCGCGCTGTAGCTGGATTTGCGCAAGGCATATTCGATCGGGATCAGGATCGCGGCCGAGGCAAGTCCGATGGCGGCCAGCACCGCGAAGATGCCGATATTGCCCAGCTCATTGGCATAGGCGCCCAGCAGGCCGGCCAGGAAGGCGCCGCCGCCCATGGTGAATATCCACACCCCCATCATGATCCCGATCACTTCCTTGGGTGAACGGCGACTGACTTCGACCAGGCCGGCTGGCAGTACACAAAGCTCGGCTGCGGTGATCAGCACATAGAAAACCACCAGCACCAGCGGTGAAGCTGATTGGGGCACAAAATATTCAACCGCGATCAGGAAGAGAAAGGAACTGCTCATCAGCAGCAGTCCCATGGTGACCTTCTCGACAAAGACGATGCGGTGGGATTTCTCGGCCCGCTTGCGCCAAAGGTCCGCCACCGTCGAACCCAGCAGCACCACCAGCAGCGGGTTGAGCGCCATGAACCAGGTGGTGGGGATCAGCGTGCCGCCGACCATCCTTTCCACCCGTTCCTCGGCATACAGGTTCATCACGCCGCCATAGGTTTGCTGGCCGGCCATGTAGATCGTGGCGAAGACCGCCATCAGCACGATCAGGTGCACATGCTGGGATTCGATCAGCACCCGGCCGATAACGGCCTTGGGCGCTGCCGCTTCTTCGGGCGTGGCAACAACGGGCGGAAAGGCGCGGCGAGCCTGGAAGGCGAAGACCAGGAAGCCGATCACCATGCCGGCGCCCGCCAGCAGAAAGCCCCAGCCCCAGCCGACCCGCTCGCCGGCGGTCCCGGCGCCAAACGGCGCAAACAGCGCGCCCATGTTGATACCCATGTAGAAAAGGATGAAGCCGACCTCGCGGCGCGGATCGTTGGGACCGAACAATTGCCCCAGTAGCGCCGAGGCGTTCGACTTGAACAGGCCCGCGCCGGCGATCATCGTCACGATGCCGGTGACGAAGAAGACCATCGCGGTTTGCACCTCCCCGCCCCTGGCCGAAAAGCTCGACGCGGCCAGCAGGAAATTTCCGCCCGCCAGGCCGATGCAGCCCAGCAGCACCGCCAGGCGTGGTCCCAGGAATCTGTCAGCCAGCCAGCCGCCGAGCAGCGGCATGAACCACATGAAGCTGGAGAACAGGCCGAACAAGAACAGGGCGCGGCTGCGGTCATAGCCTAGCCCGCCCGCGACCGGATCGGCGACCATGAACAGGACCATAATCCCCATGAAGCCGTAATAGGAGAAACGCTCCCAGAACTCCGTCGCGAACATCACGAAGACGCCGCGCGGCTGACCCCTGAACTTGCCGAACATCGATTACCTCTTCACCGCGCCGTCGTAGCTGTCGCGCGACCAGGGACGGAAACCCATCGGCACCTTCTGCGGCCAGACCTGGTCGAGGGTGGAACGCTGCAGCAGCCGCCCGTCCGTCATCACATAGGCGATGTCGGCGGTGTTGCGGATGTTGCGCATCGGATCGTTGTTGAGCACCACAAGGTCGGCGAGCTTGCCCGCCTTGAGCGAGCCGATCTGGTCCTGCGCCCCCAGGAAGTGCGCGCCCGCGACGGTGGCGGTGTACAGCGCCTCGATCTCGGTCATCGCATCGGCAAACGTCCATACATCCCAGTGCGTGCCGATGCCCGGCTGCTCGCCATGCTCACCGGACGTCACAAAACCGCCGGCGCGCTGGATGTCAGCCGAGGCTTCGGCATAGACCGGGTGCCAGAACCGCTCCTTGGGCTGCTCCACCATCGAGCGGGCATTGCGGCCGTCAATGAAGGATTTCGACGCGACATAACGGTACATCGGGTCATTCTGCAGTTGCGCGTAGGGCCGGAAGTAGGTCTGCGTCCCGTCCGGCCAGCCGATAATGGTCATGGTCGGGGAATGGGTGACACCGGTCTTGGCGAGAAAGATCGTCATGTCCTTGAACAGGGGCAGCGCCGCGATGGCGTGCTCCCATCCGGTCTGGCCGTCCATCGCAAAGCCCAGCGCCAGGATCGGCGACGCGCCTTCCGCCGTCACCGGCATATTGTGCTCGCGCGCCGCCTCGATCAGGAACTGGTGCTTCTTGCGGTTGGCGACCCGGAAGTTCTTGAGCGACTCCACCCCCACCGCCAGGCGGGCCGAGACGTGGTAGCGGGCATCCTCCATATTATTGATGTTCAGATGGTCGCCAAAGCCGATGAAGCCGCCCTCGGAGACCACCTGGCCCGTGCCATAGGTGCGCGGCCCCAAGGTGTAGCCGATCTCGGTCAGGTCCCGCAGCAGCGGATGATTGATATTGCTGCCCGACGGGTCGCGCACCGTCGTCACGCCAAAGGCGAGCGCAATGGACAGGCGCATGTTGCGGCGCATGGCGACGCCATCATCGGAACCGTCGCCGCGCACGATATGTGCGTGCATGTCGATCAGGCCGGGGATGATGGTCTTGCCATCCATATTCATGACGGTATCGCCAGCGGCAGGCTGACAGGCGCCGACGCAAAGCAGCTTGCCTTTCTCGACGATGATGTTGCCCTTCTCGATCACCTGGCTGCCTTCCATGGTGATGATCTTGGCGCCGACCAGAGCGAGACGGCCGGGCGCCGGCGCGTTGGACACCGTAACCTGCAGCCCAGTTTCGGTCTTCTGGCCGGTGGCAGTGTTGACCAGCACGAAGCGGTTGCCCGAAATCAGCTGCACTTCCGTGGGGCTGAACGATGCCGCGCTGGAATGGCCATTGGGATCTAGACGGGTACGGCCCTTGACCAGGTCATTGGGATGAACCGGAATGATGGACCCCGCCTTCACTGCCGAGAGTTGCTGATGGAACAGGCGCAGGCCGCTCGCGAACAGCACACCGTCGCCATTGGGGCGCAGCATTGGACTGTTGCCCGAGCCGCTGCGCGGCGGGAACAGCGCATGCACGCGCTCGCCGCCGCCGCCCGGCGCGATCGAGACCACCTCGAAAACGCGCGAAGTCGTGTCATCGCCCGGGAACGGCTCCATCATCACCATCGGATTTTTGGACCGGCTCTGCCGGGTATAGGAGATGCGTCCATCGGTCATGATTTCGGCCGGCTGGCTGAACACCAACTGTGCGATCCGGGTTTCAGAACAGCCCGCGGGATTGACGCGGCGCAATTCCCACTCAGCGCCCTCCCAGGGCGAGCCATCGGTCGGCGCGACGCTGCGCGCGGTCACCACCAGGGTGCCGCCTTTTTCCCATTTGGGATGGATGAAGGCCGTGGCCCCGGCGCAGCTCTGCACCACCTTACCGCTGGCGACATCCAGGACATTCAGCGCCCCAAGCTTTTCGTCATGCCAGGTGGCGAAGGCGAGCTTGGTGCCGTCCGGCGACCAGGCCGGCGTGATCTCGGCCGGTCCCTTGCCGTCACTGGCGATCAGCGGGGTTGCCGCACCACCCGCCATGTCCTTGCGCCACAGCCGGCCGATGGCACCGAACACCAGGCTGCGCCTGTCGGGCGACAAAGCCGGCCACATATAGAGACGCGCGGTAAAATTGACGGCATTGGCGGCATCGAGATTGGGCTTCACCAGTTCGCTGACGGTGCGCTGATAGCGGGCGGTGAAGGGAATCTGGGTAACCGCATTGGTCGCCACATCAACCCTCCACAAATGACCTTCTCGCCAGAACAGCACCGACTTGCCGTCGGGCGTCCAGTCATGGCCGGGCATCTGGGTATCCACGTAATAGGCGTGCGAGCGCGAGACGTCGCGGGTGACCGGGTCAACCAGCACCTTTTCGGTGCGGGTCTGGGTATCCAGCAGCACCAGTGCGGTTGTGCCCTTCAAATGGTGACGGCGCCAGAAATAATTGCCTTCCGGCATTTCCCTGGCATAGGCGATATAGCGCCCGGATGGATCGGGATGCGGCTCCATTTCGGCCGGCGAGCGGTCCGGAAGTTCGTGATAGGCCATGACCCAGGGCGATGCGATCTTGTCTTTTGTCGTATCGGGCAGCTCGGGGCTGGTCATGGTCTCGACCTTGCCGGTCGCCAGCTCGATGCGCTTCACCTTCTGGCGGTACTGGAAGATGGAAAGGCCCCGAAACGCCATAATGGCAGAGTGGAAATAGACGTAGCGGCCGTCGGGCGAGAAGGTCGGGGCGTAATACTGGTCGGACGTTCCGGCCAGCAATTCACGCGGCTTGCCGCCGCCGGCCGGTACCAGCGCCAGCGCCCAGGTGCGGCGATGCCAGCCGCGGCCCGGCGACGCCAAGTTGCGCACGGCGACAATGGTCTTGCCGTCCGGCGACCAGGCCGGATCGGTGAACCGCATGAAGGGATCGCTATAGAGAATGCGGGCATTCGAGCCGTCGGCATTCATCACCCACAAATTGTCCTGCCCGCCCCGATCGGAGACGAACACGATCTTGCTGCCATCGCGCGAGAAGCGCGGATGGGCGTTGACGGCAATGCCGCTGGACTGGGTCAGCGATTCCGCGGCGCCGCCATTGATGGGAAGGCGGTAGATGTGACCAAGCAGATCGAAGACAACAGAATCGCCTTTGGGCGAGACGGAGAGGCCCGCCATGGTGGCCTCGTCGACCGTGAAATCAAGCCTGTTGGGATTCGCGCCCTTAGCGCGGATGAATTCCGCGTCGGCGCCCTGCCCGACTCCGCTGGCACTTCGGATTGGCGGAAGCGGGGACTGTGACGGGGACTGGGCGCTGGATTTCAGGATGGGCAGAACAAGACCCGCGCACAGCGCCGTGGCCAAGAAAAAATGTCGGTGTTTCATGTCCCACATCCCCTTTTGCCCGCGTTTGAGCTGCGCGTTTGAGAAAGCCCGACCCACAATGGCCGGCGAGGCCCAGCCGTTTGCGTCACCTGTTTATGGAACTGCTGAAGAAGGCCCCGCCTATACCCAATAGGAAAGAGCGTGGGGGAATGCCCGCGACAAGTCAATCAGCCGCGCGGCGCCCTGCCGGATCAGGCGCGCAGTTTTCCGGCCTTCACCTTCACCCGCATCAGATGTTTGTTGGCGGCGATATAGAGATAGCCATCGGCACCAAGCTCGCAATTGGCCGCCGGCCCGCTGATGCGGATGACGCCGATGCGCTTGCCTTGCGGATTAACGATGCTGATGCCGTCGCCCGACAGCCAGACATTGCCGGCTTGGTCAACCTTGAAGCCGTCGCCGCTGGTGGCTTTGAAACCCTGCTCGGTGCGGTCGATGAAGGCCCTCGAGGAGGTCGACCGCCCCTGCGCGTCCAGTTCATGAACCACCCAGCCGATGTCACGGTCGGTGTGATAGAGCCGGCGGCCGTCGGGCGAGACGCCGATGCCGTTAGGGGCATTGTATTTCCCGATCAGCGTGATGCTGTTGTCCGGCGCGATGCGGAACACGCCGGTGAAATCCAGTTCGCGGTCGGGCGACTTGTCGGTGCCCGTCAGGCCATAGGCCGGGTCGGTGAAAAAGATCGAGCCGTCAATCGGCGAAACACACAGGTCGTTGGGGCTGTTGAGGCGCTTGCCCTCGAACCTGTCGACAATGACGGACCTGGTCTTGGTTGGGATGTCGATCTGGCTGATGCAGCGGTTGCCGCTGTCAGCAATGAGCAATCCGCCACGTCCCAGGAACAGGCCGTTGGAGCCCGCTTCGCGCAGCCGCGGCGTCGGCGGGCCCTGATAGCCCGACGGCTGCAGCCAGACGCTACCGCCGGACTTGGGCGACCATTGGAAGATCACATTCTTGGGCGGATCGGAGGCGAGCAGGAAACCGTCGGCGCCGCCGATCCATACCGGGCCCTCGGCCCATTGATAGCCGTCGATCACCGCTTCGACGGGAGCGTCGGCGTCGATCAGCGCATCCAGGCTGGGGTCCAGTCGCTCAATGCGCGCGGTCGGCGTGGCGCCAGGTGCCTGCGAAAAAACCGACCGCGAAAAGCTTGCCATGCCGGCCAGAGACAGTCCGGTCGTCAGCATCAGGCGGCGCGAAAAGTCGGTCATTTTCCAGTCTCCGGTTCAGGGGTCGGAAGAATTAAACAGGTCGCGCGGAGAGGCAAGCAACGGCCCAGCTAAAGTGCGCATGCCCCGCGACCGACGCGCTGGACCTGATGAGCGTTACCAATGTCGCAGAACATATCCTGTTCGATTCGCAAGGGGTTGGCGCAAGCGGATCGAGTTTATCAAGATGAGCCTGGTCCGCGACGAAGTTGTCTATGAAATGACCCGCGCAGGACAGGCAGTCTCTGTGCGCTATGTCGGCATTGATCCGGGCAGATCCAGCCCACATAGCCAAGACATCGACCGGGCATATTGGGATTCGGCGGCGATTGACGACAAGTTATTCGACCCTAAAATCGCGTCTTTACAGGGCCAGCGGGAACCGGCGTGGCGCCCGCGCAAATCTATGGACGCGGCACGGCCCCGAAGCTGGATGTGCACCAGACATGGCCGCCCGCCAATGCCTTCCTGAAAGCGTGGATTTTGCTGTGCATCTTCTGCGTAAGGCTTCGATACGGCCTTCCCGAGATATTGCGGGATAATCGAACGTTCGAGTGGTGCAAAGCCAGGACATGACGTTGCCCGTATGGGCGCCCGCCAACAACACAACGGCGATCAACCGTTTATGGCCGCCCAGATGATATGACGCAGACCGCGGCCCTTGTTGGCGCGCGCCTTGATCTCGTCCACGGTAAACCCCGCCCGGCCAAGCCGGCCGGCAAACTCGGCATTCGGTGCCGCCGACCAGATTGCCAGCAGGCCTTTCGGACGAAGGGCCTTGCGCGCGGCCTCCAGGCCCCGCAGGTCGTACAGCCGGTCATTTGCGCTGCTGCTGAGCCCATCGGGACCGTTGTCTACGTCCAGAAGTATTGCGTCGAATGATGCGCGCTCCGCGGCGATGACGTCACGGACATCACCCTCGCGGATGCTGACCCGCGGGTCGCTGAGGCAGCCGCCGGTCAGTTCGGCCATGGGACCACGCGCCCATGTCAGGACGGCCGGCACCAGCTCGGCGACAATGATACGGGCGCCAGCGCCAAGTCCGGCCAGGGCGGCCCGAAGCGTGAAGCCCATTCCATATCCGCCGATCAGGACACGGCAATTTTTGCGCCCGCGAAGGCGATCGCAAGCCAGCTGCGCCAGCGCGATCTCCGAACCGCTCATGCGGCTGTTCATCAGCGTGTTGGAACCGACCATGATAGAGAATTCCTGGTCCCGCCGCAGGAGCCTGAATTGGCCGTCACTGCCCGGCACCAAAGCTGTGTCCAAGTGAACCCATGGCTTCATAGCAGCCCGCTTCCTATCGCCGTTAAGCAATCGTCTATACGCGCATTGCGCGTGTCGGCGCGACATGCGCCACAGCCGGAACGGGCCGTTCCATCAGGAGAACATGACCCGGGAAAATATAATAACCATCTGTAATATATAACGTAAATATGATCGGGTTCATCGCGAAACGCTGCTAAACTTGATTTTTGGAGCAACGGCCGTGGAATTCGTACCCGAAATGATAATCATTCTTAGTATGCGTCAAAATGACAACAAGATGGGGTTGCCGGGTATATTGTTGGCAGCATCACAAAGCCGATCCCGGCTTCGCGCACTTGCCCTAGTGCTTGTCCAGGCTGAATTCGAGCGGAACGATCACCCACGCTTCAACCGAATTGCCGTTCCGTCTTGCCGGTTGGAATTTCCATTTCTGCATGGCCGCGCGCGCGGATGCGTCTAGCCGCTCATAACCCGATGACTTGAACAACTGGATTTCCAGCGGCTCGCCAGCAGCATTGACCCGCACACGCAGCTGCACGACGCCAATCTCGCGCAGACGGCGCGACGTATTAGGATAGACCGGCAAAGGATTGTTCAGATATGCGGGGTCAAAGCGCGGCGGTATCACAGCCGCCGCCTCCGCGCCCTTCATATCCGTCGGCATCTGTGCAGGCGGAGGCGCCGTCCGGATTGCGTTGGGTGACGGCGGCGCGGACGTTTCGATCTGCGGCAAATTTGGCTGCACCACCTGTAGCACCGGCTGCAGCTTTGGCATCGGCGGCGGTTCGGGTTGGCTCACTTCCGCCGCGGCAATCGATACAGTGATGGTCTCCGTCTCCGCCTTCTTCGGCACAGCGAAGGACACGTAAAGAACCGCGTACAGGATCGCGGCATGCCCGGCCAGGGACATCGCCACGGACTTCCAGCGGTGCCGCGGCTCGGCCAGTTGGCGCGCGGTGAGATGCGCGGCCATACCCCTGCGAGCAGGCTGCTCCGCAGGCTCTTCATCAGCCCTAGGCAACCAGTCGAGATAGGCGACGCTCATGCGCTTTATGGCCTTCACCCACGGTTTAGATGAAAGCAATAGTCATTCGCATTAGTGCCGGCAAGGGATTTTTTGCCGCCTGTCGACTTTGAACCTAAGAAATTGAAAAATATGCGATTTTAGTGTGTCTAACGCTATTTTTCCGGGACGAAAACATAGCGCTCGAGACGCGCGACTTCATCCTTGTTCACATACTTGCCAATTTCATGCCGGAACTGGCCGATCGAACGATAAGGCCGGTACTCCCGGAATTCCCCCATCATTCTTCGGCTCATGCCCGGGATATGCATGATGTCGTCCGCTGTCGCCGTGTTCAGGTTCAGCGGCACGAACAGGCGGGTGTAAAGCTGCTGGCGCTGGGTTTCGTTCAGGCTGCCGACCAGCACCTTGTCCATGTCCGTAGGCGCCGCGAAGGGGCGCTTGGCGATGACGGCCTGGGCGAGCAGCGCATTGAAGTGCGGCATCAAATCAAGCTGCGCCTCTGTTGCCTTATTGGGATTGAGCAGGCCGGGTCTGACCTGCGCGGCAGCCGGCACGGCAACGAGCAGGACGGCAGCACAAATCCAGTTTTTCCAGAACATGGCTTTCCTCCTCAAATGAAATGCGTCAGGCGGCAGAACCCTTCCATATCCGAAGCGCTTCCAGGGCGGCAAGAACAGCCAGCTGCAGACAGGCTGTCAAGGAATCAAAGGCACTGAGAACCCAGTGCGCGAACGTCAACAGCGCCGCGACATGAATCCAGCGATGCAATCCGCGCCACGACCTGCCCAGCCACCGGATCGACGCGTTGTTGCTGGTCACAGCCAGCAGAAGGAAAATGGCCAGGGCAAGCCATCCCGTCCAAAGTTCCGGACCAGCCGCCTCTTCCGCCACCAGCGCGAATGTTTCCTTCTTCATAAGGTAGGCAAGGACATGCGGCACGGCATAGGCGAATGCCGCCACGCCGAAGTAACGCTGGTTTTGGACCAGCCAGCGTGTTCATCCCTGCCCCGGAAACATCAGCCGCAGCGGCGTTACGGCCATGGCCAGCAACAGCAACCACACGGAAAAACGACCCGTATGCTTGATATACTCACCGTAATAAATCGCCTCGAACTGATACCAATAGGTCACGACAACCAATGGGAGGCCGAGGAGAAACCACATCACGTAAGGCGAGACAGCCGCCCAATGATTGCCAGCGGTCAAAGCGAGTTTCCATCCATGCCAACTCAGATATCAACAATCATGCCATCAAAAAACTGGTCCAGGCTGCGGTCGATGAACATGTGCCTGCGTATGGCGCGGGGCCGTGTTTACCGGTATCTTCTCCCCCCACGTCCATGCAAGCTCTTGGGGGGCCTGATGACCCGTATCCGGTGTGTTAAGCGGTGGCTGTTTGTAGTCGCGGTGCTGGCGGGAACTACGGTCCAGGCCCAGCAACCACCCCTCTCCACTTCGACCTGCAATTCCGCAAGCGCCAATCCCCCGGCCTGCACAGCTGTTCGCGGGGACCGCGCCGATGGCTGGATGGCGCAGGGGCGATCGGAAGTCATGGGGCGCAACGGCATCGTCGCAACCAGCCAGCCGCTGGCGACCGAGGCCGGTCTGGAAATCCTGCGCAAGGGCGGCAACGCGGTGGATGCTGCGGTCGCGGCCGCCGCCGTGCTCAATCTGCTGGAACCGATGAATATCGGGATCGGCGGCGATCTGTTCGCCATTATCTACACCGCCAAGGACCACAAGCTGCATGTGCTGAATGCCAGCGGCATGGCGCCCGGTGGCGCGACGCTCGCCTTCATGAATTCCAAGGGCTATCGCACCGACCCGAAGAACTGGGGACCGGGATCTGGCATGCCGGCGCGCGGCATTCTCACCGTGACAGTGCCGGGAACGGTGTGGGGTTGGGACGATGCCCTTAAAAAGCACGGCACCATGACATTGAAGGAAGTGCTGGAGCCCGCCGCCGTTTATTCCACTGAAGGCGTACCCGTGCCGGAACGCGCCGCGTTTGACTGGAAACTTCCCGTTGCGATGAATGCCAATCCGTCCGACGCCACCAAGTGCTGCACGAAACTGGACCCGGATTCGATCAAGGCCTGGTACATCAACGGCCAACCGCCGGAAGCGGGCCAGATTTTCCGTAATCCCGATCTGGCCAAGGCCTTCCGCCTGCTTCAGGCCCAGGGCGCCGACGCCTTCTATAAGGGCGATATCGCCAAGGCCATTGTCGCCAAGTCAAAAGCCCTGGGCGGCACCATGACGCTGGAGGACTTGGCCGCCTATCGCGGCGAATGGGTCGAGCCAGTGCTCAGCGACTATAAGGGTTTCACCCTGGCGGAACTGCCGCCCCCCAGCCAGGGCTTCGCCGCCAACGCGATGCTCAATATTCTGGCCGCCTGTGTGGGCGTAGTTTATCCGGGCCAGACGCTTGCCTCGCTTGGTCCCAATGATCCGCGCTATTGGCATATGCTGGTGGAAGCCAAGAAGCTTGCCTATGACGACCTGATCGCCATCAATGGCGATCCCAATTTCAATCCCGGCCTGACCGCGAAAGTGAAAGAAGTGACCTCGCCCGGATACGCCAAGAACCTGTGCGGCAAAATCAACCCCGCCAAAGCCGACACGCCCACGCCCGGCCGCGCCAGCGGCAATGGCGACACGATCGTGCTTTCGACCGCCGACCGCTGGGGCAACATGGTCTCTTGGGTGAACAGCAATTACAACAATTTCGGCTCTGGCATCACGGTGCCGGGCTATGGCTTCTTCCTGCACAATCGCGGCGGACTGTTCAGCCTCGATCCCAAAAGCCCCAATGCCATCGCGCCGCAGAAGCGGCCCTTCAATACCCTGGCCGCAGGTTTTGTACTGCAGGGCGGGCGCACGGATGGCCAGATGATGACCTTGCTGCTGATGGGCGGCGACATGCAGGCGCAGGGCCACGCCCAGATGATGGTCAATATGGTGGATCTGGGCGCGAACCTTCAGGCGTCAACCGATATGGCGCGCTTCCGCCATGAGCAGCTCAGCAACCAGCTGTTCATGGAATCGCAGCTGGCGGCGCTGATGGGGCCAAGGCTTCAGGCGATGGGACACAAGGTCGTGCCGGTCAATGGCTCGATCGTCGGCGGGGTTCAGGCGATCCTGTTCACGCCGGACGCGAAGGAACCGCCGCCCGATCCTGCGCGCACATCGCGCAGGCCGATCAATGGCACCTATCGCGCCGGCTCGGATCATCGCAAGGACGGCCAGGCTGGTGCCTGGTAGAATAAATAAGTACGGGGTGAAATGATGGGTATTACACGCCACTGCCGCCGCATTCTGGCGGCTTTGTTGCTGATGCTACCACTTGCGGCCAGCGCCGCCGCGCCGTCGGAAACGCTGTCCCTGCCCGGCCTCACCCAACCGGTGGAGATCATCAAGGACCACTGGGGCATCGCCCACATCTATGCCAAGAATGAATCGGACCTCTTCTTTGCCCAGGGATTTAATGCGGCGCGGGACAGGCTGTTTCAGCTTGAACTCTGGCGGCGCCAGGCCACCGGCACTATGTCGGAAATTCTCGGCCCCAAGGAACTGAAGCGGGACGTGGGAAACCGCCTGTTCCAATATCGCGGTGACATGAAGCAGGAACTGGACTGGTATCACCCGGGCAGCGCCGCGATCATCGAGGCCTTTGCCAAAGGGGTGAACGCCTATATCAACCAGACAGAGCAAAATCCTGCTTTGCTCACGCCGGAGTTCCGAATGCTGGGCATCAAGCCCGGAAAATGGACACCGGCAGTGGTGATCTCGCGCTTCAATGGCCTGATGCGCAATCTGGACGAGGAAATGAATACCGCCCTGGCGGTACGCACCATCGGCGGCGACAAGGTCAAGTCGCTTTCACACTATCAGCCCGCCAACCCCAATCTGACTATCGATCCGGCGATTGACGCATCGCTGCTGTCGAAGAATATCCTGGAATATTACAATGCCTTCCGCGCACCGTTGAAATTCACGCCCGACCAGTTGCTGGCCGGGTATCGCGCGCAAGACGCGCGCAAGCTGGCCAGCATCATACCCTCGCAGCAGGAAATGAGCGACCGGCGAGCCGATATGGGCAGCAACAATTGGGTTGTCAGCGGCCGGCTGACGGAGAGCGGTATGCCGATGGTGGTGGGCGACCCGCACCGCGTGCAGAAAGTGCCATCACTGCGTTACTGGGTGCATCTCAATGCGCCGGGCTGGAATGTGATCGGCGCGGGCGAGCCTGCCATTCCGGGCGTGTCCTATGGCCATAACGACCATGGCGCCTGGGGCTACACCATCTACAGCGCCGACACCGAAGACCTCTATGTCTATGAGATAAATCCGGCCAATCCGCTGCAATACAAATATGGCAATGGCTGGGAAACCATGAAGGTGGTACGCGAAGCCATCCCGGTGAAGGGCCGGGCGGCGGAGAATGTCGCGCTGAAGTTCACCCGCCATGGCCCTGTCGTCTTTGAAGACAAGGCCAACCGCAAGGCTTATGCCGTGCGCGCGGCATGGCTTGAGCCGGGCGGCGCGCCCTATCTGGGCACCTTGCGAATAAATCAGGCCCGGAATTGGGAGCAGTTTTCCGACGCCATTAGCTATGCCCGTATTCCCGCCCTGAACTGGGTCTGGGGCGACCGGTCCGGTACCATCGGGTACAACGCCGCCACCATTGCGCCGCGCCGCGAGAATTTCAGCGGGCTCGTGCCGGTGCCTGGCGATGGGCGTTATGAATGGAAAGGCTTCCTGCCCATCAAGGATCTTCCGCAGGTCCTGAATCCGGAGAAAGGCTTTCACAACACCTCCAACGAGTATCAGGTGCCGCCCGGCTATCGGCACTGGGACGCGATTCAGTATGTCTGGACAGACCCCTATCGCGGACGCGCCGTGGCAGAGGTTCTGGGTTCGGGCAGGAAGTTCTCCGTCGCCGACATGACGGTCCTGCAAAGCAACAATCTCTCGATTCCAGCGCGCAGCATTGTGCCGCTGCTGCGCGACATTGCGATCCCCGGTCCAGTGAGCCGGCAGGCGGCCGACCGCCTGTTGCACTGGAATTTTTTTCTGGACAAGGATTCGGTTGAAGCTGGCATCTACGAACTGTTTCAGCGCAGTCTTATAGACAATGTCCGCCCCATTATTGTGCCGGCGGCGGCAAAGGATTTCATTTCGCCGCCCATGACGCGGATCATTGCAGCCCTGATGGCGCCGGACGGCAGCTTCGGGGCCGATCCCATCGCCGGACGCAATGCGCTTCTGGTGAAAAGCCTGGACCAGACAGTCGCCGACCTAACCAAACGCTTTGGTCCCGACATGACGAAGTGGACGCTGGGAGCTTATCACTATGCCCGGATATTCCATCCCATGAGTGATGCGATGCGGCCCGAGCAGCAGGCAAAATTCGATGTCGGCAGGCTGCCGCGGGGCGGCGATGCTTACACCATCACGGCGACCGGGGCTGCGGATGTCCAGACCGACGGCGCTTCGTTCAAGATCGTGTCAGATACCTATGACTGGGACAATTCCGTCGGCCTGAACAATCCGGGCCAGTCCGGCGACGTCAACGATCCACACTATCGCGACCTCTACGAGATTTGGGCACGAGACCGGTATTTTCCGGTCTTCTTCTCCCGGCCGAAAGTAGAATCGGTCTCCGAAAAAGTGATCAACCTGACGCCCCGATAGAACCGGCTAGCCACCGGCCTTGCGGAAATGCAGGAGATAGTTCTCCCGAAGGCCAGGCACATTGACCTGTTCGACCAGCCGGAATCCCGATTTCTCGATCTCCGCGATCACGACGTCCTTGGGCGCACGGACATGGGACGCCGATGCCCCGGTTTTCGCCAACTCCAGGACATAGAGACGGCCATTGGTCTTCAGGGCACGCCGAAGATCGGTGTTCATCGTCATGGGAAATTCGAAGTGATGATAGACGTCGGAATGAAAAATCACATCGACCGACGTGTCCGGAAGATTGGTACTGCGGTCGCCGCCCAGCACGGTCTCCACGTTCTTCAAGCCGTCCTTAGCGGCACTCTGCGCGATGTAAGCAAGGAATTTCGGCGCAATATCGTTGGAATAAACCCTGCCGGTCAGACCGACGGCCTGCGCGAACAGCCGAGTATAGAGCCCCGTTCCCGCCCCGACATCAGCAACGCGATCGCCCGGCTTCAGCGCCAGCGCCTTTAACACGTCCATTCGCGCGTTAAAGGCCTCGCGGCTTTCTCCGGTAAACCGGGTCGCCCAACCTTCCACATCAAGTTCGGTACTCTTGAAGTTCTGATTTATGGCAGGCGCAACATTGGATTCCTGCGCCCAGGAGACGGAAGTAATGCCCGTCATCGCCATGCAGACGGTCAGAAAGAAGGCCGCAATTCTCAGGATCGTTCGCATAAACTTATCCTTGAAGTGATTGACGGTTCAAGCCATAGCACTGTGGCAACTCAATAATTCTCCACGCCAGCATCCGCTGGGGAGCGGGTGCGCAGCTAATGGTGGATTTTGCTGTAATCACACTATTCGCGCCAGTTGATTTCAGTCATTTATATACTAACAGACTGAGCATTTCATTACCGCTTCAGCGGTCATTTAGAGAATACCGTTGCACACCGACCTTATTTTTTACGCCATCGCTATCCCTGCCGTTGTTCTGATGGGGCTCGCCAAGGGCGGATTCTCGGGTGTCGGACAGATCTCTGTCCCGTTGCTCGCCACCGTAGTTTCGCCGGTGCAGGCTGCCGCCATCCTCCTGCCCATCCTGCTGGTACAAGATGCCGTAGGCGTCTGGGCTTTCCGGCGGGATTGGGACGCGCACATTCTCAAGGTCATGGTTCCTGGCGCCGCCGTGGGTATCCTCGCGGGCTACCTGCTGGCATCATGGGTTTCCGTCTCCGCCGTGTTGGCGACACTGGGCGCAATATCGATTGTCTTTGCGCTGTACCAACTGTGGGCACGCCGCGCCGCCCGCGCCTTGGCAGCGCCACCTCGCTCGTCCACGATCATGGGGTTTACCTTAGGGATCGCGTCAGGCTTTACCTCGCAGCTCGCACATGCCGGGCTTCCCCCGTTCCAAATGTGGGTTCTGCGAAAAAGACTTCCCCCCGCCGCCTTCATAGGAACCGCGGCGCTTTTCTTTGCGATCATCAACTGGGTGAAAGTTCCTGCCTACGCCGCACTGGGCCAGTTCACGCGCGAGAACCTGTTTGCAGCCCTGACCTTGATGCCCGTGGCCATAGCGTCGACCATTGCAGGGGTCGCTCTGGTACGGCGCGTACCGGCAGAAGGATTTTATACCTTAATTTATCTTCTGATGATTGCCGTCGGCGTTCAACTAATCTGGAAGGCGATCGGCTTTGGCTAAGCGGCGCAGACTTGGATCAGCTTTGTTGTTGTTGCGCTTGTTTTGGCGGAGTCCTGTGACAGTCCTGATGCTGAACCTGCGCGTAAAGATGTCATTGCCTGTCATCGTAAGATTATGAAAAGCCAACTGCACAGTGCCGATGCTATTATTAAGGTAGCGGAACACCTCATGATGTTGGCTTGCATGGTGTCCCGAAAGGCACGCGGAGCGGCGAGATGCAGCGTTACAGCTATGGCGGACAGAACAGCAAGTGAAATGGCGGACGCGGGCTAATCCCCTGGTGGCGGCGTTGTTGATGCGCGCGCCGGCGCGTTGACCACAGGCTTCTCGACCGGTTTGCTCGGTCCTGCTGATAATCTCAACCCGACGAGACGCCCCGGCATCGGGCCGGTGCAAGCGATGGCGATATATTGCTGACCATCGACGGTGTAGGTCATGGGAGAACCTGAGGCGCGGCCGGGCAATGGGACTGCTCCGACCTCCTTTCCGGTTTGCTTGTCGTAAGCCCGCAGCCACCCCCCCAGCCTGCCATCCTTGTCGGTTGTGGCGGTGCCATCACCCGCAATAATGAGCGTTTTCGTCACAAGTATTCCCACCTTGCCCTGGCTTCCAGTGCGCGGAATTGCCAATCCCTTGAGCGCCGGATGATTGCGCACCACATCGGGGGTCTCACCATGCGGGATCTGCCAGACGATCTCTCCCTCGTTCATGTCGTATGCGGTGATGCGGCCGTAAGGCGGCTTGAATATCGGCAGCCCCTGTACCGCAAGCCGGCCGCTGGGCGCGGGAGCCCTCGAAGCGGCATCCGGGTTTCTCGCCTGCCCTGACATCATCGGCGCGTCGGTCACGGACGGATCGGCCGGCACCGCACCACGCAGCCCAACCGAGAGGTTGGAGTACATGAACAGCATGTTGGTTTCCGGATCATAGGCGCCGCCAGGCCACTGCCCGGCACCGTCACCGGTCGGCGACGAGATCATCGCCAGGGGACGCGGCCATTTGCTGAAAATTGGCGGCGCCCACAGGTTTCCTGTTCGATAGAAAGACATTATCTTCAGCCCTTCCGCATGCAGTTCGGGCGTGAAGTCCAACAGGCGCGAAGGATCGGACCCGCCTTCGTCGAATGGCGGCGGCTTTGTCGGGATCGGCTGGGTGGGAGAATACCATTCCGTGGGCAAGTCGCCCTTGGGAACGCGAACTTCGGGGATCGGCCAGACCGGCTTTCCGGTCGCGCGATCCAGCACGAACAGATAAGCGTGCTTGGTGGGTTGTGCGATCGCCTTGATCGCCCTGCCATCCACGGTGATATCGCACAGGATGGGCGCGCACGGGATATCACGATCCCATATATCGTGATGCACGGTCTGATAGTACCAGACCCGCTTTCCTGTTCTGATATCCAGCGCCGTTATGCAGTCGCCATAGAGATTGGCGCCGTGGCGCTTGCCGCCATACCAGTCATCGGTCGGCATTTCGGTGCCAATATAAACCAGCCCCAGTTCCGCATCGGCGCTGTTTTGCGACCAGTTGCCCATATTGCCGGCCACTTCCGCGGAACCGTTTAGCCAGGTGTCGTAGCCAGGCTCACCTTTCCCCGGCATCGGATGGTAGATCCAAAGACGCTTGCCCGTGCGAATGTCATAGGCGCTGATAAACCCCTTAACATGTCGCATACGCGGTGATGTGGACGGCAGGTGGGCAGCCCCGACCACGATGATGTCGCCGACAACCAGGGGGGTGGCATTCAGCCCGATATCGTCGCCCCGACGCTTTCCCGTCACGTCGATGTCTTGCCGTGGATCGACCTTCATCTCCACAATGCCGCCCACGCCAAAGCCGGGGACGGGGACGCCTGTTTTCGCGTCCAGGCAGACAAGCTGAAATCCTGGCGTGACATACAGGATGCGCTCCAGCGTCCCATCGGTCCAATAGCTCAGGCCACGCCCCAGCGGACGGGCCGCGTTTCTGCCCCGCTCGCCCTCGTCGAAATTGAACTTCCAGATCATCTCTCCGGTGCGGGCATTGAGCGCAACCGCGGCGCGGCGCGTGCCTGCCGTGAGATAAAGTACGCCTTTCACCATCAGTGGCGTGGACTGGAGATTGGGGTCCGGCATCGGACCCAGATTGTCCGGATAGAAATTCCAGACGGTGCTCAGAGAATTGAAATTCGCCGCGTTGATCTGGTCGAGGGCCGAATAGCGCCAGCTGGCAAGATTGCCGCCATAGGTCCGCCATTCGCCATGCGACGTATCATAAGGCTGGGTCGGCAGCGGCTCCAGTTTGTCCGCGACGGATTTCTGCATCGCGAGCGGCGTAAGGGCTTCACCGCGCAGAATTCCCAGACCAAGCATGGCAGCCGTCCCGCCCATTAGAGTGCCGCGGCGCGTGAACTTTCCAGACATAACGAACCTTCTTGAGATGCCGTTGGCGTCTGCAAACCGCAGACTTCTCGCCAATCTATTCAGCGCTGATGCGCGCGCCTAGAGGCAGGCCAGAACCATGCCGAAAAGTTGTGCGGTGAAAACTCATCAGGTGAGAAAACGCGCTTTGACGTCACTTTGAAAGCGGCATTACTTGGCCAAAAATCCTGGAAAGGGGCCGAAAGAAAGCGAAGATCTATTTCGGCGTCTCCCCTAGCTTCGGAATGCATGCCGGGCTTCCTACTCCCCCTCTGGCGGAGCTCGGTTTTTCTAGCCATGCGCCTCGGACAGAATCGCGTGCGCCGCAGGCAGCCGCGGTGAGGTTTCCGGCACCACCGACAGGCTTGGCGGAAATAGCTTGTATTCCAGGGCGCGCGACGCCTCCTTCAAGGCGATTAGCACTTCCGTCTGCCGAAATTCGTCCATGCGTTCGGCAGGATCGGTGGCGGACATGGCGGCAACGACGCGTCCATCGGCGTCATGGAGCGGTACCGCAAGGCAACGCATGTCCGCGCGGATCTCGCGGTCATCCATGGCATAGCCTTTTGCGCGCACCCTCTGCAATTCGTCCCGCAGGACAGTGCGGTCAGTGATCGTGTAAGGCGTCAACGCCACCAGATCGCCGTCCATTATGAAGCAATCAATCTGGTCTTGCGGCAGGGCAGCCAGAAGAACTTTGCCCAGACCCGAACAGTAAGCCTCCAGCTGCAAGCCGAGGCGCGTATGCGGCGAAAGCGATGTGGGCGTGCAAACCTTGGCGATATAGGTGACCATGTTGTCTTCTAGGAGCCCGATGTGAATGGTCAGGTCGAGACGATGGGCGAGATCGGTAATGATCTTGTGGCTGGCTTCCCGGAGCAGATCACCGATCGCCACATTGTGGGACAGCGAAACTAGGAGCATGCCAGGACGATAACGGCCCTTGGATCCCCGAACAACCGCGCCAATCTGTTCCAAGGTCTGTATCAGGCGATAGCCTGAAGCCTCGGGAATATTTGCGCGGCGGCTTAGCTCACAACTTGTGAGCCATTCCAAGCGGTCATGAAACCCCTGCAACATCCGAAAAGCTTTTAAGACGGATTGGTTCTTAGGCGTAGCCATAGATTACCCCCCACGTGTCTGAATGCTAGTGCGCCCGGACCTTTCGGGCAATGTCGAGCGCGACATCAGTAATCATGTCTTCCTGACCGCCCACCATGCCCCGCCGGCCAAGTTCCACCAGAATTTCCCGCGTATCGACCCCGTAGTCCCTGCTCGCCTTCTCAGCATGCCGCAGGAACGAGGAATAGACGCCGGCATATCCCAGGCTGAGCGTCTCGCGGTCGACCCTGACCGGACGGTCCTGCAGTGGCCGAACCAGGTCTTCTGCCGCATCCATCAACTTATAAAGGTCGCAGCCATGCTTCCACCCTTTGCGGGTTGCGGCGGCTATGAAGACTTCCAGCGGCGCGTTGCCCGCCCCGGCGCCCATTCCCGCCAGGCTGGCATCGACCCGCACTGCGCCTGTTTGCACTGCCACAATAGAGTTGGCGACCCCAAGCGAAAGATTGTGATGGGCATGCACGCCGCGCTGGGTCGAAGGCAGAAGGACACGGTCATAGGCTTCGAGGCGGGCCCGGTAGCCATCCATGTCTAGGGCGCCGCCACTATCAGTGACATAGACACAATGTGCGCCATAATCCTCCATCAGCTTGGCTTGCTGCGCCAGGGGTTCCGGTTCCGCCATGTGGCTCATCATCAGGAAGCCGGAAACGTCCATGCCGAGCTTGCGCGCAAAGGTGATGTGCTGCCTGGCGACGTCGGCTTCGGTACAATGGGTGGCCACCCGCACCGACACGACACCCATATCGAACGCTCGGTGCAGATCTTCCACAGTGCCGATGCCGGGAAGCAGCAATGTCGTAAGCCGCGCTTTGCGGATCACGCGCCCCGCTGCCTCGATCCAGTCCCAGTCCGTGTGGGCACCAAAACCGTAATTAAAGGATGAGCCGTTGAGGCCATCGCCATGTGCGACCTCAATGGCATCGACGCCCGCTTCATCCAGCACCTTCGCGATCTTGGCCACATGGTCAACGCCATACTGATGACGGATCGCATGCATGCCGTCACGCAGTGTGACGTCCTGGATATACAATCCTGTTTCATGTACGGGCATCATGCAGCCTGTTGCACCATTCTTCGCGCGGCAATCTTCTCGGCCGTGCGCAAACCCGCCGAGGTCATGATGTCCAGATTTCCCGCGTAAGCTGGAAGATAGTGGGCGGCCCCTTCTACTTCCAGAAACACGCTGGTCTTTAGGCCTTCGAAGACGCCGACACCGGGAATGGAAACAGGATTGTTCGATCCGAAGCGTTCGAACTGCACTTCCTGCTTCAAGCGGTAGCCCGGCACATAGGCTCTGACTTTCGCGACCATGCGATGAATTGACTCCGTGATCTGCTGTTCGTCCGCGCCAGACGACAAAGTGAGCACCGTTCCGCGCATCAGAACCGGTGGTTCCGCCGGATTGAGAATGATGATAGCTTTTCCCTTCACGGCTCCGCCGACTTTTTCGATGCCCAGAGCGGTGGTCTGGGTGAATTCGTCGATATTGGCGCGCGTCCCCGGCCCGGCCGATTTGGAGGCGATGGAAGAAACGATCTCGCCATAATGCACGGTGGCGACCTGGCTTACCGCCGCAACGATGGGAATCGTAGCCTGCCCGCCACAGGTCACCATATTCACATTGAGCGCATCCAGATATGCATCGCCATTGACCTCGGGAATAACGTAGGGACCGATTGCAGCCGGCGTAAGATCGATCATCACCTTGTTATCGGCCAGGCAAATATCACTGTGATGCTTGTGGGTCGCGGCGCTGGTGGCATCAAAAACGATGCCGATCTCTTTCCATAGCGGCATCCGCACTAGCCCGGCTATGCCATCGGCGGTAGCGGCAACGCCAAGCCGCTTGGCCCGGGCAAGGCCATCGGATTGCGGATCGACCCCGACCAGCGCCCCCATCTCCAGGATAGATGACGTGCGCATGATCTTGATCATGAGGTCAGTGCCGATATTCCCCGATCCGAGGATGGCGACTTTTATTTTTCTGTTGGACATTTTTGCTTTCCCCCAAATACATTATATACAACTGCGCTGTATCAAAAGATGACGTACCGTCATCTCTCATTAATTGAGAGATATAGCTCAGGAGTAGTCTTCTGCTACGCAGCCAAGGCCGCGCCAGGCAACGAAATCACGCTTAGTAGCGTCACAGCGAGACTGAAAGCGCGCCCTATCCTGATCACGAAGAGTGCCTTTGAGGTTGCAGGAACGAAGGTTTGGAAATCGTTCCTGATCCGAAATCATGGCTGGAGGCTCGGCTAGGGCCGCTGACCCATTTCGAAGATTGATCCATCCAGCAGCTTCGCGGCATGTGACCCCGCCGCTGCCCCGCCACAGCCATTCACAGGCTCGCCCAGCCCCATTCGCCCTGCCCGGCTGGCAGGTATTCAGCCGGTGCGAATGGCATCTTTTGGCCCAAAGTGGACATTCGTGTCTGGCTTTCTAATAGGCTGAGCGCTTGCGGCCCGATCACTAGCATAAAAACCTAGAAAATGGATCTTAGGTCTCGCTCCAGAGCCGCAGGAGGTTGTGATAGACCGCCATCATGTCCACAAGTGCTGGATGATCGGGATGGTCGTGACCCATCCGCTGCAAAGCGTTGTCCAACTTGAATAGCATAGCGCGCTGGGCATCCAGCCGCACCAGGCTTTGTAGCCAGAAAAAAGCGGCGAGGCGGGCGCCTCTTGTGACCGGGACGACGTGATGAACGGTGCTAGCCGAATAGAGGACAAGGTCGCCCGCCGCCAGCTTGATGCTGTCCGCGCCATCGAGTTTTTCGATGATCAGCTCGCCGCCGTCGTAACTTTCAGGCGGCGACAAAAACAGGGTTGCCGACAGGTCCGCCCGCACCCGGTGGCCTGTGCCGGGAATGTGACGTATCGCGCCATCGATGTGGCGACCATATTGCTCGTCATTGGCATAGCGATTGAACAGCGGCGGGACCACTTTCAGTGGCAGCGCCGCCGACAGGAACATCTGGTCGGCATCCAGCGCATCAAGAATTCGCTGGCCCAGCCGGATACAAAGCGGATGATCTTCGCGCAACTGGTGGTTCTGCTTGACCTGTTGCGAGAGATAACCCGCGGTCTGGCGGCCATCCTTCCAGTCGGCGCCATCCAGAAGCTGGCAAATCTCGGCGGCTTCCGAAGGCGCCAGCACGTTGGGGATGCGGATTAGCATGATCTAGTAATCTACCGACAGAGTAAGCATGGCGCTGCGACCCGCTCCCGGTACCGCCCGGAACGGATGGATCTCATTGATATAGTCGCGGCCCGTCAGGTTATAAAAATTCAACTGGATCATATAGTTGGCGTTGATGCGATAGGACGAGGAAGCGTCCAGCGTATAGTAAGGGGACGATACCAAATACGTGGTGGAGGTGTTCTGCGCCAGGCGCTGGGAGACATATTGCCCGCCCAGCCCGATCGTCCATTCCGGTAGCAGTTCGTAATTGCTCCAGAAGGTCGCGGCATCCTTGGGCGTATTGACGAGCGGCGCGCCAAGCAGCGAGCCGCCCGTCGCGGTCGCCACGGTATGGCTGTCGAGATATGAATACCCTGCCTGCACGCGCCACTCGGGCGTTATGTTGCCCCAGAGCGATAGCTCGAACCCGTCCACCTGCTGCGCCCCGCCCAGCACATTGACGCCCGCCACAGTGCCGGGAATGCGCGCATTCTCCTTTTCGAGGCGGAACAGCGCGGCGGTCGCTTCTAGACGCTTGGAAAACAGGCTCCACTTGGCCCCGACCTCGAAGGATTTGTTCTTTTCCGACGGCAGGAAGGCGTTCTGGGTGCCCAGGGCGCGAGCCGAGGTCAATTGCGACAGCGATTCCGCTGACGGGTTGAACGATGTGCCGTGCGCGAAATAGAAGCTGACATTAACCATCGGCTTGTAAACCACACCGAGGCGATAGGTGATGATCGGATCAACATTTTTGACTTGGCTGTTGAACGGCGGATTGAGCACGGTCGGCGCCGCCTGCGGGTGGTTGGGCACCGTGGCATAGGTGGTGGACTTGAAGTGGCTGGTGAACTGATCCCAACGGAAACCGACGGTGAGCTCCCATTGCTCGTCCAGCTTGATCGTGTCCACGGCATAGGCGGCAAGACTGGCCGCCGGCGTCTCGGCATAAAGCCGAGGAAAGACGGAGCCGGTGAAGGCAAGATGCTGGGCCGGTGCCAACAGATTGAGGGTCGGCACGCCGGTGGTGTTCTGGAACAGCGGCGTGGAATTTTCCCATGAGGCTTCGACACCGCTCACTAAGGTGTGCGCGAAACCCCAGCTGTCGAACCTGGCGGTGATTTCCGCCTGTTCGGTGCCCAGGCTTTCGGTGCTTGTGCCCTGCCAGATGTTGCGCGCCACCTGAACCGAAGGCAGCGGTGTGGCGGCGGTGGTGCCCGGCGCCAGAAGACCCTCGGAAATACGGAAGTCGCGGCCATACTGGCCGTAGCGCATAGTGTTGCGGAATTGCAGGTTGGCGCTGAAGTCGTGCTCAAGTTTGACGGTCAGCAGATTGACATTAGTTTTTAAATAGTCGGAATCAAAGCCGTAGTAATTGCTGAAATCGACCGGGGCGCGGCGGCCAAAATACCAAGGGATACCGTAATCGGGAATGTCGTTGGCTTCCTGATGCAGATAGCTGACGGTGAGGCGGGTGGGTGTTCCCAGTCCCAGCGCCAGAGAAGGCGCCAGTCCCCAGCGGCGCTGCTTTCCCGTGTTGCGGTCCGCGACATTGGCAACATGAACCATGCCCACGACGCGCACCGCCGCGCCCAGCTCAGACAAGGGTTGATTGTAATCAACTGTCAGGCGCCTGGTATTATCGGTGCCCAGCGAAGCGCTGGCATATATATCCTCGCGCAGGTGCGGTGTCTTGGAAACCTGGTTGATCACCCCGCCAGTCGAACCGCGCCCGAAATAAACTGAGGACGGGCCGGAGAGGACTTCCAGCTGCTCGTAGTTGAATGTGTCGCGGTAATAGCTGCCGAAGTCGCGGATGCCGTCCATGTACATGTCGTTGCGCGCCAGGAAACCGCGAATAGTCGGATTGTTGCCTTGCCAAGAAAATTCTCCCGCCCCCAGGCTGATGCCCGGCGTGTTACGCAGCGCATCGTTGAGATTGCTGGTGCCGCGTTCGCGCAGCAGGTCGCTGGTAACGATCGTCACCGACTGCGGCGTGTCCTGAAGCGGCGCGGGGAGCTTGGACAGGGACAACTGGGCGGCACCATAGCGTTCGCTGGTGACGGTGACATGCTCGGCTACCCTGGGTTCGCTGGTCTGTGAATGAGCCACGGGCATAAAACCCAGCGTGGAAATGCTAGTTCCCAGAAAAAGCTTCGCGGCAAATCGGCTCCAGAAAGACCGCTGGGTGTCAGCAAGGCTATGCACTGCTTCTCTCTTCTTCCAAAGTCTTGGCTGTCCGGAAATTCCGCAACTTGAGACCAGCCGCGCGGCCACAGTCTGTATATTATTCCCAAATAACAGCATTAATTTCAAGTACGGGGCGCAAAGCAATGACCAGGGATGAATGTCCGCTTTTGACCAATTGTGTTGATGTGCGACGTCAGAGCCTATGAGACAGAATTGGGGTTTTAGCCAAGGGAGGAATTTAGTCTCATCGCCCTGTGAAGAGCGAAAGTGGTCGAATTTAACTAATGGTCAGCGATAATCCGGCCCCGCTGCCCAAGCGACTAGGGATTTTCGTACTCCCCGGGTAATCGGCGTCACTCTGTGCAGCGCATTAGCACGAAAGGCTACCAATGTTCCGCGCTGGCGGGGCGCGACATCGATCAGATGAGCAGCGCGCACTTCTAATTCGCAGCCATCATAGGATTCCGCGTCAGACAATTGCAGGCTAAGTGTTATCTTGCGCGGCTCCTGCGCCGGATTGGCGCTGTCCCGGGCATAGTCAATATGCCAGTCAAAATAGCCAGCTTCAGTCTGACGATAAACAGCGTATTGCAAAGTGGTGAGACCGGACAGATCGCTACGAAAATATTCTGCATTGAGCCGCAGCACTATTTTTTCCATCTTTAGGTACAGTGTCTCAGTGGCCTCAGTGTCGCGCTCTACCCAAGCAACTTTGGAAGTGCGGATAGAATTGTAACCGTCGCCCAGCACCTGGGCCGACTCTAGTACTAATCCGTCGCAATAGCGTTCCAGGGTAATCAGTTCAACGTCGCTGAACAGATCATGCCAAACTATCGTACCACCCTTAAGCAGAAAAGGCGGACTATCGCTGCGCATCTAGATCCCGCAGGGCTTCCCACGCGCCCTCGTCAACAATGCGCTTTGCTGTTTTCAAACCTAGCCCAGAGATGCCAAGGGTGATGACGGGAGTTCTGTCGCAAAATCTATCTTGATACATGCGCTTTTCATTACCGCTAGCCTAGATGGCGCGAACTAAAAAAGAACCTCGTGCGATGCAAAAAGGGACCGCACGAGGTTCTTAAGAAAACTTTAGATTACAGAAATTCTTAATAGTTGAAGCGTACCCCTGCTCGAATCATACGGCCAAGCGGATCATAAACCGCAATTGATCCATCTGATGGGGGCGGGACGTTGGTTATATTATCAACTGCGCCATAGAGGGTTATATTCCCATTCCACTGATATGACATAGCTAAATCGAGATACCCAACTGGGTTTACGATATTCGTATCCAGAAGGTTACCCTCACCAGCCCCTTGACTGATTACGCCTGTAGAAGAGATCGAGGCTCGTGCAACATTGCTGGGAAGGTTTTGGAGGCCATTGGTAAGCCTTGCTTCGCCATAACCGCGCGCCGTAACAGTTCCAGACCAAGGTCCCTCACTATATGTTGTGCTTAGCCTGGCGCGCGTCTGCGGCAGTCCGCTGCATGCATAAGAGACTGGGCTGCCCAAGCAGCCAGCCGAATTATAACTTATACCCAGCGCAGATTGGCGAAGTAACGAGGTGTAATTTGCTGCTAACTCCCAGGCAAGAGAACCATCGAAAAAGTCCATAGAATAGTTGGCTACGACGTCAATACCAGTAGTTCGGATTGCAGCCGCGTTTGCGGCAAACTCATTGATCCGATATGGCTTAGTTCCCCCGTTTATTGCAGGGTCAAAAAGTAACAACGAACAAAAGGTTGCCTCCCCCAGCAAACAGCGATTGATGATGGTCTGCGCACCTGTCGAATAAATACCGCCATGGATATTTATCGTGTACCAGTCAGCCGATAGTGAGAAATTAGGAATAAATTGCGGGGTAAAAACGGCACCGAACGAGAGAGTAACAGCTTTCTCCGGTTGCAAGTTCCGATTGCCGCCCTGAGCAACCGTGGTCTGATAGCTGGGAGAACCCACAGGGTATTGGTTCTGGGATATCGCCACCACGCCGGGAGAAAATAGATCAGAAATCAGTGGCGCACGAATATCCATAGACCATGTAGATCTGAGCTTAATATTATCATCGAGACGGCTTGTAAGACCGAGCTTCCAGGTTTGGACGAGACCACTAGTCGAATAATCTGTGATACGACCAGATACGTTGACATTTAAATCCTGTACTATGACATCTTTCAGAACTGGAACTTCAGCCTCAATAAAACCTTCTTTCACGTTGTAAGCGCCAGAATAATTCCTGAAATTTCCTGCTGACCAAGGAACAGTTAGATTTACCGCCAATGCCTCATACTGACCAGCTTGCTCAAGGCGGTATTCAGCGCCGCCAACAACAGAAACCTTACCGGCCGGGAGTTCCCAAGGTAACTCGCCTTGCACCGTCCCAGAAAACACGGTCTGATTAAGTTTAATAACTTCTCTATTCAGCAGACCTAACGAAGGAATTCTGCCTGGATTGACGTACCTCATAGCAGCGTTAGATGCGACGCCGTTACCCATAATGTTGAGCGGTTGGCACCCTGCAGCGGCAGGATTACCCAAAAGAACAGCACGGCACACGATGCTACCAAGTGGAAGATTAGATGTACCTCTATTAGTTGGTGTGACGTTTACAGCATCAATTGCAAAATTATAGTGTGGCGTGTAGGCCACTTGTGCAGCGCTCTGAACCTCCCTCATCTGACTTTGCTGAGCATAGAGATTCCAAGACCAATCGTTTGCAAATCGACCCTCGAGAGTGAAGACAGCACGGCCCAGAGCTCTATTTAGCTTAAGGCATGGTACACCGACGGTGTTACATATTTTGTCGTAGGTAAGTTTCGAATTTAAATCGAAGTTATTAGTATTTATAGTTCCCAAAGATATGTTCTCGTTTGGCGACACAGATGTTCCACCCAGCCCGGTGGCACCATCAAACCCGTTGGATAAGACACCAAACTGAGACGCTATGCTTCTCGGTAAAAAAGCATTGTCAGCTCTTATATTAACATTCGACGTTCTTGTGCCGCCAGTACTGTGTGATGCAAAGGAACTGTAGTTCATCTGAACAGACGCTTTAATATCGTTACTCAGGTCATAGCTCGCATAAGCGAATAACGTCGTATTGTGATAGGGAGTTGCAATCAAAGATCCGGATGCAGCAGGGGTAGTCCGGTACGAATTTGTGCAGCCCGCATAACATTGGTTTGGATTTATAGAACTGACTGTTCCAAAGTTAAATGGGACTGCCTGGCCATTGTTTACAAAATGTAATCCGAACAAAGAGTCCTTAGTGATGCTACTTCCTACACCGCCGGCGGTATTCCCGCGTATCATTCCACCTTGTGTATATTGCCCTTGCCCAACGTTTCTTACGTGTTGGAATGCTGGGAGCCCATTTGAAGAAGTAGCTTTAGGATTGGGTACAATCGCTGCGTTACTCCACCATTTTGCATCGCCTAACCAGACAGGATCCGAGCTCCAGATATGATCTCCACTCAATATCCAGTGAGCCCTACCCCCGGCAAAATCACCGCCAGCTGTGATAGAAGCCTTCATTTGACGTCTCTGAAGAGATGTGCCGTCCCCGTATTCAAGGTTTCCCTTTAAACCTGAAAATTTCTTATTCAAGACGATATTGACAACACCAGCTACGGCGTCGGAGCCATATGCTGCAGAGGCACCCCCGGTGACCACATCTATGCGCTGAACTAGCGCTGTGGGAATAGTGCTTAGATCAACGCCACCAGCAAAAAGATTAGATGACACGACGCGCTGACCATCAAACAAAACGAGGGTTCTTGCTATGCCTAGGTTGCGCAAATTAACAACGCTTAGTGCTGCATCTCCTTGGCTAAGATTACCTGAGTTTCTACCATTATCTGGTGTGTTTGAAATACCGACAGACGGCAGGCTAGTAATGGAATCAATAATATTCATCTTCGCATCTCGCTCAATTTGAGCGGCGCCGATAACAGAGACTGGCGTTGGTGCTTCATAACCTCTGATAGAAAGTCGCGATCCTGAAACTATTACAGACTCAACACTGGTAGTGTCGTTTCTAGTGGTTTGGGCGATTGCTGGAAAAATACCCAGTAGGGACGACGCCCCGATTGCCGCAATTGAGCTACAACGCATCAAATTCTGATGTAGTTTAATCATAGCGAAACTCCCTAAATTTTTTTAATTAATGGCATTTTTGTTAGGTATAATCTCTTACATAAAATATAGATTTAGTAGTTTAATTTTCTCTCGCCAGATAAATTATCTCAT